>JAJDTX010000119.1 GCA_022826925.1 Bryobacterales bacterium
CCCCGAGCAGAAGCTCGATCGCGCCGCATAGAGCCTGCCCCGCGAAGCCGGGGCCGGATCCCGCCCGGAACTTCATCGCCAGCATCACCGCGCCGCCAATCTCAGCCCGGGATACCCTGCGGTCCTTGGCGGATGCTTACGGCGATGGCGCGGTGCGATTCTGCGATTCGATGCTGGGAGCGAACGCGGCGAGCTGCCGCATGCTCTTCATGCATCTTCGCTGGCATTGACGTGAGCATCCGGTGAAGGCCGCGCTGCATTCGGCATGAGCTTGCCGGCGCACCCACTACACGGACGCTCAACCTGCCAAAGATCGCGCCATCGGAACACGCGGTCCACGCCGGACGTGTGTGTGTGTGGACGCCCCGTTTGACGCAAGCATTTTCTTTGGTCGACCAGGTGCACGCGGTCAGGTGCTGTCGTGTGTCCGGCCTCTCTTTGCGGCACGTCACACGCCGCGGGCCCTCATGGAGATGCGCGGACCGGGTCCATATCGGTTACGCGAGCTCGAAATCTCTCCATCCGGAAACTGGTTTTCCCGATCCCGTCTCGATTGACCGTTTGCCCTTGCCCTTCCTCAGACCTGCCCACGCCCCCGACAGCTACCCGCCTAGCCGCCTCTCAGGCGGCTGCGGGAGCCCGGTAACTCTCCTTCTTCGTCATTAGCGCCCACACGATGCGTGCCATCCGGTTGGCCAGCGCCACGGCGACCAGCATCCTCGGCTTGCGCATCAGCATCCTGGCAAGCCACGGGTCGCTCGTCCGACCCCGCCGAACCGCCCAGCGGACGACCGCCATGGCGCCCGTGATCAGCAGACGCCTGAGATCGCGCTGGCCCATTTTCGATATCTTGCCCAGCCGCGGCTTGCCGCCGGTCGAGTGCTGGCGCGGCACCAGGCCGAGCCAGGCGGCGAAGTCCCGGCCGCGCCGGAAAGTCTCCATCGGCGGTGCGAAGGCCTGGATTGCCATCGCGGTGATCGGGCCGATCCCCGGCACGCTCATCAGGCGTCGTGCTTCTGCATCATGCCGCGCGCTCGCGTGGATTTCCTTCTCCAGGCACTCGATCTTTGCGTTGAACCCGGCGATCTGTTCAAGCAGAAGCGTGCCCAGCTCGCGGACCGCATCCGGCAGGTCTGAGTCAGGATCCTCAAGCGCCGGCGCCAGGCGGTTGACATGGACCCGACCCTGGGCCGCTACGACGCCGAACTCCGCGAGATGGCCGCGTAGCGCGTTGATCGTCTGGGTGCGCTGACGCACCAACAGATCGCGTGTCCGGAACAGCATCGCCCGACCCTGCTGCTCCGCCGTCTTGACCGCCACGAAACTCATCGTCGGACGCAACGCCGCCTCGCAGATCGCCTCGGCATCCGCTGCGTCGTTCTTCTGACGCTTGACGTAAGGCTTGACATATTGGGGTGGGATCAACCCCACCGTGTGACCCAGATCGCCGATCTCCCGGCCCCAGTAATGAGCCCCGGCGCAGGCCTCCATCGCCACCGCGCAGTGCGGCTGCGAGTCCAGAAACTCCAGCACCTTCCCGCGGCTCAACTTCTTGCGGAACGCGACCGATCCGTCGGTTCGCGCACCATGAAGTTGAAAGCTGTTCTTCGCCAGATCGATTCCGATGATGCTAGCTTGGTCCATGGACGCCCCTTTCCTCTCTTGGCGTTAACACCACCGCCAACATGGCACATCGCGATGCCGTCGGGAGGGGCGTCCACTCCATCGGTTACAATCCAAGCGCAATCGAGATGGTGCGGTTGCGGGTCCCAGGTCGCCTTCACGATGGACGAAAGTTGCGGCGTTGGGGTGGCCGACAATACGGAGCCGCAATCCTTTGACCCGCGATCTCTGCCAGCATAATTTGATTGATGGACAGCCCGCTGGAGGGCTGCCGACGGAACAGGAGGCGCCGGCATGGGCACCAGCATCACCGTGCGCGATATCGATCCGGGGGACAAGTCCTGGCTCCGGCGCGAAGCCCGGCAGTCCGGCGTGTCGATGGAAGAGCTTGTCCGCCGTCTGATCCATGAGAAGCGCACGAAGACCGAGCGCCGACCGAAGCCCTCCGAGGCGTTCGCGCGGCATTTCGGGGAGGATCACGGCATTGAGCTTCCGCCCTCGGTTCGCTGCGGCTACAAGCCGCTGTCGTTCACCGGCGAGGAATAGGCGTGACCGCTCCGCTTGCTTGGCTCATAGATACCAACGTCGTTTCCGAGATGATGCGGCCGCGGCCGGAGCCGCGGGTCTCTGCCTATCTAGACACGATCGCCGATGACGGCCTCGGGCTCGCGTCCATCACCGTCTGGGAAGTACTGGATGGAATCGGCCGTCTGGCACCCGGGCGACGCAGACGTGGTCTTGCCGACCGGTTCCACGATCTTCTCGACGAGCTGTTCGAGGATCGCATCGTCGATTGGACACAGGCCGACGCCCAAGCTTGCGCACGGATCATGGAGGAGAAGCGACGGCGCGGAGAAGCGCTCGACGATCACGTGCCGGACGCTTTTCTTGCCGCCGCTGCGTCCACGCGCGGACTCGGCGTCGTGACGAGGAACACCGGTGAATTCCGCAACACCGGAGTTGAGACTGTCGATCCCTGGACCGCGGGGCCGCGATGAACACCGCTCCCGACCGGGATCGTCGTCGAACAGTAGATTTAGTCCGGGCCAGAAGTCCGATTGCCGTGGCAGTGCCCATCCAATTCCGAGTGTCCGTGACAGCGCGGTAATGGCGTGAGCAACCGCATGCCGCCTGACGTCAACCAAACCCCGGAACAGGTCGCCCGCGACCGGATCGACTGTCGACTTCGGGCGGCCGGCTGGCAGGTGCAGGACAAGGACGCGCTCGACTTCAATGCGGGGCTCGGGATCGCGGTGCGCGAATACCAAACCGATATCGGACCGGCCGACTACGTTCTCTTCGCCGACAGGCGGGCCGTTGGCGTCGTCGAGGCCAAGCCGGATAGTTGGGGGGCCAGGCTCACGACGGTCGAAGAGCAATCCGAGGGTTACGCCAACGCGAAGCTGAAGTGGGTTTCGAACGCCGAACCTCTGCCCTTTCTCTACGAGAGTACGGGGCAGATCACGCGGTTCACGAACGGGCGCGACCCCAGTCCTCGCTCTCGCGAGGTTTTCACGTTTCATCGTCCGGAGACGTTCAAGGCCTGGACGCTCGCGCCACGCTCTTTCCGGTCGGGCATCGCCACACTGCCTCCGCTGAACCCCGTCGGCCTGCGCGAGTGCCAGATCAATGCGGTCACCAATCTTGAAGGCTCGCTGAAGGCTGACCGACCGCGCGCACTCGTCCAGATGGCGACCGGTGCTGGCAAGACCTTCACCGCGATCACGCAAGTCTACCGGCTGCTGAAGCACGCGAGCCCTTGCCGGATCCTCTTTCTCGTCGACACCCGCAACTTGGGTGAGCAGGCCGAGCAAGAGTTCATGGCCTTCATCCCCAATGACGACAACCGCAAGTTCACGGAGCTCTACAACGTGCAGCGGCTCACCTCGCCTCACATCGCCGGCGACAGCGAGATCGTTATCTCCACGATCCAGCGCATGTACGCCACCCTGAAGGGCGAGGAATTGGCAGAAGGCGCGGAGGAGGAAAATCCCGAGGAGCGGACATGGCGACAGAATGAGCCGCTTCCGGTCATCTACAACGCCAACCTTCCGCCGGAGAGTTTCGATGTGGTCGTCATCGACGAGTGCCACCGGTCGATCTACAACCTCTGGCGTCAGGTGATTGAGTACTTCGACGCCTACCTGATAGGGCTCACCGCGACGCCTGACAATCGAACCTATGGTTTCTTCCAGAAGAACGTGGTTAGCGAGTACAGCCACGAACAGGCGGTGGCCGACAAAGTCAATGTCGGCAACGAGATCTACCTCATCGAAACCCGGATCACCCAAAGCGGCGAAACGCTGAAAGCCGAGCAGCTCGTCGAAAGGCGCGAGCGCGAAACCCGTGCCCGCCGCTGGGAAGTGCAGGACGAACAGGAGGAGTACACGGCTTCCCAACTCGACCGTTCGGTCGTCAACCTCGACCAGATCCGAACGGTCGTCCGCACGTTCCGCGACAGATGGCCGGAGATATTCCCCGGGCGTGAAGAACTGCCCAAGACGCTGATCTTCGCCAAGACGGACAGCCACGCCGACGACATTGTCCAGACCGTCCGGCAGGAATTCGGCGAGGGCAACGATTTCTGCCGCAAGATCACCAATGCTGCGAGGAACCCCAAGTCCTCCCTCGCGGCCTTGCGCAACGACTACAACCCGCGCATCGCTGTTACTGTGGACATGATTGCGACGGGAACCGATGTGAAGCCGCTCGAATGCCTGCTGTTCATGCGCGACGTGAAATCACGCAGGTACTTCGAGCAGATGAAGGGACGCGGGACCCGTGTGCTCACACCGGACGATCTCCAAAAGGTCACGCCGTCCGCCCAGGCCAAGACCCATTACGTCATCGTCGACGCGGTCGGCGTCACCAAGTCGCTCAAAACGGCCAGCCAGCCGCTGGACACCAAGCCTTCGATCCCGTTCAAGGATCTGGCCATGGGCCTGATGATGGGCGACCGGTCGGAGGAGACGGTGAGCTCGCTGGCCGCGCGCCTCTCGCGCCTGGACAACAAGCTCGGGCCTGAAGACCAGACAAGGATCGCGGACGCCGCCGGCAAGTCCCTCGCCGTAATCGTGCGCGACCTGTTCGACGCCATCGACCCGGACAAGGTCGAGGCGGACGCCAAGGCGGCGGGCCATGGCGAACCCGACGCTGCTGCCATGCGGACCGCCCGCGAGGAACGCGTCAAGCGCGCCGCAAACGTATTCACCGGACCGCTCATCAATCTCATGGACACAATCCGCCGCGCCAACGAGCAGACCATTGACCATGACAACCTCGACACGCTCCTGCGGGCCGAATGGGCCGGGGATGTGGCGAAGAACGCGGAGACGATCGCACGGGAGTTCGAGGACTATCTCAAGGAGAGCCGCGACAAGATCGAGGCGCTGACCATCTACTTCAACCATCCCGCGCGCCGGTCCGAGGTAACCTACGCCATGGTCAAGGACATGCTGGCGAGGCTGAAGGAAGACCGTCCGCGCCTGGCTCCACTGACCGTCTGGCGGGCCTATGTGCATCTGGACGACTACAAGGGCTCGAATCCGGTGGGCGAACTCACTGCGCTGGTCGCCCTCATTCGTCGTGTCTGCGGCCTGGACGAATCACTGACCCGCCATTCGGACCGTGTGCGGCGGAATTTTCAGGAGTGGATACTGAAGCGCCACGCCGGTGCGGGCGAGAAGTTCTCCGAAGAGCAGATGGACTGGCTGCGCATGATCCGGGACCATCTTGCTACCTCCTTTACCGTGGAGCGCGACGATCTGGAATTGGCGCCCTTCGATGCGCATGGCGGTCTGGGACGGATGTATGACCTCTTCGGCGACAGGATGGATAACATCATGTCCGAGATGAATGAGGTGCTAGCGGCATGACGGAATTGCCAGGAGGGTGGGCCAGCGCGCGGTTATCCGAGATTTGTGCCGTTAACCCGCGCGTTGACAAGTCTGCCCTCGATCCTGCCAGCGTAGTGTCCTTTGTGCCCATGCCTGCCGTCGAAGCAGAAACCGGCAAGATCGACGTGAGCGAGACTCGGAATTTCGAGACTGTCCGCAAGGGTTATACACCGTTCCGAAAGGGCGATGTTCTCTTCGCCAAGATCACGCCGTGCATGGAAAACGGCAAGATGGCCATCGTCCCCAATTTAGCGAACACATATGGCTTTGGTTCGACTGAATTTCATGTGTTGAGGCCACTGCAGGGCATCGATCCACGCTTCATTTATTATACTGTATCCAACCGGGCTTTTCGCTTTCACGCCGAACACAATATGACTGGAGCGGTAGGCCAAAAGCGCGTACCTGCCGCCGTTCTCGAGGAGCATGAAGTCAGTTTACCGCCTATAAGCGAACAACGCCGCATCGTCGAGAGGATCGAGGCCCTGTTCGAGGAGATAGACCGGGGACTCGAGAGCCTGCGGGCCGCGAAGAACGGAATCGCCCTCTACCGTCAATCCCTCCTCAAGTCGGCCTTCGAGGGCCGACTCACTGCCGAGTGGAGGGCACAGAATCCCGACAGGCTGGAGAGTCCGGACGCTCTTCTTGACCGCATCCGCGAAGAACGCGAAAGACGATACATGGCCGATCTCGACGAATGGGAGCAGGCCATTGCCGAATGGAGAAAATGCAGCAAGAACGGTAGAAAGCCCGCGAAGCCGAAACGGCTCAAACGGTACTCCCGCGACGGTTCAGGTTTGCAACTTGCCCTTCTCGAACTACCACATGGTTGGGCATGGTCGCATCTTGGCTGCTGCTCAACGGGACCGGAATACGGAACAGCAGCGAAGTCCAGCACTCAAGGTGAAGTTCCCGTCGTCCGAATGGGCAATATTCAGAATGGCCGGATCGACTGGTCAAATCTCGTCTACACATCCGACAAGGAGGAGATCGCACAATATTCACTGCAACCCGGTGACGTTCTCTTTAACCGCACCAACAGCCCTGAGTTGGTCGGCAAGACCGCCATCTATCAGGGCGAGCGATCCGCCTTGTTCGCTGGATATCTCGTGCGCGTAAATCAGATCGGTGAAATCGCGTCAGGACCTTACGTTGCCTATTATCTGAATTCGCCGTGTGCGCGGGAGCACGGAAAGTCGGTAAAGACTGACGGAGTAAACCAGTCCAATATCAATGGAACAAAGCTCCAAGAGTATCCTTTTCCCATCTGCTCTACCGCCGAACAGAACGAAATCGTCCGGATTCTCGACTCAAGGCTTGAGGCGGCCGAAGTACTGGAGGCAGAGATCGACGCCGCACTCGCCCGCGCCGATGCCCTTCGCCAATCCATCCTGAAGACGGCCTTCGGCGGCGAACTCGTCCCCCAGGATCCGGACGACGAACCTGCCTCCGCTCTTCTGGAGCGGATTGAGACCGAGCGCGCCAAGATGCCTGTAAGGAAACGGAGGGCTCGGGTAGAGGCATGAGCAATTTTCAGAGAGAGGGATCGACCAGCAATTCTCATGTCGGTCGGGCGTTCGAGGAGCGGGCCCGGAAGGTCCTTGCCGAACACGGCCTTCGGCTGGAACTCGGTCACAGGGTTCCGTGCGGCTTGGGGCCGGTGCGAAAGAACCATGCCTTCGATCTGGGCTCCGGGAACCCCAAGGTCATCGTGGAATGCAAGTCACATACTTGGACGTCCGGCGGTTACGTGCCGAGCGCCAAGATGAAGAACTGGGCCGAGGCCATGTTCTATTTCCACATGGCCCCTTCGGACTACAGGAAGATCTTCGTCGTCGAGCGAAGCGTGCGCCCTGGCCGGCCCGAGTCCCTGCTGGCCTACTTCCTGCGGACGCAGGCTCACATGATCCCGCCAGACGTGGAGTTCCGGGAACTGAACGGCGACGAATTGATCGTCCACGAGGTTTGAGCATGAACACCGCCCCGATCGTTTCGAAGGTCTGGAGTTTCTGCACCACGCTGCGCGACGACGGCGTCGGATACGGCGACTACCTTGAGCAGCTGACCTATCTGATCTTCCTGAAGATGGCGGACGAATACGCCCGGCCGCCCTATAACCGCGATGTAGGCATCCCCGAAGGCTATGGCTGGACAAGTCTGGCCATGCGCCGCGGCGCGGATCTCGAGGCGCATTACGTTACGCTTCTGCGCAGGCTCGGCGAGCAGAAGGGCATGCTGGGCCAGATTTTCACCAAGGCGCAGAACAAGATCACCGATCCGGCGAAGCTCTTCCGCCTGATCGACATGGTCGACGGCACGGGCTGGGTGGTACTGGACGCGGACGTGAAGGGCGACATCTACGAGGGGCTGTTGGAGCGCAACGCCGAGGACACCAAGTCCGGCGCCGGCCAGTACTTCACACCCCGCGCCCTGATCCGCGCGATGGTGGCGTGCGTTCGCCCCGAACCGGGCAAGACCATCGCGGACCCGGCATGCGGAACTGGCGGGTTCTTTCTGACGGCCCACGACTTCCTGACCGACCCGCAGAATTTCGCCCTCGACAGGGACCAGAAGGCGTTCCTCAAGCACGCGACGTTCCATGGCAACGAGATCGTGGCGGGGACACGTAGGCTGTGCCTGATGAATCTGCTGCTCCACGGGATCGGAGAGATGACGGGCGAGACGGCGATCTCACCCACCGATGCCCTGATTTCCCCGCCGTCGGAGACATACGATTACGTCCTTGCCAATCCGCCATTCGGCAAGAAGAGCTCGATGAGCTTTACCAACGCTGAGGGCGAGCAGGAGACCGACGACCTGACCTACAACCGGCAGGACTTCTGGGCGACGACGTCGAACAAGCAGCTCAACTTCGTCCAGCATATCCGAACCATGCTGAAGACGACGGGCCGCGCCGCCGTCGTGGTGCCCGACAACGTGCTATTCGAGGGCGGCGCTGGCGAGACGATCCGGCGCAAATTGCTTCACACCACCGACCTGCACACAATCCTGCGGCTGCCGACGGGCATCTTCTACGCCCAGGGGGTTAAGGCGAACGTCATCTTCTTCGACAACCGTCCGGCCAACCCCGACCCGCAGACGTCGAAGGTTTGGTACTACGACTACCGCACCAACGTGCATCACACACTCAAGCAGAAACCGCTGACCTATACCCATCTGGAGGACTTCGTCGCGTGCTTCCACGCAGAGAGTCACAGCGCTCGGCAAGAGACCTGGAGCGAAGAAACTCCGGACGGACGATGGCGCGCGTACTCGCGGGACGAGCTGCTTCAGCGGGAGAAGGCCAGCCTCGACGTGTTTTGGCTCAAGGATGCTTCCATGACCGATCTGGACAACCTGCCTGAGCCGGATGTTCTCGCGGCTGAGATCATGGAGAACCTCCGCTCGGCACTGAGTAGCTTCGAGGCGACGGCCGGAAGATAGGATCGGGCAATGCGTTACGGAACGACGCCGATTCTTGGCACACCGAAGCATTGCGTACCGTATTGTCTTAACCAGTGTGCAAGACAATGGAATGCTAGCGGCGGTCATTCAGATTCGGCGTATGGGATATAGGTGAATGCGTTTCCTCTCCGGTGGGCCCATTATTCCCGATGCACTTCTCCGTGATCGTGACGCTGGGCGGGTCGTCTTTGTTTGCGGAGCTGGCGTCTCCGCTCCTGCTGGACTGCCCACTTTTGTTGAGCTCACTAGACTTGTGATAGAGGATGTTTCTCCCCCGCGAGATTCAGCAATTGTTCGAACATTACAAAGTTGGATTAGTGATGATGTGGACATTCCTGTCGAGGCAAGAACACCGCTTGATCAAATCTTCAACATGCTTCAAAATGAGTACGGTCGAGACGCAATTGGAAAGCTCGTTACGAAACATCTCACTGTGGATGATCCGACTAGGGTTCGCACGGTAGAGCACGAAATAATTTCGAGGATTTCATCTGACCAATCTGGCGATCCGCAAATTGTTACGACAAATTTCGATCATCTATTTGAACATATACCGGGCGGAGATGCATTTCACGTGTATCAGCCACCAGCATTTCCCGATTTGCTTCATGATGTGCCAATAACAGGAATAACCTATCTTCATGGTCGCCTGCCGGACAGGGGTGGATCGTCTCATGACTACGTGTTGAGTAGTGCAGATTTTGGTCGGGCGTATCTCGCTCAGGGATGGGCGACTTCGTTCGTGCGACTACTCCTAAACAAGTACACTGTCGTATTGTTGGGGTATCAGGCCGAAGATCCGCCTGTAAAATATCTTCTTCAAGGCTTGAATACCGTGCAGGCGGAAAGACGGAGGCAGCTTTACGCGTTTGATTGGGGTCAGCCAGAAGAAATCGAGGCGAAGTGGCAAGACCGGGGCGTCACGCCGATAGCTTATGGAGATGATCATCGCGTTTTATGGGATTCGTTGGAGGGATGGGCTGCTCGATCTGGAGATGCGGGAGCGTGGAGATCTTCTATCGTCGAGATGGCACAGAGGGGGCCGGCGGCTCTCCAGCCGCATGAGCGTGGGATGGTTCGTCATCTTGTTCAGACAACAACCGGCGCCAAGCTCTTTGCTGAAGCCAGCCCGTCTCCCCCCGCAGAATGGCTATGTGTTTTTGACCGGAACTGTAGGTTCGAGAAATCAACATTACGACAGGCGACTGGAGAAGAGACCTTCTATCCTACCGAGACTTATGGGATGGACGATGATCCGTCTTGGAGAAGGGGCAATCTTGGAGCCAGTGAGCAGAGACCTGAGGACTTGATCTCGTGGCGGGACGGTGATGAGAACCCGGAAGCCGCACATGGCTTGATCGGCACATTCCCCGAAGGTCATGAGCCTTTGCCCGCGAGATTGTTCCATCTTGCGCGCTGGATAGTAGCTCATGTCGACGACCCCGTATTGGCGTGGTGGGTAACACGCCAATTTCGCCTACATCCGCGCCTCCTGACGATGCTTGGCTTAGCTGTCGAGGAGTCTGAGACACTCACAGCATCTGCCCGCCAGCTATGGCAGATCCTCTTGGAGTGGCTGAGCACCCCAAGCGACCATGCGGACACACAATGGTTCCGCGTGCGTCGCAACATTCATAGACATGGCTGGTCGAACTCTCTACTGCGCCAGTTTCAGGAAGCCACGGAACCGGTATTCAAGGTCGCGCCTCCTTTTGGATTGGCTCGAACAAGACCACCATCCTCAGGATGGCAAGACATCCAATGGGACGAAGTCGCGCATATCGACGTGGAGTTCATCGATTTGCGAAGAGACCGGTTGGACGTTCCGGACGACGTCCTGCCAGCGGCATTTTCGGCTCTGCAATGGAACCTCATTCGTGGTATGCAGCGTCTTAATGAATGCGGAAAGCGATGGTACCATATCACGACCTTCTATCCGGATGAATCGGACGATGCAGATGACGACATACTCTTCAGCTCTGATTCGTTTATCGCCTATTTTGTATCTCTCTTGGATCGGATAGCCGAAACAAATTCTGACGTGTTGAGAGGCTATGTTGCTACTTGGCCCTCGTCAGATCCCAACATTTTTGACAAACTGCATCTCTACATACTTAACAAGCCAACATTGTATAGTGGGGAAGAAGTGGTTGCGCACATTCTAGCACTGGATAACGCCGTATTTTGGAATACCGCCCACAGGCGCGAGATGCTTTTTCTTCTAAGGGACCGCTGGTCCAGTTTTTCAGTTGATGCGCGGTCAAAAATAGCGACGCAGCTATTGGAAGGGCGTGAAAGCTATCCCTATGGCGACGAGGACGAACGGGAGAATCGCCGCAAGACAGAATCAGCCATCGTGATCGGTTGGTTGATTGGGGAAGGCTGTGAAATGAATGAGAATATTTTAGAAGAATGGACGGAGTTGAAAGAGAGCCTTACTCAGTGGCATGACGATTGGGCCGAAAGTGCTGCTCACGGACTGCGCGGAAAGTCTGGCTGGATCGCGACAGATGAGGATGCGACGGCTCTCGAGGGCATTCCGGTGTCAGAGATTGCGGCGCAAGCACTTGCCCAAACAGGACACGCCGCTGGGGAGTTCACTGAGTATCAACCGTTCAGAGGTTTGGTAAAGAATCAACCCTCTCGGGCAATTGCTGCCTTAGGAGCTGCCTCCAGGGCCGGGGAGTTCCCTGCCGTGTTGTGGGACGACGCGATCAGCAATTGGCCGGAGGGCGCTGCTCCCAAAGCAAATTTGTTGTTCTATGAACGCATGCGCCGGCTTCCTTCAGAAACGGTTGTTCAAGTAAGGCACGGGATTGGACGTTGGCTGGAGGGTCCTTGGGTTCTCCTGGCAGAAGAGAACGAAGGCTATGCACTCAAGCTGTTCGATGACTTGGTATCTGGACTGCTCTCCGGAGGAGAGCAAGGAACCCACAGTGGAATAGGCGAAATGTACATTGGTGGCGGGCCCGTCGAAAAATCCCGGCGAACACTCGATCACGCGATCAACGGACCTATCGGAAGCGCTACACGGGCCCTCTTGTCAGCCCTTGCCAAACGTGAGCCGGGCCAGGGAGAAGGTATGCCTGACGAATTCTCATCACGCTTCCCATCATTGCTGGCGGCGCCTGGGGAAGGTTCCGATCACGCCACCTGCATTATGGCCAAACACGCCAACTGGTTGGACTACATTGCGCCGGACTGGGCAGACAAGGCAATAATCCCTTGGTTCAGAATTGGTCATGACAAGGGTGAACCAGCGTGGAACGGATTACTTCATGAAGGTGAATTGCCTACACCTTCTTTGTTCGGCAAGATACGACATCACTTTATGGAACTCTTCCCAGCCATCTATTCGTGGAATTGGGGAGATCATGTTGAGGGACGGGCTCATCAGTGGGTGGTATTGACCACCGTATTCTCACCGAATGGTGATTCGGGAATCTCATTTGATCAGGCAAGAGACTGTATTCGAAATATGAATGCTCAAGGTCGAGGGCAGGTAATTCGATTTCTCGGTCACGTTGGTGAGCAAAATGAATCTGGATGGAAGAAATATACTATCCCGTTTATCGAGAAGGCGTGGCCCAAGGAAAAGAGCATTCAGACGGAACAAACATCTAAGGCGTGGATTTCTGTTCTTGAGGCTTCACGATATGAGTTTCCAATCCTAGTGGAAGCAGTTAGGTCTTATTTGCGTCGCACAAGTCTGTTGCGCTTTGGTATTTTCGGGTTTACCAGAGAAGGAGAAAACGGGGTGCTGATTCCGAGAGAATACCCCGAGCATACGTTGGATGTATTGGATTTGGTGTGTCCAGATAGTCCGGCTGACGTACCATATGATTTGGCCGCTGTGTTGCAAATGCTGATGGAGGCAAAACCGGAGATCGCATCGGATCGAAGATTTGTGAGGCTTGAAACACTTGTGGCATCGCGCTGAGCAGCGCGACACATAGATTAGGAGCTTTTTCGAATGGAATGTTGTGAGCTGTACGCAACTCGCAGGTGGCTCTTCTGATACCCGTTCCTGGTTCGCAACGTGTAAGACTGGAAGCGAAGATGCTCACATCTGATACCCAACAGAACATTCAATGACCGAACGCCTTCGTGGAAAATGCTCGGCGAGAATGAAACGCCCAAGGTATCCGTCCAGTCTCTGTCACGAAACTTCGCAGCGATGAAGCCTTTGCTCGGTTGGGCAGGCTTGTCACGTTCCGCGCTGAAGCGGGCCGAGGCGCAACTCGTTTCGGATGGTGAAGGAGTGCGTGACGAAGTAGGTGTTCTGTCCCTGCACACCGCCTATGCCAACCGATTTTTCCCGGGCACGTCAGTACAGCAGACGCGTCTTCGGTATGCGCTCTTCGTTCCGTGGCAAATTAAGGAGCTGCTCGGTGAGGGCGAACGCGTGCATTCGGGCCAGGCGCCCGGTGCTCTCGAGCAGGCGGAACTAGACCTCTGCCGGCGGCTTCCCGATGTCGATGGGGAAGGAACGATTGGACGGCGGATGGCAATGACCGACAGGTCGGTCGCGGTTCCGCCCTCTCAATCGTATTGGGTAGCATTGCGGGCTTGGGGCATCCTAAACGCTGGTGCTGGCGGATACGCTGCATCCCGCAGCGAACTCTTCGCTCATTGGGAAGACTGGTCGGAACGCCGATGTGGCAGGCCCGCGACCGATGACGAGGGACGCTCCTTGGACGCGGGACGTCAATTGCTCCATCCGGGACTCCCGGAACCGCCGGTCGACTTTAATCGCAACAAACGGTTCGGCTTCAGGCTTCGAGAAAAAGAAAGAGAATTCCTGCGGTCGCGCCTGTTAGAGACTCGCCGTCCCGCTGATGGGCAGCCCTCCTTCCTATCGGCCCTGGTTCGTTCACGGGTCCACATCCCAGACGGCATGGTGCCCTGGTCCAGATTCTTGATGGGGAATGCAGATGACGCTGACCAAAAAGCGATACGTCGAGCACGTGACGCCGCAGCACTGACGGCGTGCACGCGAGCGGTCTACTCCGCCGCGGTAGAAGCGCTGCGAGAGCACAAGGACGAGGAATCTGTCGGGAGCCGACACCGAGATCATCTCGTCAAAATAATCGACAAATATAGCCGCGCCGCTCAGCGGTTGTGTCTCGCTGACCTTCCGCTGGACGGAGTTAAAATTGGGGACCTTGCCGCTGTCCTTGAGATCATTCAGCAATGGCTGTCGTGCGGCAGCGGAGATCCTCTGGACGAATCAGTACTGGCCACACTGACTCGGTGGGAAATGCAGCGCAAGGGGACTCGACGAGCCAAGCTGCCGCTGTCGGCGCACGGACGCGAGGCGCGAACCGCGTGGCAAGCAGAGAAGGCACCACTGGCCAGTCCCATCGGGTATCGATGGAATTTGGTTTGTCGCTTTCTTCGCGATCTTCAGGACTAGCACGATGGGCCTGGACACCACTCATAGCCTTGCCATTCTTGATGCTCTTGCTCCCCGACCCGGTTGGGAGACCGATGTCGCTCTGTTTTCTTCATACTCGGTGGACTTGGTGGCGGTAGCTGCGATCGTCGAGGCTCTGGCGGGCGAAGGGGGTGATCATGAACGGATGCGAAAGGCGTCCCTCGCGAGAGCCTGCGAACGCATGCGTGATCGGTTCCGTGTCGTTTGCCAAGCCGGACGTGTTGCGGTGCCGAGTTCCGGCGCGTCCACTCTCGTCATCGCGGACCGTTGGATCCGAGAGGTCCATCACGATGGGAACCAACGATCCTGGCACGCGAAATTGGCGCTTGTTCGGTATCGATCGATGGACGTTTCTGAAAGTAATGGCGAATGGCGGCTCTGGATCGGAAGCCGAAACTTGACGCGGGACACATCATGGGACAGCGCACTAGTCGCGATCGGTACGCCTTCCAAACCCGCGAATTCGATAGACAGGTGCATAGCAAGAGCAGGTGCAGTGTTGGCAGATAAGGCTGCCCTCTCGGGATGGCCGCCGTCGAAGGTCGAGGGTGAGCTCGGTCGGTTGCACTGGTCGTGGCCCGAAGATATTCAAGAAATCGTCTCGTTCTCGATGTGGCCTGATGCTCAACCCGCTACGGGTTTTCCGAAGGCGCCACGTGGCCTAAGGCACCTTGTTGCAGTGAGTCCATTTGTAAATGGTTCAGTCGCAAAGAAACTCTCCAAGTGGGGTCAGACAGTAAATCGACAGTTATTGACGACCCACTCGACGCTTTCTGATCTCGGCACTCATGGAGCCAAGCCCCTAACGGGATTTTCGAGCCTTCATCAACTCGACATACCCGCTGGCGTCGAAGACCCCGATGTGGACCATGATGAGACTGGCGATGACCAAATGGTAGAGGTGCATAGAGGTTTACACGCCAAATTGCTGTGGGCACGCAGTACGTCTGGTGATGAACTCTGGCTTGGCAGCGCGAACCTGACCGAGCGAGCGTGGAACGGAAGCAACACGGAGGCTGTAGTTCACGCCAGAGTCGTGCCACACGTCGGCGAGGGCTTGCTCGACGGCCTGGTGAATGGTCTGGCAACCGAGGTTCCCCACGACACGTTGACGACAGACCATCCAGACGAGGACCCAGCCGAACGCTCTCTCGATCGTCTGCGCAATCGGATCGCAGCGCGCTGGGATGCGCGGCTCAAGCGCGTCGAGGATACGAGTATCCTACGGTGCGGTACGAAGGTCGCCCCATTACTCGTTACCGACAACGCAGACTTGTCGGTACGGCTTCTCGGTCAGACTGGCTGGGTGTCATGGCGGCCAGGACTTACCGCAGTAGAGCTCCCCGTGACGAGGCTCCATTACCAAACCGAACTGCTGGAATTGAAAGTTCGCTCGACCGAGAATTCCGACTTGGCTGCCTCTTGGATCGCTCGGGCGATCATGGACCCCCCGCTTGACGTTGCACGGGACCGAGCCGTTTTGGCGCGGCTGATGGGGCCTCGGGCGTTTCTCATTTGGCTGCGCACCCTGTTGGGCGAGATATCGGGCGAAGTTGATGACGACATTTGGCCAGAGCGACCGAACGGCCAGGTTCGCCAGATCCGGGGGGCATCGCGCAACGGTCCTGCAATGACCTGGAATTCACCCACGCTTGAAAACGTCTTGAGGGCATGGATGCGGAATCCGACCACAGTGCTCCAAGTTGATCGAGCGTTGGACACTTGGGCAAGAGAGATACGAGCCGGTGTTGCAATAGACGCCGATGAAGAGGAACGGAGGGCCGTTCAAGAGCTAGATCACTTCGAAAATGCATGGAAGGTGATCCGTGAAGGACTTCATCTTGGCAGCACCGTGTCGTGAGCACACCTAAGGCCTTTCAGAAGGCGACGATAGAGCGTGCGCTCACTGCCTTTGATCGACGTCGGCATGTTCGTCGCTTTCTCGTCGCCGATGAGGTGGGTCTGGGCAAGACGGTGGTCGCAAGGGGTGTCATCGAACGCCTGATGCACCGAAATCATACTGCTCGCCCTCTCCGGGTATTCTATGTCTGTAGCTCTCTCGCGATAGCGGCGCAGAACAAGGACAGCTTGCTGAGAGTCATACAGAACACGGCAGTTAGAGCTCGTGCAGCCAGCGATATTGATCGTCTCACTTTGGCTCCAAATCGGAAGCTCTCCGGCAATGTCCCATTGCACCTCTTCACTCTAACGCCTGGCACGAGCATCCCGGACCGCAAGGGAATGCGTCGTACCGGTACAGTTGAGGAACGGGCTCTACTACACAACTTGCTCGCGTCACGATACCCATCGTTGACCAAGATTGGAAAACAGGGAGAGGAATGGTTACGCAGGAACGCTGTAGCGAGTTGGGAGGATTGGAAGCGATGGAGTGGATGCAGACCTAGCCCGTCCTTGAGGCGAGCGTTCTTTCCAATACTTCGAAAGCAACTCGGACTGCAGCCAAGTCAGCACCTGCCAAGTGTCATTTCCCAAAAAGTAGGCGAAGAGCCGCTCGAGACTATCGGCATTTTTCGCATTGCCCTAGCGAAGACCGCACTTGTCCATCTTGCTCCCGACTTGGTCATTTTTGATGAGTTTCAGCGGTTTCAAGACTTATTGGACAGCGACGATGACGGCTCCGCAATTGCTCAAGAAATGATTAAAGGTGGCCCGGGTGGTCCCGCCGTTCTCTTACTTTCGGCAACGCCGTATCGGTTATATGGCGGGGATACAGAGCAATTGTTTGGTGAAGTCCGTCATCACGAACAATTCTTTTCATTGGTCAAGTGGCTGTACGGTGGTGATCAACAAGCCGACGAAAAAAAGTTGGAGTTGCAGAAGTTATTTTTGGATTACGGCGAAGCGTTGAGGTCTGCTGATCCTACCGGTCACCTTACGGTCACAATAAAGAAAAAGATCGAAAGCCGTTTACGGCCGGTCATTGCCCGTACCGAGCGGTTCGCACACCAAGCGGGTCAGGATGCTGCTGAGCTAACTGAAGTCCTGGCGCCTCTGAAGACTGAAGACTTAGATTTGTTTCGCCACATGGTGAGATGCTTCGAGGGAAATTCTCACGACCATTCTGTCAGTGCTGGTACGGCTATAGCTTACTGGTCAAGCGTTCCTCTCCCAATGCAGACTCTCGGCCCGGAATACAAGGCGTGGGATCCCGCTCAACGGTTTAAGCCGACAAGCAGGGCGCTACGGCTCTCGGATGGTGACATCCGTGATTTCCGCGGACCAGCCAACTGGCCTCATCCTAAGCTGCGTGCTTTACGCGCTCACTACCAGTCAGAGAGTCTTGCTGTACCTTGGTTATCCCCATCACTGCCATGGTGGCCATTGGGCAAGAGGTGGGTTAATAGCCCTGCGGAAAAGGCACTGCTGTTCAGTAGATTTCGAGCAGTCCCGCGCGCTGTTTCCGGACTAATGAGCTACGAGTTGGAACGACATTTATTACGACGAGCAGGCATGGGGTACCGAGAAGTCACGCGAAAAACACTTCTCGGCCCGCAGCGCGAGAACTTGGCGTTTTTTCATCCATCCCTCGTTCTCGCGCGTCTCGTAGATCCGTGGAGCGCAAAAGCAGAAAGCGTGAAGCAGGTCAATCTAATCGCAGCAAAACAGGCTCAAGCTTCTCTGATCCGAGCGGGAATCGAAATTGACAGTGCAGGCCGGGGCTCGCGACCACTCCCAGAGCTGTTAGTTCTCTTGGAACGACGCGCCGGCGCTTGGGACAGAAGTATGGAAGCGTGGCGCCGTCTCGCCACATCCGTGTCCCGAACCGAGAGTGTGGGCGAAACCAGCTTACGATCTCGCGTGGACCAGTGGGATGCGGCTGTACATGGACAGCTCGAAACGGTGAACCGGCGGGAGCTGGCCACACTGGCCAAGGCTGCGCTTTCCTCGCCGGGATCTGTCCTTGCTCGGAGTTTGCTGCGACATCAGCTGACTTCAGATAGCAGCGCCACAGGGCGTTACCGTGCATTACGTGTCTCGTGGGAGGGATTGCGGAGCTATTTCAACAATCCTTGGATGGCCGCTTCAATGACCGGTCGCGGCAACTATCGAACACGTATATCTAGAGCTATTCTAGACGGTAACTTGGAGTCTGTTTTCGATGAACACCTGTGGGTCACCGCAACGCTTCGGCATTTGGGCTCCGAGGCGCTACTAGATAATCTGACAACTGCTCTCTCGCTTCGCACTTCGGACGTCAAGTTCTACGGTTACAACGGTCGGAAGTCGGACTATTACCTTCGCTCCCACGCCGCTCTTCCCTTCAACGAAGCGATCCGCCGCCACAGGCCTGTAGCGAATGAAAGCAATCAACCAACTGTCCGTACGGAAGAGGTACGCATTGCCTTCAATAGTCCGTTTTGGCCCTACGTACTTGCTACCACGTCTGTGGGGCAGGAGGGTTTAGACTTTCATACGTGGTGCTCAACAGTCGCGCACTGGGACTTGCCGGGAAACCCCGTAGATCTTGAACAGCGCGAAGGCCGGATTGATCGCTACGCTGGCCTTTCAACCCGACGAGCAATCGCCGCCGAGGGTGTCGACTACAAGTGCGGTGCCGACATTGCACACAGTCCTTGGGAGACGCTGGCGGAGCAAGTCGAACAAATGCACCGAGACGATCCCGTCGGTTTGGCTCCATGGTGGATCGTAGAGGGTACTCGGATAAAGCGAATTGTTTTCGACGTTCCGTTGAGCGAAGCTCGGGCTCGCTTCGAAGATCTCCGACAGCAGCGACTCCTATATCGTCTTACGCTCGGCCAACCGAATCAGGCCGACTTAGTGAGAGCACTCCATGATCGAGTATCGCCAGAAGAGGTCATCGCGGCGACGATCAACTTGTCGGCAAGGTGTCCTTCGACATGATACGCGCTAATCTTGGCGATACGACATTGAAAATTCTCAGCTCCCAAACCTCGACGGAAAAGACTGTCGAACTACCGGCTGAATGATGAGCTGGGGGTAATTGGCTTCGTCACTGTCTCCACGTGATCCGGGCTATTGCGGACGAGAGTTTTCCTTTGGAGACTGGAGAGGGGGAAACTGGGCATATGCGCTAACTTGTTTGTGGCTCTTCGATGAAGCGTTCCGCGATTTGGGTCAGGCGCCGCCGGGACGGTTCGGAGAGGGATTTGGAGATCTGGTTCCATTGGTCGATCACCTCGGCGAGGGACAAATGGGGTTCGATGGCTCGCACGACCTGGTTGAGCATGAACCTGAAGTCACGCCAGGCGCTGTGCGGCCGGCAGCGCCTCCAGGCTGTATCCCCAGGGGGAAACCGTGCTGGCATGACGGATCAGCTTTTCCACCAGCAGCGCCACCAGGAGTTTGCCGTAGAGCCATGCCTTGGCGCTCTCGTCGTCGTATTTGGGCAGATGCCCCAACTGCGCCAGAGACTTGAAGCGCTTGAAGACCAGTTCGACCTGCCAGCGGGTGCGATACCACTCCAGGACCTGCGCCGCGCTGAAGGCCGCTTCGGGAAAGGTCGTGAACACGATGACGTAGCGCGCGAACTCCAGGGTTCGCGGCCGAACCTGCTTGCCCTTGCGCCCGGCCTCCTTGCGCAGCTTGCGCTGCGCCAGCCTGATGGCTTCCTGCGTCTTTCTGATCGCGCACACGCGCCCCGGCACCGCGATGCCGTCCCCGACCGCCAGCACGGGCCAGGATCGCACGCTGCCGACCCGCTTCAGTGTCGTGACGTGTGCAAGCAGGTCGAACGGCGCGCCGTCGCGCGTTCGAAGCGACAGCGACCCGGTGTTCACGCGCACGGTGACATGACCTCCCGCAGACACCACGTGGTGGAGGCCCGCAGCAGTCGAGTACGCCCGGTCGGCGAGCACAAAGTCGCCCTCGCCGACCGGGAACTGCGAGAACGCCTCGCCCGTGCCCCGTCCCTCGCTCGCCGTGAGCTTGAAGAAGTCGCACGCCAGCGACGGAAGGCGCACGCTGTAGTGCAGGCGCCACAGCGCCCCGGTCCGGCCCGGCTCCTTCACCGTCGTCGCGTCGAAGGCCCTGACCTGGAACCCGCCAGCGGCCGACATCGCCATCCCCTGTTCGCGAAACAGCGCGACGCACAACGCGTGAAGCCAGTCCCCCGACTTCCTCAGCCGCTTCAACAAGGCCACGTCGGACAGATCGGCCAGGTTCGCCTTCCGGGCACGCACCACGGTCTCGCGCAGCGAGTGTCCGCAGGCCAGATGCAGCAACAGCGTGCGCAGCAGGGCATCGACCGACTTGTCCTTGCGCAGACCCTTCAAGGCCCCGGTCTCCCGTGCCAACTCCCGCCAGCCCTCGGGCAGAAATGACGACACCACTTCCCACTCCTCGTCCATCCGCCAAGCCTCCCCGCATCGAACACCAACCCACAATACGGATTGCCGACATGACAAACAAGTTAGCGCTTATGGGGAAACTGGGGATGAAGGATGAAGTGGGAACGGTTCACGGAAGAGGAGATTGTTGGTGCGCTTGGCGAGCGTGAGGCTGGCGGGTGGGCTTGAGAGGTGTGCCACCAATGATGGAATCTCATGGGAATCAATCGAATTCTGCTTTCAGGCAGCTCAAGTCCGGTCGTGACCTGATTGGCGACCGAGCAGAGCTGGATGGTGAAGAGATGCGCTGAGCACGATCCAAGTCTGCGCGCTCATCTCAGCTCTGGTCGGATCAAATTGTATAGTTGTTAGAACAGGTTATGGAACTCAAATTGGCATGTCGCGTCGAGTGCCTGGAGGCTCAGGATCGGGGCGACGGCGATCCACACAAACCCGACCCTCTGATGGAACAGGTGAGGTTTGTTGAAGGGGTTCCGCCAACGCCGATACGCTTCGGGCGCTGCTACCCGACGACGGGCGGACGCCACGTCAAGGAGACCCCCTACCGATCCCGTTTGCCCGCGAACGCGCCCGCGATGCCGTCGCGGTGGAACAGCCCGCCCACTTCCTCGTGACCGGGGCCGTAGAGGCGGCCGTAGATGCTTCCTTCCGCCGTGGCGCCGAAGCTCCCGTCCCGGAAGTAGCCCTCCCCGTCGTTGAACCGGACATCGTCGGTCCCGAACTCCCTCCCTTGGAGAGGCAGGCCTCGCCAGACCATATCGCCGATCCCGGCGCCGGTGTCCTCGTTCACGATGTGGGTGAACGCGACCTCGACCGAGACCCCGGTGCCGGCGGCGAGGCCGGAAACGGTGATGGCGGAATCGCCATGCACGAAAGCGCCGGGCCCGCCGGAGAGGGAGGCCTCCACGCCGGACATGACGCCGGACCAGGTCGCGCTATCGCCCGGCGAGGCCAACGGGCCTGAGTGGCTCGCGTCTCCGAACCAGGTGGTCTTGTAGTGTCCGAGGCCCGCGTCCCCTTGCATCGTGAATGTCTCCACGAGGAAGAACCCATGGTCCATCCAGGCGCCGAAGGCCCGATGGAGGGCCGAACGCTGCCCTTCGACCACGGTCCGCGCCTTGCTTGCCAGCGCGATCCCCCGGCGCGGGTCGAGGAGCTCGAAGCCAGATAGATCGGGCCGGTGATCGTCGCTCGGATGGCGGGCGCCGCCCGCGGCGGGCCGGTCGACGTGGATCGCGTCCGCGACCGGACATCCCAGCGCCTCGCAGGTCGCGATTCCTCCCCCGAAGCTGACCGCGACGGGCCAGGTCGAATCCAGCAACCGGCGCCGCAGCAGATCCTCGACCGAATCGGAAGCCGGAGACAGAGGCACGATGGCGGGGACGCCCCCGGCCGGGTCGTAGCCGACGCTCCCGTCGGCGGCGACGACGACCTCGCAGGCCGGCGTGTCGGCCGGGCAGTGGATGGTTACGTTGCCACGGTCCTGGGCCATGCCGGACTCGACGGTGATGCGGCTCCCCGGATCGAGCCCGTGGTTCGCGGTCACGCCGGCGAGAGCCCTGACGTCTTCGGTCAACGCGGGTTGCCCGCCACCGCCGGCACAACCGGACATCGCCGCCGCGAACGTCACGGCCGCCGCCAGCAGATAGACGCGCCGAAACTCCCCGATGCGCATCGGGAACGATCCCTTGGAGTCATTGTGCATGCATCGAACCTTTCACTGTCCGGCGCCGCACGCGACCCGAGCGACTGCCCGCGTGGGCGGCGGAGCGGGAGCGAGGACGCCGCGAAGGGAAGACGGGTCGGGGCGTTTTGCCGGCAAGCGTCACGGGGTAACGCGCTTTCCGCCGAACGCTCCGGCCACGCCGTCGCGTTCGAACACGCCGCCGACCTCTTCCTCGTCGGGACCGTAGAACCGCCCCGAGATGGTGTCGTCGGGGGCGTTCCGCCGGGCGAAGCCGCCTTCCTCCACAGTCATGCGGCGCCACGCCATGTCGTCGCGGCGTTCGCCGGTCCCGGTATTGGCAATGCCGGTGAACTCGACTTCCGCCGTGATCGCGCTCGCGCCGAACTCGACCGTCACGCCGGCATCTCCCCGGATCGTCTGGCCGCGGCCGGGCGACGCCCGCATCTCGCGGCCGATCATCAGGCCCTCCCAGCGGGCCGATCCCTCCGCGGCGCCGGGGTTCTCGCCCGTCGAGAAGCCGAACGAATAGCTCAACGCGATGGTCGCACCCCGGTCCGGATATCTGTCGCCCTTGAGCAGGACGGATTCCGTCGCGAAGAGGCTGTGGTCGAGCCAGCCGCCATAGACGTGGACGTCCACGTTGTCGGTCGAGATGTCCTCCACCACCAGGCTCACGCCGCGGCGCGAGCCGAGCAATTCAAGCTCCGCGGTCTCGACGCTCGCTTCGCTCGACCGGAAGAACCCCGTGAACGCGGCCGCACAGGTATCGTCCAGGCACCTGACGCCCACCCGTTCCACCGCGCCGTCGGCGCCGGAATAGCCGAGATGGTCGCCCATCAGGAACGCGTTCGAGCCGCTCGCGATGCTCTCGTATGAGAACCGGGCCTGCTCTTCCGCGGTGGGCGGCGCCGGATCCGGGGAGCTGGAGCAGGCCGCAAGCGCGATCGCGACCAGGAGCGCCGCGGACGCATTCGGAAGTCCTCTTCTCATGCGATCGTCCTCGGGAGCTTCCGGCGCCTGCGGGCCATGGGCGAGGGCGGGAACGGCACGCATCGGGTCATGGCGCGGAGGTTCGCCGCCCGCCGAAGGCACCGGCAATGCCGCCGCGTTCGAACACGCCTCCGACCTCCTCCTCGCCGGGTCCGTAGAACCGGCCCGAGACGGTGTCGCCGGGAGCGTTCCGCCGGGCGAAGCCGCCTTCCTCCACCGCCATGCCGCGCCAGGCCATGTCGCTGTGTTGGGCACCGGTCTCGATGTTGACGATCTCGGTGAACTCGACGTCCGCCGTGATGTCGGCCGCTCCGAATTCCACCGTCACGTCGGCGTCTCCCCGGAATACCTGGCCGCGGCCGGCGGACGCGCGCATGTCGCGTCCGAGCATCAGCCCTTCCCAGCGGGCGGAGCCGCTGGCGGCGTTGGGGTTCTCGCCGGCCGAATGGCCGAGCGAGTAGTTGGTGACGATCGCCGCCCCGCGGCTGGGGCCGGCCTCGTCGGTGAACAGGGTCAGCCGGGTGGCGAAGAGGCTGTGCTCCAGCCAGCCGCCATAGGCCTCGTAGTCGCGGTCGGTTCCCGATCCTTGCTCGCGGGCCAGGCTCACGCCGCGGCGCTCGCGGAGGAGCTCCAGCTCGGCGTCCTCGATCCCGAAACCGCCCGCCCGGCTCAGGGAAATGAATCCGACCGCGCAGGTGTCGCTCCGGCAGGTCGTCCCCGTCCGCTCCACCGCGCCGTCCGTCGCGAACCAGCCGAGCCGGTCGCCCATCAGCAGCGTGTTCGCGCCGCCCACGATCGCCGCATGCGTCTCCCGCGCCTGTTCCCCGGGCGTCGGGGGATCGAGCGTGCGGGTGCAGGCCGCGAGCGCAAGCGCGGCCGCCAGTATCGCGATCGCGGGTCCTGTCCTCATCGGCGTTTCCCCCCCTTTCGCCGGAGCCGGCCGGGCCGACCTCCGGCCTGGCCCGCGGCGCGTTAGTCGACGGCCGCATGTCCGCCGTCCGGTCTCGTCCCGGCCTGGCCCTCCCGGCGCGCGGGGAGCGCCTGTCGAAGGACGGAGCTGGCGTTCCCGCAGGTGGCTCACCGCGGGGTCCATGGTGTCAGCCCAGCGCCGTGGGCGGCGAACGCCGACCGGCGTGCGGACACGGGAACGGCGTGTCTCGATCGATGGTGCCGCAGGCCTTGCCCATGAACGTCGACCATGAAGGGTCGGGTCGGCCGACGATGCGGCAGTCCGCGACCGATGCGATGTGGAGCGCGACGTCGGAAGGCATCGTCCGGCTTCGTGCCGCCTCCCCCCTTGTTCAGCGGTCCCGTCCGTGCGGACCGGGAACCGGATCGCCGGAGACTCGTGCGTCGATCCGCGAGGCTTCTCCGACGGGCTGACCGGCCGAACTCCGTCCCGAACCTCCGCGGGACTCCGCTCGGCGCAATCTATGGGCACCGGGCACGCCCCGCCATCCTGCAAAATTGCAGGTGACGCGGCGACGGAGGGGATCGAGAAACCGCTGTCTCAAGTATGCTTCCGCAAGAGTGCCCGGTGTTTCGGGTGCGGTGACGATGCGCTCTGCCGCGCCCGGCCAGCCGGCTGCCTTCGATCCCGGCCGAGGCACTCAGCACCGCCGCCGTGACGGTGCCCGTCACTGGCAGCACGCTCGCGTTCTGGGTTGTCGGAGCGCGCCGGGGCCGAGTGCGAGGTGCTCGAGCCCGTGACCGGCGAGACCGACACGGCCGAAGTCGGGCCGCACGATGCCGAAACCACGGTTCGGCGCCTGGCATCGCCCTGACGCCGGAAAGCGCGCACGGCATGGGCGTGGACATGAACCGGCTCGGTGCCTGGCTGGAGCATGGCCGGTTCGGGTTCAAAGGGGGAGCGCGCGGCTGGCGGGGAGACCGGGAGCAATGCCCTGTACGCAATGGTCCCGGGGGTTCCCGCCGATCTTCCGCTGAGCGCGTTCGCCACCCGGTTCGGCATCATGGTGGGAGCGCCCACCTTCGGGGAGGATCGCGGCGGCTGCCCGGCCGGGACGGCGACCCTGAACAGCGACATGACCGGCGGCGGGTTTGACTCCGCCTTCAGCGGCACCGGGAACATCGACCGCGGGACGGCGCATACGGTCGAGACAGAGCTCTTCACCGTCCTCAAGGTCGGCCCGACCGGAAAGCAAGAATTCCCTTGCGCCAGGAAAGCGCGACCGGTCCACCCGCGTCCGCTCTCATAGGACCTCCTGATCGGGATCCGAACAAAACGATATTGGCGGCAGCCCGGCGCCGCATCCACATCGAATTGCGACACATGCAGGCCATAAGGAGTGAGAACATGAACCACCGCCGCATTCGCAACATCTTCATCGCACTCGCCGTGCTCTGCGTCGCCGCAGCGAGTGCGGGATCGGCCTATGCCGCCTTTGGCTGCCTCAAGTGCGGGTAGCGGTCTG
Source organism: Bryobacterales bacterium (assembly GCA_022826925.1). Lineage (GTDB taxonomy): Bacteria > Acidobacteriota > Terriglobia > Bryobacterales > UBA6623 > VXMF01. The sequence continues at coordinate 25,884 of JAJDTX010000119.1, forward strand.
AACGCCGACGAGACCGCACGCGCGGGTCAGGTGTTGCCGTCCCCCGGCTCTCTCGAACGAACACCCGGACCGGCGAGGAAGGCCATGCGAGTGGCCCTGGCGCCGCGCCCGCACCGATCCGCCCTGTTTCCCCCGAACTGAAGGAGAAACCGAGATGAGATACCTTTCCGCGTGCGGTCTGGCGATGGCCGCGGTCCTCTCGCTCGCGGCCTGCGGCGGAGGCGGCAATTCCGGGTCGCAGCCGACCCTCGGCCTCGACGACATCAGGGAGCTCACCGGCCTGTCCGCGCCGGCCGAGACAGCAGCGGCGCAGGAGGCGCGTCAGCAGGACATAGTTTCGCGCGCCGACTCCATGATCCTCTCCACAATGCACGTCGAGCAGGTGTTCCCGGACGAGACCCGCGCGTTCCCGCGGCTGTCGGAGTGCTCCGGGGGTGAGTGCGAGGTGCTCGACCCCGTCACCGGCGAGACCATCACAACCAGCGTCGACGAGGTCGAGATCACGCCTGGCGATGCCGATGCCATCGGCTCGGCGCATGGCATCACCCTGCTCTCGGAAAGCGCGCACGACATGGGCGTCGACATGACCTCGCTCGGTGCCTGGATGGAGCATGGCTGGTTCGGGCTCAACGGCGCGCGCGGGGCTGGCGGGGAGGCCGAGTTCCATACCCTGTACGCGATGGCCCTGGGAGAACTCACCGATCGCCCGCTGAACGGGTCCGCCACCTGGCTCGGCATCATGGTGGGAACGCCCATCGCCGGGGACGATCGCGGCGACCGGCTGGTCGGGACGGCGGCGCTCAACTACGACACGGCCGCCGGCGGGCTCGATGCCGCCTTCAGCGGCATCGCGAACATCGACCGCGGGACGGCTCATTCGACCGAGACGGTGCTCTTCTCCGACCTCGAGGTCGGCCCGGACGGGACGTTCTCGCGGGGCCAGTCGGGGGCGCGCATCCAGGGCGGCTTCCACGGACCCGGCCACGCCGAGGCGGCGGGCGTCTTCGAGCAGTCCGGCATCGTCGGCGCCTTCGGCGCAAAGCGGCAGTAGGCGCCCGATCGAGGGAGTTCGCCATGGCTCCAGGGAACCCGGCCATGCCGCTTCGAGCATCTTCGCGAGTACACCCGTCCGAACCTGCTTGTGGAGCGTACGCATGGAGAGGCTCGCGGGGGAGGCGGCACGGGCGCCTCTCCCGCCTTTCGGCAGGCAGGCACCTGTCGCCGCAGACCCCTCCATCGACATCGAGATCGTCGGCCTTCGCCGTACCGACACCGTATGGCGGGTGATGGCGGAGATTGCCGGCGGCGTTGAGCGCGCGACCCTAGTTCCCGAAGGCCACCGCCCGGACCTCCTCGATCCGCTCGTCCCCGGTGAAGCGCCAGATGCCGATATGGCCGCGGCGCAGATCGCCGTTCGCGTCCCAGTCCAAGCTGCCCGAGGCGCCCTCGTAGTCGATCTCCCCGCCGTCGGCGAGAATGCGAAGCGCATCGGCGACGCCGCTGGGCCCGGCATTCACGATGGCGCCCGGCGCTCCGCCCACCGCGCGCAGCCGGTCGCGGATCGCGGCGCCGTCCAACCGGCCCGCGGCCTGCGCCGCGAGCGCCAGGGCGACTGTGGCGTCATAGGCCTCCTTGACGTAGGCGAGCACCGGAAGCGCGCCGTACTGGGCGACCCAGGCCGCCTCCCACGCCGCGGACGCGGCGCTCTCCGGCGCCGACGCGGGCCCGGTGCCGTACATGTCGCCGAGGCGGGCGCCGCCCAGGGAGCGGACCAGGCTCGGCCGCTTGGCGCCGTCGCCGAAGACGAAGGACTCGTAGAGGCCGTTGTCGATCGCCTCGCGGACCATGGCGAGCGCCGCCGTCTCGAAGGCGATCACCACCAGGGCCTGCGCGCCGCCGCTCGCGGACTCGCGCAGCGCGGCCAGAAACCCGGTCTCGGCGGGGCCCACCGGGACCGCCTTGACGGGACCGTCCCAGGCCGCTTCGAAGGCGGCGGCGAGGCCCCGCCCCCATGGATCGTCGACATAAAGCAGGCCGATATTGCCAAAACCCCGCTCGCGCGCGAGGCGGGCGAGGACGGGTCCCTGGGACACGTCGGACAGCGCGGTTCGGAACAAGAAGTCGTTGTCGGCGACGGCGGTCAGCGCCGGCGACGTGGCCGAAAAGCTGACGGTGGGGATGCCGGCCGGGCCGATTACCCGCTCGGCCACCGGCAGCGCGCTGGCGCTGGCGTTGGGGCCGACGATGGCATGCACGCCCTCCACCTCGACGAGACGGCGCGCCGCCGCCACCGCCTTCTCCGGGTCCGCCGTGGCGTCGGCGACCGCGACCGTCACGGGCAGGCCGAACACGCCGCCGCCTTCGTTGACATGCTCGATCGCGAGTTCGAACGCCCGCTGCCTGTCCCTGTAGACCTCCGCCGAGCCGCTGCTCAGGTCCAGCAGCAATCCGATCCTGAGCGCGGCGGAATGTTCCGCCCGCGCCGTCGTTGGCTCCGCCGCCGTGATGGCCACCGACATGCCCGCAGCGATCAGCAGCAGCACCCCGATCGCAGACGCCCGGACAGATGCCAGGTCCCAGAGGTTGCGGATCATCGGGAACTTCCTCCGTTCCAACGCACGACCATGAAAACGGCTCGCCATCGGCTTCGATCCACGGAACGTCGCGCGCTCCCGCCGATCCTGAAGCGTGCTCCGGCTCGCAGACGATCATCGAGCAGGGAAGATTCTGCAAGCCCAGGCGCCATGGTCGTTGAAGCGCCACGGCAATGCACCGGCAATCGCCCGGAAGCACCTCATCCGGGCCGAGTCCAAAGGTGGGCGAGTGGTCGGGGTCGGTGGTAAGAGCGCGCACGCATTCTGACGGCGGCGAGGCGCCGGGCGACCGCGACGGCGCAGGCTGACCGTCTGAGGGCGGCGTGACGAGGTCATCGCTCACGGGTTGCATGGGGAGGAATGGCAGGGGTGGCCGGACAAATCCCCGGCCGTGAATTGCGAACGGTGTGGGGAGCGGCCGCGTAGCATTTTCCCCGGACCGGGAGGCCGAATCCCGGCTCCGGGCGGCAGATTTTTTCACACCCCGAATTTCCGATACCTGCAATTTTGCAGGATGGCGACGCCGTGCCCGGCCCGCATAGAGTACACAGGTCGGGGCCGCGAATCGGGCCTGTCCGGGCTTGCGGCTCCCGCTGTCGGGGGACGGCCTCCGGCAATCCTTCGGAGCGGTCGGGGCCGGTTTTGCGTGTGGGGAGGATCATGAACACAGGCGGCGTGTTTCAGCAATCCGGCTCGCGGTTGGCGCGGGCGGGGACAAGCCGTGGCAGGGATCCGGCATGAGCCCGGACGATGCCTTCGAGCGCTGCCTTGAGCTGTTGTACGAGGCCGCCCTCGACGACGCCCGCTGGCCCGCCGCCTCGGCCCAGATCGAGGAGGCCGTCGGCACCGACAGGAGCATGCTGACCGTCGGCGAAGGGTCCGACGAGGACGTGCGCATCTACTTTGCGCGCTTTTTCATGAGCGGTGACATCCGGGAGGACCTGGCGCGCGAGTATTTCACTGTCTACCACCCGCACGACGAGGGGCTGCCCCGCCTCAGACAGCAACCCCAGGGCCGGCTGGTCCCGGTCCGCGACCTCTATACCGACGACGAACGGAAGACGTCGCCGGTGTACAACGAGAGCCTGCGCGGCATGGGCAGCCACGAGGGCCTGTATGTGCCCCTCGGCGGGGCGGACGGATTGCGCACGGTCTGGGGCGTCGGCAACCCGGTCGGCGGCGAGTATGAGTCCGCCCGTCTCCGGCTGCTTGAGCGTTTGGTGCCGCATGTCCACCGGGCCGTGCTGATCCGCCAGGCGCTGGCGGCGGCCGAGGCGCTGGGCGCGGGCCTCGCGGGGCTGCTGGAGAACGACCGCATCGGCGTGGTGCAGCTCGATCGCGCCGGGAGGGTTCTGGCGGCGAACGCGCCGGCACTCGAGATCCTGCGCCGGGGCGACGGGCTCGTGGACCGCGACGGGACCCTGGACGCCGCGCTTCCGGCGGACCGCACCCGCCTGCGGAGACTCCTGGGGCAGGCGCTGCCGGACTTGTGGGGCGAGGCCCCGGGCGGCGGCTCGATGACGGTCCAGCGCCCTTCGGGGCGCTCGCGGCTGGGGCTGCACGTCATGCCGGTGGGCGACCGGGCGGCGGACTTCGGGGGGCGCCGGGTGGCGGCGCTGGCGCTGGTGGTCGACCCGGCGCGCCGTCCGCGCATCGACGCGCACCGGGTGGCGGTGACGCTCGGCCTCACGCCGTCGGAGGGCCGCATGGCGGCGCTGATGGCCGAGGGCCTGAGAGTGCGCGAGATCGCCGCGGCGCAGGGCTGGCGCGAGAGCTACGTGCGCTGGCTGGTCGAGCAGGTTTACCGGAAGCTCGGCGTGTCGGGTCAGGTCGAGCTGGTGCGGCAGGTGCTGGCGGTGGATGCCCTGCCGAGGCGCTGAGGGACCGCCCGCAACCGGCGCCTCCACCCTCCCCGCGCCGCCCTCATCTGCCCCCAAATCGGGGTTTCGATACCTGTAATATTGCAGGATTTTGCCGGCCTCTCGGCCCGAATACGCTTCCTCCGAACAGGTAACCGCAACGGTCAGGGGGACCCTCCGGCCCCGGCCCGCGCGGTGCAGCGGAGGAGCGGATCGATGGGCTCGGTTCCTGTCGAGAATCCTGTGTGCGCAGGCGAATCCGGCCGTGTATGAGCCGAGCCGAGCCGAGCCGAGCCGAGCCGAGCCGAGCCGAGCCGAGCCGAGCCTATTCCTGCGTCCGCACGCCGGGCGGTTCACCGGCAGCCTGCGTAGGGCGCGGCTGACGCCATGGGCCGCGCGGAGAGCCGCCCTCGGGAGCGCCATGGCCGGCTGAGCTTCGGCGCCCGTCGTCCGGCGGCGCCTCCACCCCCCGCTTCCTCTCCGCCTCCTTTCCGTTTCCGACCCGCCCGCCTCGCGCGCGCGTGGCGGGCGGGGGTGTGTGCGCTCGGCGCGCTCGCCGCCGCCCTCGTCCTGCTGCTGGGCGCCGTGCCCGCCCTGGGGGACGACGGGCATGAGGGGCCCGAGGGCCATGTGCATTTCACCGTCAGAAGTTGCGAGCGGTGTCCGCCACCGCCGACTGGGTATGCCGCGCCCGGTCCCGGCGTCGGCGAAATCACATTGACTTGGCAGTGGTCCTCGGTGAGCGGAAAGCCGGACGTGACGAGTTGGGACCTATTTTGGGGCCGGGCCGGGACGGTTGGTAGGACTTGGAGGCAGCTCGGTAACGCGGCGCGGAGCGCTAAGGTCAGCGGTCTGTCTGGAGCAACAAAGTACGAAGTCAACATCCGCGGCTCCTCGGGCGCAGGTTTCCGCACCTTTGCGCAATCGATACTCAAGCCGTTGGCGGTGAAGGCGGACGCGGGCGAAGACGTGACGGTCCGCGCCGGGGAGCGCGTGGAGCTGGACGGCACGGGCTCGCGGGCGGCGAGCGGCGTGACGCCGTCCTACGCGTGGACGCAGACCGCCGGGCCGGCGGTGACGCTCGACGACGCGACCTCGGCGACGCCGGCGTTCACCGCGCCCTCGGTGAGCAGCTCCACCGACCTGACGTTCTCGCTGACGGACGGGGACGCGACGCTTGTCCGCACGACGGACACGGTGACGGTCACGGTGCTCCCGTCGCGGGTGGTGGGCGCGAAGGTGGACGGCAAGACGCTGACCGTCACCTTCGACAGCGCGCTGAAGACGACGTCGAGGCCCGCGGGCAGCGCGTTCACCGTCACCGCCACGAAAACCGGGTCGATCCGCACCATCCGCGGCACGGGCTCCTCCGTTGCCATCTCGGGCAGGACGGTGACGGCGGCGCTGGAATCGGCGGTGACCGCGGACGAGCGGCTGACGGTGCGCTTCGACCAGCCGACGAGCGGCCCGGTGCTCGAGGACGGCTCCGGCAACGCGCTGCCGAACTTCGCCAACCGACGGGCGGGCAACGCCGGCGACAAGGCCGTGCCGCGGTTCGTCTCGGCAACGGCGAACGGGACGACGATGACCATCACCTTCTCCGAGGCGCTGGACGAGAGCGTGCCGCAGGCAGGGAGTTTGGCCCCGTTCAGAATCCAAGGCTCATCGTCACTCAGCGCCCGCCCCGTGAGCTATGCCATCGACGGCGACACGGTGACGCTGACGTCTCACGCGAACAATGCGGTGCGCCACGACCACGGCCAGACGGTGACGGTGCAATACCTGCGCCCT
>JAJDTX010000103.1 GCA_022826925.1 Bryobacterales bacterium
CGCGCTGGCGGGGCGTCCTGGCGGTGCCTGCGGTCGCCTAGTGGATCCGGCGGAGGAACTCGGGGATCTCCATCGGGTCCGGCGGCGCGTCGTGCCCATTGACCGGACCGGTCGCCGCGATGCCGTCCGGCCCGCCCGCGACGGCCGAGTCGGGATCGGATTCCCCGGTATCGCCGGCATCGGGGTCCGCACCGGTATCGACCGTTTCAGTGGCGCCGTTGCCGGCGTTCGCCGCCGCGCCGTCCGACGGTTCCGATTCGGGAACGGCCTCCGTCGCCTGGCCGTTGCCGGCCGGCGAAGCCTCCGCCGGCTCAGGCAATAGAAAAGCGGCTGCTTGAACGGCGTTCGAAGAACAAGGACGGCATCGAGCACCTGCCGTATGCGGCTTGCGTCTCCTTATGTTTCCGTCTCGGTCTCATTCATCGGACGCATGCGGATGCGTTGGACGCATTGGGGAAGATCCGGAACAAGGCTGCACATTTCGACAACCCGATGGCATTGAGCGACGAAGGCTACGGACCGCTTGTCAAGGCATTCTCCGTTCCCTGGAAGCCCGACAGTCCAAAGTCCCTGTTCCACGAATGGTTCCAGAGGGAGCTGGCAAGCACGGATAGCCGGGAGCGAGCGCTCTTTGTCGTGACCGCGTCGACATTCTTCGTGTTTCTCTCTCCTCTGGCTTTCATAACCGACAGGCTTGGTCCATTGCCTGTGGTGAACCAGATTCCCGCGGCTGGGTAGCCGGGACGGACAAAAGCTCCTCCGGGTGCATTGGTGTCAGCAGTGTCCGATGTCGATGCGCTCGCCCCAAGGCTCGCGGTTCCAGTCCTCCGGCTGGCTCGAATAGTTCACCCAAAGGACGTCGAATGGAGGTTCGGCCGCGGGGTAGCTGGAGCACTCCATGTCCGTGAAGTAGAGGCAGACGGCGGGCCGGATCCCCTGCTCGTCGAGCCACTCGAAGCCCGGGCGGAAGTCGGTGCCGCCGCGCCCCTTCAGCGCGATCTCGTACGGAAGATCGTCGGGCGCGTATTCTGCCGCGTCCTGCAGCGCGGCGTCGACCTGGAGCACGATGACGCTCTCGGGCCGGATCTCACCGCGACCTCGCGCAGCTCTGCCCAGAACTCGGCCAGCGTTGCCGCCGGCAGCGAGCCGGACGTGTCGATGATGACGGCGATCGCGTCCATCCCCTCCGAATGGATCGAGGGGAGGTAGAGGCCGGAGTCGATGAAGCGCCGGTTGGGCAGGCTCCAAGAATAGTCGCTCTTGGCCGCATCCGTCATGTAGCGCCGCAGGAGGGTTCGCCAGTCGAGCCTGCTGGCATGGGCACCCTTCACCGTTTCCTCGACCCGGCCGGGCACCTTGTCCTCGGCGCGGGCGATGTTGAGCGCCTGGTGCATCGCCTCGTCCCACGCCTGCTCCTCGGCGGCGACGTCCACGGGCGTCTCGTCGGACCCATCGTCGTCCTCGCCGGCGCGGGTGCCGGCGTCCATGACCTCGCCGGTGCCGGACGGATCGTGGCTCGGCGGCGCATCGGATGGACCGTCGTCGCCTTGGCCGTCGCCGTACCGGCTCTGGCCGTCCCCATCCCCTTGGTCCGGGTCGCCACCGTCGCTGTCCTGGTCGTCGGCGTCCCCGTCGCCGGCAGATTCGGACGGATCGCCAGCGTCATCGCCACCGCCGTCCGGCGAGGATTGGGCAGCGGCGGAAGAGCCAGCACCGGCAGCATTCGAGGGAGCGTTATCGTCCCCGGAATCGTCGTCCCCGGGTTGCGGCAGCCGGTCGTAGGCTTGCTCGACGCTCAGGTCGTCCCAGGCTTCGGCGTCGGGCGGCAGCGTGAACCCGGCGTCGCGGATGAGAGCGTGGGTGACGAGTTGCGAGGCCATCTGCCAGCGTTCGGGGTCGCGCTCGCCCCGCCGCGTGTGATGCTTCAAGGCGCAGGCCATCACCACGCGCGCCATCGCGGTCTCGATCAGGTGCGCCTCGGTCTCCGCCACCCAGCGGGGCGAATAGCGGATCTCGTGGCCGTCCGTCGCCAGCGTTTCGCGGGTGGGGTCGGGGCGGAGCGGGAGCCTCAGCACGAGGCTCCCGAAGAAGGGCTGCTTGCGCAGCAGCTCCGTCACGCAGTCGCTGACCCGGATCGCGGACTCGCTGAGCACGCGGGCGGCCATCAGGCGGCCTCCCGCACGTGCTCGGCGGCGGGCTCTTCGGTCCGTCCCCCGAAATACCCCGCGAACTTCTCCGCGAGCGCGTCGGCGTCGCGCTTGACCTGCGCTCGGGCCGCCGGATCGAAGGTTTTGGACGGGCGCAGCGCGTCCGGCTCGACGCTCGCGATCTTTTCCTTCACCTGCTCGCAAAGCTTCGCGAGCTCGTCGTCGCCGAAGATGTTGAGCCGCGGCACCACGTCCACCAGATCCCGGATGTTCGAGATCATGGTGTCGCGGAACACCAGAGGCTTGCCGTCGTCGTCCTCCTGCAGCCGCTCCGAGACACGCTCGACGGCCTCGCCGAAGCGGCGGTAAAGATCGCCCACCGCGCCGTGGAGCTGTTCCTCGACGTGGCGCTCGATGTCGCGCTTCACCCGCTCGGTGTCATCGGAGGCGAGCTGGGCGATGAAGTGGTCCGCGTCCGGCACCGGCGTGATGCGGTAGCGGATGGCGAACTTGCCCTGGAGGGCTTCCTTCGAGGGATAGTCCTCGATGCGGAAGAGCTTGCCGAGATCGAGCCGGGCCTGGTCGATGTACTCGTCGTAGTCCTCGATGAAGCGGGCGCGCTGGCGCACTACCCGTTCCCGGAAGCCGTCCATCAGCTCCGTGTAGTGCTCGTAGTTGGCGACGGTGAGCAGCCGCGCGCCCTTGTCGTCCCAGGGGAGCGAGTTGGCATAGTGCTTCGTCCTCGCCTCGCTCATGGTGGCGGTGAGCGCGGCGAAGGCGGCCTTGGGCAAGAGGCGCTTGTTGTAGCGCCCGGCGCTGGTGTTCGCTTCGTGGGCGACGGCGACATGGTCGCTCGCCTGGCGGTCGTAGAGCCGGCCGGACCAGGCGGCGATGTGCAGGCCGACCAGCATGGCATCGCGGTTGAGGTCCATCGGTTCCTCCTCTCGGGTTAGCGGAGCGTCCACACCGGGACATCGAGAAAGGCGGCGAGCTTCCGCCTGGCCGCGTCGAGGCTCGGTGCCCGCACGGCGTATTTGCGCGACGGGGCATCCCCCGCCGGGTGGTGCATGACCCACCAGTACATGGCGCTCTCCTTCATTGGGTCTTTGCCGCCGCCCAGCGGATGAAGGCGGGCGAGCGTTGGAGCGCGGGCTCCCGGCGCACGCAGGCGCCGACCAGCGACTCGCCCACCTCGCGGCGGAGCCGCGTCGCGTAGGTGACGATGGCGTCCAGGTTGACGTCGGAGGCCATGCGGTAGAGCGAGCCGCAGAGCGCCATCAGCGTGCTGGCGTTGTCCGGGATGTCGGCGTTCGCGGGATCGTCGAGGACGGCCCTCGGATGCGGCAACTCGCGCCAGACTTTCAGGAATGCGGTGAACTCGACCGCCGCGGCCTCGCCGACGGTGCCCCGGAACAGCGCCCGCTCGACCCCGGCATCGAGGCCGTTGCGGTTCTTGACGATGTTGCTTGCAAACTCCCAGCTCCGGGGGCTCGGAAAAGCGTGCTCCTTCGACTCCGGATCGAACTGGCTCAGCAGGTCCGGTTCGAGCTCGATGAAGAACAGCACTTCGGGCGCGATCCCGTTCGCGGCGCCCCAGGCGAGCCAGTCCCTCGCGTCCACCCGGATCTCCAGATGGACGAAGCGGTTGGCGAGCGGGGTCGGCATGCGGTGGACGATGCCGCGGTCGTTCTCGCGGTTGCTGCAGCCGATGATCGAGGCGCCCTCGGGCAGCTCGTACTCGCCGCATTTGCGCTCCAGGCTGAGCTGGTAGAGCGCGGCCTGCACCATCGGCACGCAGGAGGCCAGCTCTTCCAGATTGAGCATCCATAATGCGGTGCTGGCGGTGGGCGGCAGGAACACCGGCGGCGCCCAGCGCGTCCGGCCGTCCTCGTCGCGCCAGGGAATGCCCCTCAGATCGACGGGATCGAGCAGCAGCGCGCGGATGTCGACGTAGTTGTAGCCGTGGTCGCTGGCGACCTGCCGGGCGATCATCGATTTAGCCGCTCCCGGCGGCCCCCAGACCAGCGTCGGCTGGCGGGCCTTGACCAGGGTGGCGAGGACTTCGGCGAGCTCGCTCGGGCGCAGCGTGTAGTCGGCGGAGATGGTCTCGGGAAGGGTCATGGGCGGCCTCCGGATGGCGGATGGACGGCGCGGACCACCTCCTCCGGGCGTCCGACCGTCACCCGCCCCCCTGCATCCCTCCACTCCCGGGACACGAGGACTGGAGGCCGTTGTGCGGTGCAAATGTCGGCTGCGGCGCCGGGGACCCGGATGGGGGCCGGCCGAAATCCATCGCGTCCTTGCCGTCGCCGGTCTCGGACGGCGAAATGCCCGTAATCTCCGGCAGGGGAATGCCGGAGGGCGACGGGGTGTGGCCGATGCGGCGCTCAAGTTCCGCGCACTGCCCTAGGCGCTATCGTCAGCCATGGAGTGTGGCCGCCGCCGCGGCCGGGATACGAGGGAGATTGCATGGCCTTCAAGGCGGCGCGCCGACGTGCAAGATTGTCGGTGGGGCAGGGATTTTCAACGCAGACTCGGAGGTGACGGGATGCTTGGCCTTGGCAAGCGACGATTTCGCGTTGATCGGCACCTGCATGCCAGCGAAAGGATGGACTGCGAGTAGAAAGTTGCGCAGAAATGCTGTTGAGCTCGTGATTCGAACGCCTACGGGTGCTCCGACCGTGTGTGAGCGGATTGTTGTGAGGCGTTAGAACTCCGCGTGAATGTACGGGCTACGGCGCGGTGGGCGATCGGGGGGATGATGGAAGCAGTCGGAAAACAGGGGCCGAAAGACGGCAAGGATCATCGCACGGGCTCAGCTGGCGATGGGCCGGTGATCGACCCGCATGCCGGGCATATCGATGCGCAGATAGAGGATTTCAGAAAGCAGCTGCTTGGGATGACACTGCGCAACCACCTGCTGCACTGTCCCCATGGCCCTCGCGTTCAAGCCCAGGTGCGCGTCATCGACGAACTTCCGGACATGGTTTTCGAGCGGCTTGAAGTCGGCGGCGATTTTTCTTTCCTGGCCCTGCCCGAGCCGCGGGATCAGCCCGATGACGAGGACAGCGAGGAATTCCTCGAAGCGCTGGAACGTCACAAGCAGAATAGCGAGACGTACCAAGCGGCAATGAGAGCAGCGGATCCGGAAACGGTCGAAAGAGAAGCACGCGATGTTGTCCGGCTTCGCCTGCGTATGGGCGAATGGGAGCCAGAGCGGGGCCTGGACCCCGAAGAACTCTGCCGACGGCGCGGAATAGACCCCGATTACGAGTTGCCGGCGTCGAGCGGGGGCGGCGCTGCCGAGCGCCATCGGGACAGCGCGTTGCAGACGCTGCTGCCCGACGAGGTCCTTTCCGCCAGTCTGGCGCGACTGCGGGATCGTGCGCGCTCCAGTATTCGACAGACCGGCGTGTCAACCCTCTTCGCCGCCTTCGGCTTTCTGGAGTGGTTCGACAGCGATGACTCGGACCAGGCCCATCTTGCGCCGCTGGTTCTGGTTCCTGGGGAACTCGACCGTCAACTGGTGCGTGGGCGATACGTGTACAGGTTTCAGGGCACGGGAGAACCGGCAACTGCAAACGTCACCCTGACCGTCTTTCTTCGGCGGAATTTCGGTTTGGAGCTTCCGGCATTCGACACCGACGATTCTCCGGAGAGCTACTTCGAGAAGGTAAACGACGAGATCTGCGCGCATCGCGGGCGGTGGCGGGTGCGGCGCTTCCTGACAATCGACTTGTTCGCCTACTCGAAGCTGGCGATCTACCAGGACCTGGATCGGAACGGCTGGCCCGAAGGGCATGGCCTGGTCGCGCATGGCAACATCCGGACGTTGCTGGCGCAGTCCGGAGTTTCCGATATTCCCTATGCGGAAAACAGGGAGATCGATGCGGACGAATGGGCCGCGGAGGCGCCGGTCCTCATCTACGACGCAGACTCGTCCCAGCACAGCGCTATAGCCGATGTGTTGTCCGGCAAGAACCTCACGATCTTCGGTCCACCGGGCACCGGCAAGTCCCAGACGATCGCGAACACGATTGCGGCTGCGATCATGGTGGGCAAGAGGGTGTTGTTCGTCGCCGAGAAACTTACGGCGCTCGAAGTGGTCGAGGACCGGCTGGAGAAAGCGGGGCTCGGTCCATTCTGCTTCAATCTGCACGCGCAGGGGTTGAAGTCGAGCGCTGTCAGGCGGTCTCTTGAAGACAGGGTCTCGATGCCGCGTCCGGACTTCGACCCGTCGCGGTACGAACAGCAAAAGCAGGCTTGGACGAAGCAGAGAGACGGCCTGCGGACCTATGCACGCGTCATGGGCACGAAGGTCGGAAAGATCGACGAAACCGTCCATGACGTGCTTTGGCGCACGATCGAGCGAAAGAGTTCGGATGCTGAGTTACCCCCGGCGGTGTCGGCAGCGCAGCTGGCGAATGTAGAGGAGGTTACGCCGGCGGAAGTAGATACGGCGCGCGATTGTATCGATCGTCTGGCGCATGCCGAGGGCGAGTTCAGGGAGCTCGTCGAGAACAGCAGCCGATTGCCCTGGCGCGGCGCCGAAAGAGTCGATCTTTCTCCTGTCGAAGTCGGGGCAACCGTTCAACTGTTCGCCGTATGGGAGCAGAGACTGGCCGATCTGGAAGAACTGCTGTCCGCCAGCGGTCTGGACGGGGAGGGCATGACGATCCGGGAGGCGGGCTTCGTTCACCTTGGAGCCGAGGCGGTTCAGCGGATGCCGGAGGCTCTGGGGCGCTGCGATTTCGGTTCGCTCAGTCGACAGGATACTCGCGACGGCATGTGCCGGGCGGCGGACCGCGCGCTTCGAATCCGGAAAGTTGGCGACGAAATGAACGAGAGGTTCGGGATCGGCGCAGACGAGCTGCCGGATGCCGGAGACTTGTACGGGCTGGGGAGTGCTGCCGTCTCGCTCGGGATTTCCGCGCAATCTTCAAGAGAAGCGAGATCGGAAGCGCGGTCATTGCGTGAAATGGCGGAACGGCGTGACCGTATCGACGTAATTCTGGGACGGCTGGCGAGCTGCTTCGGCTTCGAGGCAGCTACTCCGGAAATCTGCCTGACGATGGAGCAAGGCGTCGAGCTGTTGCAAGGAGCTGACGCAGGGCTCTTGTCGTCCCGCACGGATGCGCTGACGACGCACGACGCCGGTCGAATACTCGAACGGGCGGAAAACGATTGTCGCGAACTGAAGCAACTTCAGGACGAGCTCGCGAAGCGCTTCGATCTCGCGTCGCTGCGGGACAGGGAGGAATTGCAGCAGGCCGCGCGGTCCCTGAATGCGGCGCGCCGACCCTTGATGTTGGACGGGTCGGCGAAACGGGCCATGCGGTTGTATCGGGAGATGTCCCTGGTTCGGTCCAAGACCTCGACGGAAGAAGCGGCCAGGGGCATTCGCGAGCTGATCGAGTATCGAGACAAGTCGGCGCGGCTGGCAGAGGACGAGGAGTTCAAGCGCTGTTTGGGCGCGGATTGGCGCGGCGTGGACTCGGATATGGCGCCAGCCAGACGTGTCGCCGGTTGGACGGCCGATGTCTTCGAGAGACTGGCGGGAGAAGGAGACGGTCGTTCGGAGGCGCGTCGGATCCTGCTGCATGGCGATATTCAGCGCCTGGACGAAATACGTCGGATCGCCGAAGCCTTGCCTGCGAACTGGCAGAGGTCGGACGAGGAACCGGAGCCTTCCGAGGCGCGGGAAAGGGCTGCACGGCTAGACGTTGTGGCGGACGGTCTGGAAGCCGCCGGGCTGGATGCCGACCAACCGTGTGCCAGCGCAGTCGAGCTGGCGGCTTTAGTAGAAGAGTACCGATCGCTTACGGCGGAGGCTGAAAGCGACGGCAATATTGCCCTGGTGTTCCCGTCCCAGACGCCGGAAGTCGAGACGCTGGACATGGTTCGCATGCTGGCAGACGCGATGACCGCGCTCGGGTTGTCCGATGAGTCCTGGAAACAGGCGGCGACATTCCTGACATATTCTGCGGATGTGGAGAAAAGCGCTTCGGCGCTGAGGCAGGCGTTTATCGCGGCGGCCGACGCCTGGCGGGATTGTGTGGAGGCGCTGGAGCTCGATGCGGCGGTGTTTCTGGATGGCGGCCAGCACGAGACCAATGGCCTCCAAGCGCTCCGCAAGCGCGCCCGGGAAGCCTGGGATGCTCAGGATACGCTGTTGTCGTGGAGTAGCTATCGGCGCGCGCGTAATGGCGTCCTGGAAAGCCATGCCGCACCGGTTCTGGCCGCGCTGGACGAGCATGGCATGTCGGCGGGGAAGCTGCGGGAGGCCTACGAGTGGGCGTTGTATCGCTCACTCGCGGCGAGGGTTTACCGTCGACACCCGGAACTCAATGAGCTCAGCAGTTGGCAGTTGGGTAATTACCGCGATGCATTCAAGGAGCTGGAGGCGCGCCTGCAGGACCTGGAGCGGACGCGCATTGCTTACGAGCTCTTTTCTCGAACCGTCGACAACGGCGTCAGCTTCGGTGGCCCGAGCGCTTTCACGGAGAAGGCGCTCATCCAGCATCAGCTTTCGCTGCAAAGAAGCAGTGTCACTTTGCGGAACCTGCTTCGTCGCGCGGGCACGGCACTGCTTCAGATGAAACCGTGTTTCATGATGTCGCCGACGACGGTGGCGGAATTGCTGCCGCGCGATTCGGAACTCTTCGACATCGTCGTTATCGACGAGGCTTCACAGATGCTTCCCTGCGACGCATTGGGCGCCATCGCGCGTGGTCGCCAGGCAGTGATCGTGGGCGATCCCAAGCAGTTGCCGCCCTCGACTTATTTTCAAGGCGGTTCCGCGGCTCCCAAGGAAGATGACGATGACGACCAGATGTTGGCCCCGATCGTCGAGTCGATTCTCGACCTGTCGCTGTCGGCCTGGCATCCGCCGAGATATCTGCAGTGGCACTACCGTTCGAGGCACAGCAGCCTGATCCAGTTCTCCAATGCGCGGTTCTACGACAACAGGCTGATCGTGTTTCCCGGGCCGGACGAGAGCCGGGAGGGCAGCGGCATTCGCTATCACCATGTCGCCGATGGCCTCGCCAAGGGAGGGCTCAACCGCATCGAGGCCGAACGCGTCGTCAGTGAGGCCTGCGCGTTCATGGAAGACCCTGCGAACCGGGACTTGAGCCTTGCCATTGTCGCTATGAACCAGCGGCAGCGTGACCATATCAACGAGATGCTTGACCGAGAAACCGCTACGAGGCCTGCGGTGGCGCGCTACCGCAGGCGCTGGCGGAATACGCTGTATCCGTTCATCGTCAGAAACCTTGAAACGGTTCAGGGCGACGAGCGCGATGTGATCTTCATTTCGACGGTCTACGGCAGAGAGAAAGCCGGCGGACCCGTCATGCGTCGCTTCGGACCGATCACCCATAGCGGTGGAGAAAGACGTCTGAACGTGCTGTTCAGCCGGGCCCGGCAACGCATGGAGGTTTTCTCATCCATGCAGGCCAATGACATCGCCGTGGGTCCCGGTGTCAGCGAAGGCGTGCGGATCCTGCGCGACTACCTGGAGTATGCGGCAACAGGGAAGATAGAGACGGGGATCGACACCGGACGTGATCCCGAAAGTCCATTCGAAGAGTATGTTCTGGAGCGGTTGCGAGGTCAGGGCCTTGAGGTTGACCCGCAGGTCGGCGTGGCCGGCTTTCGCATCGATCTTGGTGTCCGGCACTCGGACTACCCGCACGGCTATCTCCTGGGCGTCGAATGCGATGGTAGGGCGTACCATTCCGCTCTCTCGGTACGGGACCGGGACCGGTTGCGCGAAGCCGTGCTGCGCGATCTGGGTTGGGACATCTACCGGATCTGGTCGACGGATTGGTTCGAGGATACCGACCGTGAGCTGAAGAAGCTGATGGAACACATCGCCGGCCGGCTCGAGGCGTTTCGGGCCGGGCCAGGCGCCGAAGATGGCGAAACGGTACTCCTCGGAGAGACCGTTGAGCAGTCGGAAGAACATTTGGTTGGCGCGCCGATGTCGCAGGGCGGGCCGGAAGAGCTCGACGATGAACCGGTTTGCGTGGAGGTCGGCGACACCGTGTCGTATCACGAGGCGGGGCGCGGCCTGGATATCCGTCGGGTGACCATCGTGCGGGGCAAGGACGATCCTGCCAAGGCTATCATCAATGACAACAAGCCGCTTGCAGTGGCTCTGCTGGGTGCTGAGGTCGGAGAGACTGCGACCGTACGTCAGCCCACGAGTGAGCTGGACATTGTCATAGACCGAATCGAACGGCCGGAACGGGAAGTTGGTGAACCGAAACTCTCCGGCGCCTCGATATCGGCTGCCGGAGTGGAATTGGCGCCCTACCTGGAATGGCGGGGGCATGCGGTAGATCCCCGAAAAGCGTCGCAGGGTGAAGCTGCGGAGGTTCTGTGCGCGATCATCGAGACGGAAGGCCCGGTGTTGGAGAACCGCGCCTACCAGACCCATGTGCGAGCGGGTAGTATCCAACGCCTAGGCCCGCAAATTCGGCGAATTCTTGATCGTGCTCTGGCGAAGCTGGAGCGCGACGGGCGGGTCGTTGTTGAACGGGCCTCGGGAGAACGCGGCTACCGCCACGCAGTGCTTCGCACACCCGAGACCGATCGAGTTCGGATGCGTGATATTGGTCCGAGATCGTTCGATGAAGTGCCGGGCGGCGAGCTGGCAGCTTTGGTAGGTGCCGTCAAGAGGTCGAAAGCGGATGCCAATTCTGAGGAAGTCTATCGCGAGGTATTGGATATCTACGGACTGGTAAGGATGACCGCGCAAGTGAGAAAACGATTTGAGGAAGCATCGGCGCAGTCTTAGGCCGGTCAAAATGCCAGGCAGAGCTGTTCCACGGGGGGTGGGCGCGCAGTTATGAGTCTGACCGGTACGTTGACGGTTGTTCGGCGCGGTTTCGCGTGCAGCCTGAACGGAAGGAATGAAATTCAGTTGAATCAATGCGTTATTGGCGTTGAAACGCTGACTGGCACTGGATGTCTCTGGTAAGCTCGCAGAAAGGTATCCGTATGAACGAGAAGATAGCTATTGATGTCGTTGAGGGCGACGCCCTCGAAATCGACGCAGATGTCCTGGCACTCAAATACGCCCAGCAGTTCCACGGCGTTGATAGGCTTGTTGCCGAGCGCCTTGCGCAAGCAGGCATCGAGAAAACGCGAATGAAGCCGAGAATCGGCGAGTTTCAACTGGTTCCCACCAATTCAGCCATCTGGGCGGAGAATGCTCTCTTTATCGGCGTCCTTGATCTCTATGAGTTCGGATACCGGGAAATCCGAGAGTTCGCGCGCCGGGTTCTCTCCTCCTTAGCAGACGATGCGTCAGAGGTACGACATATCGCAGTGACAATTCATGGGGCTGGATATGGTCTAGATGAAATTGAGTCATTTGAGGCGGAAATGGCGGGTTTCGTTGATGCAATCGGGATCGGTGATGTACCGAGATCGCTTGAGAGAATCACCATCATCGAGCGGAATCCACGCCGAGTAGAACGACTACGACCTATTCTTGAAGAACTATATCCGGGCACGGCACCACACAAGACTTCGACGACTAACCAGAAGGCCAGAGACGAACGTCTTCGTTCCGCAGGGTATGCCTCAGACGCGAAGTCGCACGTCTTTGTTGCTATGCCCTTTGCAAGCGATTTGGATGACACTTACCATTACGGAATTCAAAACGCAGTGCGAACAGCAGGCTTCGTGTGTGAGAGAGCAGACCTTGCAGCGTTTGTAGGTGATGTGATGCATTGGATTCAAAACCGGATCCGAACGTCTTCTCTCGTCATTGCTGACCTGACTGACGCAAATCCGAACGTTTACTTGGAGGTCGGCTTTGCATGGGGATGTGGTGTTCCGGTAGTACTTTTGACCAAAGACACGGCTCATCTGAAGTTTGATGTTCAAGGTCAGAAGTGCCTTGTATATCGCAGCATTCGGGAACTGGAGGAATCGCTTAGTGCTGAACTGAAGAACCTTCGTGCCAGCAAGGCCTTCTGAAAACCGCCAGCCGAACCGCCGCATTTAACTCCACGCCGTAGATCCCTCGCCCCGTCCCCAACCAGACAAAGGGATATGCGATGTGCAATTTTGCGCCGTGACCGGGTCGACCGGCCGTTCCACGTGGCGCAAGTGGCGGGAAGAGTAAGCATCCGCCATCGCGGTGCGCTTCGGGGCTTTCGAGCGAATCGTCGAACAGCGCCTCCGCCTCGGCAACGCGGCGCCAAAGCTGCTGGACGCCTACCGCGCCGACGAGATCGACCTCGAAGTGCTGAAGGCCTTCGCCCTCACGACCGACCGCGAGTGTCAACGGCGGCGGGAATATGCGCCAGAGCGGCGGAGTAAAATTGTACCACGGTCTCGGCGGTAGCTTGTCCCCGTAGTCCACGGGAGGGCCCCGCGCGCGGGGCGACGCGCCCTCCGCGCGGCTGGCGGCGGCCCGCG
>JAJDTX010000097.1 GCA_022826925.1 Bryobacterales bacterium
TGGAGCGGCTGACCGAACCGAGCGCTTTGCAGAAGCGTGCGTTTGAACTGGTCCGAACGTTCCCAGTGCAGGACAGCTCCAAATCCAGCTAAGGCTATGCATTATAAGGACTTCCCTTCGCTTCCGGCCCGGAACTTCGGCCTAAGAACGGGCCCGGGCGATCCGCCCCCCTCCTCCGACACAGGACGCTGTGCCGGGTCATGTTTCCTCACCCGTTGCCAGTGTGCAGCCAGCATTTCAGAAGCGTGAAGACGGTGTGAAATTCAGAATCGTGCACACAGAATCTTGTGAATTTGGGGGGGCATTGACACGAGCGGATTTGAATTTTTGGCAATAAGGGGCTATCCTAACGCG
The DNA here is from genome assembly GCA_022826925.1 of Bryobacterales bacterium. Lineage (GTDB taxonomy): Bacteria > Acidobacteriota > Terriglobia > Bryobacterales > UBA6623 > VXMF01. Next base: position 355 of record JAJDTX010000097.1, read on the forward strand.
GGTCACAGAGGTCCAAGAATGTTTCACACGCGGCAACTCCTCGTCCTCCTGGTCTGCCTAGCGGCTGCCGGTTCGGCAGCAGGCGAACCCGTCATAACGTCCCGGAGCATAGTGAACGGGGTTACGTTCGGCGACGGCCCGGGGGTAGTGCCGCGAGGCGGCATACTCGCGATCTTAGGCGAAGGCCTCGCCGCCGAGCAGGTCGATGCAGAGACCGTGCCGTTGCCGACATCGCTCGGGGACCCGGCCGTCCAGGTTCTCATCAATGGCGTAGCAGCGCCGCTCTTCTTCGTCTCCCCAACACAGATCAACGCGCAAATTCCTTGGGAGACTGAGGCCGGCCGGGCGGAGATCGTAGTCCGGCAAGGCGAGACCGACAGCGCCGCCGTCGACTTCATCGTGGCCAACATCAACGTGAGCCTGTTCCGGCACAGCGGAACCAGCGCGCCGATCGCGGAAAGCTGGGCCCCGTCGACGGATCCCGCCGCCGCGAGCTCGTCGCCGATCGGGCTGGGCGGCCCCGCACAGCCGCCAGCCGCCACGGGGACGGTGGTCGAGCCGGGTTCGACCATCAGCGCGGGTAGCGCTCTCCGGGTGTTCGCCGCCGGAATCGGCGATACAGAGCCGGCGCTCGAGTCCGGATCCGCAGGCGCGCAGGACACGACGTACGAGTTCGCCGAGGCGCAACGCGCGTTTCTTGGCGGGATTCCGGTGGTGGAGCCGTCCTTCGGCCCGTCGACGGAACTGGTCGGAGTGTACGACATGACCTTCACGGTCCCAGATCTGGCGGGTTCCACAGAGGTGTTCCGCTGGGTTTCGGGCGGCGGAGGAGCGTCGGGCGTCATGGGGCCGGTAGGAGCGCCCGTGGCACGCTACATGGCCGTGCCGGAGGGAGTCACTTCTGCGGAAGTCATTCAGATGACGGACCTCAATCCGTACTACGTCGCCCTTGGCGGGGACCTCGACGTGGATCAGGGTTGCTATCCAGGCGTGCACGTGCTCGATTTCCGCCGCGAGACGACGACCGCGATCAGCGATTGCGTTTTCCCTTCGTTCCCGAACAACCCCAACCCGGCGCAATACCGCCCGTTCGAGGCGGCGACGAACAGCGGCGTGCTGGCAGCGATGATCGCACCGGAAACCGCCCCAGCGGCGGGCTTGAGTGATCAGCTGCTGCTGGTTGACAGCGCGGCCGGCACGACAGAGACGGTCGCGATCGCGGACGGCGCGGACCGGCTCCAGATCGGTCTAGGGAACAGTGCCACCCTGCGACTGCTGCGTCCCGAAAGCGATTCGGTGGCATCGGCGAACGCCGTGGTGGACCTTTCCGGCGCGGTAGTCGACGATGCCCCGGCGTTCGCCGAGTTGCCCGACGAGGTCGACGGCCTGAGCGTTATTTTGGCGCAGGGCAACGCCAATTTCTTCGGCGGGTACCGCGTGCGGATCTGGGGTCCAGCCTCGGCTGACGCCGGCATTCGTCCGCATGCCATCCTGTTCGACGGCGACGCGAACGTCGTGACCAAGGTGGAAGTCCCCGATGGGTGGGACCCGATTGCTCCGCCGCGCCGCCAGAACCCGCGAGGAGAGTTCCAGGGCGGGCCTTCGTTGGCTCCGGCCACCGGGGGCTTCGCGGGTGTCACCGCCTCATTCGTGGGCATTCGGAAGACGGATGGCACCCAGGACGGGCTCATGGCTGTCCAACTGACCCTGCCTGATCCGGGCGATACGACCGCGGCGGCCGCCGGCGACGGCGAGTCCCAACCGACCGCGACGATGACGCTAGCTGCCATCGAATTCGGGCCAGGGGTCTACGCGGCCAACTGCGTCACGCAGGTCCGGTGGCTCCGGATTCCGGCGACTCGCACGATCGCTATCGTAGGCTCCGGCGAAGCCCTGACTGAATTCGGCGAGCCTCGCGATGGCGGGATCTGTGCCGGCGACCGGCTGGTAGTCTTCGACACGGTAACGCAAGAAGTCCGCCAAGTCATGGTTGGCGAAGGGGAGAAGCTCGACGTCTGGCTGAAGGGCGCCTCCAATAGCTACCTGTACTTCGGGGACGGCGCTCGCGAGGTGCCGTACCAAGCGTCAACGAAGATCCATGTCTTTGATGGCACGAGCGAGACCTTCCGGCAGATCGAATTCCCCAGCAATGCGGCCGAGCCCCCCGCCGCAATCGGCATCCCGTACAACAACCAGCTGACACAGAGCGTAGACGGCCAGAGCTTGATCGTGGCGCTGGCGACCAGCGGCCCACCGCGGACCAATAACCAAGGGGTTCAGGTCCAGCCGTTCCCGGGCAACGAGGGACTATTGAGAGTAGATCTGGAAGCTGGAACCTCAACTGTCCTAGCCCTGCCGGAAGGATTCCAACGAGTGGAACTGGGGTCAGGAGCCGGCCAGCTTGCCCAGCAAGGCCGTCGCCCCTTCGGCGTCATACCGTTGATCGGAAGGGCGTTCGCCAACGCGAGGCGACCCGGCCAGCCGCCCTCAACGCGCATCGTGACCTGGGATGTGGCCTCCGGCGACGCCACGGTGGTCGCTCTGCCGGAGGATGCGCATTTCACGGTTCGCCCGTTGGGGCCCGGCCTAGCCCAGGAGCCTTTCCTATGGGATCTCAAGACGCCGTCCGCATCGTTCGCCTTTGGCGTTTACAACGAAGGCAGAGAGCTGATCGGCGTGGCCGTGGTCGGTCCGGAAATGGGGGCTGCGGACGAACAGACAATGGAGCAATGAGATTCCGTTTGAGCGGCTTGCGCCGCAGCTATCTTCGAGCAGTTGCAGTCTTCGCCTCTGGCACTTTGCTGGCCATAGCGTCGGCTGATCCGTACCGGTCAGAGGGTTTTCTCAAGATCCCCGAAGACGTTGAACTGGACGCGGTCTCGGCGGTGGCTGTCGGGCCCGCTGGACAACTCTACGTGCTGCATCGCGGGGAGCCGCCCGTGCTGGCCTATGACGCCGCCGGGAAGTTTTCTCACGGCTGGGGCGGGGGAATGTTCGGTGTCGCGCACGGACTACGCGTGGATGCCGAGGGTAACGTCTGGGCAACGGATAACAACCTCCACGTTCTCTGGAAGTTCTCGCCGGAAGGCAAGGTGTTGGCTACATATGGCGAGGCGGGTGTTGGCGGGGACGACGAGACCCACTTTCGGTCACCTGATGACATAGCCTTCGCTTCGAACGGCGACATCTACGTAGCGGATGCGGGAAACGGCCGCATCGTGCGTCTGGCCGCGGATGGCACCTTCAAGGCTCAATGGGGCCGGAAGGGCAGCGGGGAGGGTGAATTCGCCGCTGCCCACGGCATCGGCATCGATGCGGAGGATCGAATCTACGTCGCGGATCGCGGCAACGACCGTGTCCAGGTCTTTTCCAAGGACGGTACCTTCGTGGCCGCGTGGAGTGGATTCGGCAATCCGTTCGGCGTTCAGGTCGTCGGTGATGAGCTTATCGTCACTGACGGCGATGCCCATACCATCAGCCACCTGAGCCTGAGCGACGGCCGGATGACCCACCAATGGGGCGGGCCGGAGGCCCTGCTCTTGCCGCACTTAATGGATCACGATCGGAGCGGCCGCCTGTTTGTGACCGAGGTAACCGGCCAGAGAGTCCAAGTATTCGGTCGGGTCAACTAGCCGTCGCGGAACTGAGCGTGCTTCAAGTGCAGATGCTGGCCAACGTCGCGTCCGCTAGCGTCTCCCGTCGAAGTCGGCACTCCAAGCTGCCTAGCCACGGTCCGACCTAGCACGTTCAAAGATCTCGCATGCTTGCCCGTTGCGCTCTCGACCTCTACTGGATGGCCCGCTACCTTGCTCGGGCGCAACATCTCTGCCGGTTGCTGCAAATTCAAATCGAATCGCTCGCGGACCGATCCGTCCGCGAGATCCATTACGGCTGGGTGCGGATCTATCTCTGCTTGGGCCGACTGCCCCCGGTCGGCGGCCTAGAGTTCGACTCTGACGATGACTTTACGTTGGCCGATTCGTACACCCTGGCGGGCGACCTGACTTTCGAACAATTCAATCCCGCCTCGGTCTGGAGCTGTCTCCAGTGCGCGCGCGAGAATGCGCGCCAGACCCGCAACTACATCAGCGGCGAGATGTGGCAGTGCATCAACGAGGCCTTCCTGCGCATCCGCGATCGAAACATAGAAGAATTCTGGGAGACCTCCCGTCCCGCGTTCTATATCGACACCCTGCGGGACATCGATACGTTTACAGGTGTTGCCGAAGTCACCAAGCACTGGGACGAGGGCAAGCGGTTCATCGACCTTGGCCAGTGCGTCGAGCGGATTCAACTCCTTGCCGCGCTCTTGCTTGCGCAAACCGAGGGGGACCGCAGGGCAGGTGGCGCGATTGATTCTGACTGGATTAGCTTGCTGGACGTGTATCACGGCTATCCGATCTACAGCCAGTGCCACGGCGTGGCGGTCGAACCGAGGAAAGTTGAAGATGTCCTCGTCAACAGCGAGTTGCTGCCGCTGTCTTTGGTGCATTCGTTAGAACGTCAGGCCACAGTGCTGGGAGGAATCGGTGAGTCGCCCATTTCTGGTCAACGCGAACGCATCGTCACGCTGGCCCAGCAGGCGCGTCAGACAGTCGCACAAGACTGGGCGGGCTGCGCGGATCGCGAAGAGTTTCTGCGCCAAGTCCAACGCTCAAGTTATGCATTAAGCGATCTCGTCGTCGACAGTTACGTGAACTACGAACTCAAAAGAGCTTGATTGAAAGCAACTTGTGCCAATTGTGTGCGCGACGTTGTCTTGTAGATTCCAACGCGGCATGCCAGATCTACATGCCGTGTGAAGCTGTTGCGCAAGCCGCAAGTCCCTCAGTTCGACCCTGTGTTGGTGGTGAGGGTTCGCTTGAGATCGAGAGCTCGTTCAAAGTCTGGTTCGGAGCGCAGGGCGGCATCAAGCTGTTCCAAGGCCCTGTCGTAATCGCCGCTTGAAGCGAGGACGACTGCGTAGTTGTAGCGCGCGCCGGAATGGCCCGGCTGGCTGCGGATCGCAGCCAGCCAGTGGCGCACACCCTCTTGCGTGCGGCCCTGGGCGGCCAGAATGTTGCCGAGGTTGAATTGCGCATCGGCAAGGTCAGGTTGCAGGCGAATCGCTTGCCGAAGCGCGGCTGCGGCCTCGTCGAAACGTCCCAGCTCTCCCAGCGCGCCGCCTAGGTTGTTGTGGAATTCGGGCAGATCGGGATCCAAGGCGATACCGGTGCGGCTGGCCTCGGCCGCTTGTTCGTATAGCCCTTGCCGGGCATAGTGCAAGCCGAGTTCGCGGGTGACGCGCGGATCATCGGCGGCGAGATTGGCGGCTGCCCGAAGCACTTGCTCCGCTTGTTGGAAATCCCCGGCTTGCGAGAGAACGGATCCCAAGCGGACCTGGGCCAAGACGAAGCTCGCCTCGCGCGCTACCGCTTGCTTAAACCAGTGGGCAGCCTTTCTGAGATCCCCCGCATCCTGATACGCAGCGCCGAGGTCGAAATAGAACTCTGCATCGTCCGGATTGTGATCAGTGATTGCGGACTCGAGTCGCTCGATGCCTGTCGTAAGATCGGAGCCTTGGGCAACTTGCGCCACAGCTGCATAGAGCGCGTCTGAAGTGGCTGGGTAGTACGGCACTACGGTGCCTTTGTAGGACACTTCTCGGAGAGTGCTTCGCTCGGCCTTGGGACGAAGCAAGCCTTGGGCCGGGCGAGCTTGGATTCTGTGGTCCGTCATGACCGCGTGAACGACATCGTCGGTGCGACGCTTCGGCATGTGGCAGGTTGCGCAGTTCGCCTTCGACGAGTGCTGGCCGGCGGCCCATAGAACCTGCATCCGTGTCTGGTGGCATTCTAGGCAGGCAGCGTCGTAGCGTTCGGACGCCTCCGCGCCTCCGGAGGGCTTATGGGGGTCGTGACAGTTGATGCACGACAGCGATTCGCCGCTCTCCACGAAGCAGGGAGACTGGCGCAGGCGGTAGGCGGAATGGTTGATCTCGAACTTCTCGTCCCAGCCAGTCCCGGCGGCGTGGTCGAAATACAGCGCGTACGCGCGAAGCGGTTCGCCGGCGCGATACGAAAAGTGCCCGCGTCCGTACTTGTGCACGATGTTGGGCAGGGGGCGGCTCGTCGGTTCGAGGTGGCATTGCATGCAGACCTCCATGGCCGCTTGCGGGGAGAGATTCGCCGGGTTGACGATGGACGCCTTGATTCGCTCGGCTTCTGGAGCGCTCGCTGTGGCCGCGGCGATATGGTCTGAACCCGGACCGTGGCAGCGTTGGCAATCGATGCCCTCGGGGATTTCTCCGGTATAGCGCGGGAGCCGGCCTGGCCGGTCCGATCCCGGCGCGACACGCGGGTAGCCGTTGTGGCAGAACATGCAGTCGTAAGCCACGACCCGCTGGAAACCATCGTGATTGGGCCGGTCGTAGCCGGGGCTCATGCCCCACTTGCCAGCGTCCTCGGCGTACCAGCCCAGCGGCAGCTGCGTCAGCTTTCCGCTCGGTGCCAGGTGGAGATAACTCCGGGCATGATTGCCAGATCCCAAGACGAAGTGGATCTCGCGCTCCAACACGTTGGTCTCTGAGCCGCGAGCATCAATTTGGTGGCGGCGCTGGAAGTAGCGCCCATCGCGGAGGACCATGCGGTAGTAGCGATCTGAAGCCGCATGGCGGAAGGCATCCGAGTGGTTGTAGTCCTCGACTGTGTTGTCGGACCCCGGTCTATAGAACGAACGCGCCATTCCGGTCTGCTGATACGAATCCCAAATGTCCGAATGACACGGCTGGCAAGCCTGGGGATCGGTGAACTTGGCTGGCTCTGCGAAGTCGGTGGATCGCAGGTGGGTCGCGTCCTGTTGGCTCAGCCAAGAGTAGGTCAAACCGCCGGCGCCGATGATGGCGAGACCGATGGCTGCCAGTACCAAGTACGATCGTCGGGATCGTGGCGGCTCTTGGGATGGCCGGGCGACCCTTGCGCGCTTTCGTCTTGCCGATTTGCGCCCCATGTGCCGACTACAGCCCGTCGCGGTTGACGGCCGCCGCTGGTGCTAGTCTAGACGCGAACCAGCCTGCGAGATAATTCGCGTCGCCCGATTGAGACTACGGTGCCGATTGGGGACGGGGCCGGTTGAGCTCGTCGATCGGTCAGGTCGATCGCTCTTCGATCCCAACAGAGGAGGGAATCTAGAAATGAGGATCTACATATCCGGTGTCTTCGTAGACGACCAACAGAAGGCACTTCGGTTCTACACCGAAACCCTTGGTTTCCGTGTAAAGCACAACATCCCTGTGGGAGAACACGCTTGGATTACCGTCGTATCCGAGGAAGACCCGGAGGGGGCGGAGTTGCTGCTGGAGCCCGATGCCCACCCCGCAGTCCGTCCATTCGTCAATGCGCTTGTGGAGGACGGGATACCCAGTAACTCCTTCGCGGTCAACGATATCGGAGCCGAGTACGAGCGTCTCGTGGCAAGAGGCGTTCGATTCGTGCAGCCGCCAACGGACCTCGGAAGCGTTATTTCCGCAATGTTCGACGATACGTGCGGCAACTTGATCCAGATCATAGAGCTGAAGCCGCAACCGTGACCATGGCAGCCACGCCGGTCGACCGATCCCTGATCAGAGGCCGTCCGCCGAACCTGCCAGCGACCTGATGACCGACCAGCCTCTGCTAGACCAGGTGTCCGTCGTCGCCGGCGCCACCCGAGGCGCCGGCCGGGGTATCGCCCGGATGCTGGGCGAGGCAGGTGCCACCGTCTATTGCACCGGCCGCAGCGTGAGCGGGCGCCCCGCCACCGCCGGGCGGCCAGAGACGATCGAAGAGACGGCGGAGATGGTGACCGCGGCGGGAGGCCGCGGCATCGCCGTCCGCACTGACCACACCGTCGAGGCGGAGGTCGAGCAGCTGTTCGCGCGCGTCCGTACGGAGCAGGGCCGGCTCGACCTGCTCGTCAACGACATCTGGGGCGGCGACGCGTTGACCGAGTGGGGAGCGCCCTTCTGGGAGCTCTCCACCGCTCGGGGACTCGAGCTGCTGGAGCGCGCCGTCCACAGCCACATCATCACGAGCCGGCATGGCGTCCCCCTGATGGTCGAGCGTGACGCGGGCCTCGTGGTCGAAGTCACGGATGGCGACACCCTCGGGTATCGCGGCAATCTCTTCTACGACCTCGCCAAGAACGCGGTTATTCGGCTGGCCTACGCCATGGCGGCTGACCTGCATGCGTTCCGGGTGGCGGCAGTGGCGCTCACGCCGGGGATGATGCGATCTGAGGCGGTGCTCGACCACTTCGGGGTCACCGAGGCGAACTGGCGGGACGCCATCGAGAAGGATCCGTATTTTGCCGAGTCCGAGACGCCGTGCTACGTCGGGCGGGCGGTGGCGGCGCTGGCCGCCGATCCGGAGGTCGGGGCCAGAAGCGGCGGGCTGTTCTCGAGCTGGGGGCTGGCGAAGGAGTACGGCTTTACCGACGTGGACGGCCGCCAGCCGGATTGGGGCAGCTTCTTTTCTCAGAAGGTGCGGGAGATCATCGAGAGGGGCACGCCGCCGAGCGAGGAAGACATGGACCTGTTCGTAGTTCGTACTCGCCTGTACCAAGTGGAAGACGATCCCCTGGCGGCCGACGAGGCGGCGAGGCTGCGGGCATACCTTGAGCACTATCGCTGAACGCGTCGACCGCGGGGCGTTCGCGAGGCTAGTAGACGACTAGCTCCGGCGACGGCACTGACTCATCCGAAGTGCGAGCAAACGCGCTGCCATGCACGATCACCCCGTCCAGGGTCAACGCCTGCCCCACGATCCTCCGATCCTCCACCCGCTGATCCATTCCGAGCCCAACCCCCTGTGCATTTCGTGACTTGAGCGACCCGAAGCGCCTGAGAATGCGGAGCACTCGGGTCGGAGACGGGCGCCCCAGAGCCCCGACGTTCTCCAGCAGGTACGACCGGATCAAGGCCTCCCAGTGCGCCTTGAGCAGTTCCGGCGAGCCGAACAGCTCGATTGCCGCGACCCAACGCCCGTGAGTGACCGCGATCCCGCTCTGGCGCGGAAGCGGCCCTAGGCCAACGAGCTCCGCGACGGCGTCACCCCGGCGGCTGTCCCGGCGGTACACGTCGTCGATGACAGACGCCGCCGAGGTCTCCGAGTGAGCTTCCGCGGCCTCCAGCACGTCGGCGACCTCGTTCCAGACGGCGCCCTGATCGCCCTCTCGCGACCCGCTGTGGCGCATGGACTGGTTGACAAACTCCTCTTTCCGCAGGCGCACCATGCGAGGAGCGAAGGTCTCCGCTTGCCTGTACGCCTCCGCGCGTCCCCAGCGTCCCTGCTCAAGACACGAGACCGGGATTTCCAGCTTGGTCATGGAGGGAACGAGCACCGTCCCATTGATCGTACGGTTCTGCTTGCCGCCCAGGAAGTGCTGGCCTTCGACCACCAAGATCGGCTTGCGAGTGGGATTGTGCGCCAGCAGGGTCGGAACGGTTGGGTTCTCGAGCTCCTCGATGACGAGGCCCGAGTCCTGCCCGGTCGAGATTTCCGGAAGGTCGGCATCCATCAAGTAGATGGGGAAGAACGAAACTCCCAGCCGCGTGATCGGGCTGCCGATGGCTGCAGTCTCGAGGTTCGGAAGATGTGAGTGGTTGGTCATGGCTTGCCTCCTTTGCATGCGCTCCAAAACTTATTGTCAGACTGATAATATCAATCTGACAATAAGTATGCAGGATTATTGTTATGATGTCAATAAGTAACGAAGAAAAATTTCTGCGGCTGGTCTGCGGGCGTCCTGTGGAGGTCGTGTGCGGAAGTTTGGGTGTGTCAATATTCAAGTGGGAGATGTCCGATGAGCTCCGACGGCGGTCTTGGCTACAACCCTGGTGACTACCCTCCAGTCGCGGTCACCGTAGACGTGGCGCTGTTCGCGATTCGACGAGAAGAGCTCCATGTCCTGCTGATCCAGCGGGGAATCGAGCCGTTCGCGGGGGCCTGGGCCTTGCCCGGGGGTTTCGTTCAGCCCGACGAGGGCCTGGATGCCGCGGCAGCCCGCGAGCTTGAGGAGGAGACGGGCGTTGATGAAGACTCCGTCTACTTGGAACAACTGCGCAGCTACGGCTCGCCCGGACGGGACCCGCGCATGCGAGTGGTCACGGTCGCCTATTGGGGAGCTTGTGCCGAGCTTCCCTCGCCAATTGGCGGCAGCGATGCCGCGCAGGCGGAACTCGTGCCCGTGTCAGAGATCGAGGATGGCGACATCGAGCTGGCGTTCGATCACGGAGCGATCGTCTCCGATGCCTTGGAGCGCGTCCGGGCGAAGCTGGAGTACACCGCGCTCGCGGCGAGATTTTGCGACTCGGAGTTCACCATCAGCGAACTCCGCAAGGTCTACGAGACGATTTGGGACACGAAGCTCGATCCCGGAAATTTCCAGCGAAAAGTACGCGAGAACCACTCGTTCCGGAGAGTTGGCCGATCCGTGCCGACGGCGGCGGAGCAAGCAGCGCCAGATCTCAGCGCGGAGGGGGTTTACCTCGAGCGGGATGAGGGGAGTTGGGGCCCGGCGGACGGGGTAGTTGCGAGCGCGGCGATGGCTTTCCTTGAGCCTGAAGAGGTGTTCCAACGCGCGCCCAGCCGAGCGAGGACTCGCAGCGGGCGCCCGGCCTCGCTGTGGACTGCCGCTGACTCCGAATTGACTCTAAATTCCCCGATCCCCAGGCGACGAGCATCGCGCAAGGCGTGACGTTTGGCGGTACAATGCCAGCCACGCGTGAGCCATGTCGTCTGGTCGGTCCAAGAAGCTGTTCGGATTGGCGTCGCTGGCGGCAGGCACCCCGGCCGCCACGGGCCTGACGCCTGAGATCGCCATCAGCGGTCTGAATGCGTGGGCGATCCGCTCGGGTCCGGAGGCGGTCCCGCGGCTGGTCATCGCCCTGCGCACCGATGCAGGCGTGACCGGCTACGGAGAGACCAGCGCCGGTGCGGACCCCGCCTCGTCAGTCGCCGAGGCGTTGCGGCACGCCGATGCGTTGGTCGGCAAGGACGCCATGGCAAGCACGGCCATCCGCGTCTCGCTGTCTGCCGCGGCAGCGGAAATCCGCGGTGCGGTCGACATCGCTCTCTTGGACGTGCGTGGGAAGATTGCGGATGCCCCGGTCTATGACCTCCTCGCGGGGCGGACCCGCGACAAGGCGCGGGCCATGGCCTCGCTGTGGGGGAGCAGCGAAGCGGAACTGAGCCAGCAACTCTCGGCTGCCCGGGAACCCGGCTTCCGGGCATTCTCGGTGCCTGCGCTGCTTCCCCAGGGGACACCCACTCGTGGAAGAGAGTTCTTCGCCGACACGGAAGCTATGCTCCGGCGGCTGCGCCAGGCTGGCGCAACAGACCTCGTTCTCGACTGTGCCGGACGCACCACCGCGGCCGAGGCGGCCGGACTGGCCGCCCGCCTTGAGACGTTCCATCTGATGTGGATGGATGAGCCGACCAGCCCGATCAGCGACGCCGCGCTGGAGAAGATCTCGCACGAATCCGTCACGCCGGTTGGATGGGGCAGGTTCCTCACTTCCAGCGGTCGATTCCAGGATCTGCTGCGCATGCAGGTCATCGACGTGCTCAGGCCGGACATCGGACTCCATGGAATCAGCGGCGTGCGCCAGCTGGCCTCGCTGGCGGAGGCCTATTACACGGCGGTTGCGCCGTTCCATCGAGGCGGCCCCATCGGCACCGCCGCAGCTCTGCAGGTCGCGGCGTCGATCCCCAACTTCGTGGTTCAGGAAGTGGCCTTTTCGACGGACGAAGCCGAGCGAAGGATGCACGCTGCAATCGCCGGCGAGTCGGTGCCGCAGGTTGTCGACGGATTCTTCACGCTGCCGACGGGCCCGGGCCTTGGGCTCGAGATTGACGAGGCCGCATTGCAGGAGTACGCCGCATGAACCGACGCCAGTTCTTCGGAGGAGCCCTGATGGCGGGCGCTTCGCCCGCGATCGCCGGGCGGGCCCGACATGCGGCGGCGCTCCCGGGGTGCGGGTGCGCACCCGTTGCCGCCGCGGCCCTCGCTGCAGCGCCCGGTCCGATTCGCGTCACCGGCGTGAAGACGTTTGGCGTTACGTGGGAAGACGACTCCGACCGTCCGTACGTGTTCGTCAAGCTGGAGACGGATCAGGGCGTTGTCGGTTGGGGCGAGGCCACTCTCGAAGGCAAGGCCGGTGCCGTCCTGCAGACCATCGATGACCTCAAGGAGTTCTACCTCGGCCAGGACCCGATGCGCGTGGAGCACATCTGGCAGAGCATGTATATCCATGCGTTCTACCGCGCTGGCCCGATCCTCGGCTCGGCGATCGCCGGCATCGACCAGGCGCTGTGGGACATCCGCGGGAAAGTGCTCGGCCAGCCGGTGTACCGCCTGCTGGGAGGGCCTGTCGATCCCCGCGGCGTCCGCGGCTACTACCACGCCCGAGCGAACACGCCTGAGGAACTCGCTGCGCTGCGCGAGTCCGCGGAAGATCTCGGGATCACCGCGTTCAAGAGTGGGATCCCCGGGTACTACGAGTGGATCGAGACCAACGAGCGGATCAACGACGCGGTCCGGCGAATCCAGATGATCCGTGAAGGACTCGGAGACGGGATCGACATCGGCATCGACTTCCACGCCAAGACCAGCCCGACCGTAGCCTCGATCATCTGCAAGGAGGTCGAGCCGCTCCACCTAATGTTCATCGAGGAGCCGTGTCCACCGGAGAACTACAAGGCGATGGCTCGGATCGCGCGTAGAACCACAGTCCCGATCGCCACGGGCGAGCGCCTCGTGGCGCACTACTCCACCCACCAGCTGCTGGAGGACGGCACTGTGGACATTCTCCAGTGCGACATCAACCATGTGGGAGGACTCACTGCCCTCTGGAAGGTGGGCGCGATGGCCGAGGCGTCGGGGTGCTACATGGCCCCGCATGCCTGCGAAGGACCCATCGGGAGCATTGCCACCCTGCACGTGGACGCGGCGATGCCCAACTTCATGGTCCAAGAGATCTGCTCCGGCGTGGAGCCGACGTTCAAGGAACTGCTGTGGCAGGACTGGCTGGGTTTCCCGGCAATGCGAATGGTGGACGGGTATTTCCCCCTGCCTGACAAGCCGGGCCTCGGATTCGAGGTCGACGAACAGGCGCTGGCTAGGCATCCGTTCAAGGGCACCAAGCCCATGAGCCGCGTCTGGCACGAAGATGGGAGCGTCGCCGCTTGGTGAGCGTCGACCATTCCGTACCACCGCAGGGGCTCGCCATCGCCACTTCCTGAAGTGCGCGGAGCTGCGGGTCTTGGGCGCTGAGGCGCCCCGCTCTGGCGCTTGGTGGACGTTTCCTCACGCGCCTGTCTGAGCGGGCTCCCACTTCGACTTGGAACCCACCCGCGCCAAGAACTTGCGAAGCGTTGCGGGTTTGGGGCTCTTGTAGTCAATCCCCGTTCGACGTGCTCAGCTCCAGCCAGGAGACTCTATGGGGAGCGTTCTTTCGTACGCCCTCTATCGGCACAACCTATGCAGGGGAAGCTGCTTACCACGGTCACTTGCAGGGACAGCGACCGGTACCGATTCAGTGCCGGAAGTGTCGCACGCCCGTGAACACCATGGCCAAGCCCAGACGATCGGCCGCTTCGATCACCTCCGCGTCCCGCCGCGAGCCGCCAGGCTGGATCACAGCCGTGGCGCCGTGCTTGGCAATCTCTTCCACTCCATCTGCGAAGGGGAAGAACGCGTCCGACGCGACCACACACCCCTCGAGAGGCAGCGCGGCCTTCATAGCACCGAGGCGCGCCGCGTCCACGCGGCTCATCTGACCGGCCCCCACGCCGAGTGCCTGCCCGTTGCGGGCGTAGAGGATGGCGTTGGACTTCACGTGCTTGGCGACCTTCCAGGCAAAGCGCAGCGCTTGAGCTTCGGCGTCGGACGGGGGGCGCTGGCTGACGGCTTCAAACCGATCCGGACTGGTTTCGGGCCGATCCTCGGTCTGGATCAGGAAGCCGCCCGAAACGCTCTTCAGCACGGTGCCAGGGGCGGGGGAGCCGATCTCGAGCAGCCTGATGTTCTTCTTGGCTTGCAGCAGTTCCAAGGCGTCCGGGTCGAAGCCCGGCGCTGCAATCGCTTCGACAAACAGCTTCGACATCTCCTCGGCCGTTTCGCGATCTACCGCCCGGCTCACGGCGATCACTGACCCGAAGGCCGACACTGGATCGCATGCCAGGGCCTTACGGTAGGCCTCTGCCAGCGAATCGGCCTCGGCGCAGCCGCACGGATTGGTGTGCTTGATAATCGCCACTGCCGGCTGCTCGAACTCGCATGCCAGCTGCCAAGAGGCGTCAAGGTCGACGAGGTTGTTGTAGGAAAGCTCCTTGCCGTGCAGCTGCCGGGCGCCTCCGACGCCAGAGCGGCCATCGCTGTACAGCGCCGCCTGTTGATGGGGGTTCTCGCCGTAGCGCAATACCTGCTTGCGCGGCACGCGGAGATCTAGGATCGGCGGTGCCAGGTCTTCAGCGATGCTTGCCGGGACATCCCCGGCCTGCAGGGCGCCGAGCGTTCCGGCAATTGCCCGGTCGTAACTGGCCGTGGCTTCGAATGCCTTCTGGGCGAGCTTCCAGTGGGTCTGCTCAGCTAGGGATCCAGACGCCATGAGCTCCGCGCCGATAGCTTCGTAGTCGGACGGGTCGGTGACCACCGCAACGTCTCGGAAGTTCTTGGCCGCGGCCCGGATCAACGAGGGGCCGCCGATATCGATGTTCTCGATCAACTCGTCGAAGGTAGCTCCCGGCTTGGCGGCTGTCGCTTCAAACGCGTAGAGATTGACCACGACCATGTCGATGGTCTCGATCTCGTGCGAACGCAGGGCTTGCATGTGCTCGGCGTTCGAGCGCATGGCCAGAATGCCACCTGCCACGCGCGGATGGAGGGTCTTGACGCGCCCGTCCAACATCTCGGGAAAGCCGGTGACATCCGCGACGTCGCGAACCGTCAGGCCGGTTTCACGGAGCACCCGGGCAGTGCCGCCCGTGGAGATCAACTCCACTCCGAGGTCGGCTAGTTGACGGCCGAATTCGACCACGCCGTGCTTGTTGGTAACGCTAAGAAGGGCCCGCCGGATCGCCGCCATAAAGGACCATTGTAGGGCGCACGAAATCGGCACCCCGGCCGGGTCAGAATGGCCGCGAAGGGTTGCTGATACCCCTATGCTGGGAGCGGTTCGCCCTTGGCGTGCAGGTCCTGAAGCGACAGCACCCCCGGCTGCCCGTGCTTCCGGGCCGCGATGCCGTTCACGGCGGCCTTGGCGGCGTTGAGCGTGGTCATGCTCGGGATCGCTTGCTGGATGGCCGCGCTACGAATCCTCTTCTCGTCTTCAAACGCGTGAGCGCCCGACGGCGTGTTGACGATCAGGTCGACTCTGCGGTCGGTGATGAGGTCCAGTACGTTCGGACGCCCCTCGGCGACCTTCATAACAGTGCGGCAACGCAGGCCCGCGTTGCGCAGCGCCTTCGCGGTGCCCCGCGTCGCGTAGATCTGGAAGCCGAGGTCAGCAAACTTCCTGCCCATTTCCACGCCTTCCGCCTTCTGGCGTGAGTTCACGCTCAGAAATACAGATCCTCCGTCCGGCAGCATGTGGCCCGCGCTGAGCTGGGCCTTCGCGAAGGCTTCGCCGAAGGACGCCCCTATCCCCATCACCTCGCCCGTCGAGCGCATCTCCGGGCCGAGCAGGGGGTCCACGCCGCTGAACTTGTTGAACGGGAACACCGGGGATTTGACGCACACCTTCGTCGTCGGCAGAACACCTTGGCTGAGCCCGTAGTCGGCGAGCTTGCGCCCGGTCATCAGTCCCACCGCGATCTTGGCCAGCGGCACTCCGGTGGCCTTGCTCACATAGGGAACGGTTCGCGAGGCGCGCGGGTTGACCTCGATCACATAGACCCTGCCTTCGTGCACCGCATACTGCACGTTCACCAGCCCGATGACGTTGAGGGCCTTTGCCAGCCGCACCGTGTAGTCCGCGATGGTCTCGAGCGTGTTGTCGGGGATGGTCTGCGCCGGCAGCACGCACGAGCTGTCGCCAGAATGCACGCCGGCTTCCTCGATGTGCTCCATGATCCCGCCGATCACCACTTCATCCCCGTCACAGAGCGCGTCTACGTCCACTTCAAGGGCGTTCTCAAGGAACCTGTCGATCAGGATCGGGCGATCTTGGGAGTACACGACCGCATCGCGCATGTAGCTCTCGACGGTGGCACCGTCGTACGCGATCACCATGGCACGTCCGCCCAAGACGTAGCTGGGCCTTACCAGCACCGGATACCCGATCTGCTTGGCTGCTTCCAGGGCGCCCTCTTGGGTTGTGGCCGTGCTGCCGGCCGGTTGGGGGATGTCCAGTTCGACCAGCAGCCGTCCGAAGCGGTCGCGGTCCTCCGCTAGGTCGATCGATTCCGGATCGGTGCCGATGATGGGAATGCCGTGCGCCTTCAGGGGCAACGCCAGCGTCAGCGGAGTCTGGCCGCCGAACTGAACGATCAGCCCGTCGGGCTTCTCCTCATCGCAGATGTTGAGCACGTTCTCGAGAGTGAGGGGCTCGAAGTACAGCCGGTCGCTGGTGTCGTAGTCGGTCGACACGGTCTCCGGATTGCAGTTGACCATGATCGACTCGTAGCCCAGCTCTTGCAGGGCGAACGACGCATGGCAGCAGCAGTAGTCAAACTCGATGCCTTGCCCGATGCGGTTGGGCCCGGAGCCCAGGATCATGATCTTGCGCCTGTCCGTCGGCTCCGCCTCGGATTCTTCTTCGTAGACCGAGTACAGGTACGGCGTGAAGCTCTCGAATTCGGCCGCGCACGTGTCCACGCGCTTGAACACGGCCCGAATCCCCCATTCCTTGCGCCGGTTGCGCACGGCAGTCTCGGTTTCGTCCCACAGGCGGGCCAGCCGGTTGTCGGACAGGCCGGAGCGTTTCGCCATGGTCAACTGGGCGGGAGACACCTCGTCAAGGCTGGTCTGGGCCAGATCTTGCTGCAGGTCGACTACGGACTTGAGTTGGGAGACGAACCATGGGTCGATGCCGGTCATCTCGCAGATATCCTCGACACTGTAGCCTTCAGCCAGCGCGAAGCGGATGTAGTTGAGCCGGTCCGGGTGGGGAGTGATCAGGCGCTTCGGGACCAAGTCGGCGCTGTAAACATCGCTGCCCGACTTCCGGCCAGTCTCGAGGGACCGGATGGCCTTCCACAGAGAGTGCTTGAACGTCGAGCCAATAGCCATGACTTCGCCGATCGACTTCATCTGCACGCCGAGCACGGGCTCGGTGCCGGGGAACTTCTCAAACTGCCACTTCGGCACCTTGACCACGACATAGTCGATGCTGGGCTCGAAGCTGGCCGGCGTCTTTTGCGTGATGTCGTTGGGGATCTCGTCCAAGCGGAGCCCGACGGCCAGCTTGGCCGCGATCTTGGCGATCGGGAAGCCGGTCGCCTTCGACGCCAGGGCTGAACTGCGAGAGACGCGCGGATTCATCTCGATGATCAGCATGCGGCCCGTCTCGGGGTCGATGCAGAACTGGACGTTGGAGCCGCCGGTGTCGACGCCGATCTTGCGCAGGCAGGCGAGCGAGGCGTCGCGCATGAGCTGGTATTCGCGGTCGGTCAGCGTCTGGGCGGGAGCCACGGTGATCGAATCGCCGGTATGCACGCCCATCGCGTCGAAGTTCTCGATGGAGCAGATGATGATCGCGTTGTCGGCCAGATCGCGCATCACCTCCATCTCGTATTCCTTCCAGCCGAGCACGCTCTCCTCGACCAGCACCTCGTGGACGGGGGAGAGCTCGAGGCCGCGCCGCAGCAGGGAGTGCATCTCCTCGGAGTTGTAGGCCAAGCCGCCACCGGTGCCGCCTAGGGTGAAGCTCGGTCGCAGCACGACTGGATAGCCCACTTCCGATGCGAAATCAAGGCCATCCTCGACATCGGAGACTAGCCGCGAGCGCGGCACTTCGAGCCCGATCTCAGTCATCGCCGCCTTGAACGCTTGGCGATCCTCGGCCTTGCGGATCGCCTCAAGGTTGGCGCCGATCAGCTCGACCCCGAACTCGTCTAGGACGCCGGCCTCGGCCAGCGCCACCGAGGCGTTCAGGCCGGTCTGCCCGCCGACCGTGGACAGCAGGGCCTGCGGCCGCTCGCGGGCGATGATCGAGCGCAGGTACTCCGTAGTCAGCGGCTCGATGTAGGTCTTCTCGGCTAGCTCCGGATCGGTCATGATCGTGGCGGGATTGGAGTTGACCAGCACAGTCTGGTAACCCTCGTCCCGCAATGCCTTGCAGGCCTGCGTGCCGGAATAGTCAAACTCGCACGCCTGCCCGATGACAATGGGACCAGAGCCCACGATCATGATCTTCTCGATGTCAGCGCGTTTCGGCATGGTGGAGGGCAGGGAGGCGGAGGTGCACGAGATTCGAGGCGTCAGTGCGCGGCGTCCATCAATTGGCGGAAGTCCTCGAAAAGGTATTGGGAGTCGTGTGGCCCGGGTGCCGCTTCCGGGTGGTACTGGACGCAGAACAGCGGATCCTTGCGGCTACGGAACCCCTCGACCGTCCGGTCGTTGAGATTGATGTGGGTGAGTTCGATGGCGTCCGGAGCGAGCGAGTCCGGATCCAGCGCGAAGCCGTGGTTCTGGGAGGTGATCTCGACCTTGTTGGTGATCAGGTTGAGCACGGGATGGTTGCACCCGTGGTGCCCGAACTTGAGCTTGTAGGTCTTGCCGCCCAAGGCTTGGCCAAGCACTTGCAGGCCCAGGCAGATGCCGAAGATCGGCACGCGCCCGACCAGCTTGCGGATCTCGGCGGCCGGGCCGTGCAGCGGCTCGGGATCCCCCGGGCCGTTCGAGACGAACACGCCGTCCGGGCTCATGCTGAGAACGTCCTCGGACAGCGTCCCGCACGGCACCACGGTGACGCGCGCGCCGATATCTGCCAGCTGCCTGAGGATGTTGCGCTTGATCCCGAAATCGTACGCCACCACGTGATAGTCGCCCCGCGCGGTGGCCTTCGGAAGGGAGGAAGGCAAGCAGTGCGGCGGGCCGGCAGTCCAGCTGTAGCGATCGGCCGTGGACACCCCACTGGCTAGGTCTTGGCCGGCCATGCTGGGAATCGAGCGCGCCTTGGCTACCAGCTCTTCGCTGGCGGTCTCTTGCGTGGAGAGCACTCCGCGCAACGCCCCGTGCTTGCGGATGTGGCGCACCAAGGCGCGGGTGTCGATCTCGGTGATGATCGGAATGCCCCGCGAGGCCAGGAATTCGTGGGCTGACTGCGAAGAGCGCCAGTTGCTGGTGACCGCCGAGAACTCTCGCGCCACCAGGCCCTCGATATACGGCCGCTCGGACTCGCTGTCGTCGGGGTTGGTGCCGTAGTTCCCGATATGCGGATAGGTCAGCACCACGATTTGGCCGCTGTAGGACGGATCGGTGAAGATTTCCTGGTATCCGGTCAGGCCGGTGTTGAAGACCACCTCGCCGGACGCCTCGGCGCGAGCGCCCGCTCCGCGACCCTGGAAACAGCGCCCGTCTTCGAGGGCGAGCGTGGCTGGAAAGCTCATGGGTTGCGTCTTGCGGGCCTAGCGGACCGCTCCGAACCTCTCGATCGGCCAGTAGGCAAAGACCGCCTTGCCTGTGATCTGCGACCGCGCGACGGTGCCCCACGAGCGGCTGTCCTTGGAGGTATTGCGGTGATCGCCCAGCACGTAGTATTCGTCCGGAGGGACCGTCACGCTTGGATGGCTGGTGTAGTCGCGGTAGTGCGGCGGGACGTGCTCCTCGTTGATGACGAGGCCGTCTACGTAGACCTTCCCCCGGCGCACCTCGACGGTTTCGTCGGGCAGTCCGACCACGCGCTTGATGTAGGAGCGCCCCGGATACTCGGGCAGCTTGAAGACGACCACGTCGCCGCGCTCGATGCTGTCGAGGCGGTAGACGAACTTGTTGACGAAGATCCTCTGCTCGTCGACCAGTTGCGGGAGCATGCTGGTGCCCTCGACCTTGACCGGCTGGTACAGGAATACGACCACCCCGGTTGCTATCAGCAGCGAGAGCAGGATGTCCCTGAGCCAAACCCGCAGGTTCATGCCCAGGGGCGGATGACACTGCGGCAAGGGCCCGGACATCTCGGGTGGCCCGTTCGAGTCAACATCCATGGCGTGGGGAATGCGAGTTCCGGGAGAATCGTCCGGCCTATCTCCAATTCTAGCGATCCGCAGCGGTGGATACCGGCGTGCCGGGTGTGGCACCCGGGAGCCAAACTCTTGGCCGATTGGGGCCGCAACAGCCTCGTGACGGACATAGAGCCGCTTCTAATGTAAGAGTTTTGCAACAATTCTCCGTGTAATCGCAAGATCAGCGAGTCGAGGATTTGGAGATTCGATGCGCAAAACACTGATTTTAAGTGTTTTATTGTTCGAATGAATCCTCTGATACGGATTCCACGTAGAATCACTATTGATAGTTGATTGCGTTAACTGCTATAGTCTCGGGAGTGCGCAAGCCTTTGAAAGCAGGTTTGCGCTTCATTTCACAAGGAACAAGGGAGATTCGACAGATGTCATCTAAAGCAAGCGTTTTGCAACAACTGGGACGAGGTAGGGCCATGCCGCGAAACACCGGCGTGCGCGGAGCGATGGGCATCGCCTTGCTGGCGTCGGCGATGATCTTCGCCTTCGGCGCCTTGCTGTCGGTGAACGCCGGAAGCAAAACGGACTCTGACCAAGTCAGCGCCAGCGAGCTATTGCAACAGGCTCGCGAGAACCGAGAAGTCTTTTCAGACGGTTTCGTAGGGTTCCGCAGCAGGCTGACCGTGCGTGTCGACGGAACTTTGATGCGCGGCACCTGCACGTTTCGCATGCCGGATCAGCTTGAGGTCGCGATGGAAGACGGCCAGCTCCCCGAAGCGGTCGAGGCGACCATTCGGTCCATGCTGATGCACCGCGTGCCCTCGGACAGCGACTCGACTGACGAAGGCGTAGGTTATGCAGCCATGGACGCCGACCCGCTGGGCCGTCACATCATGCTGGCAGACGCCTATAGATCGGCATACCGCATCCGGGACCGGCAGATCTTGAAGGTCAGTCGAGGCTTTGGCGACAACAGCCGGCTCGTCCTGAACGTGATGGAAACGGTGACGACCGCGACCGGCCGCTACTTGCCCAGGCATGTCTTCGCGGTTCGGTTCGACAGCGAGACCGGCGCGATCCAAGAAGCGTGGAGCTACTTGAGCAAGTTCCAACGCTTCGGCGGAGAGTACTTGCCCCTCTCGCGGCAGGTCATTCGTGCGGGCGAGGGCGACGCGGCCGCGACGTTGATCGAGTGGGACGACCTCGAGTTGCTGGAACAGGTTTCCGGCGACTGAGGGACGAATCCCGATCGCGGTGGTTGACGGCTCCAAGCTGCGGAGAGGCAGCTCCGTAGGAGATGTGTTCGGTCGCGCGGCGAATTCGCGGACCCAAGTGATGCGAGGAAGAATCATGACAGAAATCAAATTTGCGGCAAAGACCACACTGCAGATGCTGGCACTGCTACTTGCGACCCTTGCCAGCGGCTTGGCCCAGGAGAGGATCGAGTTGCAGGGGCGGGTAACGGACATCAGCGGCGCGCCACTGCCCGGTGCGTCCGTATTCGTCCGCGACCTGGCTACAGGGCTGGAAACGTCGCACCGCGCGGACTCGATGGGAGCCTTCGCTGTCGAGGTGCGGGCTGGCACGTACCGTGTTAGCGCGGCGCAGGCCGACTTTGAGACGGCTTCCGAGACCGTCGAAGTCGTGGACGCGGGGCAAGCCCCGCTCGCACTAGCGCTCTCTCCCGCGATCTTGACGCAATCCATCGTGGTGACAGGATCTCGCGAGGAGGTCTTGCGCGAAGATTCAATCGCAAAGGTCGAGGTAATCTCTCGCAGCCAGCTACTGGACTCGGGCTACGAGCGAGTGACCGACATCCTGTCGGAGGAGCCCGGCATCGTCACGCGCACCAGCCGCTCTCCAGGCAGTCGGGGCGGAACCCAGATCCACGGCATCGATTCCAGGCAGTCACTGGTCTTGCTCGATGGTTTCCCGATGGTGGGCGCCAGGGGCGTCAAGAGCGGCATCATCAACATGGACCGCCAATCCACCAATCGCCTGGAGCGGGTCGAGATCGTAAAGGGGGCCTCGTCCGCGCTGTACGGTTCCGACGCGATCGGCGGCGTGATCAACATGATCACGCGCGAGCCGCTGAGGCGCTTCGACTCGAACGTAACGGCATCCGGCGGGTCTCTGGGCACGGTCGACTTGCGCGCCGACACAGGGTTTGTGCGGGACCGCTTGTCCGGCTTCCTGGCAGTCGAGCGCCACAAGCGCAACCCCTACGACTTGACTCCCCAAGACTTTGACACGACCGGGCCGGGATTCCGCCGCTACGACTACATGGCGAAGCTCAACTTCGACGTCTCCGAGACGTTCAAGGTGGGCTTCCTAGCGAATGCCTTCGATAACCGGGAGAGGAGCATCTATGCCGGACGCGGCGGCTCCCAGACCACCACGCTCAACGACAGTGCCCAGAACTACGGCATGACTCTGAGCGCCGGCTTGACGTCGCGCACGCAGCTGCAAGCGCGGACCTACTACGGCAAGTACGACGAAAGCTCGGCCGTAGACCTTGCCAGCGTGCCGGGCCTGGTCAACTCCACCGCCAATCTCAACGAGCGCCTGTACCGCTTCGATACCAGCCTCTCGCACGTGTTGGGCAGTCGCCAATTGTTACAGGGAGGCTTTGATTGGACTAGCAACGAGTATCGCGGGTACAACCGCCTGCTCGGCGACAACGCTGGGGTGTCGATTCGGATGGCCGATGCCTGGTTCCAGGACCGCATCCAAGCGCACCCGCGCTTGAGCCTGACCATTGGCGGGCGCCTGACCGACCATTCGGCCTATGGCTCTCGCATGGTGCCGCGGGCCGGGCTGCTGTTGCGGGTGTCCGAGACATTCCGGGTCAAGGCGTCTTATGGCCAGGGATTCCGTGCTCCAGATCTCGGCCAGCTGTACTACCGCTTCCTGACGCCTTCCGGGCTTTATCAGATCATCGGCAACCCTGCTTTGGCCCCTGAGTCCTCCACCACTACCCAGCTGGGCGTGGACGGTGGGCACGGCCGGGTGCGGTTCAGCGCGACCTATTTCTGGAACGGGATCAAGAACTTGATTCAAACTGACCTGCTCGGCCGGCCCCGGACCCCGGAACAGTTGGACCGAATCCTCACGCAGTTCGGCGTGGACTCCGCCTTCGCGCCCGGTCTGAACCGCCTCACCTACCTGTATCGCAATATCGAGAACGTCTACACGACCGGAGCGGAGGGCAGGGTGCAGTTGCGCTTGACTGAGGAATTGGTAGTTTCGACTGCCTACACCTATCTCGATGCCCGCGACACGCAGACCGGAGCGTTCCTGAGCCAGAGGCATAAGCACCACGGCAACTTCCGTATCTGGTGGACGCCCAAGCAACTCGGAGGGCTACGCACGAACTTCCGCGGCACATACCTCGGCAAGTGGCCGATTGTGGGCCGGAGGGCGACGCTGATCGCTGACGGCTACCAACTCTGGGACTGGTACTTGGCCAAGCCCCTGGGCAAACGGATGGAACTCTATGGCGCGGTCGACAATCTCTTCGATTCGATTGATTCCGCCCTTGACGGTCCCGACCCAACTTTCTATCGTGCCGATCCGGGGCGCACGTTTCGTATCGGGATGCGGTGGTCGTTCGGCGTCGAGTAGACGATCGCGGTGCATCCCGCCAAGGCTGCGATCGGTGGGGCCAACCCGGTCAACGGCACCATGCGTTCGGGGAGAGTGAATTCGAGTTAGACATCCGTGCGGCATTGCCGCACGATCCGTCGACGCAGGTCTTTGCCGCAAGGGCCTACGAGCGGGCTGTCCGTAAGCTCTTGTTTGAAGCTGGCTGGGCATCCATGGGCGCAGGAATCGTCGCCGATCCGATTGCTGGGTCCTTGATCAAGGGGCCGGTGGCATTCGCCGATCTTGCTGGGCCGGTTCAGGACTGGGCAAGCGTGGCGGAATCCCTGCCATCGACTTCTCCCAAGCCAGTCGCCACAATCGAGAACCTGATTCCCTACTTGCTGCATCCTTAGTTGCGGCCCGCAAGGGCGATGGATTCGCCCCTATCAGGCTGGGGCAAGAATCGATGGTCGTGCGGTCTTCGCATGCGGAAGGCACCAGCTGACCGCGGGGAGGCTTTCGGTTTAGCCCAATCAAGCACCTGCTGAGGTCCGAAGAGCCGTTCGCGGCTGAGCGTGGCGTAACTCTGAACCGCTCTGCCCACCACGCAGGACTTCTGCCGCAGCCCGCTAGGACTCGCCCGCCGGCGGAGGGCTATGGCCAGCGCTGTTGCGGAGCTGCTTCTCCAATGCCCGCACTCTTTCCTCCGCTGCGCTGGCACGCTGCGCCTCCGCACTGGCGCGATCTTCTGCGGCCCGCCGCCGCTGCTCGACTGCTGCCAGCGAGCCGTCGAACTCCTCCCCCGTCTCCGGGTCGCGGAACACCACCACCGTCGCCCCCGCCTGCCTCGCGCTGCGCAATTCCAACCCCAGCACATCGCTCCGCAGCCAAGGTCCCGCGTCCGCCACCGGCTCCACCGCGTCATCGCTGCCCGCTGTAGAGAGTCACATTATTCCGGCAGTAGGGCGGGGTTTTTTCTCACATTGCTCTGCCGGCAGAATGCATGGAAATCGGTGCTAGTGCGGAAATCCGAGAGGCGCGTTGAGGGGCCGTGAGGCTGGTGCAGGAGCGGGGCCGGGTGGAGGGAACCGGGTTCTTCCGGCAGTAGTGTTTGGAAGCGACCGGCCCGGCTGGAGCAGGGCCGTCGAAGGGGGCGGCAGCAGGCCGGTGTTTGCAGCAGGCGGCCGGTCAGGCCGGCGCGGAGAGGA
>JAJDTX010000140.1 GCA_022826925.1 Bryobacterales bacterium
TGTTTCCCGGAACCCAGTTGCGCTTGGTCTACGAATTCCCGTCTAGCGATGACAGCCAGCGGCTGGCCTCGCAGCCCCTCCCATCCGCAGCCTCAGCCCAAACTCGTGACAACTCTAATCGAACGATGTAACGAAGTCTGATACTCCCACATCCGGGCTCCGCTCTCGCCGCGGCGATAGAATGAGGTCGAGGGCAATGTGCGGCTTCGGAACGCGAACCGCCCCGGACCCTGAATCGGCACACCCGGCCCCTGCGGGTCCCGGTCCCGGGCGCGCCGCACCTGCAACTCCAGCGAACCGATCCCGGTTTGCAACTCGCGCTGCGGCAGATAGGCATTGCGCACCACACGCCGCCCAACACGCGCCCCGTCTCAGCTACGGTTTCGACCCACTTGAATCTCGTTCGGAAAGCCACGCCGACGCATCATCCGTTGCCCGTAAGGCGTAAGGGTTGGCACCATCGTAGCCGGAGAGTAGGATGAGGGCCTCGTCAATCTGCTCCTGAAAGAAGGTAGCCATCCGCCCGCGGTCTATCTCGTATCGATTGAAAAACACCGGGGACCGCGGCCAGGCCTGCCTTTCGTGGCTCTCCTCGTCGCCCACTAGGATTGCCAGTTCTGGCAGGATCAAGTCCGCATGGTCCTTTGCTGCTCCGATCAGGAGAGGTGCAAAGCATTTGCCCCATTCCTCATACCCTCGAGGGCCGTTCAGCGTCGCAATGAAACTGAGAATTGAGCCAGGATACTCTTCCGCGAGCACTTGAACGAGATCATCCGGGCGCTTCAACCTAGTTCGTACTGCGTTCGAAACTGCGTCACGAATGGTAGCTTTATCTGCTTCGTCGACAATGCTATACCTGCCAGTCCCATAGTAGAAGAGGCTCGTCACGAGCGGCAGACTTATTGGAACAGCCCGTTCAATCAGATCGATGAGCCATTGGGAGTGCTTGTTCTTCGGAAGCAAGCGTCCACATTTAGCTAGCAGAACGGCCAGTGCAGGGTGACCACCGGAAGCCGAGGCCCCGTGGATCGTGAGTAGCCGGTCCACAACCAACTCGGTCAACTTGATCAGGTCCGTCTCGTCGGCTTCAACCACAAGGTTGTGCCAGGCCCGAGCATAGTGGTCATCGACGCCTGCCGCTGGGACGAGTCTCTCGACGAGATTCTCGGTGTGACCGTCCTTCCACTGCTCGATATGCTGCAAGACCTGTTGATCGCGAAGTTCGTTGGGGTCGAGTTCTTCGGCGGCTATACGCGCGAAGTAGTCGACAGGACCTTGGATGTGAACCCCCTGCCGCGAGGGGGTTGGGACTTGGGGGGGAGCGTTGGTGATCTGTCTGAGGCCCAAGACGTTGACGAGTCGTTGCACGGCAGGACCGTTCGGCAGTTCGCCTATCAGTTTCTCCCAATCTTTCTTGACGGTCTCTACGATCGTTCCCACTTCCATGGGCTCGCCGCGCGCTGCGTCAATGTTCGCGAGTAGAAACTTGTAGGCTCTCGGCGCTCCATGCCTTAGCGCCGAAAGGATGACAATGTGATCGAGTTCCGCCTCTCCGTGCAGGTTGCTCCAGATTCGGTTTACTCGACGCATCATGTGCTTGAGTTCCCGTGGCGTCTGTAACAGCGACACCAGTGCGAGCTGCGGTTGTACCCAGTCCGATGCCTGCAATTGAGACGGCAGCAGATCGTCTGGAGTCGTCATTCGGAACTGGAACGGATCGCTGTCATTTCGATGAGGAATCGGATCGATGTCGGAGTACTTTGCTTTCCAGCAGTTGTATGCGGTCACGAAGATTCTCTCCAAGTGCTCGACCCTGACCACTGGTACGAGTTCGATCGTGTCGCAAAGCTTCAAGAAATCGAGGCGAGACTCGGCATCGACGGCAATGACAAAAGTGCATCTCTCCAGTCGTCGCAGCGCCCACAGAAACCGCTCTAGATGTCGGGTGTCGAATCTCTCACCTGTCCGTTCAACGTCCTCTACCATCAATACGACCTGCGCATCGATGGCATCAAGAATCGGGGAGAGACGTTCCAGCGCTTGAAGGGAGTCAACCGAATCACCCCTGAGATTCCGAGCAAGCCATCCCGAGGGCTCCGCTGCCGCGAGCCGTTTGTAAGAGTCCGGCAGCCCACGGAGTTCAATGGTGTCAACAAGGCCATCCAGTGCGCGAATCATCTGATTCAGCGCTAGGCGAGGTACATCTTCTGCCTTCGGTACTGTCCAAACGTCAAGCCATGCGCAGACTGTCCGGGGCGAGCAATCGTTGAGCTCAGCACAGACAGTGTTGAGAATGCTGCTCTTCCCCGTTCCAAATGCTCCCACTAGTGCGACGGCACGCCTCTCATGGCCAACTAAGTGGACGATCTTCCTTGCCACGGACCGATGCCCAAAGAAATCCGGCTCATGATTCTCGAGCGGTCGCTCATCCGCGACAATCCATTGTTCGACGGAGGCCGGAGTGATACTGCTCGGAGATGGAGCCTCTGAGGACTCCGCCGGTTCGGCTGGCTGGCGACACTTCAAATAGCGAATGAGAACCGCCCCTAATGCAAGAACAGTTGCAATCCATGCGATAGGGAACGCGTGCGAGAGATCCGGCTCCACCGCGCCGCCCCGCAAACCCAAGGAAGGAAGCCACAGTTCCCTGACGCCAACCAAGAAAAGGCCTAAGGGCACCGCAAGCCAAATGGGCGGATAGCGGTGCCATTGGCGGAACTGGCCCCTTGGAAGACGGATCGGTTCAGCGGCGACGTAGAACAAGAAGAACACGCACAGCCAGAAAATCCATTCCTGATAGGTTGCTGTGTACGGTGTCCGAAGGTCCCTCGCCAAACGCCAAGCCTGCGGTAGAACCAGATCGAAAGCCAGTGCCCCAACCAGGGTGAGCAGCAGAACTCGACTCCATCGAAGGACTGAAGGATGTACTAGCCAAGTACGTTGCGCGGTTGGCGGAGAGTCCTTATCAACCTGATCGGATGGTCCAGAGCTATTCCCCACAGGGCGATGCTAGCAAACGCACCTGGATTTCAGCCTTCGCCGTTTCGATGAAGGGGCCCTCATCCACAGGCGAGCTGGACTACGCATAGCGGCTCTCTTCGCGTCTGGCATTGGCGTGGTGTGGTCGCCGATTGCGAAGCGTGTCGATCCTATCGATTCGGTGTCGGTCAACGGAATCTGGATGGAGGGGCCCGAGCAGTGTGAGCTCCTGTGTTGGATCAGCAGAATGATGGGTGAGCCAGAGACGTCGCTATCGGTGCCGGATCTTGGTCGGTGGGACATTCCCGCCTCTCGTCCCCAAGCGACGTACGATCCCGATATCGGTCCCCACGAAGACATCGACCTTGGGAAGCAGGATGCAAGCACGACAGAGGAGACGGGGAAATACCCAGTGTCCGAAGTTGGTCACCATGGCCCGGATCCAACTGAACCGGATCTGACTGTACATGACCTGTCGGAGCAAGATCTCAGGCAAGCGGAATCGCACTTGCGCGAGCATCCTCCGAGAGAGTTCCGGAAGGAGAAGGAAACGGAGGTCTATCAGGACTACGTTGGGTTCATCGAGATTCATGTGACGGGAGCGGGCTTGTCCAAGGCGACGACACTCGCGATTCCCGACGAACTCACCGAGCTTGGACTCGAGACTGACTTAAGAAACAGGTTGTCGGAGAGGATGCGAATCGATCTAAGCGGCACCGTCGACTTGGGTGCTCGTGACGTCAACCGTCGCGTGGACGCTTTCAGAGAGATATTCACAAAGCAGATGGGTCCACCGCTGGGGCGGGTTTACAAGAAGAGCGAATGGGACATGATGCAGACCAAATGGGCAGAGATTGAATACTTGGTTGAAGAGGCGAACAGGAGAATCGAAAGCTTCATGCACAAAGCTGTGGATGAGATTCTCACGGACGCCGCGAAGGGCTGGGCGAAGGCAATTGACGAGAATCCGAATGTCGACCTACCGAAGGGTTCTTACACTGAAGAGAAGATATCGGTCGATGCTCGGCGCACAGTGGGATCGAAGGCATCGCGCTACCCGCATGAGGGTGCAACTGTTTGTCAAGGATTTCACTTGGGACACCCTGAATGATCCAGAGGTGCGGCGCAAGATTGAGGAAGCCTATCCGGACATCCGTGAAACGGGATTGTACAAGAGCCGTTCTGCGTGGGCTTCTTAGCCCCCCCTCTCATGAGTCTTGGATTCTGAGACGTTTGGATCCAGTTGGTGTGGCTGGAGAGCATCCCGGGCGAGCCTCACCGTCGGGAGATCTCAGAACTGTGCGCGAGCGTCTCGTCTCATACCGCTCTTCTTGGCGGAAATGCTGGAGACTGTGTTGCGTCGGCCTATGCGCTGACGCCGCCCTTACAGCGCCCTCTCGCGTACAGATTCGGAGTGGCGGGCAGCGACCAGCTTCAGCGGGATGCTATTCGCGGCAACACGCGATTTCCGACACCGTGGAGTTCGACCTGGGCGGAGTGCTAATGTCGCCTCGCAATGAAATCGCGGCACTCGCTCCGGCGATTGCTTTGCTTGCCCGCGCGACTCGGAGGACTAGAGGGGGACCCCCGTCTGACTCCGACCCTTGCCAACCCGCGGCCAACGCGAGCTAAGCCATTCTGGGGCTGGACTACGGAGCTCGCACTAGGTCGGCACCGAAGGCCCCTGTGATCGTATTGGTGGCGGCAGCATCAGTCAGGCTCCAATTCCCGACCACGGCGTACGGCCCGTCAGGGCCCTGGTTGCCCAGAAACACTCCTGTATGCGTTGGTGCGGAACCACTGGGGGGGGGCCACACCTTGTGAACCAGTTGCGTACTGCACTGTCGTCGAGTCCGGGCTTGTGAAATCTGGATTGCCGCTGACATCATCCAGCGTGTCCTGAAAGCCGATCTGTGTCACGGTCTGGCCGCCAAGGGTGAATCCGCTCAATCCGCTAATCGCTGCACTGATGGTGCCGCCGGAAGCGCTCCAAGTCACGCTGAGCCGATAGTTCCCACTGTAGAGCTTGTCGGATGTATCGACCGCCCGTGTCCAACCGGCGTATTGAGCGCTTCCTCTGAGCGGAAGATAGTTGCCGTTGGTGCCATAATCCGTTAGCGCCAGCTGACTGTACGCAAAGACCCCCCTACTCATCTGCAGATTGCTCGGATCTGTTGAGTCCACAATCTTCCAAGCCCCAAAGTGAGTAAGGGATGTGTTGTGGAGGTGAAGCGTCAATGTCTCATCGCCAACCTTCCTATTGCTCACGCTTGCGAGGGTTGAGAGCGTGTATTCGTGGTCGGCCCCGATGGTCACTGTGTCATTGGCCTGGTCGAGAGCAGCCGTAAGGCTACCACTACCGGTCACGGCTGTCCGGCTTACGGCCATTATCGTTCTCATAACCCACTATATTTCAAGAAGTTGAACGGTTTTTCTTGATGTGAACGACTTCAGCGGCCTGAGCCGTCTCTGCACAATCTATCGTGTTCTTCACGCCGCCCACCATGGTTGGCGACCAGAACCGATGTATTCCGGAAAGCTCGTCTTCGCCCAAGTGATGGCCCACCTGCCCCTGCACACCTTGCATCGCTGTGTGCAGCGCTACGGTGGCGACCGTCGCGTACGCTCCTTCTCCTGCCTCGACCAGTTCCTCTGCATGGCGTTCGCCCAGATCACCGGCCGGCGCAGCTTGCGCGATCTCGAGATCGCCTTGCGCGCCCAGGGCAGCAAGCTCTACCACATGGGCATCCGCGGCGGCATCGCCCGTTCCACGCTGGCGGACGCCAACGAGGTGCGTGACTGGAGGAT
The DNA here is from genome assembly GCA_022826925.1 of Bryobacterales bacterium. Taxonomy (GTDB): domain Bacteria; phylum Acidobacteriota; class Terriglobia; order Bryobacterales; family UBA6623; genus VXMF01. The sequence continues at coordinate 5,788 of JAJDTX010000140.1, forward strand.
CTGGCAGGACTTCGGCCAAGCCCTGATCCGCATCGCCCGCCCCATGTACCGCGACGAGGATCTCGGCCTAGAACTCGACAACACGGTCTACGCGCTCGACTCCTCCACCATCGACCTGAGCCTGAACGCCTTCCCGTGGGCCCGCTTCCGGTCCACCAAGAGTGCCGTCAAACTCCACACCCTGTTGGACTTACAGGGCAACATCCCGACTTTCGTGCGCATCTCCGCCGGTCGGCTGCATGACGTCAGGATGCTCGACGAACTGCCGCTCGAACCCGGCGCCATTTACGTCATGGACCGTGCCTACATCGATTTTCTGCGCCTGTTCGGCCTCCACTCCGCCGCTGCCTTCTTCGTCGTCCGGGCCAAGTCGAACCTGCGCTGGCGCCGGCGCTACTCCCGCCCGGTCGACAAGCAACTGGACCTGCGCTGCGATCAGACCATCCTGCTGACCGGCTCCAAGACCGCCGCCAGCTACCCCCAGCCGCTGCGCCGCGTCGGCTTCCGCGACACGCAGCAGCAGCGCACCTTCCATTTCCTGACCAACAACTTCGAGTTGCCAGCCCGCACGATCGCCGATCTGTACCGCCAACGCTGGCAAGTCGAACTCCATTTTCGCTGGCTCAAGCAGTCATGTTTAGCTAAACATGACTGCTTTCATGGTAAGTTCCCGCTCATGTTGAGTTGATGCGGTAACCCGTTGAGCGGCCAGCAGTTGCCGAACAGGAACTTACCATAACTCGATTCTCATACCCTCGTGACCGGCGTCGAGGCCACCGCTGATTCCTTTTCAGGATTGGGGGCTTTGACGCACACTGGGGGCCAAAAGGTGGTTTCCAGAGCGAGATGCTGAGCAAGATAGGGCGTCAGGCCCAGCATGGATGGAGGTTTGACGCCGCCGAACACAGTGCTGG
>JAJDTX010000046.1 GCA_022826925.1 Bryobacterales bacterium
CCAGCACTGTGTTCGGCGGCGTCAAACCTCCATCCATGCTGGGCCTGACGCCCTATCTTGCTCAGCATCTCGCTCTGGAAACCACCTTTTGGCCCCCAGTGTGCGTCAAAGCCCCCAATCCTGAAAAGGAATCAGCGGTGCGACGTCACCCCCCACATGCACTTCCTCGGGCGGGAGTTCATCTCGATCGCCACCTTGCCGGACGGTCGCGAGATCCCCCTGGTTAGGATTGCCGACTGGGACTTCCGGTGGCAGAATACCTTCGCCTACCTCGAGCCGGTGCACCTGCCTGCCAACAGCCGCATCGACACCTGGATCCGCTACGACAACTCCGCGGAGAACCCTCAGAATCCGGCGACACCCCCTCGAACGGTTACTTGGGGATGGGAGACCGGGGACGAGATGAGCGAACTGTGGATCGGCTTCGTTCCCGATGCGCAGCGCGATCGTGACCGCATTGTTCGGGCATCAGAGCGGTCTTGGTACGAATCGGCGTGGGTGGGACGCGAGGAGATCGCCCGGCTCCTCGCACGGCTGCCCGAGCTCTCGGAGAGCGACACGGTGCGCTGACGGCGCCCGAAGGAACTCCGAACCCGGTAACCGCACAAATCCAACACCTTGTCAAAGGAGAATCGTATGACCACATCCCCGTTAATCAATACGCTCGTTCTGGCCGGCCTGCTTCTTGCAACTTGGATGAACTGGTCCTGGCCGTGGGGCGCCTTGTTCATTTACTGGATGATCCCGGCGATCCGCTTCGGCGAGGCCCATCTGCTCGGCCCGGTGCCGAGGGACGAGCAGCCGGTGCTGTTCTGGACCGTGACGGCCCTGTGGGTGCTATTCGGCGCGATGACCATCATGGTTGACGCGGCGCCAGACGCGCTCGCCAAGCTCTACCAGCTGATCTGGGGGACCTGATGCCCAAGCGCATGCTGCATCGCCTGCCGGTCGAGGCGTACACCGAGCTGGATTGGTTCGAGCGCGAGCAGGAGGCGATATTCTCCCGCACTTGGTCCTACGCCGGTTTCGCCGAGGATGTGTCTGAGCCGGGCGCGTACGTGTCATTGCGCGCGGGATTGAACGAGATCTTCGTCGTCATGGGGCGCGACCGGAGGCTGCGGGCGTTCCACAACATCTGCCGCCATCGCGGCACACGGCTGCTGCGCGCGGTAGGCAACGCGCAGAAGGCGATCACGTGCCCGTACCACGACTGGACCTATGACCTAGAAGGGCACCTAGTGTCCGTGCCCGCGGAGCAGCGCGAGTTCGGCGAGGTCGACAAGTCGTGCCTCGGCCTCAAACCCGCGTCGGTCGACCTGTGGCGGGGGATGCTCTTTGTCCACCCGAGCCCGGACGCAGGCTCGATCATGGAGTGGTTCGGGGAGATCGAGCCGCATCTCGGGCCCCACGACGTCGACGAGCTGGTCGAGTACCCGGATGGGCGCGCCAGCTACGAGATCAAGGCGAACTGGAAGATCGTCGTCGAGAATTACATCGACGTCTATCACCTGGCGCACCTGCATTCCGGCACGCTGGCCATGTACGACCACGCGCGGGCCGAGTACGGTTTCGTGGGTCCGCACTACGCCTTCTGGGAGCCGCTCTCGGCGGACTATGCCGCCGACATCGAGCGGAATGCCCCGATGCCGTTAATCCTGCCCCCCGGCCAGCTTGGTGCCTGGGTGCCGATGCTGTTCCCCGGCATCGGGCTGGCGGAGAGCGAGACGAGTTGGAGCACTTACACGATTACGCCTTTGGCACCGGACCTGACCCGGGTGGAGAACCGGACGCGCGTCAAGAACGCCTCCGATTGGGCATTCGGCCGACAGGCGTGGCGATCTGCGGGTTTCTGGAAGGGGGCGATCACGGCCAAGTACGATGCCGGCGAAGACGGTGACCCGCTGACTTCTGGTGACTTCACAGCGGAAGACGTGCTGGCGTGCGAACGACAACAGCAGGCGCTTCGCAGCCCCTACTTCGAGGTCGGCCCCGCATCCCGCGGCGAAGGCCCGGTGTTGGAGCACCAAGAAGTCGTGCTGCGATATCTCGAGGGACGCACGTGAAGGACTTCCACGAGCTGGTGGTCGCGGCGGTAAGGGAGGAGATTCCCGGCGTGGCCCGCACGGTGGTGTTCGATGTTCCCGTAGCGCTGCGAGCCACGTTCGGCTGGCAGGCGGGGCAGCACGTCACGCTGCGGTTCCGCATCGGCGGCGAGGAGGTCCGACGTTCCTACTCAATCTCGTCCTCGGCCGATGCCGGCGATCCTCTGCGGATCACTGTCAAGCGGGTCGAGGGCGGCTTGGTGTCGAACCATGTAAACGACTCGATCGAGCCGGGTGCGCGGGTCGACGTGATGGCACCATTCGGCGGGTTCGTCCTGGAACCGGAGCCGCGGGGACGGCGCACCTGTTACCTGATCGGCGCCGGCAGCGGAATCACGCCACTCTACGCCATGCTGCGCACGATCCTCGTGGCGGAGCCTTGGTCCGCTGTCCACCTGTTGTACGGCAACCGGAACGCCGACTCGATCTTGTTCCTCGGCGAGCTGTCGCGGCTAGAGGAAGCCTATCGCAATCGGCTCACGGTCCGTCACGTGCTGTCTCGACCGGAATGGGGCTCGCCGTGCTGGCGCAAAGGCCGGATCGACGCCGAGGCTATCGAGGCATGGATCGCAGAGAACCCGCCGTACGCGCAAGATGCCCAGTACTTCGTGTGCGGTCCCGGCGAAATGAACCGCACAGTCATTTCTGCACTGACCAGCATCGACGTGCCGACCCGCCGGATTCATATGGAGAGCTACGGCGGCTCGACAGATGTCGAGGACACGGTTGCCGGGGTGGCTGCAGTCGCCGAGATCGTGCTCGGCGGCCGCCGCACCGACGTGCCGGTCGCTGCCGACCAGACGCTCTTGGCCGCTGCCCGGGCAGCCGGGATGGAACCGCCATTCTCGTGCGAGGCCGGCGTATGCGGCGCATGTCGGGCGGAATTAGTCAAAGGCACGGTCCACATGCGGTCGAAGGCGGCATTGACTGACGACGACCTCGCCGACGGTAGCGTGCTAACGTGCCAGTCGGTCGCGACCAGCGCGCGGGTAGGAGTCCGGTATTGCCCGTAGGGTGGCTTTTGACCCTGGCAAGAGAAGCCACTCGCCGCCGCACGGCGTTATGAGCGCCTCTCGCAGTCTTCGGGACCGGGCTCGAATCCCCTGAGGAGTGCCCGGGCGGGTTGAGCAGCCAGAACATCGGCGATATCGGATCCGCAGCCGCAAATCGCCGGTATAACAGCTTCCACGGTCTACAGCAGTCAGGTATCGTCCGTGAACCCAGATCGAAGCCCATGTGCCAGTGGGGTGAGCGACGTGCAAGCCGTGCAGTTTCGCTGGCGTCCGAAGCCGAAGACGGGCCGAGCTGTTGCCCTTTGTGCAGGGACGAATGACCTGATCGGAGGTCCAAGCTTGACAGCACCCACTGCTATGGCCGAATCTACGGCACATGCAAAGACGCGAATGGATCATGGCCGCATTGGCCTCCGCCGCACTGCCTCTGCAAGGAGACAACCACAAGATCGAGCGCGCCGTCATCGACAGCATGCTGCCGCAGGACCTGCCATTGGTCGATCGCTTCAAGCTGGCCGTCGAGGTCGGGTTCCGGTCGATGGAGGTTCGCGCGGTCGAGGACGACGCCGATGCGCAAGCGATCCATGACGCGGCCCAGGCCGCCGGCCTGCGCATCCACTCGGTGATGAACCAGACCCACTGGCGCCACCCCCTGTCCTCGCCGGACCCCGCAGACGTCGATGCCTGCGTCGTCGGCGTGCGAGCGTCGATACGCCAAGCCCGGCTCTACGGCGCCAACGCGATCCTGCTGGTCCCGGCAGTCGTGCGCTCGGACACGACCTACGAACAAGCCTGGGAGCGCTCGCAAGCCGAAATCCGCAAGCTCATCCCGCTGGCCGAAGAACACGACGTGATGATTGCCCTAGAAGATGTCTGGAACAAGTTCCTGCTCACCGCCCGCGACTTCCGGCAGTACATCGACGAGTTCAACCACCCAATGGTCCAGGCCTATTTCGATGTCGGCAACATCGTTCACTTCGCTGTGCCGGAGCACTGGATCCGCGAACTGGGCGACCGCATCGTCAAGGTCCATCTGAAGGACTACTCGCGCCGCGACGGTTTCGTCAACCTAGGCGATGGCGATGTCGATTGGCCGGCGGTGCGCGAAGCTCTTGCCGCGATCGGCTACAATGCCGAGGCAACAGTGGAATTGCGCGGCGGCGACCGCGCCTACTTGGCCGATCTGGGCCAGAGAGTGGATCGTTTGCTCGGCCTGTAACGACGCAGCGGTCCGATCAAGCGGAGTATCAAAGGAGACGAAAGTGCACTGGCCATCGGCAACACACGCGCTATTGCGCATCATGACCGGCTTCCTGTTCGTGCCGCACGGCTATCAAAAGCTGTTCGGGCTCGGCGGCGTGGGCCCTAGGGACGGCACCCTGCCCCTGATCGCGGCCGTGATCGAGATTGTCGGCGGCACCCTCATCGTGCTCGGCTGGCAGACCCGCTGGGTGGCCTTTCTCTGCTCGGGTCTGATGGCGGCGGCCTATTTCATCGCACATGGCTTCAATGCCTTCCTGCCCCTGCTCAACAGAGGGGAGACGGCCGTCCTGTATTGCTTTGTGTTCCTCTTCTTCTGGGCCAACGGCCCCGGCCCTTGGTCCATCGACAGCCTGCTTGCCAAACGCAAGGGCGGGTAAGCGTATAGACACCGCCCCAGCTAGCACTGCCTAGCTGAGGGCATCGACTCGCTTTCCCGCGAAGGCCAGCGCCTGTTCGCGATCCACGAGCTCGCCTTCGTGCTGCAGCTCGCGCACCTCGGCGAGGACCTTGCCGAAGATAGGGCCGGGCTCGTACCCTGCTGCGATCAGATCCCGGCCTGTCAACAACGGGACAAACGGCTCCTCCGCTTGGACTTGCTCATAGTGCTGTTGGGCAAAGTCATGGTTGTCCAGCAGGCCGTGGCTGGAAAGGCAATCGAGCCGGTGCAGCTCCAAGTGGTCTTCGAAGTCCGGCTGTTCGACGAACCTGCGCAGCCTCGAACGGCGCATGTCCCGCACATGCGCGAACTTCATGTGGTTGGCGACCAGCGCCAACACTTGCTGCGTCATGGCGTTGGAAAACCGCAGCCGCTTGCAGATGGCCTCCGCAAGCTCGACGCCGCGCCCGACATGCCCGTGAAAGCGGATGCGGTCCGTTCTTGTGAACGTCTCGGGCTTGCCGACGTCATGCAACAGGACCCCCCACGCCAATGCCAGCGAAGGCTGTTGCAGCCCCTCCAACATGAGCATCGTATGGATCCACACGTCGCCCTCGGGATGGTACTGGGGCGGCTGCTCCACGCCCCGGAGGGCTGCGACCTCAGGCAGCAATTGCTGCAGCAGCCCGCTTTGGTGCAACAGCTCGAATCCGAGCCGGGCGCTGCCCTCGGTCAAGATTCGACCCAACTCGTCGCGCACTCGCTCCGCCGCCATCGCACGGATGGCGGCGGCGTTATCGCGGATTGCTGCCATCGTGCCGGCCTCGATCTCGAACCCTAGGCCCGCAGCGAGCCGCACAGCGCGCAGCATCCGCAGGTGGTCTTCCCGGAAGCGCTTCTCGGCCGACCCGACAGCCCGGATCAGCCCACTCTCGAGATCGGCCGCTCCTCCCGTAAAGTCCAACCGCTGCTCCGAGACCGGGTCGTAGAACATGGCGTTGACCGTGAAGTCGCGCCGGATCGCATCTTGCTCGGGATCCTTGGTGTAGGACACCTCGTCAGGCCTGCGGCCATCGCTGTACGGGCCCTCGCGGCGAAACGTCGCCACTTCCGTGAATCCGTCGTCGCCACGGACCTGCACCACGCCGAAGCGCTGGCCCACGCGACGCGCCCGCTTGAACAGTTGCACGACCTGCTCGGGCCGCGCGTCAGTCGCCACGTCGCGGTCCTTGATCGGACGCCCGAGCAGCTCGTCGCGCACGCAGCCGCCCACCCAATAGGCCTTGTAGCCGTTGGATTGGAGCCGTCGGATGACTTGCAGCGACATGTCTCTGCAACCCCAAGCCCAGCCCGGCGAGGCTACAGCTTTGGTCGGTAGCCCGCGCGCGTGCGGACGCGGTAGCGCTGCTGGTCAGGGCCCACGAGCTCGACCTGTATGCTGCGCCAGCCGCGATTGGGGTTCGCCTCGGGGTAGTACGTCACCGTGTACGAGCTGGCCAGCTCGTCGCGGATTTCGACGAACGCCTCGGACTGGCGCTGCCAGGTCTTGGCGAAATAGGCCTTGCCGCCCGTGCGCTGCGTGATCCTTCGAAAGGCGTTGCTCGAGATCGGGTCGCGATTGAGCGCGCGCGTGCTGATCACGTAGATGGGCACGCCCTCGTCCTCGGCGATTGCGCCGACATCGTCCGGAGAGACCGCGCTGGCGTTGTCGGGGCCGTTGGAGAACACGATGATGACCTTGCGCCCCGACACCCTGGCCGCGTCCCGCAGCGTCAGCAAGAGGCAGTTGTACAGGGCCGTCTCGTCTCCCGCCACCGAGCTGCGCAAGCCGCGCAGAGCGTCATCATGGTCGGCCGACAAGTTGGCGTGCCGTGTGAGGTTGCGGCTGAACGAGTACACCGCGACCGAGTCGGCGCCGTCGAGTCCGCGGATGAAATCCGCGATGGCGTCCTCGGCGTAGACCAAGCTGCGGTACATGAAATTGCTGGTGTCGAAGAGCACGAATACGTTCGTGCCGACCAACTGACCCGCGATCGCCTCGGGAATCGAGAGCTCGGCCTCGCCAGCGACCGGCCCGGGGCGCACGCCGGTCCTGGTGATGCGCCGGGGTGCGACGTTGCCCTCGCCGAACGATGCGATGGACTGCTGGACACCGTCCTCGGTGATCCGAAAGTCCTCCGGTGTCAAGCCCTGTATGTAACGACCGCGCGGGTCCGTGACTGCAATGTTCAGCATGACAAGGTCGACCTCGACCTCGAACAGGGCCGCCGATTCGCCAAGTGCCTCGGGCACCTGCCCGCGCAGGCCGGGCGCTGCCTGCCACATGCCCAGCAAGGTTGCGGCGGCAATGCCCAGCCGCAGGCCGACGCCGGGCCTCGCTCGATCTAGCCTGCAATCGCTCATTACCTTAGTATCGGCTTCGCGCCTTGAAACGTGCATCAGTCGCCCCGGGGAATCCCAGCGGACGGTGCGCTAGCGGCACTGCTGGGGCCGCTCTCCTGTCGCACTTGGTCAGCGATGATCCGCAACGAGCGCCACAGGGCCGGCCAATCGTCCAGATGCGTGGCGAAGATGCGCTCCAGCGTGCGCTGCGTCCACTGGGGGATCAGCAGGTTGAGTTGCGCCGGAGCGATGTGCAATTCGTCTGACAGCGCGGCCCAGAATAGGTTGTTGGACTCCCAGCTTTCCGCGAGAATGCGGCTCGAGAACCCCATCAACGTGGGAAATAGCGGAAGGTGCAGCAGCTCTAGGCGATAGGAGTGCGCCAGGCGCGGGTGCGGCATCCCGAACAGCTGACCTGTCTGGCGCTCGTTGTAGCGCTGCGGGTCCCGGCTCTCCAGATCCGCGATGGCCGCGACATACGGCCGCCCCAGCGACTCCAGTCGCTCGCCCTGCGACTCGCGCAGACGACAGGCCAGATCGAAGAGTTCGGCCGGAGTGACGATCTCGATTCCCTCGCGCACGCGCCCGCGCCGGAACGAGTCTTCGATCTTCCAAATGCGGGATGGCTCCACGCGCGTCCGCAGCTGGCCCAAGACAGGGCCGGCCAGGTCTTCGTCGAAGGCAGCCTGGGCGAGGAGGGAACGCGACAGCCGCAGGTGCAGCCCCACATAGTGCAGGTCGGCGGGGCGGACGCCCCACCAGCGCGGCAAGGTGGCGCCGAGCAACATCTGCGGCGCCAGGTCCTGCCATATCAGGGCCTGCCGATTGGAAGGGACCATGAAGTTCTGCTCGGCCGACGCCAGCTCGTAAGGCAGCGAGACAAGCGAGCCCATCAGGCGACCGCCGCCGCTGCTGGGCCAGCCGGTGGACTGCATGCGAGCCCGCGACCAGCTGTACTTGCCCTCGGGACCGAGAAAGTCATGGCTGCGCACGAACAAGGGGTTGGCACGGATCAGCTCGGCCCCGGGCGGCGAATACAGCGCGTACGCGATGCCGACAAGCGAGTCGCGCAGTATCGGCGCCAGTTCCCCGCGAATCGACAGCAGGCGCCTGGGATTGCCCTGCGCTCGATCCACCGCCCGCCGCAGGTTGAGGTTTCGCTGCCTCTGGATGTGGCGGTCGACCCAGTGGCCGCGCGCCATGGCGTTGGCCTCTTCAACGGATAGCACGGAGCGCGGAAGCCGGATGTCCGAAATGCTCTCCGAGAGGCGGTTGGCCATGGCCACGTTGAACGCCTCGCCGCGCGAGACGCGCTCGAGGTGGTCGGCCAGGTCGAACAGCGTGTCCAGCGGCACCAGCCGTTGCAGAACCAGGAGCTGGTTCACGCGGGCCAGCACCTCGCTCCGCGCCTCCTGCTCGCCCTCGGCAGCCTCGCCCACCAACAGGTCCAGCAACGCCTGCTGCGGATCGGCCGAGTCGCTCCCGGCTGCTTCCAGCAGCGTCAGCACTCCGGCGCGCCCGGCTTCGAACACCCCCTGCGAATCGGTCGCGCCCGAGACGGCCGAGAGCAGGGCCTGCATCGACGAATCGGCCCGTTCCGGCGGAATCGCGCCGTTCCGGCGCAGCACTTGCCACAGCGCAAGTTGCGCTTGCAGGACGCCGATGGAGTTGGCGCGACGCAGGACGTTGCCGATCTTGTCCACGCGCGCCATCGTGTCCAAGTGCGCGGTGATGGTTGCCTCGGCGAGATTGGGCGAGTCGCTGTAGAGGGCGAACTGGTGCCCGTGGGCCGGGAATGCCCGGATCATCCGCCCGACAGTGTCGGCTGATAGCGGCGTGGCGCGGTTGCGATCCAAGTCCGAGATCGCCAGGAACATGCGCAGCGGCTCGTTCTCGATCGCCTTGCGCGAAAGAGCGAACATGGCCTCGATGACATCGTCGGCCTGCGTCCAGCGCGTGGCGGACTCGGTTAGCTTGCCGTCGTACTTGCCGTGCGGGTGAACGACGAACAGATCCCTCCACGGCTCGATGCCGCCAGGTATGCGCGGAGCGCCCGAAGTGTCAAAGTCGAGTCTCGTCGCCAGCAGCATCAAGTCGGAACTGGCACGGAAGATCGGTCGGGCAGGGCCCGGGCTCGTGACCTTCCCCCGCACTGCCTGGTAGAAGCGCTCGATGCGCGGGGGATCGAGGAAGTAAGCCTGCGCGGCGTCCCCTTGGACGCGCGCCAATGCGTCATAGAACGCCGCCATCCAGCCATCGTCCAGACGGATGAGCCGCTGGAAGAACCGGCCTCCCTGGTTTGCGCGCTCGCCCACCAGGCGTTCCCAGCCGGGCCGCGCACGCGCGCCCCCCGGAATGACGGCGACACCATCGGCGACCTCGAACATCGCCCCGAAGAAATCGAGCACCGGGACGTAGTCCTTCAAGTCGCCGATCGGAGCTGCGGCCCGCAAGGCCTCCGCGGTCGGACGGTGCAGGTTCTGCATCGCGACGTACAGGCGCGCCAGGCCGGGATCGTCGATGAACGTGTCTAGGAAGCTGTCTTGGGCGCGCCTGGCGCCTGCCAGCCAGTAGTCCCGGCCAAACAGGACCGGCAGCCTCGTGGGGCCGAACTGGTAGCTGAACGGCTCGCCCCGGCGGAAGGCCAGTTCCAAGTCCGCCAGAGGGAACGCCGAGTCGATGGCGAGAAACGCCCGCGAGGGGTTGACTGTCTCGAGCACGGCTGCCGGGCCGCACTCTCCGCGCAAGCGGTAGCCGATGATCTTGAGCAGCTGGGCCGTCTCGGCCGATTCGCAAACCGCGATGTCAATGGTGTTGTCGGCACCGGCGAACGCCGCGAGCTCCCGCGCTTGGGTCAAGTACTGTTTCAGCAGGCGGAGGTACTCGGTCGGCTCGAACGTGGCGCCACCGCCGGAGGCATGGTAGCCGCCGGCGAAAATCGTCCGGCCGAGCGAGGGCAGGATGAGGTCCGACGAGAGATCGGTGGACAGCGCCGCCATCCGGCTGAACGAGTCCAGCGTGCCGGGCACCTCAATGAAGTCCGTAGCTTCCGGTTCGGTCAGCGGCTGCAGCAGGCGGTCAACGCCGGGGCTGCCTTCGCCCGCTGCTTGCAACGCCTCAAGGGCGGCCTTGGCCTGCCCCGCGTTGCCGTGCGACAGAGCGGCAATCGCGATCCGGCGGCGCAGTTCGGCAGCGGTCGCGGAATCTTCGGGACCAACCGACGCCAGCGCCGCCAAATAGGCCTCGACAGCGGCCGGGTCGCCGTAGCGATCTAAGAAATCCGCTCTCGCCAACAGGGCTTCGCCATTGCCCTGCTGGTCCCTCGCGGTATCTTGGAGCACGCGCCGCGCCTCGAGGGGCTGGCCCGCCCGCTCCAATTCGCGCGCCTGCTCAACGGTGGCACCGAGCGAGCTTGCGCAGAGAGCGCTGACAAAGACTGAGGCTGCTAGGTAGGAGATCCGAGTGCGCATGCCTGATTCCCGAGAGTGATTGTACACCCGCGCAAGGCAATCCAAAGGGACCACTGCGCTCCGAATGTTCGACACGCCGTCAGCCCGCTAACGGTCCGCGAGGGATCGCAAGAGCTCCCACAGCCGGCTGACATGCGCCTCCGTGGTGCTGATGTTGCCGATGGCCACCCTGATCGTGTAACGGCCTTCCAGCTTGGCATGCGAGAGGAAGAACTCCCCGGTGGCGTTTACCGCGCGCAGCAGCCGCTCGTTGGCGGCATCGGTCTCGGCTTCGCTCGCGCCCGTCGGCCTGTAGCGCAAGCAAACCAGCGAAAAGTCGACCGGGGCCAGGAGCTCGAAGTCCGGGGCCTCCGCCACCCAGTCGGCGAGCAGGCGCGCCAGCCGGACGTGCTCCCGGAGAACTTTCGACAGGTGCTCGGTCCCGAAGCTGCGAAGAACGAACCAGAGCTTTAGCGCGCGAAACCGCCTCCCTAGCGCGATCGAGTGCTCCATGTAGTTGACCGCCCGGGCATCCTGCCCGCTCCGCTGGGCTTGCGGGGCGCGCGAGGTCGAGCTGCGCAGGTATTCCGGAGTCAGGGACAGCGCGCTGCGCAAGCATTCCGGACGGGCCGTGTAGAACACCGAGCAGTCCATCTGGACAAACAGCCACTTGTGCGGGTTGATGACAAACGAGTCGGCGCGTTCGCAGCCGGCAAAGTGGCGTCGCATCTCGGGCAGGATCGCGGCCGCTCCCGCGTAGGCCGCGTCCACGTGCAGCCATAGGCCGTTCTCAGCCGCAATGTCGGCAATCTCCGGCACTGGATCGACCCCTGTCGACGCGGTCGTGCCCACGGTCGCGGTTATCGCTATCGGGGACAGGCCGGCGCTGCGGTCTCTCGCGATGGCCCGCTCCAGCCCGCCGGGGCGCATCGCGTAACGGTCGTCGCAGCGGATCTTGCGGCACGCCTCCGCACCGCGCCCGAGTGCGCTCATGGCCTTCTCGACCGAGGAGTGGGCCTGCTCGGACGTGTACATCACGATGCGGTTCAGGTCAAGCTCGGCACCGGATTCGCGAGCCTTGGCGGCCGCGAGCTCGCGAGCGGCGATCACCGCATGAAGTGTGGCGATCGACGCAGAGTCGTGAATCATGCCGAACCACTCTACCGGCAGGCCCATGGCGACAGCCAGCCAGCGCGTGGTGACTTCTTCGAGTTCGGCAAGCGCCGGCGACGAGTACCAAAGCAAGCCGACATTGTTCACAGCGGCCGAGAGTGCCTCAGCCAGCACGCCCGGACGCGAGCCGCCGGCGGCGAAGTACGCCATGAACCCCGGATGGTTCCAATGCACCAAGTGCGGAGCCACCAGGCGCTCGAAGTCCGCGAGGATCTCCTCTTGGGCAGCCCCCTGCTGCGGTGCGCCAGACGGGAGCTTGTCCACCAATTGACCTGGCAGGACATCGGGCAGCACGCGCTGCCGCTCGGGATGCGCGTAGTAGTCGGCGATCCAGTCGACGACGGCATGCCCCGCCCGGCGGAAGTCTTCCGGGGATAGGTCGTTGTCGGTGAACGCGCCTAAGGTCTCTGCGGGAGGAGCTTTCAATGGACTTCCGCAGCCTCAGCCGCCGGCACAGGCGAATTTATCCTTCCATCCCCATGCCGCGGTATTGTAGGCTAATCTTAGGCTACAGCCTCTCTGCAACAGGAGTTTCGATCATGACAAGCAGAACACTTCGCGGCTGCATTCTCGCAGCCCTCCTTCTCACTCTTCTGGCCTCGTCCGCGTTCGCCCAGACAGGTCAGCTGCGAGGCCGTGTGCTAGACGCGGACGGCCAAGGCTTGCGCAACGCCATGGTCTTCATCGAGCGCGTCGGCGTGCGCGGCAACTACAAGGTCAAGACCAACAAGAAGGGGAACTACTTCCACGCCGGCCTCCCCCTTGGCCAGTACACAGTGCGGCTGGAGGTTGACGGCAAGCAGGTCTACAGCATCAACGGCTACCAGGTCAAGCTTGGCGAAGACAAGCCCCTGAACTTCGACTTGGGAGAGATCCAACGGGAGGCCCAAGCGGCTCAGTCGTCCGGATCGGGCCCGACCAAGGAGCAGCTGGCAGCCATGTCGGAGCAGCAGCGCAAGGAGTACGAGAAAGCACTCAAGGCCCGCCAGCAGCAAATCAGCAAGAACAAGGAGCTGAATGAGACGTTCAACGCGGGCATGGAAGCCAAGCGCCTCAAAGACTACGCCGTGTCGGTGCAGCACTTCAGGAAGGCGCTCGAACTCGACGACGACCAGCACGTCATCTGGGGCAACATGGCCGAGGCCCTCAGCGGCTTGGTCAGCACCAAGACGGGAGCCGAGCGGGACCAAGTCGGCGAGGAAGCGATCACGACCTACCAAAAGGCGATCGAGTTGGAGCCCGATCCGGCGTACCACAACAACCTCGGCCTGCTGCTGATCCGCCTGCAGCGGATCGACGAAGGCACCGCAGAACTGGAAAAGGCCGCCCAGATGGCGCCTGACAACGCCGGGACCTACTACTTCAACCTCGGCGCCACGATGGTCAACACCGGCAATACGCAGGGTGCAATCGATGCATTCCGCAAGGCCACCGTGGCCCAGCCCGACTTCGCGAACGCCTACTACCAGCTGGCAACGGTCCTCGTGGGCACGGCACAGATGAAGGAAGACGGTTCGGTCATCCCGGCCGAGGGCACGGTCGAGGCCTACCAGAAGTACTTGGAGCTCGATCCCCAAGGGCCGTATGCGGCTAGCGCACAGGCCATGGTGCAGAGCCTGAGCGGCAAGCTCGAAACCACCTTCGAGCAGCCCAAGAAGCGGCGCAGCAGGAAGTAAGCGCACAGGCCGCGCGGTCAATCGGCTGGGTGCGCCGCTCCGCCTGGTTGCCAGGCGGAGCGGCTACCCTAGAGGGACTTGGATGGGACTTCGCAACATCCTATTGCTGGTGGTCGGCGTGATCGGCCTCGCCATCGTGCGCAACCTGATCCGCGAGATCAGTCGAATCATGCTGCGCAAGGTCAAAGCCGACGCTAGCGGACCCAAGGCGCAGCAGGGCGATTCCGCCGGAAAGGCGAGCGGCGGCGGCAAGTTGGTTCGCGACCCGCAGACGGGCACCTACATCGATCCGGCTCACGCAGTCCGCAGCAAGGTCGGAAAGACGGTGCACTACTTCGAGTCCGAGGCGAGCCGGGACGCCTACCTCAAGGCGAACGCCTGACCCGCAGCTCGCCCGCACGCAGCTGCGTGGAGCGCCATCGCTCGCTCATGCCGATTCGGGCACGGCGGAGGCCCTGACCAAACGGCGGGCCAGCCGCGATTCGGTCGCGTTCCTGCTTCCGCGACCGCTCGGAGGACGAGTCCCAGCAGCGTGCGATGATGGATTTTGCCGGCTGGCACGCGCGGCCGCCGGCAACCCGCGACACCCGTCCTGCAGAGACTGTCCATGAGCGAACCAAGAACGTACCCGAACTACATCGATGGCGAGTGGGTCTTTAGCGACCGCTTGTTCGAAAACGTGAACCCAGCCGATTCGGGAGACCGCGTCGGGCTGTTTTGCAAGGCGAACCAGGCCGACGTTAACGTGGCCGCAGAGGGGGCGCAAGAAGCGTTCCCGGCATGGGCGGCACTCACCGGACCGGCGCGCGGCGCCTACCTATACAAGGTCGCCGACATTCTTGAGCGCAATCTCGACACGCTCGCGGCAGAGATGACTCGCGAGGAGGGCAAGACCCTGCCGGAAGCCAAAGGCGAGACGATGCGCTCGATCAATATCTTCCGCTACTTCGCGGGAGAGGGTTCGCGCATCCCCGGCATCCAAGTCCCCTCGGAGCGCGACCGTGTGTTCATGTACGCAGTCCGGCGACCGCTCGGTGTGGTCGCGCAGATCAACCCTTGGAACTTCCCGAGCGCCATCCCAGCGTGGAAACTCGCTCCCGCCTTGGTTGCAGGCAACACAGTCCTGGTCAAGCCCGCGACTGCAGCACCGCTGTGTGCCTGGCGGCTCGCCGAGGCCTGCCACGAAGCGGGCATTCCCAAGGGCGTGGTCAACCTGATCTGCGGCTCGGGCGGCGAGGTCGGCGATGCGATGGTGAACGCCGAGCCGGTGAAGGCGGTGTCGTTCACGGGCTCGGTCCCGGTCGGCCAAGCCCTGCACGCCCAGGCATCGGAGCGACGGCTGCGCATCCAGCTGGAGATGGGAGGCAAGAACCCGACGATCGTGCTGGCTGACGCCGACATGGACAAGGCAGTGGCGAACACCATCAATGCCGCGATGTTCTCCACCGGCCAGAAATGCACGGCCACCAGCCGCGTGATCGTCGAGAACTCCATCCACGACGAGTTCCTCGCCCGCGTGGTCGAAGCCACCAAGAAGCTGAAGGTCGGCAACGGCTTGCACGAGGGGGTCCAGATCGGCCCGGCAATCGATCACGACCAGCTCCAGACGAATGACAGGTACTGCCGCCTGGCCGAAGAGGAGGGCGCGAAGCTTGAGTGCGGGGGGCACGTCCTGTCGGAGGGCGAGTACGCCAAGGGACATTTCTTCCAGCCCACGGTCTTTAGCGCAGTCACCGAGGACATGCGGATCGCGCAAGAGGAGGTCTTCGGCCCCGTGCTCGGAGTAATGCGCGCGGCCAACTTCGAGGACTGCATGCGCATAGCCAACAAGACGGATTTCGGCCTGTCGGCTTCGATCCAGACACGTGATGTGTCGCGGATCTTCGAATACGTCAACCGCATCGAGGCCGGCCTGATCACGGTGAATCTTCCCAGTGCCGGGGTTGAGTACCAGCTGCCGTTCGGTGGCTCGAAAGAGTCGAGCTTCGGCCCCAAGGAACAGGGCCCGGTAGCATTGGAGTTCTATACGGACTACAAGACCGTCTATTTGGGCTACTAGGCCGGCAACCGTCGCGACCGGCCGTTGCCGTTCCGACCGCCGAAGCGGGGAACGTGACGGAAGGGTCGGAACGGCAACTCGCATGCGCCGGAAAACTCGCCGGCGAAGCCGCTCGTCCGGCCAGATTCCGTCGTCTTGCGCGAGGTGGAATCCCTGGCGAATCGAAGCCTTGGATATCCTCCCAGGCATCCTCTCGGAGTTCGCCTCGACCTATCTCGGAGCGATTGTTCCCGACGACTCAGATCTCTTGCGCTGGCACCTGAGCAACTCCCCGCATCGGCGGTCTAGGCGCTGGTACAGTGAGCGAACCGCCGCACCGCGATGAGGCAACTCCGGACCCGCTGCACGCAGCAGCGAGGCCGACACGCCGCTGATGAACCGCAATCAAGGGCTCTAAATGCGCCAAGGGACGACACAGCCAGAACCTTCGCAGCGACCGAGACCGGCCCCGCTGGATTGGGACCTGATGGGCCTCCGGACGCCGCGAGTTGACGGCCCCGCCGTGCTATCGCTGGGCCGGAACAGGAGCGGCCGGGATCTGGTCGTCGGAGACATCCACGGACAGCGGGAGACGTTCGAGTACCTGCTCGAAACGGTCGGGTACTCGCCGGACGACGGGGACCGACTGCTGCTACTCGGCGATCTGATTGACCGCGGCCCAGACTCGGCTTCGATGTTCGAGTGGCTACAACGCGACGACGTGACGTGCGTCCGCGGCAACCACGAGCAGATGATGCTGGACGCGCTTGAAGGCGACCGCATGGCTCGGAAAACTTGGATTGAACTCAACGGAGGGGGCTGGTCAACGGCGCTGACCTCTGGCGAGTGCGATGCCTGGCTGGAGAAACTCCGGAGCATGCCTCTGGCCGTGGAGGTAGAAGGCGGACAAGGGACCTTCGTGCTGGTACACGCCGAGGTTCCGGTCCAAACCCCGTGGTGGGCCATGAAGGCCTGGCTCGAAGAGGGAGATCACTGCGCGGGAGTGCGAGCGATCTGGGCGCGCGACAGGATCAATGGACCAGCGCAGCTTGACCACGGGGTGCCTGACGTGTGGCGCACGTTCCACGGGCATACGCCCCTCAAGCAACTGGTGCAAATCGCAAACATGCGCTGGATCGATCTTGCCGCTGCATACGCGAGTCGCATCGAGAGCGCATCGATCGCCTGCATTCCGATCGGCCCGGACGGCCTCGAGGACGACCCTGTCTTGGCGAGGGTGCTTGACGTGGATCCCGGACAGTCCCAAGCGGCGGGCAGCCGCCGGAGGAGGTAACGCGGTGCGCGTGCCGGTCATGGACTCGACAACAGGTCACCGGTCTGCGCAGGGCATTCGCTCGCTGTGCATGCCGATGTGCTGCAGCTGACCGCTGCCGCGCGAATCGTCCCGCGGGCAATGCTTGGCCTCCCAGGGGTATGGCATGCGTCGAATGGCAGGCCAGGCGTAGGCGGGCGAGCACGGCGTGCCGGCTGCGCCTCTGCGAGGTGCCAGTGAAGAGCCCTCTGTCCACGCAGGTACGCGCCTGAAGGCTGTACAATCAAGGGACGCGCCGGAACCCAGACTCGCTGGATCCGGTCGGCGCAATCCCGCACGAGAGCGTTTCGGGTCGGCGTCATAAGGGCACGTAGCTCAGTTGGTTAGAGCGCCTGCTTCACACGCAGGAGGTCCCCAGTTCGAGTCTGGGCGTGCCCACCATCCAGCCTGTTCGTTGTCGCCCTCCGTGTCCTGTGCGTCTCGCCCCCGATGACGGAATCGCCGGGCAGGTCCTGTCATAGCAAACGCAAGATATGCAGGGAGCGACAGATTGCGAAATGACGGCCAACTATCCTTTAGACAAGACTGGGACTGAGGGATCTCAGACATGGATCTGCGCATCGACCCACCCCTAGACCAAATCGGCGCCTTTTGCGGGCGTTGGCGAGTCACGGAACTCGCACTGTTCGGTTCGGTGCTGCGGGAAGATTTCGGCCCCGACAGCGACATTGATGTGCTCGTGCGCGTTGATCGGCACGCGCGGCACACGCTCCTAGACATTGCGCAAATGGAGACTGAGTTGAGCCAGATACTCGGCCGCGACGTAGATTTGATCGAACGCATCGCGGTCGAACAAAGCCGAAACTACATCCGCCGAAAGGCTATTCTCGATTCTGCCGAGACGATCTATGCGGCCGGACAGTGCCTGCCTGCTCGGCATGCTGCTGGCGACGCGCGAAGATGGCCTGCGCGAGCATTAATGGCTGATCGCCAATTCACCTCACGAGGAGCCGGCAAGGCTGTGCGACTGCCGCTGGCTGGACGCCGCCCTCCTACTTGCGTACCATCTTTCTACACGGGCTAGTCTTAGCTCTTCCGAGAGCGACCGACGGCTCAGCCTGCAACTCCTCGATTGCGGTGAACCATGAATTCACGCCCACTACCACCAGCCCTATCGATCAGAGCCTTGCTAGGCCTGCTGGCAGCGACCATCGCGCTAAGCGCCCAATCCCCGAGGAACATCGTCCTGATCCTTGCTGACGATCTTGGCTACGGGGACTTGAGCTCCTATGGCGCGACGGCTTACGAGACTCCGAACATCGACCGTCTCGCCAAGGAAGGCCGATTGTTTACCGACGCCCACTCCCCTCACCCAGTCTGCACGCCTACCCGCTACGGGTTGATGACTGGCCGCTACAGCTGGCGTACGTGGGCCGGATCCGCCAATGTCTGGTCAGACGATCCGTTGCTGATTGAGGAGGGTCGCTACACCCTGCCGATGCTGCTGCGCGAATCGGGATACAAGACGGCGATCATCGGCAAGTGGCATCTCGGCTACGGCCGCCCCGGCAGCGCGAATTGGACGGAGGCCGGTGTCGACTACAACGGCAAGATCGCGCCGGGACCGCTCGAAGTGGGATTCGACTACTACTACGGCATCCCTCACGTAGGCCAGCAGCCGCATGTCCTGATCGAGAACCATCGCATTGTCGGGCTGACCCCCGAATCGCCGCTGAAACTCCACCGCGACGAGCGCTGGATCGCCAAGACCTCTTACCTCGAGCGCCTCGGATATCCCCCGAGACACCACTTCACGGGCGGCAAAGGAGCGCTGTACGATCACCGGGAGCTTGCCCTCAGGCTTACAGAGAGGGCGGCGAGCTGGATCAAGGAACACTCCGAAGATCCGTTCTTCCTCTACTTCGCTCACCGCAACACTCACGGCCCGATTATTCCCAACGAGCGATTCCGCGGCAAGAGCGGGATCGGCTCTTACGGTGACTTTGTCCTGGAACTCGACTGGTCCGTGGGGCGCGTCTTGGAGGCCCTCGACGAACAGGGCCTGACCGACGAGACGTTGGTGCTGTTCTCGAGCGACAACGGCGCGGTCGTGCGCGGCCTGCCCGGCCACCGCGTGAACGGGGCGCTTCGCGGCCAGAAGACCGAGGCGTATGAGGGCGGCCAGCGTGTGCCGCTGCTCGCACGTTGGCCGGGACACATCAAGCCGAACTCGCGTTCAGACGCACTGGTGGCCCTGACGGATATGCTTGCAACGGTCGCCGACTTATTGGGGAAGCGGTTGCCCGAAGGGGCCGGGCCGGACAGTTTCAGCTTTCTGGAGGCGCTCCTGGATCGGGAGCAATCTCTGGCGGGTCGAACGGCGCTCGTCCACAACAGCTACCGCGGAGGGTTCGGGATTCGCCAAGGCGACTGGAAGCTGCTGATGTTCCAAGGCGGGGGCGGCCGGCCGGTGGGAGGAGGCGGCTGGAACCCGTTCGACTACGACCGCACGGTCCCGTACGGGCAGCTCTACAACCTGCGCGAGGATCTCGGCGAACAGCGCAATCTGTATGCTGACGAACCCGAGCGAGTCGCTGCTATGGTGCAGTTGCTCCGGAAGATCCGTTCATCCGGCAGCAGCCGGTAGAGCACTCGGGCTGCAGCTTTCGGCAGCCGAATCAACCCCAGCCGCTCGTCGCGATCATTTCACAGCGCGGTCGTGGTTCTGTACCCAGTCCCTGCCGAACTGCGCAACGCGGTCGAGGGTGTCGCGCACATCAGTCGATGTAGTCGCGCGATTGACGATGCAAAGCCGGAGCGCGAACGTCTTGCGCAGGGTAGTTGACGCGATGAAGCTGTGTCCATCCCAGAACACCTTGGCCAACACCTGTCGGTTCAGGGCTTCGAGGGCGTCCTCGTCGAGGCCGCCAGGGTTCACTCGGAAGCAGACGATGCTGAGCGAGGCCGGGTGCAGCAACTCGAGGATCGGATTGCTCTGGATTTGCTCCTCGGCGCGGCGGGCGAGTTCGACGCCGCGTAGCACGGCACGCCGGAATGCGGCCATGCCAAACGTCTGCACCGACATCCACAGCTTCAGCGACCGGGCGGCGCGACTGAGTTGCAAGCCGCGATCGGCAACGTTCGGGTGGTTCGAGCCCCAAATCGTGTCTTGGATGACATCGTGCCGCAGGGTGAAGGGGCGTTCGAGCGTCCGCACATCCTTCACGATCAGGCAGCCCGCTTCGTACGGCTGGAAGAACCACTTGTGTGCGTCGAGGCTGATGGAGTCGGCCCGACCGATTCCGGCAAGCTGTTGTTGCCCGATCTCCGTCACGGCCGCAAAGCCGCCATAGGCTGCGTCCACGTGCAACCAGATTCCCTCTGCCACGCAGTAGTCGGCTAATTCCGCAAGAGGATCTACCGTGCCTGTGCTCGCGGTCCCGGCGTTGGCACAGACTGCGACCGGCACCAGCCCTGCGGCGCGGTCGGCGGCGACGCGACGCCCGAGAAGTTCCACGTCGAGACGGTACTCGCTGTCACTTGGCAGGGAGCGTACATGCTCTGGTCTCACACCGACGGTGATCGCAGCGCGCGCAATGCTCCCGTGGGTCTGATCGCTCATGTAAACGACCGGGCCGGCGGGGGCGCCCACCGCCTCCCGCGCGGCAACTAGCGCGTGAACGGCGGCGTCCGAAGCGCCGCTCACGAAAAGTCCGCCCGCGCCATCCGGGCAACCGAGCCACTGTCGGATCCAGTCGACGACGGTCAACTCGATCTGGCTGGGGCCGCTCGAAGTCAGCCACGTGCACTGATTAACGGTCCACGCGGCCGCCATGAAGTCGGCCAGAACGCTGGGCCATGTGGGCGATACCGGGACGAATCCGAAGAATCGGGGATGATCGAGCCGCGCCGCGAGGGGCAGGATCTCGCGCGCTACCTGCTCGATGACCTCGGTCGCTTCTCGCCCCTCTTCCGGCGGCGCCTTGTGAAACTGCTCGGCGAGACCCTGCTGAAACTCGCCATCCCAGGGCGATCCATCCCCGAGAGTCTCGGCGCGTTCGACGAGCAACTCTACGACTCGCCGCGCGCAGGCGCGCATCTCCTCGGGAGACATCTGAAGATCGGCAGTATCCATCGATTCCGGATTCCTCGAAGCTAGGGCATTGGATCGGCAGCTATAGGCTGGCTGAGTCTACGAATATTACAATGGGGGTATGCACTTGAGTCAGGTAGCGACTACATGTAGTGTCTGAGCGGTGGAGGATCACGCGCGTGGAATCAGCTCCAATTCGACACCCGGTTCGCCAGCGACCAAGCCTGCCGAGAGTACTTGGCGCAGCTACGCTG
>JAJDTX010000025.1 GCA_022826925.1 Bryobacterales bacterium
CCTGATCGAACGCATCCCGCGCACGCGCCGCTACCGCGTGACCGAGCAGGGCCTGCGCACGGCGCTGTGCTTCCAGCGCACCTACGCCCGCGTGCTGCGCCCGTCTCTGTCGGCGGTCTTAGACACCGGCAGTTCCGACCCCACGCCCCTGCAGAAGGCTCTGCAGCGCTTCGATCGCGAGATCGACCGCCTCTGGGAGGGCCAGCCGATCGCCGCGTGAACTTGACTCATCCGTAAACGCTACGCTTAGACAAGGAATCTAGATGATCGCAGTCATCTTCACCAAGCGTGAAGGCCGAAAACGGATCATTTCAGCGCGGCCGGCGTCGCGGACTGAGAGACGCGTCTACAATGCGAGCAGGAGGGAGATTGAAATGGGCGTGCAAACACCCGAACCGCCGTGGGACGAGTCCAAGCAGATCCCCGACGAAGAGATCGATTTCAGCGATATCCCAGAGACTGAAGAGTGGGAATGGAAGTACGCACGGCGGATGAGTGACCCCGAGGCGTTCTCAAAGGAACTGCGCGATGCCTATGATGCCGAATGGCGGGAGCGCCAGCGCGAGAAGCTAGGACAGGCAGCTGAGGCCAAGAAACCCTGACTGCTCAGTTCGCGCCGACCCCCTGGCGGCTCAGCTCGATTGCCGTTGAACAGTGGCAGGTCGCGTGTCATCGCCATCGACCGTGGCGGTATCTTGCTGCGGGATTTCCCCGCTCACCTCGTTCTGGGGCAGTTGCGGCCTCGGCGTCGGACCAAGCGGATGCAGGTGGCTCCAAACATGGGCGAGGATCGAGCAGTCGTCAATCAAACACGATCTCGGCGACGTACAGGCTGGGAAGGACCTGATTCCAGCCATCGGGGATATCGTCGAACGGCAGCCGGAACGCCTGCTCCCCGCCCGGTTCAAGACCCTGCGAAGACCGCACGATCGTCGAGAGCACGCGGTGGAGTTCGATGCCGTAGACGTCGAAGAAGACGCAGTTCAAGCGGATGCTGCGCACTGGCCTGTCGCCGATATTCCGGATCGTCCCGGTGATCTCGACCAGCGTCTGGCCAAGTGCGTTGTCTGTCGCCCCCATCTCTACGTCGCTGAGGTCGAGGCTGGTGAGATACACGCGCGCCTCGTCTGTGAGCACAACCTGCTCGACGGGCAGATCCGAGCGCCCCTTCCACTCCAAGTAGCCGAAGACCGCTATCCCCAACAACAGCCCCAGCGCGATCAGCAGCATCATTGCCTTAGACCGCGGCTGTCTGTCTTGTTTGCCTGCTTCTAGCACCTATTCAATTGTCGCCTTCAATCAGATCGCCACCCGGTCTCGCCAAAGCGAGCCCATCTTCGCAACAACCGCAGTTCATCGCGCGATCCATTCTAGGATGCCCGAGGAGGGCGCAGCCTCTGCTGAGACCGACAGGTCGTTGGCCCTCCCGCTTGCCCCGAAGGCAGCTTCGAACCACGCTGTCGGAAACGCGGGATGCGCGCCGTGCAGCATCACCCGGGCATGCTCCGATGTCAGCGCTGCCGCCGCCCGGAAATCGCCCGCGCGGCGCAGTCCCGGGATGAACAAGCTCTCCGCGTAGGCCGCGTCGTTCGTCGCGTCGAAGTTGTCCAAGTCCGCCACGACCGATCCGATTCCGCTATCCAGCGAAGCCGCCAGGAGCGCCCAGAGGCCGGCGCGCCCGGACGCGACCAGACTGATCGATTCGGAACCGGTGTGACTGCGCAGCAAGGCGGCAGCGGTCAGGATGTCCTGCACACGGTTGGCATCGTCGCTGCGGTTGAACACGTGATAGTACCGTTCGGCATTTCGGCCTACCGCCGCGATATCTCGCTCTGTCGCTGCCGATCCCGTCTGGAACGCATCGATAAGCAGCATCGGTGCGTCACCTCGTGCCAATGCCTTGCCAACCTCGGACTGCACCGCCGCCTCGGCGCCACCGGCATGGACGAACAGAACCGGCCTGCCCTTGCGTGAGTCGGCATTCAGGAACCGCGCCGGAATATGGTCGCCAGCGCCGCTCCGGCCGATGGCGAGATCGGCACCGGAGATCGCCTTCGCCTCTACAGATCCAGGCGCAGGCACCTCAGAGAGCAGTGCCAAGGAGAGGCGCTCCTTGAACGCCGACCGCGCATTCGCTAAGGACGCCGTGTCGCCAATCGCAAGGTCGAGGGTGTCAGCCTCGGCAGCCGCGATCCGCTGGCGCACCAGCTCCTCGTGGCTGACCGCTCCTTCGGGCAACGCCCGGCCCCAGAGATAGAGCAGCTCACTGAGCTGGTCGGGACGCGATGAGCGCTCGGCAAAATGCGCGCTCTCCGCGTCCCCCAGGACATGCTTGCCGAAGAACTCGTAGACCGCTTCTCGGCTGTCTTGGTGATAGTTGTGCGGCGAGTCGAACTGCCGCCATTCGACATTGGACTTCGCATCGAGGAGCGTGTAGATGCGCTGCACGGCCGGAAACTCGCGCTTGGGCACGTTCACCGTCCAATCGCCGGTGGCCGACACGAGCAATTGCGGCTTGGGCGCGAATGCGGCGGCGATCTCGACATTGTTGGTGTCGATTCGCAGCAGCGGCGCGTTCTCGCAGCGCGAGCCGCCCTGCATTTGGAACGAAACCATGTTCACCGGTGCGGAATAGCCGATGCGGTCATCGACGGCCGCCAGCAGGAATGCCTGCGTGGCGCCGCCGGAAGCCCCGGTCACGCCGATGCGGCCGGAATCCACTTCGGGCAGCGACGCCAAGTAGTCCACCACGCGGATGCTGTTCCACAACTGCAGGCCGAGCGAGCCGAACAGCCACAGCTCCTCGCGCGGGCCGGCGAACCCGTGCGGCGTTTGCATCGTGTCATTCCACCCGACCATGTCGTACGCGAACACTACGTAGCCTTGCCGGGCCAGGCTGATCGCGCGTCCCGGCACTGAGTTGAGCTCCGAGTTCTCGAAGCGGCCGTAGCGCCAGTGCCCGTGAGGCGAAACCACCGCAGGGAACGGGCCGCTCTGGCCGACTGGTCGGTAGAGGTTTCCGCCGAGGTAGTAGCCGGGGTAGGTCTGCAGCAAAACGCTCGCCACCGAATAGTCTTCGTGCTCGATGACCGCCCCCACGAGCGGGTCCAGAGGGGTCTTGTCGGGCATCGGCAGCAGCCCCGCGGAAAAGAGCACCTGCTTGCGCAACAAGGCCGAGCGCTGCTTCCATTCCTCCGCCGTGTAGTCCGGCAGCGAGTACACCATGTCCGTGTGCCGGATCGCGGTGTTGCGCACATCGCTGTCGGGAATCTCGGCAAGTGCAGCGCTGGCAACCAGCAGGACGGAGGCGAGGATCGTAGCTCTCATGGTCGTCACAGAGGAAAGGCTAGCAGCCAGACGCGCTCGTGCGCGACACGGGCTACCCACAATCCACCCCTCAGCTCATGCAATGGACCGTGGCCGACGCCGGCTGGCGCCGACAACGGCGCACTCGCCACGGCACTACCGAATCCAGTGTTTCTCGTGACATCTCTCGCAAGCGTCGATGAGTAAGTTGCCGGCCTCTCCGACGGCCTCCACGTCGCGTGCCCGGGCCGCCTTCAGGGCGGCCTCGCCTGCCTCGGCCAAGGCGCGCGAGGTCGCCGCCCAGACGTCGGAGTCCTCGGCCCGCCCGTCGCGCATGAGCAGGGTGCCAGACTCGGCCAAGAGCACGGCGCTGTTGCGCACCGCGTCCCAACCGGAGTCGTCTTGGGGCACGTTGCGCGGCGCGTCGAACAGTTTGTTGGACGCCGGAATTACCATCGCCTGCATCAATTCAGTGATCGTGGCCTCCGGCGGCGGCTCCGTCACTTGAGGCGACCCCACACCCGCCAGCCAAAGCGCGACGACGACACCGAAACACCCCCCGACCAATGCTCGCTGCTTCAAGGCCGAACTCCTTCTCGCGCAAGAATTGTACCGCCCAAGTGCGTAACTTGCGACAATCGACCTAGGAGTGCCCCTAGGGGCGAGGGCTGGGTCGCGAGGGCGGTGCGGCCGCTCGCCTGCCGTGCCGCACTCCGATCGAATCAGGGATCGCCCCGCATGAAAATCCACCAGAGGTCAGCTCTCCATTACCACAGCCACCCGAGACCGGGGAAGATCTCAATCGCTCCGACCAAGCCCTCAGACACACAGATCGATCTCAGCCTGGCCTACTCGCCGGGCGTCGCCGATGCCTGTCTGGAGATCGTGCGCGACCCGCGGCTGGCGGGACGCTACACCTCGCGGGCGAACTTGGTCGCGGTCGTCTCGAACGGTTCGGCCGTGCTCGGCCTCGGCAATATCGGGCCGCTCGCGGGCAAGCCCGTGATGGAAGGCAAGGCGGTCCTGTTCAAGCGGTTCGCCGATATCGACGTTTTCGATCTCGAGCTCAATACAGCGGACCCCGACGAGATCGTCAGGGTGGTTGAACTGCTGGAGCCCACCTTCGGAGGCATCAACCTGGAAGACATCAAGGCCCCCGAGTGCTTCTATGTCGAAGAGGAACTGCGCAAGCGGGTCAGCATCCCGGTCTTTCACGACGACCAGCACGGCACGGCCATCATCAGCGGCGCCGCGCTACTCAACGCCGCCGAAATCGCCGGCAAGGATCTCCACTCCCTGCGGGTGGTTATCAACGGTGCTGGAGCAAGCGGCGTCGCATGCGCCGACCTCTACCTGAAGCTGGGCGTAGACCCCTCCAATCTGTTGCTGCTGGACTCGCGCGGCGTAATCCATGCCGATCGCGTCGACGGCATGAATCGCTTCAAGGAGCGCTTCGCGGCCGAGACCGAACTGCGCACGCTCGAGGAAGCGATCAAGGGAGCCGACGCATTCGTCGGGCTGTCCAAGCCGAACGTGCTGACGCCGGAGATGCTGCTCTCGATGGCCGACAGCCCCATCGTGTTCGCGCTGGCGAACCCCGACCCGGAAATCGAGTACGGCCTGGCGACGGCGACGCGCAAGGACGCCATCATCGCCACCGGCCGCTCGGACCACCCGAACCAAGTCAACAACGTGCTCTGCTTCCCGTCCCTGTTCCGCGGCGCCCTGGATGTCGAGGCGACGAGCATCAATGCCGAGATGGAACTGGCGGCCGTGCGGGCGCTGGCGGACCTAGCCAAGGACCCGGTGCCGGACTCGGTGCGCCGGATCTACACCAGCGAGCAACTCGGGTTCGGCCCGCAATACATCATTCCCAAGCCGTTCGACCCGCGCGTGACCCCTGAGGTGGCCAGCAAGGTCGCCGAGGTGGCCATTAGCAGCGGCGCCGCTGGCAAGAAGATCGAGTTGGAGGACTACCGCCAGGCACTGACGGTGCGGCTCGATAGCAGCCAAGAAGTGTTCCAGATGATCTTGGACCGCGCAAAGGAGGACCCGCGTCGGCTCGTAATGCCGGAGGGCGACCACGAGAAGATCCTGCGGGCGGCATACGTGCTGCACCAAGAGCGCATCGCCAGGCCTGTGCTGCTGGGCGAACCGGAGCAGATTCGCCGCAAGGCAGAGGAGCTGATGCTGCCGACAGATGGCTGGGAGATCATCGAACCGCGGCACTCTCCCCATTTGGAACAGTACGCCCGGGATCTCTTCAGGCTCAGGCAGCGCAAGGGATGCACCTACGAGGACGCCCACGAAATGCTGCGCGACCGCATCGCGTTCGCCTGCATGATGGTGCGCTCCGGCGACGCCGATGGTGTGGTAGCCGGCATCACGCGCCACTACCCCGAGACTCTGCGCACTGTGCTGCGCATTATCGACCGGCGGAGCGGCGTCCGCAAGGTGTCCGGCCTTTACATGATGATCCGCCAGCGCAAGATCTACCTGCTGGCCGATACCACCGTCAATATCGATCCCAGCCCTGAAGACCTCGCCGAGATCGCGATGCTGGCGGCGCGGCGGGCACGGCGTCTGGGCATCGAGCCCCACGTGGCGCTCCTGTCGTTTTCCAACTTCGGTTCTGCGAGGAATCCCGACTCGGAGCGGGTCACGCAGGCGGCCGCGATCTGCTCGAAGCTGGATCCCGGCCTGACCGTGGATGGCGAAATGCAGGCCGATACCGCGCTCGATCCTGACATTTCTGAAGAGTTCTTCCCGTTCTCCAGGCTCCAGAGCGAGGCAAACGTGCTGATATTCCCGAACCTGGCCGCGGCAAACATCGCCTACAAGCTGCTACGGCAGTTTGCGGGCGCGCGCTCGGTCGGGCCGATCCTGATGGGCATGGCCAAGCCTGTGGCCGTGCTACAGAAGGGATTCAACGTCGAGGAAGTGATCACCATGTCGGCGGTCGCGGTTCACGACGCACAGGAGGGTCTCGTGGCCCACTCAGCCGTCGCGGCGGATTGATTGTCTAGCGCGCCTGCGACGACTGGAGCCGCGGTCGAATTCGCGCCTGCGGGCCGGTTGGTTCACGCACGGGACGAAGCTCGACGCTGGAATCCCTGCAGTGCGCCCGGCCTATTGACCCACCAGCTCGCAGATGTTCGGACTCCACTCCTCAAGAGCCGACGGGAGATCCGCTGGCTCTGCCAGCACGTGTACCCTCATGCCCGCCGCGCGGGCCGCCTGGACGCCAGCCGACGAGTCTTCAAACACCAAGCAGTCCCCAGGATCAGAAATGCCGCAAGCGGCCTGCAGCTTCTCGAACGCCAGCAAGTAGGGCAGAGGATCGGGCTTGAGCCGCTCCACGTGCTCTCCGCAGATGACGAAGCGCATACAATCCGCGATGCACTGCCGTTCTAGGATCGGCACCACGTCGGCAATCGCGCTCGACGAGACTACCCCGAGCGGCACACGCTCGCAGTTGTCGCGAATCCAAGTCGCCACGCTCGGATGAGGCGCGAGCTCTTGCAACGAGCGCCGCCTGTACACGGAGTGCTTGCGCTCGCGTCCGGCTCGGATCGCCTCAGGCGTCCGCGGCCTCCCGGCCAAGTCTAGGAAGAATTCGCAAGCGCGCGTGTCGCTGATGCCGACAAGGTTGCGCTTGTAGTCCTCCCAGCCCACCGTAACGCCCCAGGGCTTGACCGCTTCCAGCCACGATTCGTGATGCAGGTACTCGCTGTCGAACAGGGTGCCGTCAAAGTCGAACAACACCGCTCGGGCAAGTGCGTCGGGGGCCTTCAACTTCCAGTCTAGCGCCCACCCCTGCGTTGGTAGCGGCGCCTCCCTTGGATATAATCGTCCGTCTTGGCGACGCCTCCTCCGCTCCGCTGGATCCTCGCTGGCTGCATTCTCGCGGTCGGCTGCTCAGGCGACAAAGAGTCGTATCCGTCCAAGGAGATCAAGCTCATCGTTCAAGCCTCGCCCGGCGGCGCTTCCGACATGGTCTCTCGGGTGATGGCGTCACTGGCGGAAGGCCACCTGAACGTCCCCATCGTTTGCGAGTACAAGCCCGGCGCCAGCGGTGCCTTGGCTTTCTCGTTCGTGGCCCGCCGACCGTCGGACGGTTACACGATCGGACATGCTCCCGTCGAGATCGCCATCGTCCGCTCGCTGGGCTACGCCGACATCGGACCGTCCGATGTATCGCTGATCTGCCTGGTGTCCAAGACCGCCCCGGCACTCGTAGTCCATCCCGACTCTCCGTGGCAGAGCTTCGAGGACTTCATTGCCGCTGCCAAGGCTGAAACAGGCAACATCGTCATGGCGAACTCGGGAATTGGCTCAATCTGGCACTTCAATATCCTGCTGCTCGAGCAAGGCACTGGCGCACGCTTCACACACCTTCCCTACGGGGGCTCTGCCCCGGCTCTTGTGTCCGTGATCGGCCGGCACTCCGATGCGGCCGTCGCCGCCGTCGGCGAGGTGATTTCGCACGTCCGAGCCGGGAGCCTGCGCGCCCTGGCCGTTTTCGACGCTGGACGCGCCGGCGTCATGGCCGAGGTGCCCACGACCCATGAACTCGGCTACCCGATCGGCGCGCCCGCATGGAGCGGATTCTACGGCCCGGCCGGGATGCCTGCGGAGCGCGTCGCCATGCTAGCCGACGCCTTCAAGACCGCCTTCGAAACCACAGAGTGGGCCGAGTTCTGCAGGGAGCTCGGAATGGAGGCCCACTATTTGGGCAAGGAAGACTTCGCGGCATTCGCATTGGAACAGCAGCGTTTCTTCGAAAGCCGGATCCCCCAGCTCGTCCGCTTGGAGAATCCGTAAGTGCGGCACGCCGACACAATCTGCGGCG
Source organism: Bryobacterales bacterium (assembly GCA_022826925.1). GTDB lineage: Bacteria > Acidobacteriota > Terriglobia > Bryobacterales > UBA6623 > VXMF01. The sequence goes on from JAJDTX010000025.1 coordinate 8,159, forward strand.
CACTGCTCGCGGCTCTTGGCTGTGCCTTGATCGTCAGCGGGGCGGCGTTTCCGGCCGCAGCCGGCGGGCTGCCCGGCGCAGGGTTTTTCCCACAGTCCATCGGCACTCTGATGGCATTGCTTGCATCCGCGCTCCTGCTGCGGGGACTGCGCCGCCGCTCCGAGGGGTCGTTCTCTATCGCAAACATGCGCGAGGTTGCCGTGACCGCGGCCTTGCTGCTGGCGTACTTGCTGCTGTGGGGCAGCGGCTGGTTTGTCGTTCGGACGGCAGTGTTCTTGGCGATCATGTTGAGCCTGCTAGGCCAGCGATGGATCCCGGCCTTGGGCTACGCTTCCGCCCTGGCGGTACTCGTGTATCTGGCTTTTGACGTAGGCCTGAACGTCACCTTGGAGTGAGCGCTATGGAGCCGGCACGCCTGAAATTCGCGGACCGCTGGAGGATTCCGGGCTGATGGCCGAAATCTTGGCGGGCCTGTCGGCCGTCCTGGCGTGGCAGGTACTGGGGTTCCTAGCCATCGGTGTATGCCTGGGAGCGGTCTTCGGAGCCCTGCCGGGCTTGACGGCCACCATGGGCGTGGCCCTGTTGACGCCGCTCACGTTCTGGGTCTCGCCCGAGCAGGGCCTGGCGATGCTGCTCGGGATCTATTGCGGCACCATTCCGTCCGGAGGCATTCCCGCAATCCTGATCAACGTCCCCGGCACGCCGGCATCCATCGCGGCCTCGTGGGACGGCTACGCGCTGACCCGCAAGGGCCAAGCGGGGCTGGCCTTGGGAATCAACGCACTCGCTTCGACCACCGGCCAGCTCACCAGCATCGCCTTTCTGGCCTTCCTCGCCTTCCCGATCGCCAGCTTCGCGCTCAGATTCGGCCCCGCCGAGTACTTCGGACTGACGTTGCTCGGCGTCAGTCTGATGGCCGGCGTCTCCGGCGGACACGTCCTCAAGGGCGTACTGGCCGGCACCCTCGGATTGGCACTGGCTTTGGTCGGGCTGGACCCGATGACCGCCTACCCGCGCTACACATTCGGGATGTCGGAGTTCTTGGACGGAATCTCGTTCGTGCCCGTGATGATCGGGCTCTTTGGGCTGGGAGAGGTGCTGGTGCAGATCTCGGATCGCCAGTCGGCCCAAGTGTCAGCTGCCGCCGCGATCGGCCGCGTCCTGCCAAGAATCGCCGACGCCAAGCGCATGGCGAGGGCGACCTTCAGCGGCGCGGCCGTCGGCACCATGGTCGGGGCGATCCCGGCCGCCGGTGGCGATATAGGCGCGGTGATCGCGTGGGAGCAGGCCCGTCGGACATCCTCTGATGGGGATAGCTTTGGGAAGGGCTCGCTGAGCGGTCTCGCCGCGAGCTGCTCGGCTTGCAACGCCGCCATTGGCGGGGGGATGACCACGATGCTCACGCTGGGCATACCCGGCGATGCCGTCTCGGCCATCCTCATCGGCGCCCTGCTGATCCACGGCATCCAGCCCGGACCGCTGCTCTTCGCCAACAATCAGGCATTCGTCTTCTCGATCGTCTTCCTGATGATCTTCGCCTCGCTGCTGATCATGGTCATCGGCATCTTGGGAGCCAAGCCCTTGGCGAAAGTGCTAAGCATTCCCGCCCCGTGGCTTTGGGCCGGCATCATTGTGTTCGGCACGGTGGGGGCCTACGCGCTGAACAACGCCGTCACCGACGTGTGGGCCATGTACGCCGCGGGCGTGGCGGGATTCCTGTTCCGCAAGACGCAGATCCCGCTCGGCCCGCTCGTGCTCGGACTGATCCTGGGCCCTCTGATGGAATCCAACCTGCGTCGAGCGCTCATCCTCAGCCGGGGCGATTGGTCGGCCATGCTGACGCGCCCGATCTTGCTGGTTTTCCTGGCCGCAACGCTGCTGTCGCTGCTTTGGCCACTCGTCCGGGCGAGACGAGGGCGAGCCAAGCGCAGCCAAGACACGGTTCCCGACGCCTAGCCCATTGGGCAGTGCGTCGTTTCAATCTACGAGCGAGCTGCCTGGGAGGGACCGGGGGGACAGGTACATGCGCTACGTTGCATTCATCCACCACGATGGCAAGCCCGGATACGGCATCAGGTTCCCTGATTTCCCGGCGTGTGGCCGATGGCGACACGATTGACGAGGCGATCCTGCGTGGAACCAATGCCTGCCAGCACCGCTGCCCAGTCCTCGCCTCGCGACCTGCTTATAGACCATATTTGGACTTGGAAGGGGAGTTGCCTGTGAAGTTGTCTAGACAGATCAAGCCGATCAGCTATCTCAAGGCCCACACGGCCGAGATCGTCCGCACGCTGGGCGAGAGGCGGGAGCCCTTGATCATCACTCAGAACGGGGAAGCCAAGGCAGTCCTCCAAGATATCGATAGCTACGAGGAAATGGAGAACACAATTGCCCTACTCAAGATCCTCGCACTTGGCAACCGCCAGGTCGAAGCAGGCCAGACGGAACCCACTTTGGATGTCATCGCGAGGATCCGAGAGCAGCACCGGGCCGGTAGCGCCTAACGGCCTTCCTAGTCCAGTTGACTGATGGTGCGACATGCGACTTGGAGGAGCCTTGCGACCACATCTGCCGGCACGTTGCACCGGCTAGCGCGGATCATGTGCTAACTCAGAGCGAACTTGCTTTCAGCAGTCTTGCGGAGTTTCCCGGGCGCGGGAGCCATGCGAAGGAACTCCTGCAGATCGGGATTCTGGAATACCGAGAAATCTTCTTCAAGCCCTACCGCATCATCTTCAGTAGTTCGGCGTTCGGGCGACAGCTGGCGATTTCCGGGTCATTCGACATGTCCGACCGATTGCATTCAAGTGGACACGCGGTTACCCCGCGCCTTGGCCGATATGTCGCCGAGCTGCCCCAGATTCAGTGAGAAAACTCGCCGGCAAGGCACCGCTCGAATGCTGTAATGGCATGCTTCGGCCTGCGAACCGGTCCTGAATAATGCGCGCAAGAGAAACCAAGCCCCATGGGGGCGCGGGGCTCAGACCCGTGGCCCAGACCGCGCGCATCGACTCGATCGACGTGCTGCGGGGCGTCGCGCTGCTCGGCATCCTCGTCATGAACATCCAGCTGTTTGCGATGCCCCAAGCGGCGTACTTCAACCCCACCGCCTACGGTGATCTCACGGGCGCGAATCTCTGGGTCTGGGTCGCGGGCAGGATGCTGGCAGACCAAAAGTTCATGACCGTATTCTCGATGCTGTTCGGCGCGGGCATCGTCCTGATGGCCGGAAGGGCAGAGGCGCGCGGCGAATCCAGTCGGCTGCACTATCGCCGGATGGGATGGCTGCTAGTCATCGGGCTGCTCCATGCGCACCTGCTCTGGTCAGGGGACATTCTCTTCCTTTACGCCGTCTGCGGGATGCTCGTTTACCCGTTGCGCCGCCAGCCGCCGGGACGACTGCTGGTGCTCGGGACGGTCCTGATCGGCGTCGCCTCGGCGCTCTCCGTCGTCACGGGTTTGTCGCTGCCGTACTGGTCGGGGGAAGAGCGGGTCGAGTTCCTGGCCGAGGTGTGGCAGCCGACGCCCGAGATGATCGACGCGGAACTGGGTGCCTATCGCGGAGAGTGGCTCGACCAGCAGCCCGTCCGCTCGGAGGCAGCTTTCGAGTTCGAGACCTTCGTTCTGATCGTGTGGGGCATGTGGCGCGCCGGTGGGTTGATGCTGATCGGGATGGCGCTCTTTGCGCAAGGCGTGTTCAGTGCCCGCCGGTCGTTTCGGTTCTACGCCACGCTGGTCTCGCTGGCGATCGCGATCGGCCTTCCGGTCCAAGGCTACGGGATCTCGCTCGATTTCGAGCGCGGGTGGCCGGCCTGGTCATTCTTCTTGGGTGTGCAGTTCAACTACTGGGGGAGCCTCGTAGTCAGCCTCGGCTACGTCGGCGCAGTCATGTTGGCGTGCCAAAGGCCGGCGCTTCGGCGGTTCACTCGTCCGTTCGCATCCGTCGGGCAGACCGCTCTGACCAACTACCTGCTCCAGACGATCATCTGCACGACTATCTTCTACGGCCACGGCCTGGGGTGGTTCGGCTCGGTGGAACGTGTTGGGCAGGCCGGAGTGGTGGCAGGCGTTTGGGCGGCGCAACTCATCGCCTCGTCGCTCTGGCTCCGCCGGTACCGCTTCGGGCCGGCCGAGTGGGCGTGGCGGTCACTTACCTACGGTATTCGCCCACCACTGCGAAGGGTGATCACGCCTGAGCCCGCGCAGGGGACGCCCTAGGATCAGACCGACAGGTTGCGACCCGGGGGTGCTCTTCTTGCTGGAGACCGCTTTCGCAGCGATTGGGCGGCCATGCCGACGCGCCCGATCTTGCTCGCTTTCCTGATCGCGACGGCGCTGTCTCTGCCCTGGCCGCTCGTCCGGGCAGGACGAGCCGCGGCCGGACGCAACCTAGCCGCCATTCCTGACGCCTAGTCAGTTTGGCCGTGCATTCGTGGGGCTCGGAGGCGTCGAGCCGATCGGCTTGCCTTCCGTATGGCACGCGCTAGGATCGAGACTTCAAGGAAAAGGACGATGAAGATGCCAAAACTCAGTTCCGCTTCGCTGCTCGCACGCTGCGGGTCGATCGCCATTCTCAGCATCGCTTGGAGCGCGGCCGCAGCCGGGCCAGAAGCCAAGGATTCCTGGCGGCAGTGGCGCGGGCCCAACAATAACGGCGTCGCCGAGAGCGACGCCCCGCTCAACTTCTCGGGAACGGAAAACGTGAAGTGGCGCATCAGCGTGCCGGGCAAGGGGCATTCCACGCCCGTGATCTCCGGCCAGGCCCTCTATCTCACCACCGCCGCGATCTCGGAAAAGGACGATGGCGAAGGAGATTTCCCGTTGTACGACTTCTTGGTGCTGGCCTTCGACAAGGACACCGGTAAGCAACTCTGGCGCCAGACCGCGATTTCCAAGAAGCCCCACGAGGGCTATCACCGGCGCTACGGCAGCTACGCGTCGAATTCTCCGGTGACCGACGGGGAAATCCTCATAGCAAACTTCGGATCCCGCGGTGTGTACGCCTATGACATGGATGGCAAGCTGCTGTGGTCCAAGGACTTCGGGCCGATGCACATGCGCAACGCTTTCGGCGAGGGTATCGCTCCGGTGCTCCACGAAGACAAGCTCATCCTGCAGAAAGACCACGCGGGCGATTCCTACGTCGTCGCCTTGGACAAGTCCACCGGCGAAGAGCTCTGGCGCACGCCCCGCAACGAGCGCAGCAGCTGGGCGCAGCCGATCGTAGTAGAACACGGCGGGCGCAAGCAGCTAGTGACCAGCTCGGAGCGCGTACGCACCTATGACCTCGACACAGGCGAGCTGATCTGGGAAGCGGGCGGGCTGGGGCCCAACGCGATTCCGGCAGTGATCAACGTAGACGACGAAATGGTGATCGCCATGACCGGCTACCGCAATCCCAACCTGCTCGCCGTTCAGCTCGGCGGCAAGGGCGACATCACCGACAACGGCGACTTCGTGAAGTGGACCAACCAAGTCGGCAACGCCTATTCGGCGTCGCCGGTGCTGCACGAGGGGATCCTGTACTTCGTTACGGATCGGGGAATGGTCAACGCATTCGAAGCCAAGACTGGCGAGAAGTACTATCACCAGCAACGCTTGCCGGAAACGTACTCGTTCAAGGCCTCTCCCGTGGCAGCGGCCGGCAAGCTCTACCTCGCGACCGAGCAGGGCGATGTGGTCGTGCTCAAGCTGGGAAAGGAGTACGAGGTGCTGGCTGTCAACAAGATGGGCGACGAGTTCTTCATCTCCTCGCCGGTGATCGTCGACGGCAAGCTGTACCTGCGCAGCGAGGACGAGCTGTTCTGCATCAGCTCCAGCTAGCCGCCAGCGGGTCCGTCCCTTGCAGTCCCCTGCATGGGTGACGAACAGCGTTGGCGGCGCGGCGACCGCAGTCTCCGCGCCGCCTGTCTGCTCGGCGGGTTTGACGTCCTAGCCTCGCCTAGGTCGCGCTAGGTTGCGGGCCTATGCGGGTTCGGCCACCGGCTCCGGCCGCGCGCCTGCCAAGCGGGACTCGGTCTCTCGAGCGACCGCCGTTTCGTCCGCCTCGGAGAACCGCACCGCGAAGGCGAGGAACGAGACCAGAGTCACGACCGCGCCAAGCGTCAGCAGCGCCTGCGGCCAGCTGAGGCTCTCGGCCTTGAAGAGGAAGCCCGCGGCCACGGCACCGGCGTTCCCGCCCGCGCCGACGATGCCGGCGACGGCTCCGAGCGCCCGCTTGTTGATGAACGGCACCACCGAATACGTAGCGCCTTCGGACATCTGCACGCACAGGCTGAAGAGGATCAGCGTGGCGATCGCCAGCGGCAGAACGGACTGCTGCGAGAACAGCATCAGCGCGAGACCTTCTAGGAAGAGGATTCCCGCAAGGAACCAGACGCGGCCGCGCAGGCCCCAGCGCAGGCCCCAGCGGTCTCCGACGATCCCGCCCAGAGTCCGGGCGAATATGTTCATCAGGCCGAAGAGACCGGCCACCAGTCCGGCGGTCGCCAGGCCCAGTCCGAAGTAATCGTGGAAGTACAGCGCGGCGATGTTGTTGATCGTGAGCTCGACCCCGAAGCAGGCCCCGTAGATCAGGAAGAGCGCCCAGACCCGCGTGTCAGAGCACGCCTTCAGGAACGCGCCCTCGACGGTCTTGGCGCTTGCAAGCGCTCCCGACTGTCGCAGGTCCTTGTAGCTGCCGTCCGGGGAGTCCTGGGTCAGCTTCCAGTAGAGCGCGGAGGTTCCCAGCAGGGCGAGGCCCGGAACGACCATCGCGACCCGCCATCCCATGGCCTGGTCAGCGGCGAAGGTCATCACCGCCGCGAAGAGCAGGGGCATGGCCATCTGCGTGACGCCGCCGCCAAGATTGCCCCAGCCCGCGGTCGTCGCGTTGGCCGTGCCGACGATGTTCGGCGCGAACATCACGGAGGTGTGGTACTGGGTGATGACAAAGGACGCACCGATCGCACCGATGGCGAGGCGGAAAAGCAAGAACGTCTCGTAGCTGTCCGCGAAGCCGATCGTCATCACGGGGATGGAGCCCAGTGCCAGCAGCCACGTATAGGCCTTGCGCGGGCCGATCTTGTCGCACAGCCAGCCGATCGCGAGCCGGGCGATCACGGTGATCGCCACGGAGGCGATGATCGTGTTGCCAACCTGCTCCTTCGTCAGTCCGAGATCGTCCCGGACCACGGCCATGAGCGGCGCGATGCCAAACCACCCGAAGAAGCACAGAAAGAACGCAAACCAAGTCATGTGGAACGTTCGCATCGGCACCGTCCTGAAGCTGAACAGCTGGATCGCGGTCGCTTTTCCTTTGAAGTCCATTTCTCACCCTCCTTGCCGGATGCTCCGATCCGGCTTCGACCGCGGCAGGAGCCGCGCTCGACATGTTTCCCTTCGATTGCTGGATTGCCGGACAGCCTGGTCCGGCTCGTTTCCCTAGGCGGGCAGTCTGCTTAGCGCACCACGCTCCTCGGGCCGCTGCGTTCAACACGGACCGCCGCTTGCTTGTAATTCGGTTCCCTAGAAATCGGGTCGAACGCGCTCTGCGTGAGCTGGTTCGAGTTCTTCTCCTCGTAGTGGAACGGCATGAACACCTGGCCGGGCGCCACGATCTCGGTGATGCGCAGTTCCAAGTGCTCGATCCTGCTGCGGGGCGACTCGACAGTGACGAGGTCGTGCGGCCTCAGGCCGAGCCGCTGTGCGTCGGCCGGATTCATTTCCAGCCACGCTGACGGAGACATGCGTTCCAGAATCTTGACTTCCTTGGTCTTGGTTCGCGTGTGCCAGTGCTCAACCGTGCGCCCGGTGTTGAATACGAACGGATACGCCCTCGTGGGCTGCTCCGGGTAGGGCTCCCATTCGACGGCGAACAGCCGAGCCCTGCCGTCCGGGGTCTGGAAGCGGCCGTCGGCATAGAGCCGGCTTGTCGGAGGCCGCCCGTCTCCGGCGCCTCGCGCGTCGTCCGACGGGAACGGCCACTGGATCGCGTGGTGCTCGTCGAGCAGGTCGTAGCTCAAGCCGGAATAGTCGCAGAGGCGACCGTTCGAGACAGCGCGCCACTCCTGGAAAGCGTCCTCCGGCCCCTCCCAGCCGGGGAAGAGAGCGTCCCGGACGCCGAGCTCCTCCGCGACTGCGAGGAAGATGTCGAAATCCGGGCGCGCCTCGCCGGGCGGCTCGACGGCCTTGTTGACCTTGCTCACCCGGCGCTCGGAATTCGTGTAGGTGCCGGTCTTCTCGCCCCAGATCGCCGCGGGCAGGACCATGTCGGCCATCTGGGTCGTGGGCGTCGGATGGAACCCGTCCTGCACCGCGAGAAATTCGAGGTTCTCGAATCCCTGCCGCAGCACATCGACGTTCGGGAACGAGACCAGCGGATTGGTGGCGATGATCCAAAGCGCCTTGATGTCGCCCTTCACGCAAGCCTCGACGATGTCGGGATAGGCCAGGCCCCGCGCGCGCGGCAACTTGTCCGCGTCGATGCCCCACAGATGGGCCAGTTCGGATCGGTCCGCCTCGTCGGCGAAGTTCCGATAGCCCGGCATTGAAGCGGTGAACCCCGTCTCGCGCGTCCCCATGGCGTTGCACTGCCCGGTGATCGAGAATGGCGACGAGCCCGGCTTGCCGACGTTGCCGGTAATTAGCGCGAGGTTGTTGATGACGTTGACTGTCTCGGTGCCCTTGCTCGAGTGGTTGACGCCCATGGTCCAAGCGAGGAACGGCCGCTCCGCGCGACCGTAGAGCAGCGCGGCGCGGTAGATTTGCTCCTCGCTCAGACCCGTCACGGACGCCACGCGTTCGGGCGTGTACTTCGCGAGGTGCGCCTCGAGTTCGTCGAAGCCGGTGGTGTGGGCCTCGATGTAGTCCTTGTCGACCAGCCCGGCCCGGATCAGGATGTGGGCCATGCCGTTGAGCAGGGCGATATCTGAGCGGGGCTTGAGCGGCAGGTACAGGTCCGCCATCCGGGCCGTCTTGCTGACGCGCGGGTCCGCGACCACCACCGTCTTGCCGGGGTTCCTCTCCAGGCGGTAGCAGAGGATCGGGTGATTGTCGGCGATGTTCGCGCCGATCAGGAAGACCGCGTCGGACTGCTCGAAGTCGTCGTACGCCCCGGGCGGTCCGTCACTGCCGAAGGACCGCTTGTAGCCCGACACCGAGCTGGCCATGCAGAGCGTCGTGTTCCCGTCGTAATTGTTCGTGCCCAAGCCCAGCTGCACCAGTTTGCCGAGCGCATAGAACTCCTCGGTCACCAGCTGCCCCGTGCTCACCACGCCCAGGGCTTGCGGCCCGTACCTCGCTTGCACCTTGCGGAACTCCTGCACGAGGGTTCCGATGGCATCGTCCCATGCGATGCGCTCGAAGCGGCCCTTCTCGTTCTTGAGCAGCGGGTGGCGCGCTCGGCTCGCGGCGGAGACGACCTCGTGTTCAGCCAGCCCCTTCGGGCATAGCTTTCCGAGGTTGACAGGGTGGTCCTCGTTGCCCCGGACAGAGACTGCCTCGCCGCCTCTCACGCCGACCTGCATGCCGCAGCCCACCGAGCAGTATCCGCAGGTGGTGGGCACCCAGCGTTCCGGGATCTTGGCGGCCGAGGTGAAGCCGTAGTCCGGGTCGCGCCCGTAGGCGTACTCTTGCTTCCGGGTGTCGAAGCCCAGCAGTCGCTTGAGACTCATGCCGCCGCCCTCCTCTCCAGAAACGGCATTGCCATGTTCTTGGGCACGACGCTGACGAAGAACAGGTAGCGCCCCACCAGCGCGCCGCAGGCCGCGAGCGCGAACCCCAAGCCCGCGAAGCCGACCGCGGGCAGGCCGACGGCGCCCGTGGCGAGCAACCCGAGCCGGAGCAGGAAGAAGCGCGCGAGCGGCCCGGAGAGCAGTCTCGCGGTGGCCTGCTTCTCGTATTCATCGGTGCGCACGAACCCGAAAATGCGCCAGATCTCCAGCAGTACGTGAGCCACGGCCGACACAGCCGCGCAGGCGAGCAGGACGCTGTCATACCGCGTTCCGAGCGTTGCCACCAGTAGCGGGCCCAGCGTTGTGCCGGTCAGGAAGAAGTCGGCGATCGTCAGCGGACTGTTCCATGCCGGGCGGCCCGGCACAAGGTAGATGCGCGAAGTCGCGTACATCGCGAAGACGCCGATCGCCGAAGCGGCGGCGCCGATCAGCGAGGCGCCCGGCAACCCTGTCAGCAGCATCGCCGCGCAAACCGATGCCGCGGCGCCGAACGAGCTCAAGGCGAGGATCTCGCGACTGAGCCACGAGGTTTTGACATTGCGGATCGCAAGCGGCGCGAAGGCGGGCCGGCCCAGATGAAGCGGCGACGCCGTGAAGGACGCCAGTCCCAGCGCGAGCGACACCAGCGCTGCCGTTCGCAGCGCCTGCGAGCCGCCCGCCAGGCTCAAGAGCCACGTCGTCGCGAAACCCGCGATCGAAAGCTGGGTCAGCACCGTCATCAGCACCAGCGAGTAGTGGGGTTTCGCCGGCTTCACGCGGTGGAAGTCGGCCTTCTCGACATCGAGCGGCAACCGCTCGGGCAGCGTGACCCGAGTTGTCGAGATCGTGTCGTCGGCGCCGGGCAGGCCCGGCGCGTTGGCCTCGTCGCGGTACTTGCTTCGCCACTCGTCGATGTCGACGATCTCGATCGCAAGTGCCTGGGAGGGGCAGGCGTCCACGCAAGCGGGGGCGTCGCCATCGGCCAAGCGCCCGTGGCACATGTCGCACTTGCCGACCACGCCGCGAGCTTCGTTAAACGTCGGGACGCTGTAGGGACAGTTCCAGATGCAGTACTCGCATCCGATGCAGGAATCGGCATCGTGCAGGACGATCCCGGTCCGGGGATCCTTGGAGTACGCCTCGGTCGGACAGCCCGTCATGCAGGCTGGATCGAGGCAGTGGTTGCAGCCCATGGACAGGTGCATGCGCTGCGTGTGAGGGAAGACGCCTCCCTCGACCTCCCCCACCCGTCGCCAGGAAACGTCGGCCGGGTTGTTGTTCTGCTCGGCACACGCTACCTCGCAGCACTTGCAGCCGACGCATTTCGACATGTCGAAATGGAAGCGGTACTGCTGGCCGTCCTCGAGCGGGATATCCGGAATCAACGGGGACGAGCCGACCAGCCCGCGCGCGGCCCGGGACTGCGGCGGAGCTTCTCCGAGAATCGTGAAGGGGTTCGCCGCTGTTCGCTCAGATGTGGTCAGTGTCTGCATTGAGTCTGTGCAATTCCTTTCTAGGCGGGGTGCGGATGCACCGGACCCTTCGCGACGGCCTCTTGCGAGGCGCCGTCCCGAACAGGGTCGGATGAGTGCAACAGGGAAGTTCCGCGCTCGGCGCTAGGTCGCGCCGTGCGATTCGGCGGCTTCGAATCTACGCGGATCGAACCTCGCGGACAGCCGGGGTCCCGAGGCGGTGAGGCAGGGACGTCGGTGCGCCGCCCGCCTGTCTGTTCCGAAGCTAGCATGCCCGCGGCGCGATGTGAAGCAAAAATTTCTTATCGTCTGGATAACCGGCCAGCGGACCGCCGACACGTTCCTACACTGGGCTTGTAGTTTGAGATTCGCTCCCCGCCGAGCGGATTCCATGCCCTGTCAGAGTTCCGCCCGTTGCGGCGGAGTGACCGCGGTCCAGCCTAGTAGCCACGCCGCAGCAGGGGGTATCGCATCCGGAGGAGGGACTTCCCATGGCGGGGGGCAGGAAGACAGCAGTGGTGATCGGAAACGGTCCCGTGGGGCACCGCTTCTGCGAGAAGCTGGTTGAGTTCGACGGCGGCCGCGACTACGGCATTGTCGCGTTCTGCGAGGAGCCCCGGCCTGCTTACGACCGAGTCCACCTCACGTCCTACTTTGACCACAGGGATCCCGCCAAGCTGGCCGTAGCGCGCATCGAGTGGTATCGCGAGAACGGAATCCAGCTCCACGTGGGAGACCGCGCCCGGCGGATCGATCGCTCGCGGCGAACGGTCATCTCGGAAGCGGGCTTGGATATCCCCTACGATTGCGTTGTCCTCGCGACCGGCTCGCGACCGTTCGTTCCGCCCATTGAGGGCATCGACAAGCGCGGGGTCTTCGTCTACCGCACGATCGAGGACCTCGACGCCATCATTGAGTACGCCAAGCAAGCCCGCAGCTGCGCGGTCATCGGCGGCGGACTTCTCGGACTAGAAGCGGCCAAGGCCGCCTACGACCTCGGGCTCGAAACCCACGTCGTCGAGTTCGCCTCGCGCCTCATGCCTCGTCAGATCGACGAGGCGGGATCGAACCTGCTCGTGCGCCAGATCGAGGCCCTAGGAGTCCGCGTGCACCTGCACAAGGCCACCCAGGGCGTGCTAGGCAACGGCCGCGTCACCGGAATGGAGTTCTCGGGCGGCGGAGGTCTCGACGTGGACATGATCATCGTCTCCGCCGGGATCCGGCCGCGTGACGAGCTGGCCCGGGACTGCGGACTGGACGTCGGGCCGCGTGGCGGCATCGCCGTCGACGACGAGCTGCGGACCACCGATCCCGACATCTACGCGATCGGCGAGGCCGCCCTGCACCGCGGCACAATCTACGGTCTGATCGCGCCAGGCTGGGAGATGGCCGACGTAACGGCAGGCCGCCTGGCGGGCAGGGATGTGCGCTTCGAGGGCGCGAAGCTCTCGACGAAGCTGAAGCTGATGGGCGTCGACGTTGCCAGCTTCGGCGACTACGAAGCCCCGGCCGAATCCGCTGTACCGCTGGTGGTGGACGACCCGTTCGCCGGCGTGTACAAGAAGCTGCTCTTCAGCGCCGACGGGAAAAGGCTGGTCGGAGGGGTGCTGGTTGGCGATGCCTCCGGATACTCCGAGCTGTCGGCCTTGGCCGAGTCCGACGAAGATCTGCCGTTCGAACCCGCCCGCCTTGCGGGCGTTGGCGGCGAAGGAGCAGCCGACATTTCCAGCGGCATCGGGGACGACGCGCAGGTCTGCTTCTGCAATAACGTCACAAAGGGGGCGATCTGCTCGGCGATCCGCGAGCACGATCTGGCGACGGTCGGAGCCGTTAAGGAACACACGACGGCCGGGACGGGCTGCGGCGGATGCGTCCCGATGGTGACCGGCCTGCTGAACGCCGAGCTCGAGGCCGCGGGCAAGGCGGTGCGGAAGAGCCTCTGCGAGCATTTCGAGTACACCCGCCAGGACCTGTTCGAAATCATCAAGGTGAAGGGGATCCGGACCTTCGAAGAGCTCATCCGGGATCACGGGCAGGGATACGGCTGCGAGATCTGCAAGCCGGCCGTGACCTCGATCCTCGCATCGCTTTGGAACGAGAGCATCACCGACCCGTCCCACCACACGCTCCAGGACACCAACGACCGGTTTCTGGCGAATATGCAGCGCGGCGGCCTCTACAGCATCGTGCCGCGCGTGCCCGGCGGCGAGATCACTCCCGCCAAGCTGATCGCCCTCGGCACGGTGGCCAAGAAGTACGGCCTGTACACGAAGATCACGGGCGGCCAGCGGGTCGACCTGTTCGGTGCCCAGGTGCACCAGCTGCCTTCCATCTGGGAGGAGCTGATCGAGGCGGGCTTCGAGAGCGGGCACGCCTATGGCAAGGCGCTGCGCACGATCAAGAGTTGCGTCGGCACCACCTGGTGCCGCTACGGGGTCCAGGATTCTGTCGGGCTCGCTGTCCGCATCGAGAAGCGCTACCGGGGCATCCGCGCGCCGCACAAGGTCAAGGGCGCGGTGTCCGGCTGCGTTCGCGAGTGCGCCGAGGCGCAATCGAAAGACATCGGCCTGGTCGCGACCGAGACCGGATACAACCTCTTCGTCTGCGGGAACGGCGGGGCAAAGCCGCGGCACGGCGACTTGCTCGCTTCCTCCCTCGACGAGGAGACAGCGATCCGATATATCGACCGCTTCTTCATGTACTACATCATGACGGCCGACAAGCTGACCCGCACGTCGGTCTGGATCGAGCAGCTCGAGGGTGGCATCGAGCGCATCAAGGACGTGGTCGTCCGCGACAGGCTCGGCATCTGCGATGAGCTGGAGCGGCGCATGCAGTTTCTCGTCGACAGCTACCGCTGCGAGTGGAAGGAAGTGGTGGAAGACCCCGAGCGCAGGAAGCTGTTCCGCCAGTTCGTCAACACCGACGAAACCGACTCGGGCATCGAGATCGTTCCCGAGCGCGGGCAGTCCCGGCCGGCCGATTGGCCAAAGGATGGAGTGAAGCTCGAGCAGATCAAGCTTCCCGGGGGACAGACTCTGGGCGAGTCGAGGCCAGCCGGGGAGGCGCAGCGCGGACGCAAGCTCGAATGGGTCCGGGTTGGCAGGGTTGCCGACTTCCCGCGGAACGGAGGCGCGGCAGTGAAGGTGGGCGAGACCCAGATCGCAGTCTTCAACCTGACCGATAGGGGCCAGTGGCGGGCCTGTCAGAACATGTGCCCGCACAAGAACGCCTTCGTGCTGGCCAGGGGCATCGCAGGCAGCGCCGGGCTCTCGCCCAAGGTCACCTGCCCGCTGCACAAGAAGCCCTTTTCGCTAGACACGGGCGAATGTCTTTCGGGCGAACCCTACGCGCTGAAGGTCTTTCCCGTGCGGGTTGCAGGCGACGGGGTGTACGTGCTGATTCCCCCGGAGCGACAGCTTGACGCGCTGCTCGCAACGCCGCTGCACTTGATCCAGGCGGGAGACGCTGCAGCTGCACAGGCTTGCGCGGCCTGCGCCTGACCTTCAGGAGGAGAAGTTGACGCCACATTGGGAAGGATGGACTTGGAGTGAGAGTTGAAACGATCGAGGAGGTCGATCCGATGAATCGGAGATCGACGGCGGAGCCGGTCAATGGCGAGAGCGGCCTCGACGGGGACGCGCATCTCGAGTTCCTGCACCGAATCACTGGGCGCCTGGCCGTTGCCGACCCGCTGAACGAGGTGCTCGGACAGATCGTCGAATTCCTCAACGACGTGGTCGGTGCGGACTCGTGCTTCATCTACGTGCTCGAAGACGACCAGCTTGTCCTGCGCGCGTCCAAGAACCCGCATCCGGAGTCGGTCGGCAACCTCCGCATTCCCCTGGGCGACGGCATCACCGGCTGGGTGGCCCAAAACCGGGAAGCCGTCGCGATTCCTCGCGGAGCGATGCGCGACGAGCGTTTCCGCCTGTTCAGCCAGCTCCCCGAAGACGGTTTCGAGGCTTTTCTGTCAGTTCCGATCCTCGCTGGAGGACGCCTGATCGGCGTGCTGAACCTGCAGCACCGCCAGTGCCACGAGCACTCCCAGCAAGAGACCAAGCTGGTATCGACGATCGGCCACCTGGTCGGAGCCGAGATCGAACGGGCGCGGCTAGACTCCGAAGTCGCGAAGCTTACCGGACAGCTCGCCACGCGAAAGCTGATCGAGAGGGCCAAGGGGATCCTGCAACGGGATCTCGGCTTTACAGAGGAGCAGTCGTACCTAAAGCTGCAACAGGAGAGCAGGCGCCGGCGCATGCCGATGAAGCAAGTCGCTGAGGCCGTGGTGCTCTCGGACGATCTCCGGCGCGCCCAAACCGAGAAATAGCGGTCACGTCCCGTCGCGAACTCGGTGCCCGGCGCTTCGTGCCAACCGCTGCCGCGCAGCGCTGGCTGACGTCCTGCCAGCCGGCGGGCATGCCATTGTTCGGTCGCTAGCAGAACCGTAGTCCGAGGGTCTGGTTCCCGAGCCAAGGGACGCCGTCCGCCGCGTCTGCAGTTCAGGGAGTCACCGCCCTTTGCCGTGATACACTCCGCCCAAGTAATGGACGTACAGATCCGGACTGTGTTGCCGAGCGAATCGACCCTGATCTTTAGCTTTCTAACCCTAGCCGCTCGCATGCAGGAATCCGGAGAGCCGATTCAAAAGGCCCTGCGTGACCATGAGCTGACGAGATACTGGCAGAACTGGGGCCGGCAAGGCGATCTGGGCGTCGTGGCGGAGTCGGACAGCGTAGGGCACCCGGTGAGCTGCGCGTGGGTGCGGCTCTTCTCCCGCGAAGAGGCAGGAGCGGACTATGTGGGCGAGAACATTCCAGAGCTGGCAGTCGGGACGATCGCCCCGGCCCGCGGGCGGGGAGTGGGCACGAAGACCCTGCAAGCTCTGCTGAGCCTGTGTCAGACCCGCTACTCCGGAGTGAGCCTGAGCGTCAGACTCGACAATCCGGCGATTCGCCTGTATGAACGGCTGGGATTTCGGAGAATGTCGGCGAGCCCGATCATCAACCGGGTGGGCACGGAGTCGGTTGTCATGCTCCTGCGTTTCGATCAGAGTCCGGACAAGGCAGAAGGCCGGACTTGAGCGCGATTCCGCCTTGCGAGAACGCCGCACCGAGAGCGCGAAGCGACATGGCGGCTCAGATTGACAAGCCGTTCCAGTCGCTCTCGGGCAACCCGATTCGTGACGGGGTGTTCGTCTCATCGCCAGTCATCGCCCGCAACACGCTTTTTCGCCGCAACCGACGCGAGCGACTCTGCATCGGCGAGAATCGAGACGTAAGTTTCGGCCGAAGCGGTAATCGAGCATGAAAGCCCTGTTCAAATCCTTGGTTCCGCTCATGGTCGCTGCGGTGGCCGGCGCGGCTCCGAACGTGGTCTTGATCGTCTCTGACGACCAAGGCTACGCGGACATCAGCTGCTACCCGCACCCGGACGAGGTCCAGACGCCGAATCTCGATCGGATCGCCCGGGAGGGCGCACGCATGACCAGCGGGTATGCGAGCTGTCCTGTCTGCGCGCCGACCCGGGCCGGCCTGCTGACAGGCCGGTACCAGCAAAGGTTCGGCTTCTACACCGCGTCCGATTCGCGGGCAGGGCTGCCGAGGTCCGAGACCACACTCGCAGAGATCCTCGGCGACCATGGCTACGCCACCGGTGCCCTCGGCAAGTGGCATTTGGGCTACGCACCGCCGTACCATCCGCTGGAGAGGGGCTTCGACACGTTCTACGGATTTCTGGGCCATGGCGGGCATGACTATTTCGATCTCGCCATCTCGGACGACGTCCGCTCGATCTACCGCGACCGATCGCCGATAGACGACACAGGCTACCTGACGAGAAATATCACCAAGGAGACGATTGCCTTCATCGAGGAAAACCGGGACCGGCCGCTCTTCGCCTACGTGCCCTACAACGCCGTCCACAACCCACTTCAGGCGCCGCAGGACTATGTTCGGCGCTATTCGAGCCCAGACCCGCAGCGCAACACCTACCTGGCCATGCTCGCAATCATGGACGAGGGCGTGGGAGCGATTCTCGACACGTTGGACCGCCTGAATCTGTCCGACAACACCCTGGTCATCTTCTTGTCCGACAACGGCGGCGCTCGAGGCACGACGGCGAACAACGGTGGCCTGCGCAACTTCAAGCACAGCGTCTACGAAGGCGGCCTTCGCGTGCCGTTCCTAGTGCGCTGGCCGGAACGGATTCCGGCAGGAACCGTCTCGGACGAGCCCGTGATCTCCATCGACGTGTTCTCCACAGTCCTTGCCGCGGCCGGCATTGAGCCTCCCAGCGGGCTCCAACTGGACAGCCGCGACATCTTGCCTGCCTTGACAGGACAACTAGACCGCCCCCTCCACGAGGCTCTGTACTGGAATTGGATCGGCAAGGATTCCGATACCGGCTGGGCAATCCGCAAGGGGCGCTGGAAGCTGCTGGCCGACAAGGGCGGAATCGAGCTCTATGACCTACGGGCTGACCTTGGCGAGACCCGCAACCTGGCGCCGAATCAACCGATGATCGTCCAAACACTGCTCGCCGAGTACAAGAGCTGGCAGAACCAGCTGCGTCCCCGAATCCGGCGGCGGTGAGCCCGGCTCGGGCCCGCACTTGACGGCGACGTCGACCTACCGCGCCGGAGCTAGCCGTGAGCCCGCCTGTTGGGGGCGGATGAGGGCCGTCGACTCCGGTTCCGCAGACCCCTCGGTGAGGACGTGGCGCTTGTTGGCGTCCAAGTGCGTCCACTCCTGCGTCAGGCCGTGGGGCCACGTCACGCGAACCGCCTCGACCTGGCGTGCCTGGCCGAGTCCGAAGTGCAGGGCCAAGTCGCTCTGCGAATAGTAGCTGCCGCCACCCGCGACAGCCTGGGTCAGCCGGCGCCCCCCGGCCGCAACCTCCACCCTTGCACCGATCGCGCTGCGATTCGACTCAACGCCAACCAACTTGAGCACGATCGCATTCGTTCCGTCAGGAACGTTTTTCAACAGCGCTGGCGGTTGGTTCACGTTGACGACTACAACTTCCGGGTGGCCGTCGCCGTCCAAGTCCCCGGATGCCAAGCCGCGGGCTGGCCGGGGCGCTTGCAGGGCGGGACCCGCTGTGTCCGAGACATCTTGGAACGTCCCGGCTCCCAGATTCTTGAACAGGAGGGTCGGCTGCCGGTAGGTCTCACCGATGTCGGCACTGTCCACCTCTGGGTATACATGGCCGTTGGCGAGCATCAAGTCGGGCAATCCGTCTTCGTCGGCGTCGATGAAGAGCGCCCCCCAGCCAAGCAGCTGGTGCGCCCCGAGCCCTGCTTCAAACGCAAGATCCTCGAAGAACACTCCGTCTTCGTTGTTGTACAGCGACGGCAAATCACCCGAAAAGTTCGTCTTTGCGATATCGAGGAAGCCGTTGCCATCGTAGTCGGCCACGGCCACTCCCATCCCGGCTTGGAGCTGGCCGTCGGCGCTATAGGCCACGCCGGCTTCGGAGGCGATGTCCGTGAAGGTGCCATCGCCGTTGTTGCGATACAGCAGGCTAGGCGTCATGTCGCAAGCGACATAGATGTCGATGTCGCCGTCGATGTCGAAGTCTGCTGCGATCACGCCGAGCCCGTAGCGCCCGCCCGCCTCGAGGATTCCAGCGGACGCAGAAACGTCCTCGAACCGACCGTCTCCCAGATTCCGATACAGCAGGTTGCTCGCACGTGGAAGCCCTCGCGGGCCGCACATGACCGGGATCCCCTTCCACTCGCAGGCTCCTGAAGAACCGGGCTTGGGCGTATTCTCCGGATCGAAGTCGACGTAATTGCTCACGAACAGGTCCAGCAAGCCATCTTGGTCGTAGTCCAAGAACGCACAGCCCGCACCCCACCTGCGCGAATCGGCCGGCTGGCCAAGTCCCCCGCTAGAGTCCACGAACCTGCCTTCCCGGTTGCGGTAGAGCACGTTTGAGCCGAAGTAGGTAACAGCCAGATCGTCCCAGCCGTCGTTGTCAAAGTCGCCCACGCACGCGCCCTGCCCCCAGCCGCTTGCTGTGAGCCCCATTTCGAGCGCCGACTCGGTGAAGTGGCCTCGGCCGTCGTTCACATAGAGCATTGACGGCGGGCTCTTGCCTGCTTCAGCCAGCGGGAACGTAGTGCCGTTCACGACGAAGATGTCGTTGTCTCCGTCTCGGTCAAAGTCAAGTATTGCGGCACCGGTGCCCGTGGTCTCCAAGATGAAGTTGCTTTCTGTCGCACTCCCGAATGTGACGGCGGCGCCCAGCCCCGCTGAAGGGGCTACATCCACATACTCGGGAGAGCCGCCCGAAATCTCAGTGGGAAGCCCGAGGGCCAATGCCAAGACGAGGCAAGGGCAATGCAGGTACGGAAGGCCCGATCGAGAACACGCTGCCAAACGTCGGCGCAAATCAAGAATTCGATCGGCGGGCACGGGCCTTGGTGCCGTCCAGATTCCTACCATAGCCCAGCCGCCGGGTCCTCGCCCCGATACGGTCACGGGACTCCAGCTGTGCCGCGTTTGGCCTGAGTTCTGAAACATAACTTGCGGCCCGCGAACAGTGACTGAATCACGCAGCGAACCGCAGCAGCATTCGGTAGAATCCATTCACCATGGATCGTGCAAGGGTCGCAACGGTAACGGTGCTTCTTTTGCTCGTCTGGGTTGCCATCGGGCTTCGTTCCGGGCCTTCGACAGCCGCTGCTGATTCCGATGCCCTTGCTTGGGGCGCGAGCGATCCGTCGTGGTCTCCCGATGGCAAGCGCCTCTCGTTCTCGCTTTTCGGCAGCATATGGACTGTCGACTCTAATGGCGGCGTAGCTACCCAGCTCTCATCGTCCAAGGGTTTCCACGAGCATCCCGCTTGGTCGCCCGACGGCACTTCAGTTGCGTACATCGTCGGGGAGAACCCGCGCGGCCGATTCGCCAAGGTCGGGGGAAAGCTGGCGATCATGGACGCCGATACCGGTACGGAGCGAGTGCTGGGTCTGCCCAACGTCACAGCCGGCACTCCGGCGTGGTCCCACGACGGGACCAACATCTTTTGTGCGTTGCTCGTCCCCGGCCAAGGTGCTCTGTTGCACGCGATCGACCCGAAATCGGGAGTTGCGAAGCCATTGCACACCAGGCCCCAGCGCAATCCGGCAGGCCCATGGGTCGAGGCTTCCGCCGGTGCGGAAGCGATCCTTTTCGCGGCGCAACGTGTCGGAGCGCCGCAAGTCTGGTCGCTCCCCGCTCGCCTCGATGGATTCACCGTCCAACTCCCTCTCACCCGCTACGTGCCTGAAGACATCGTGGTGCTCGATGGTGTGAGCGCTGTTCCGACGGGAGGCTCAATCTACTCTGCTGACGTGATCAACGGCCGCGGTAACTTCGAGCTGTACCGAGTGCCTTCCCGCGGGGGCGAGCCGGTTGCCCTGACTGCCACGCCCCGGCACGAGCTTTCCCCGGAAGTCTCTGCGGACGGGACGAGGATCGCTTTTGCCTCCAACAAGCTCGGCAACATGGACGTGTTCACGATGCCGGTCTCGGGCGGCGAGGCACAGCACGTTCGAATCGAGGGATTGCAGTTCCGCCGCCCTTCGGGAAGGATCCGGGTGACCGTAGTCGACGAAATGGATCGCCCCACCGCGGCTCGGCTATACGTCGAGGGCTCCGACGGCAAGGGCTACGTGCCTCAAGGAGAGCCCATCTTCTACTATCCCCTCGAACCGGGCGGACGCCGAGACGCGTTCTTCGTCGCAGTCGGTTCGGCGGAGTTCGACGTGCCGGCTGGGCCGTTGAGACTCACTGCGGTCAAGGGATTCGAATACAGGATGCTCGGAAAGACTGTTGATGTCGAAGCCGGCGGCACTACCGAAATCACCCTAAGTCTCGAACGCTGGACAAACTGGAACCAACGAGGCTGGTACTCGGGTGAGAACCACTTCCACGCCAACTACCTCGGAAGCTACTACCAGCAGCCGGCACAGTCGCTTGCGTGGCTGAAAGCCATGGACCTCAACGCCGCCAACATGATCGTGGCCAACGCGCAAGGAGCGTTCATTCACGATAAGGAGTTTTTCACCGGCCAAGTGAGCCCGCTGTCGACGCCGCTTCGATTCCTGTACTGGGGACAGGAATACCGCAACAGCGACCCACTCGGACACATGGGCTTCTTGAATATCAAGAGCCAGGTTCCCCCTTCCTATACCAGTGTTCCCGGAAGCGACTCCCCCTTCGACTTTCCGTTGAACACAATGGCCGCAATCGAGGCTCGCAAGCAGGGCGGCTTGGTGACCTACATGCATCCGATCGGTGGCGCGACACGCGACGTGTTCGACACCAATCTCGGTGCCAAGGAGAGCATAGTGACAGCCGCCATGGGCGCGATGGATACGATCGACCTCCTGCCCTACGGCGACAGCGCGTATCGGCTTTGGTACACCTTGCTGAACTGCGGCTTCCGAGTCTCCGCCGGTGCTGGCACAGATGCCTTTACAAACTGGCGCGGGATCAACCGGGTTCCTGGCGGAAGCCGCCAGTATGTCCACGTCGGGGGGACGATGAGCTGGGACCGCTGGATCGAGCGGTATCGCGAAGGCCGGTCGTTTGCGACCACCGGGCCTCTGCTTACATTCGACGTGAACGGCAGCGATGTCGGAGAGGAGATCCAGATTCGCCCCGGTTCGACGTACCGGGCAACACTGACGGCCGATGTCATGTCCCGCACGCCGATCGATAGGGTGGAGTTCATCCAAAACGGGAGAGTGATCGGGAGCGTCGATGCGGACAGCGCCCTGACGGTGCGTGCAGAACAAGAGGCGCAAGTCAGTGAATCGAGCTGGTTTGCCGCTCGGGTGTACGGGCCCGCTGCGCCCGGACTCACCACGCGAGCGATGGCGCATTCAAGTGCAGTCTACGTGACTGCGGGGCAGCAGCAAGTATTGGTGCGCGAGGACTTGGAACTGGCTATACGGTGGGTTGATCGGCTTTGGGCGTATTTGATCGAGCGGGATAACTTCGGTTCGGCAGAGAATCAGGATGCGGCGGGAGACATGATCGGCCGCGCTCGACAGCACCTCTACGACAAGCTAAGCGAGCTCTGAGTGCGGTCGCCTCTCGTGTGGCGGTCGGCTGGGCCACCACGCATCGCGAACTGCTGGGCCTAGTCCTCGAAGGGCACACGCGAAAAAGGCCCCCGCCCCGGAGGGCGGAGGCCGTGAGCCAAGCGGAGGCGCCGCCTAGAACATGAAGCGCAAGGCGAACTGGAAGTTCCTGTTCAGGCCGCCGCGGGTGCCAAAGATCCGGCCGAAGTTGCCCGACCCGTGCGTCGAGTTCGGACGGTTGAACTGAGGCGTGTTCATCAGGTTGAATGACTCGATGCGGAACTGCACCTTGGAGCTCTCTGTGATCGGGAAGTCCTTGAACAGCGACAGGTCGACCGTGTTGGTCGGCGGCCCGATGTTGCTGTAGTTACCGAGAGCACCGTAGGTGCCAACCGCCGGGTCTTGGAACGCCGACGTGTCGAACCACTCATCGGGAGAGCGGCCGCCGGACGGTGCCCCGTTCGGATCCCTTCCAGATACCGGATCAGGACGCGTTGTTCCCGAGCAGGAGCAGACCGCGCGGTTGGTGCCCACGTTGAAGTAGTTGCCGGTCTGAAGCGTCAGGATACCGTTGAGCTGCCAGCCGCCAACGATCATGTTCGCCGCACCGCCCAAGTTACTTGGCGTCGGGAGATTCCAGTTGCCGCTGAGCACGAATCGGTGCCTTACATCGAAGCTGGCGTGCGCGTATTCCAAGGACTGGTGCGGAGTGCGGTTTCCAGGTCCGCCCGAAAGGGTCGTGCCCGTATCCGCCAGTGCATGCCCCCAAGTGTAGGCAGCTAGGAAGCCGAGACCGTCCGAGTAGCGCTTGTCCAACTTCGCCGTGAAGGCGTTGTACGTCGAACGACCGTTGCTGTTGGTGAAGGTTATGCCCGTGTTGCCTACGAACTTGTAGATCCTTCGGTTGATGCCTGGAATATTCGGGCGCGGGTCGTTGACCAACGGGTTGCCGTTGTAGTTGTCGGTCAGACGGTTGCCCTTGGACCCGATATACGCCAATTCAAGCACCGAGTTCCAGCCTAGGTCGCGCTGCAAGTTGAAGTTCCACTTGTTCACCAGTGGCCAGCGCCGCTGCGTGTAGAGCGAGCGGAAGGAAATGCGTGCGGGACCGGTGAAGGCGTCGAGTGGGAAACCGTCCGAGAACTTGCGCACGAACGGATTTCGATCCGACGGCCGCTCCTTGGGGAACCGCGACTCTTGATTGAAGGGGACATTCTCGCCGCGGTTCGGGTTTCCTCCCTCGTTTTCCTCGGCGCCATAGAAGATGCCGTAGCCGGCGCGAATGACCGTGCCGGGCAACACCTCATAAGCGAAGCCGATGCGCGGGGCGATGTTCGACCGGTCCCACTCAGTCAGGTACGTCGAGGCCACGCCCCGCTCAACCGCCACGACCGGGTAGTCGGTCGGAAAGTTCGACGGAAGTGGGGCGTCCTGGTCCTTGCCCTTCGGGATGACGAGCGTCGGCTCGCTGTGATCGAGGCCAAACACGTCAAGGTGTGCTTGGCGGCCGAACTTCTCGCCGATCGGGGTTGTCAACTCGTAGCGCACGCCGAGGTTGATCGTGAGCTTGGAGGAGACCTTCCAGTCGTCCTGCACGAAGAACGAGTACGCATCCTTGAACGACGAAATGAAGTTTGCCGTCGTAATGCGAGCCCAGTCGACATCGCCAAGGAGCCACGAAGCCATGGCATCGCCGGTGTCGGCAAAGCCGACTTGGTTGGAATCGTTACGGTTGAACCGCATCTGCCCGCGAGGGGACGGGACCTGGAAGAACGGGAACCCAATCGGCCTGTACTCGGCACCAAACTTGATGGCGTGCGAGCCCTTGTTCCAAGAGACGTTCTGGATGAAGTCCCACACGTTGTTGTACTCCTGAGTCGGCAGCCATTCCGACCCACCGACGGTGCTGTAGCCTTGTGGGCCCAAGCGCATCAAGCCGCCATTGTTCGTCGTGAACGGGTTGAGACCGCCGAAGTTCAGTTCCGCGAACGAGTCGCTGTCGGCGTTGCTCTGCACGCGAGTCGTAATCAGTCGGGAGTAAGCGATGCGGGACTCAGTGATGAAGGTCGGCGACCAGATCTTGGTGTAGCTCATCATCGCCGCACGGCTCAGGTTCTCCTCGGTCTCGCCCAAGAAGCCGCCCGCGTCCAAGTGGCCCGGAAGCGGAGGCGACTGGAACTTTTGCTCGTCAATCCAGCTCAAGCTGCCGAAGAGGCTTTCGTTGTCGGAGATCCGGTGGTCGATGCGCACGTCAAACTGATGGACATCGCGTGTCGCGGTGCGGGTCGTGAAGTAGTTCCCACCCGGACGCTCGCCCGCAGGCGTGAGGTTTTGGTTCTCCGTGGGGTACTGGCCAATCAGATTCGACGCAATCGAGTCGAATCTCGATTGGGGAACCATGTTGTTCGGGAATGGGTCGCGAAGTACAGTTCCATCAACTTCCCTTTGCGTGTCGCGGTCGAAGACCTGACCGCGCGTGATGCTCCGGCCCATGGCATCCTGCCCCAACACGTCGCCCGCTCTAATGATTGAAGAGAAATCACCGCTGGCCATGCCAGGGGCTGGAACGGTCAGCGTGCTGGCCAAGCTGCCATCGCGGATCAATGTCCCCTGATAGTCGGCAAACCAGAATGTGCGGTTCCTGGCAATCGGACCTCCAACTGCCGCGCCGTACTGGTTCTGCTTATAAGGCTGCCGTGGCTTGTTGTTCTTGTTCAGTTCCCAAGGGTTCGCGTTGAGCTTGTCATTCTGCAGGAACTCGAACAGCGTTCCGTGGACTTCGTTGGTCCCGGACTTAATGGTCACGTTGACCACTCCGCCGGCGGCGCGTCCGTACTCGGCGTTGTATCCGTTCGTCAGGATCTGCATCTCGCCGATGGCCTCGACCGACGGGCCGACCACGTAAGCGGTCTGGTTGATGAAGTCGATGACATTGACATTGTTGTCAACGCCGTTGAGCAGGAAGTTGTTCTGTCCGTTCGAACGGACGCCGTTGGCCGAGAAGCCGCCGCCGGCGGCGTCACGCGCTCCCGGCTCGGCGGGCACGACCGCGGGCACCGTGCGGGCCAAGAATGCAAACCTGCGCTGGCCGCCCAAGGGCAGCTCGCTGGTCTGGCGGTTCTCGAGCGTCCCGCCCATCTGGGTCGTTTCAGTCTGCAGAGCTGGCGGCGCGGCGGAAACCTCGATCGTTTCCGTGACTTCGCCAATCTCAAGCACGAAGTTGGCCTGGACACGGCCTGCCGACTGCAGGATGACGCCGCTCTGGACCGACCTCTTGAAGCCCGGCGATTCGCAGGCGATCGTGTAGACGCCCGGCTTGATCAGCGGCCTGATGTAGTTGCCGACGACATCCGACTCGACCGTATCGGTCACGCCTGTGGCCTCTTCGGTAATCGTGATCGTCGCGCCCGGGATCGCAGCACCGGAAGGGTCCGTTACGACCCCAAGCAGCGTACCCATGTCGCGCTGGGCCATTGCTGGCATCGCGGCTAGCAACAGTGCCAGCAACAGGGCTGGCACCACAGAAAGCGAGCTTCTTCGCATTTGCTGTTGTCTCCTCGTTGTTCCGGCGTCGCGCCGGGGTTCAAAAAAATCGGGTGCAGGAATCTTATTACGGAATCCCTCTACCCCACCATCACCAGTATAAGCACACGGCCCGTCGACAGCGCAAATTCCGGGGCTGTCGGAAGGAGATGAAAAGGCGCGGCTGTGCTGGGCTGGCACGGGTTCAAGCCCACTCCCGGCGAATCCTGGCAGGTAGGACGGTGGCGCAGCAGCGCCCCACTGAAAGTTGAGGCTGGAACAGCCCGATCTGAGCCCCGCGAGCGCCTTCGCTTTGGTCCGACCGCCAATCCGGTGAAATCCGTTTGCACGAATTGCGCCGGAGCGGAGTATTCATAATGTGAGGGCCGTGGCTGGAACAGTTCCCGTCGGCAATCCGGTCGCTTGGATGAGGGGCGGCTCGGTTCCCGCTGACGACGCCGAATCGGTTCACCAGCTCATCGAAGCAGCACAGTCTGGAGACACGGCGGCATTCGGCCGCTTGGTCGAACTCCACCAGCAAAGAGTGTTCCGCACCGCCCGCGCCATCTTGGGAAACGATCCGGACGCACAGGATGCGGCACAAGAGACCTTCCTCCGAGCTTTCCGCCACCTTGCGAGCTTCGACCCGAGGAGGGACTTTGCGGCGTGGCTCTACAGGCTCACGGTCAATGCCTGCCGCGACATGACCCGGCGCAGGCCCCGTAAGGGGACAGCGGAGATCGACACCGAAGTCTTGGCCGCACGGGATCCGGGACCGTTCGAGGCGGCCGCTCTGCAAGAACAACGGGAATTGACCCGCCGCGCGATTGCCCGGCTGCCCTACAAGGAGCGGGCGGCCATCACGCTGCGCGATTTGGAGGGCCTTACGACTGCAGAAGTCGCGGCGGCCCTCGGAACGACCCAAGCCACTGTTCGGTCACAAGTGAGTGCAGCTCGCGCAAAGCTGCGCCGATACATCCTCGGGGACAGGCGGAGCCAGACATGAGCTGCCCCACCGAACTCGAACTCTCGCTCTTTGCCGGTGAGGATCTCCGGGAGAGCCGAGCCCGCCAGATCGCACAACACCTGCGTTCTTGCCACGCCTGTGCGCAAGCGGTGGATGATTTCCGAGTGGTGCGGTCGGCAGTGATGGACAGCCGCGCTCCAATGCCGCCCCAACTGCGCTCCGCCCTGTCCACGCAGGTGCTGTCTCGGATCGCAATGGAGCAAGGCGACTCCGACCAAGTGTCACTGTGGCACCGGCTGCGCTGGGGCGTCGCAGGAGTCGCGACAGCCTGCGTCTCGATTGCCATCTTGGGCCTGCAGCCGGATTGGCAAGCCTTGGAGCTGCCACAGGCGGTACTGGCCCCCGCCCTTCCTCCCGCGCAGGGGTTCGCGCTTTCCGAGCCCTCGCGGTTCGGATCATCGCCCACCCCGATGGCAGCGGCGAGTCCTGAGACTGACGCCGATCCGCTCAATGCGGCCAAGCTGAGTCTGATTGCGGATGCCGACGGCGCTGCAAGGCTCCGCATCCCATCCAACGACCCGGCGATCGAAATTCACTGGCTAATGGACTGAAGGAGGTAACATGACACGCCACAGTATTCCCGCACTCTGCCTAGCCCTCTTCTTGCTGGTTGGCTTGCCCCCGACGCTGACCGGTGCAGAGGACGAGCAACTCACACGCATCTACCGCCCGAAGCACGCACAGGCCGACGTACTGGCAAGGCTGGTGAGCCAGTCTGGACCGTTGGTCAGGGCAGACCCAGCGCTAGGCGTGGTGCTCGTTCAAGGACGCCCTGCGCAAGTTTCCATGGTCATCGAGACGCTCGCCGAAGTAGACACGCCGCAGCCAGATCCAGCGCCGGCAGATCCAGCACCGGCAGACGTGGTCCTTGACCTCCACCTCGTGGGCGCATTCCATAGCGAGGCAGACTCGTCCGCCGCACCGGAACCGGTGCAAGAGGCCATCGACGAGATCCGGGACACCTTCCCGTTCGCGTCGTACCAACTGCTGGAGTCCCTGACTGTTCGCACCAGTCCCGACGGCCGCATCGCTTCCGTCAGAGGCCAAATCCAGAGCCAGGACCGGGTGGACTACAGCGCAATGCTCCTCCTAGCCGACGAGCTCCCTAAGCCGGAGGCGATCAAGTTGAGCTTGGTCAAGCTCGAGCTCAGCCGAACTGACTCAGCTTCAGGTAAAGAAACGGCGCAAATTGAGACTCAACTCACAGCGGCACACGGCAAGACACTGGTCGTCGGCAAGGCGGGAGTGCGGGGCATTGCGGACGGAATCTTCCTGCTGCTGACGGCGCGCCTCGAGTAGTATCCGGCGCCAGAAGCGCACATCGCTAGTCGTTCAAGCTGGCACGCTCGGAACACGGCCCGCCGGGCGGAACCCGGAGTTCACTGGGACCTGTAACTCGCTGCAGCACCAAGGCCCGGCGTTACACTGCGGGCGAGATCAGGTCAGGATGTCCTTGACCACGTGGCCGTGCACGTCGGTCAGCCGGAAGTCGCGCCCGGCGTGGCGGTAGGTAAGCCGCTCGTGGTCCATGCCGAGCCGGTCCAAGATGGTCGCCTGGAAATCATGCACCGTCACCGGATTCTCGGCGATGCCAAAGCCCATCTCGTCACTGGACCCGTACACCACGCCGCCCTTGACTCCGCCGCCAGCCAGCCAAGAGCTGTAGACCTTGGCGTGGTGCCCGCGTCCTTCGGCACCAGGCGAGGGGCAGGTCGGCGTGCGCCCGAACTCCGTCGTCCATACCACGAGGGTGTCGTCCAACATGCCGCGCGACTTCAGATCCCGGATTAGTGCTCCGATTGGCTGGTCGACGTTCTTGGCCATGCGGTTGTAGTTCGTCATCTTGGCGTGCGTGTCCCAGTTGTGGTCGATGGCCGTGCCGCCATCGATCAGCTCGACGAAGCGAACGCCTCGCTCGACCAGCCGCCGTGCCACTATGCACTGCCAAGCGAAGCCATCGGTGCTGCCGCGCTCGAGCCCGTACATGTTCAGGGTTGCGTCAGACTCCTTCGTGAGGTCGAACGCTTCGGGCGCTTCCACCTGCATGCCGAACGCCGTCTCGAACGACTTGATGCGGGCCGACAAGTTGGTGTCCCGCTCGCGTCCCTGCAAGTGCTGCCGGTTGAAGTACTCCAGCAGGTCCAGCTCGGTGCGTTGCTGGTTGCTGGATGTCCGCTGGCTCATGTGCGCGATCGGCTCGTCACCCGGCACGATGCGCGTGCCCTGGTGCAGCACTGGCAAGAAGTCCGACCCCCAGACCTGGCCGCCCGCATATGGAATCTCGGGTGCGATCACCATGAACGACGGCAGGTTCTGGTTAAGCGTGCCCAACCCGTAGCTCACCCACGAGCCGATGCTGGGCCGGTTGAACGTCGCCGATCCGGTGTGAATCCCCAGAGTCGCGCCGAAGTGATCCCCGTTGATGTTGGTCATCGAGCGCACGACCGCAATGTCGTCGATGACCTCGCCGGTGTGCGGGAACAAGTCGCTGACTTCAATGCCGCTCTGGCCGTATGGCCGGAATTCCCAATCCGCTCCCTTGTAGACGCGGTTCTTGCTGTGCCGCTGGTCGTGGTTCTGCCGCAGGAAGGGCTTGGGATCGAACGTGTCCACGTGCGACACGCCCCCCGTCATGAACAGGAAGATGACCTGCTTGGCCTTGGCCGGGTAGTGCGGTTTCTTCGGGCTGAGCGGATCAGCCGCAGTCGAGCCCAGCATTTCCGACAGCAGGCCGGGCAGCAGCAGGCCGCCACCGGCGAGCGAGCGGATCGTCTGGCGTCGATTCAATCCTCGGGCACGCAACATGGCACTCTAATGGTACCGCCGAAGGGCAATCGCATGAAGCGTTTCGACTACGTGTTCCTCATCTTGTCTGGATTCTTCCTCTCCAGCCTGGTCCTAGCGAACACTTTCGTCTTCAAGTTCCTCGACGTACCGCTGCCGATCATCGGCGTGGCCACGATCAGTTTGGGCGTGCTGCCCTACCCGATCACCTTCCTATGCACCGACCTCATCAGCGAGCTGTACGGTAAGCAGCGCGCCAATGCGATCGTGCTCACCGGAGCCGCAGTATCGGTATACATGCTGGTGCTGCTGCAGATCGGACGAGTGCTGCCGGTGTCTCATTTGCAGGAACCTGTCATCCAAGACCATTACATGGCGGTCTTCGGCCAGAGCGCTCGCGCAATCTTCGCCAGCATGGTGGCCTATCTGCTCGCGCAATTCATCGATGTCCGTCTATACCACTTCTGGCGCAAGCTCACTGACGGCCGGCACCTGTGGCTGCGCAACAACGCTTCGACCATGCTGAGCCAGTTCATCGACACGACCGCAGTGGTGACGATCTTGTTCTATGGTGTTTGGTCGTGGTCCGAGATCACAGCGGTGATCATCGCCAGCTATGTCTTCAAACTGCTGGTCGCAGCTACGGATACGCCCTTGATGTACTTGGGCACTTGGCTGTTCGCGGACATCCGGGAGGAGTCCCGTAGGCGCGGGCTGATCCACGAGTCGGCCTAAAGCGGCCGCAGGCCGCCACCGGATCAGGCGTCTTCGACGACTTGCAGCGTCATGCCCTCGACGAGGTGCCCGGCCTTCTTGCGGAAAGCTACCATGTGCGGCGCCCGGCCATGGGCTTGCAAGGCTTCCATGCTTTCCCACTGCTCGACAACCATCATCCGCTGGGGGTCAAGCGCCTGAGTCTTCCAACCCGTATCGGCATCAACGCACGGGGAGTACTGGACACAGCCGTCCTCGGCCAGCACGTTCGGCACGTTCTCCTTAAAAAGCGCTACGTACTCGTCCAAGGCCCCCTCTTTGACGCGGATTGATGCGATGACGTGAATCATGGTCTCCACATTGTCGCAAGGGGACGGGTCCGGCACTGCATCCTAGACTCTCGACTCTTGCCCTAGGCCGCTAGATGCGAATCCATCGCTCTTTCGGGCCGCAACTAAGAGATAGAGGCGGGTAGGTAATCGCCCGTTCGAGACGTCAGCGACGATACGATACTAGCGATGCGGTCCGCACGATCGTTGAGTTGGGGTCCGGCTGCGAACGCGGGCACGGTAGGGCACCCGTGCAATGCGGTCGCGGCCTGATCGCTCGCGGAGCATGGAGCATAGGAACTAACACGCCGACGCTAGGCATCGACCGCTTCCGGACGCCATGCAGAACTACAGTCCAGCAATCAAGCGTCTGATCGATGGCGGCCTCTTCGAGCGCCTCCCCGCGACCTTCGCCGTCTACTCCCTCGATCGCATCAGGGACTGGCAGCGTCTCTTCCCTGCCGAACAGGGCTATTTCGAGAGGTTGTTCGGCCTGTTGGAGCGATCCTCCGACGAAGCTGTCGCAGAACTGTTCGACCCCTTGCGGCAGGTCGAGCAGAAGATGGACATCCGCGGGGGAATCTGGAAGACCAAGGACTTCACGCTTGAGCACGTGGACTTCCTGCAGCGCAATCGCCACCTCGCCGAATGGCGCCAGGCCATCGCCGGTATCTTCGCCCGGATCGACCCATTGCTCGACGCCGAGGTGGCCCGCGCCGGCAAGCCCCGCTTGGTGGCAGTCGTCTCTCCGGCCGAGCTGCCGATGGGACCGGACCGGATGTGGACGCGGATCCGCGATCGCGGGCGCGTCGTGCCGCTAGCGCTGGCCGAAGATGCGCCGCTGCGCGACTACCTCGCCCGCCTGTTGAGCGGGGCGGCGCTGGCCGGGCAGCGTCCCAGCATCTTCGACCTCTACGGCGAGCAACGCTCCGAAAGCCAGTTTGACACCTGGGTGGTGGAGGCTTCTGACCCGCTCATGCGCCTGGCCCGGGGGTTCGCCGGCTGGACCGGCCTGAGCTTCGACCGCATGGCCGATCTGCGCGAGGCGCTGATGAAGGATGTCAACGAACTGGTCACCCAAGAGAAGATTCCCGGGCCCCGTCAGCTGGGCGAGCGCCTGCAGAAGATGAATCCGGGAGCCCTACGACGGGCCGCTGGACGCGATCCGGTCATGCAGGACTTCCTCCAATCGGTCCTGCTCAACGGCAACGGCACGCTGCTGATCAACAACACGTTCGTCGAATGGGCCTCCTTGCAGGCCATCCGGCGGGCGCGCCCTTCGGTGTTGCTCGCCTCGTTCGGGATCCGCAACAAGGTCAAGCCGTTCAGCAGCCTGCTGATCTATTCCGACCAAGAGGAGACCAACCCGATTCCGACGCAAGCAGACATGCTGGGCTCGTACGTCGACTTGGAGGTGTTCTACCAGTACATCTGGCAGGAATGCGAGAAATACGCCGAGTACCGGCGGAACACGGCGTATCTCTTCATCGGCACGGGCATGGACGCATTGTTCGCGATCGCGCCTCCGGATTTCCCGCTGTTCGCCTCGGACGCGCCCCGAGAGCCCGAGGAAGTTTTCCTGAGTTGCGCCGCCTGGCTGGGGCTCGATCCGCGCGCTGCCGGCTGAGCGATCGTGCCGGCGGAAGCGGCGCGCGCTGCGATTCCCGCTAGCGATCAAGAACAAGCCTGCATGTCGAAGGGTGATCTCGATCTTGACATTAGCCAAGGTCCGTTCAAGACAATCCTCGCAGACCGTACGGGAGATGTGGGTGGACAATAAGGGCATGTCCGAACTGCTAGATCCGCGCCCGGTATTTACCATCGTCATGGGTTGCAACGGAGTCGGCAAGAGTGCTTGGAAGCGCAAGAACTACGACCTGCTGCCGAGCCGCTATTTCGATCAAGACTCGGTCGCCGGCGGCATCGGAGACTGGAACAGCCCGGAGGCACGCGCCCGGACGCGAGTGTACGTCGACGCCCAGATCGCGGAATCGATCGACCAGCGGCTGGACTTCGGCACGGAAAGCACCTATTCCGGTCAGCCCGGCCCGGCCCTCGTGGAGCGCGCGATCAAGGCAGGCTACCGCATCGAAGGGGTATACTTCGGCACCAACGACCCGCAGATCAACATCGACAGAATCGAACATCGGGTGTTTGCTGGCACCGGACACATGGTCGACCCAAAACGGATTCCCGAACGCTGGAGGTACTCTCTGTCCAACCTACGCCGCTCGGCGGAGCGATTTGACTTGCTTCGGCTCCTCGACAATTCCGAGCACGACGAGTACCACCTTCCCAGACCGGTCGAGCAGTGCCAACTGGAGCGGGGAACGGTTGCCTGGCAGATAGAAGCGCCGGTCCCATGGTGCATGAACTGGCTGCAGGGACTGGCCCAGAGACAGGCCGAACTGGCACGCCACGAAGCCAAGCGCGCACGTCGCACGTCGTCAGCCCGGCCTGACAAGCCGCTCCTTGCCGACTACGGCACTGGCGAGACCGTTGGGCGGCTGCAGGAGGACCGCGAGGATCCCGAGCCGGACCGCAGCAACTATGAATTCAGCCGGTAGGGACACATGCCCCCAGAAACTCCCGCGCAGCTAGCATCCCCAGTCGAAGTCGTGCGGCGATCTGTAGGGGCCGCGCTTAGCAGACCATCGGGAGGCGAGCGCGAGCCTCCCGAACCGTGCCCAGGACTCCGGGGCACCGTGCCGGATTCGTCCGTAACTGGCTTCCATCGGGAACCGGATTCTCGCTGAAGATGGGCTGCCGAGCGAAGGGCACTTAGCCGGGATTCTTTCAGTAAGTCATTTTCTGCAAATCACTTACAGAGATTCAGCACTGTGCCCTGCCACGCCTTTCCCTAGCACACTATAATCCCCACAGTGAAGGTAACGATGACAGCGCTTCGCGAGGCAGCGCTGAAGCTGCCGGTCGTCGTTCTGGCTCTCGGCGCAGGGGCGACAACCACTGGGAACGCAGAGGCAGAGGCTCGGCTGCTCCGGGACATCGAGCAATCCGGACGCCTGGGCTTGATCGGCGTAAGCGCATCCGAGCGGCTCAAGCCCATCGGCCGGCTCGCGCCGGGAGACCCGCCAATGCTGGCCTTCCGGTACTTGGAAGACCGCCGCCGCCACCGCTTTGGCGAGTTGGACCTGATGATGGACGATGCCGGCCACTAGGGGCCAACTGACTGTCGCGGCAGGGCTGGCGTGCCTAGTCTCGGCCGGACTGCCCGCACTGGCTGACCAGCCCTTCGAGGATGGCCTGCGGCATTTCGGCTCCGGGGAATACGCTGCCGCGAAGCAGCGCTTCGCAGCGTCCTCGGATCAGCGCGCACCCACGCTGGAAGCGATCGTCGATGCTTCGTTGGGCCAGTGCGCGGAAGCCATGGAGCGTCTCGAAGCGGCGGACAGGCAGGACCGGACCGTCGCCAAGCTGGCAGGACTGGCGATGGCGCGCTGCGCCATCGCAGAAAAGCGATTTGACGCCGCTTTTACCGCTCTCGGAGGCATCCCCGCCGAACTCTCCGACGACCCCGACGTGCTATACGAGACCGCCAGGCTGTACTTGAAGGGCTGGAACGAGGCGGTCGAGGCGATGTTTGCATCCGCCCCGGCATCGTTCCGAGTGAACCAGCTCTCGGCCGAGATCTTCGAAATCCAAGGGCGCTACGACGACGCTGTTCGCGAGTATCGCAAGGCCATCGAGAAAGCGCCCGGAACATTGAACCTGCACTACCGCTTGGGCCGCGCCCTGCTGATGCGCTCCCACGAGCCGCAGGCGCTCACCGAGGCCTTGGAAGAATTCCGCGCCGAGCTAGAACTCAACCCTAGAGACGCGGTGGCGGAATTTCAAGTCGGCCAGATCCTCCAGGTGCTGGGCCGACCATCCCAAGCGCTGCTGCACTTCGAGCGAGCCGTCTCGCTCGACAGCGAGTTCCCCGAAGCGCTGGTCGCGCTAGCGAAGGAACGCTCTCGCCTGGAACTGTACGACGAGGCAATCGCCCTGCTCGAGCGCGCGCTAGCCCTGCATCCCGCGAGCGAGCCCGCGCATTACAGCCTGATGCTGGCATATCGCAATGCGGGTCGGCGCGAGGACGCCCGCCGCGTCCAGCGAGCGCTGGAAGAGCTGCAGGCCCCGTCCGAAGGCGAGTTCAGCGATTTTCTCAAGCGTATCGGCGAGGCGCCGTGAACGCGCGCGACACCGCGTGCGCGGCGCTCGCGCTGCTGGCCGCCGGTGCCGTGAACATTCGGGCCGAGTCGATCCATTACGTCGATATCGCCGCTACCGCGGGACTGCAACACGTATTCCCCAACGGCGGAGACCGCTCCAAGGCCTGGATTCTTGAAACCACCGGAAGCGGCGCAGCCTTCTTCGACTTCAACGCCGACGGCCTTCCGGATGCCTTCGTGGTGTCGGGCCAGGGGGGCACGAACCGCCTGTACCAGAACCAGGGCGGGCGGCGCTTCGTTGACGTAACCGAGCGAGCCGGACTGCTGAGCGAAGGCTGGGGACAGGGCGCTTGCGTCGGCGATGTGGACAACGATGGGTTCGCCGACCTCTTCGTCACCTACTGGGGCGAGAATCGCCT
Source organism: Bryobacterales bacterium (assembly GCA_022826925.1). Lineage (GTDB taxonomy): Bacteria > Acidobacteriota > Terriglobia > Bryobacterales > UBA6623 > VXMF01. The sequence goes on from JAJDTX010000025.1 coordinate 43,364, forward strand.
CTATCGCAACCAGTCCGGCGAGCGGTTCGAGCTTGTGCCCGTCCCCGACAGCGGCAGCTACAGCACGGGCTGCGCTTTTCTCGACGCTGACAATGACGGCGATCTGGATCTATTCGTTGCCAACTACCTGGAGTTCGATTTCGAGCACACGCCGAAACCGGGCCAGAACCCGTACTGCTTCTATCGCGACATGCCCGTCGCCTGCGGCCCGCGCGGCCTGCCGTTCGCCCGCAACGAGTTCCTGCTCAATGAAGGCGCGGGCCGCTTCACCGACGCGTCCCGCAAAAGCGGGATCGCCGCTCCCGGCCGCAACTACTCGCTCGGAGCCGTCAGCGGAGACTTCAACGGGGACGGCTGGGCGGACATCTACGTCGCCTGCGACCGGACTCCGTCGATCCTATACATCAACCAGCGCGACGGCACGTTTGCCGACGAGGCGGTCTTGCGGGGCGTGGCCTTCGACGAGCACGGAGAGGCCCTTTCCGGCATGGGTGTCGCCGCCGGCGACATGGACGGCGACGGTGGCGACGATATCTTTCGCACGAACTTTTCCGACGAGCGCTCGACCCTGTACACCAACCGAGGCGACGGCGATTTCGACGATTCGACTGTTCGCTACGGCCTAGGCATCAATACACGCTTCGTTGGCTGGGGCTGCGGATTCCTGGACACCGACAACGACGGGTGGCGAGACATACTCCTAGTCAACGGCCACGTCTTCCCCGAAGTCGAAACGCTGGTCGATAGCGACCTGAGCTATCGCGAGCCGCCCGTGCTGTATCGCAGCTTGCGGGGCCGAAAATTCGAGGACATCTCGGCCAGCGCCGGGCCCGGGATGCGGCAAGAGCGCGCGGCGCGCGGCCTGGCCTTGGCCGACATCGATAACGACGGCAGGGTCGAGGCGTTGATCAACAGCCAGAACGAGCGGCCAGCCCTGCTAGCCCAGCAAGGCAGCGCCACGGGCAACTGGATCGTGCTGAACCTTGAGGGCAGCGTGTCGAACCGCAGCGCGATTGGCGCAAAGGTGCACGTCATCGCTGGCGCCGAGACACAGCGAGGAGAGGTCAGGGGCGGCGGCAGCTACCTCTCGCAACATGATTTGCGGCTTCATTTCGGGCTGGGCTCTGCCACAGAGGTCGATCTCGAAGTGCGGTGGCCGAGCGGTACGGACCAGCGCTTGGAGAGCCTGGCCGCGGGTCAAGTCCACACCATCCGCGAGCCGTCGCGGCGAGACTGAGACCGGTCTCCGGCGCGCGCTGGCAGTCACACGGCGGGCGACCCGTTTGTCTTTTCCGATCCGCTGCGCCTGTATGCTTCGTGGACCTTCGCTATGGCCTTGGCGGCGTCGGCTGCATCGTCCCGAGTGCCCATGAAGATGTTCATTGGCAGCCAAAACGCATTGCCGGTCGCAGCTTCGGCAACCGGACAGGGCAGCACGCGGTGCGGCTGCCGGTCAAACAGCGGGTTCGCGTACAAGGCATGCGGGTAGAACGGCCGCACGGGCACGCCCTCGGCCTGGACGGCGGCGACAAAGCGGTCACGGTCCGTCCCGAACTCGCCTTCCGAGATACGGCCCGGAACGATATACCGTGTCTGCACGGCGGCACCGGGCGGCGCTTGCTGGAAGTCAATGCCCGGAACTCCTTCCAGCTCTCGCTGGAAGCGGCCGAAGTTGGCCGCTCTGAGGCGGATCTGATCCTGCAATCGCTCTAGTTGCGAACCCAGCAACACCGCTTGCATCGCGGTCATCCTCAAGTTGGTCCCGACCTCGAAATGCTCGAACCACCCCTTGCCCGGCAGGCGCCCGGCGTCTGCGATCGAGCGCGCCTTGCCGGCCAAGTCCTCGTCATTCGTGATAAAGATGCCGCCCTCTCCAGCCGTCATGGCCTTCGAGTTTTGAAAGCTGAAGGTGCCGATCGTCCCCAGACCGCCGGCACGCGTGCCGAACCACTCCGCGCCATGGGCGTGGGCGGCGTCTTCGATTACGACCGTTTGGTGGTCCGTCGCAACGCTGACGAGACGGTCCATGTCCGCTATCACTCCGCCAAAATGCACCGGAATCATTGCCTTGGTGGCTTCGGACAGCCCTTCTACGACCCTCACGGGGTCGAGGTTGTAGGTGTCAGCTTCGATGTCGACGAAGACAGGCACGCCGCCGACGCGACAGACGGCGGTGGCCGTGGCGATAAAGCTGTGCGCCGGCACGATCACTTCGTCGCCCTGGCCGATGCCAAGCGCGTGCATGGCGAGTTCCAGCGCCATCGTTCCACTAGAGACGGCGACCCCGAAGGCCGCGTCGTGGTACTGGGCGAAGAGGCTCTCGAAGCTGGCGACCGGCGGACTGCCGCCGCCCCAGCCAGAGGTTTCGAGCACCTCGCGAACCCGTTCCAGGTCGGTGCCGCCTATGGTCGGCCACGCCGGGTACGGCGCTTTGCGCAGAGCGTCTCCGCCTGCCACTGCCAAGACCGGCACAGCCATGGTCTCCCAGTGTAATTCGGCAGGCAGAAGCACGGCGCTTGCCACTGCAGCGGTGTCGTAGACGGATAGACGGGAGCCCTTTTTCTGACGGATAGAAGTGAGCCCTCTTCGGTGTCTTGTGGAGGCGGCGGCTCGCGGGCCCAGCGACCTAGGGAGATCTGAGTAGCCTGTGCGACGCCTCGATCCCCGGAACAGTTCCCGCTTCGCTCGCCAAGCAAGAGGATGACTTGCTCGGCTCTCCGCCCACGGGCACCCGTGATCGCGTTCCCGCAGGTCGCGCCGGCTAGCTTGGAGGGATCACGGCGGCACATCTCGGAAGAGACTCGCTGGAGGCCCAACGTCGCAGGCCAAGCAGTCGCCGCCGTCCCGGCCCGCCCGGTGAACGCAGGTGCAGGCGCCCATGGTGGGCTGGACGGTCCGATTGGCGCAATTCCGATCTCGGCAGGCCGGCCAAATTCCCGTCGCAGACCTGCCGGCGGTCTCAGGAAGTCCCCAATGCCTTGCGGGCGCGCGTCACAGCGGCCGCGTCCCGGTCGGAAGGACCGTGCAGGTAGTATGTCGACGCGGCCAGCATGTGAGGTCGCCATGCCGGACTCACCAGGGCGAGATCTTCGAAGATTGCCGCTGCGTACTTGAAGCGGTGGGACTCATCCACCTTGCGGAACAGGATTCCGAGCGACGACCTGAAGAACTCTGTTAAGTCCGGTTGGTCCTTTGCGTAGCCGAAGGCCCTTCGCGCGGCCTCGTCGATGTCCGTGTCGAGCTGTCCGAGGATCGCGGCGACCTCTTCGCTTCCGCTCTGGGACTCGTCAGCGCGCTCGAGCTTGCTGAGGTCCAAAGGCCTCATTTCACCGCCCTGCGACATATAGTCTCCGAACTGGCCCATCCATCCAACGCCTTGCAGCAGCAGGTACAGGCGCGTCTCGGCATCGCCGGACATCCGGAATGCGTAATGCAAGGCGTTCGCGGAGGTGACGCAGTGGACTCCGAGAATGCCGGGAAGCCTAAGCATCAAGTCGCCGGCGGCAAGGTGGATGCCGTCCCAAGCGTCGCGAGCGTTGGCCTGCCCTTCCGCCAGCATCTTCGCGACTTCGGTGCTTGCAGCGACTGGCTCGGTGCCTCGCACCGCCTCCAATACGCCCCGCGCACGGGACGGATCCGTCGATTCCCCCGAAATCCAGTCCGGTGGCAACTTCGGAAGCAACTTGCCCGCCGTCTCCGCATTGGCGGGATGGGACTGATCCTCGAAGGTGTAGCCATTCATGCGACGATCTGTCCCAAAATCCAGGAGCCCGAGGACCAACGACCGCAACGCCGGTTCCGCGTGACGCCAGCCGATCGCCTGCAGGGTGCGCCATGCGCTTGCGGTGAAGATCGCCTTGTGCCCGATATTGCGATAATCCCTCGCTCCGTACCGCCACAGCCCCTCGATGACCTCGTGTCCGCCCTTCGTGCGGGCAAGCGCCGTGATGGCGCGATCCGCCCGTTCCTCGTCCCAAGACTGCATGGCGGCGTGGAACTCCCCCCAAGCGTTGCCCGCCGAGGGCAGCGGTCCCTTGGGTCTGCGCAGCTGGAAATCGTCCTCGTCGGCGTCCCGCTGCTGCGACTGCTTGAAGTAGTCGAGAGCCCATAGCAGCGGCAGGAGCCGCTCGCGATCCGGCGCGTCCAGGCTCAGCTGGTTCGCTGAGTGCAGGACGAAGACGCAATGGAACTTGAATCCCGGCGGCTGCGGACTGACATTCCGGATCCCGGCCAAGAACAGAGCCGACAGCAGCTCGCGGTACGAGAGTCCCGCTTTGAGCCGCCCTGCGACGACTTCGATGCAGTCGCTGCGGGGCGTCTCCTCGATCAGTCGGACGAGCGGCTCGATATCGGCACCGAAGCGGACGATGTCGGACGCGACGGCTTGGTCCGCCGCCGCTAGCGTCGTGCCCTTCCAAAGGCCCCCAGAGACGATCGATCCGGACCCTGCGATGCCCTTGATTGCTTCCCTGCGGTTCATTCGACCGGAGCCTCCGCCCGTCGTCGCCTTCATGGAAGCACGAACCGGACCCGGCGCGGGCGTTTTTTACGAGAGAAGCCCGAAAATCCACATCCCTCGGCGAAGCTTCGCCCGATTCGCGCGAGGGCTTCAGAGAATCGGGAGCGAGCGGGTCCGAAAGGGAGGGTGCTGGAGAGGTGCCAGCGCAGATCCCCAACTGCTGCCTCGGGTCGGACTGCGAACATCGGGTGCTTGCACGCAAGCCGGCTGCCGGCCGCAATTGCCGTCGACCGTGTCGCGCTGGCCTCGCGCGGCCGCAGTGGATTACCGGAATCGTAGATGCCGAGCCAGTGGTTCGCAAAGCGCAGTTCGTCCTGTGGCATCACCGGCAGCCTAGGGCAGGCCTCGCAGCGGACACCCAGCTCGTGCGGCTGCGGCGCCGACCCGTCTCTCAATCCATTTCTGCCCGGCGCAGGCTAGGGCTCTGTGAGGCAGCACCCTCCGCATCCCGGGCAGCGGGGAATGGCACCATTGCCGCAGGATCGGCCGCTCTGGTACTGTAACGGCTTAGGATTTGGCACCCATGGCCAAGCAGGACATTCTGAACACGATCTTGGATGTAGGCATCATCCCGATCGTTCGCACCGATGACGCCGACCACGCGCTGTACGCGATCGAGGCGATTTGCAACGCGGGCATACCGGTTTTGGAGGTCACCATGACCGTCCCGGGGGCCATCAAGACGCTGGAAACGGCATGCGACCGCTTCGGCGACAGTCTCGTCCTCGGCGCCGGGACCGTCCTAGATGCCAGTACAGCGCGCAATTGCATGCTGGCCGGCGCCGAGTTCTGCGTCACCCCCTCGCTCGATCTCGCAACGATCGAGATCTGCAATCGCTACTCGAAATGCGTGATTCCGGGCGCGCTCACCCCCACGGAGATCATGACCGCGTGGGATGCGGGGGCTTCCATGATCAAGGTGTTCCCCGTCGGCGCGGTCGGCGGCGCGAGCTACATCAAGGCCGTCAAGGCCCCGCTGCCCCACGTGCTGCTCGTGCCGACCGGGGGCGTGACCCTAGCCAACGCCGGAGACTTCTTCCGGGCCGGCGCCAGCGCGGTCGCAGTTGGCTCAGAACTGGTCAACAAGCGCTGGCTGAAGAACGAAGACTTCGGGCGCATCGAGACCGCCGCGCGGGGGTTTCTCGATACGGTGGCCGAATCGCGCGCGGCCTGAGCTGCCTGCGTGAGCGATCCGATCCTCTCCCGACTCTCGCCCGAAGCCTCGATCGTCTTGGTGCGGCTGCGGTCCCTGGGCGACACGGTATTGGTGACTCCCGCCTTTTCTCTGCTGCGCCGGGCGATGCCCCGCGCAAGTATCCACGTCGCGATGGAAGAGCGCTTTGCGGACTTGCTGGCGGGCCAACCGGACATCGACGGAGTGGTGCGCCTCGCGACGGGTGCCGGAGCTCTGGGCAAAGCCCGCCTAGTGCGGGAACTTCGCGCGCTGCAGCCGAGCCTGTGCATTGACATGCACGGCGGAACGACGGCGGCTTGGTGCACAGCCCTGTCCGGGGCGCACTGGCGGGCGGGGTTTGCCCACTTCCGCCAGCGCTGGGCCTACAACGTTCGCATCCCGCGTCCCCAAGAGGTGCTCGAACGCGCCGAGGACGAAAGCGTGCATACCGCCGAGCACCACGCCGCGGCCATCATGCACCTGGGTGGAAGGCTAGAGTCGATCCCGGGCGCCCGCCTGGCAGCAGTGCCGGCGGATGCAGACCAGCCGTATGCGATCGTTCACGCCGGCGCGACTTACGCCACCAAGACTTGGCAGCTGTCGCATTTCCTGGCGATGGCCGACCGGCTGCGGAAGCGTCACGGACTGGAGCCGGTCTTCGTTGCCGGCCCTGACGAGGCGGACCTTGCCGCCAAGCTAGCGGGCTTTCAGGTGCGCCAGGGACTGCCCTTGCCCGACCTGATGTCGCTCTTGGCCGGTGCGCGGCTGTTCGTGGGCAACGACTCCGGCCCGGCCCACATAGCGGCGGCGTTCAACGTCCCCTGCGTGACGATCTTTGGGTCTTCAAACTCAAAGATCTGGCATCCGTGGAAGACTCAGCACAGGGTTGTCGAGACCGCCTGGGACTGCAAGCCCTGCCCGGGCGACCGCTGCTACGCCTTCGACGAGCCCCGCTGCATCCTGTCGGTGACACAGGAAGCCGTCGCGCAAGCCGTCGACGAACTGCTGGCGGAGGGCCGGAGCGCTAGCTGAGCAGGTAGATCGCCGAATCGGCTAGGAGGTTGGGCTGGCTGGCCACCCGCCGGCCGCGCCGCAGGAAGCATGTCTGCTCGGCGCGGAGCCCCTCTTGGCCCAACAGGTCCTCGAAGTCGAGGATCGTCAGCACGCGGATGTTCGGCGAGTCGTACCACTGGTACGGAAGGTGCCCCGTGCGGGGAGCCTTGCCGGTGCATAGCAGCGACAGGCGCACGCTCCAGTGGCCGAAGTTGGGGAAGGCCACGACGATCCGCCGGCCCACCCGCCGCATTTCCCGCATCAGCTCGAGGGGATGCCGCACGACCTGCAGTGTCTGGCTGAGTATCACGTAGTCGAAACAGGCGTCCGGGTAGTCGGCCAAGCCTTGGTTGATGTCGCCCTGATAGACGGACAGGCCCAGTTCGACGCATCGCCGGACCTTTTCCGGAGCGATCTCGACCCCGCGCGCCTCGATGCGCTTGTGCCGCGCCAGCCAAGCGAGCAGATCGCCTTCGCCGCAGCCGAGATCCAACACTGTCGAGGCCTCCCCGATCATGTCGGCGATGATGCGGTGATCCTCGCGCGCCAGCAATTCTGGCACGGCCGCGACCTCTGACGGCTCCAAGACTGGCATCGCCCGTTTCAAGAATTATATGCCGTCAGGTTCTTTCCGATGCGCCGACTCAGGGCGCAGCCGACGGCCCCATCGAGCGCGCATCCCCTATGCCACGGCTCGTTGGTGAGCGAACCATCGCCGGCCGGAAAGACCTGAACGATGTCCTGCCGCTCCCCGCGCAGGCTTCCCCTAGCTGCCGCAAGGGCACGCACGACCGTCGGACAAAGTTCGCGCCCGGTCTCTCGGTCGGACAGCGAGACTGTCTCGCCGTGCAAGGCTTCGACAGGGCCGCGTCGACATGCCTGCGCGTGAATGCGGTTCGTTGACCGCCGGACCGTCCCGGCGGTAAACTCGGCGAGTTGCACGGAGAAAGCCTGCACTCCACTCGCTGGGTCGCCTTGATCGCGGCCGCATTGCTGCTCGCAGTCGCGCCGGCCGGCGCGCAAGATCCTGCTGCAGCCGACGATCCCCGTGTCGGACCCGCGCGCGGATCGCTCGTGATCATCGGCGGGGCGATGCGGGACCCAGAGATCGTCAAGCGAATCATCGACCTCGCTGGGGGCCCTGATGCCCCGCTGGTAGCGATCCCGACCGCGGGAGGAGCGCCGCACTACGACCAGTACTGGAGGGGCCAGCGCCCGTTCAAAGACGCAGGCGCAACCGACATTACCGTTCTGCACACGTACGACCCAAAGGTGGCCGATACGGACGAATTCGTCGCTCCGCTGCGGCGCGCCCGCGGCGTGTTCTTCGGCGGGGGCCGGCAGTGGCGCTTGGCCGACGCGTACTTGAACACCCGTACCCACAAGGAACTGCTCGCGCTATTGGATCGGGGCGGGGTGATCAGCGGGTCGTCCGCCGGGGCGTCGATCATGGGCTCGTTCTTGGTCCGCGGGGACACCAAGACGAACACCGTGATGATGGGAGACCACGTCGAAGGGTTCGGACTGTTGAAGAACGTTGGGATAGACCAGCATCTGCTCCGGCGAAACCGCCAATTCGACCTGCTCGAAGTGATCGAGGCCCACCCCGAACTGCTGGGAATCGGAATCGACGAAAACACGGCGATCGTCGTGCAAGGGGACCGATTCGAAGTCATCGGGCAGAGCTACGCCGTCATCTACGACAACCAGCGAAAGATCCCGCCCGACGGCAGGTTCTACTTCCTCGCGCCCGGCGACCGCTACGACATGGGATCTCGCGAGCCTTTCCGGCCCAGCATGACAGACAAGCCCCTGGAACGAGTCCAGAAGGCCCCTTGGTAGCGATCAGGGATCGCGATGCGATCCAAGACGGACGCGGGTTCTGCCACAGGCGAGACTTTGCGGTGAAGAGAGTCCGCTCGCATTGAAACTCCCAGCGCTGACGCACCAGAACTGCCGGAAGGCTCCGGCCCTATTGGAACCGGAGTCGGGGCTCGGGCCGCGGGCATGGACGAGCTTGACGGGCAACTAGGTTGCCTTTCGAGCGGGAACCGGCAGGTCCAGGCCGATCACATCGTGGTCGGACAGCGGCGGCACGCGGCGTTCGCGGAACTCGTGCAACACGATCGGATCCTTCGGCGACAAGCCCCGCGTGGCGAACCAGTCGATCTTCAGCGGGCACTTGCCGTCGAAATCCCTCAAAGCCCAGCGGACGAAATCGAAGCACCACTCCGGCACCCATTCGCGCAGGTTCTTGTGCGTCTTGGCATCTTCGACATCGTAGGAAGTGGTCCGCTCGTCCAGCACGTTCGACGAGCGCCAATCGAAGCCGCTCCGCTCCAGCAGCTGGAAGAGATCGCGCTCGAACAGGGCATACGGCCGCAAGAAGTGGCCCTTGATCATGTTGTTGACGCCGAACATCAGCCGCACGAAATATCCGATGATCACCGCTCGGGCGCTCGAAGAGTCGAACGTTGTCGTATTCCAGTCCCCGGCGATCACGGCCGGGCCGCCGGGCGGCAGCCCGTCGATCACCAACTCCATCTGGTCTCGCCGGTGGCGCTGGCGGGACTGCGCGTCCAAGTGAACCGAGCAAGCCGTCAGCGGCAATCCTGGCAAGTCGATCTCGGCGGCGATGGCTGCCTGCTGGCCCAGGCGCTTCTCCCGGCCGCGCATCTTGTCGCGGCCGTTCCCCAACGCGATGCGGCGTGGATTGCGCAGCGGATAGCGGCTCAGCAGCGCATTGCCGTGCAAGCCCAAGTCGTTCTCCCCCGCAGATTCGCTCTCGACGCCGGAGCCCTTGGACAGGTTCAAGTAACAGGGTGCGAAAGCGTAGTTCAGCCCCAGTTCGCGGGCCAGGTCGCGGGCAATGTTGCGATTTCCCGACCGGGCCATGCCCACGTCGGTCTCGGTGAGAAGCAGCACGTCCGCCGAACGCAGATAGTCGTGCCCCCTGAACTCCTCCGCCTGGGCCTTGAACTCTATGCCGCGCTCGATGTTCCAAGCCAGCAAGCGATATGACGACTTGGCCGGAGCATCCGGCGTCGCGAATGTACCGGTTTCGGTCGTGGCCAAAACGCGATCCGCTATGGGCCGGATCTGGCGGTACAGGCTGTTTTCCAGCAGTTCGGGTGTCGACCCGCACTGCGCCAGCTCCGCAAAGTGTGGGCGCAGCCGGTCTCTCACCACCCGCGCTGCCTCGTCAGCAGTAAGGGAGCGCCTGTCGCCGGCTTCGACCGGCGTTCCGATCCGCGAGCCCATGCTCCAGTCTACCGATCAAGGGAAACAGCCAATCGCGCGGGGCCGTCGCCTCGCGGAAGCAAGCGATAAGCTGGTTGGAAATGGCCCTGCGGCGCGTGTTCGTGGACGGGATCGAGGGCGGCGCGGCAGTCGCTCGCGGTGCCCAAGCGCATCACCTCGCACGGGTCGCGCGCCTGCGGGCGGGGGAGCAGGTCGAGGTCTCTGACCAAGTGACGGCCTATCGAGCCCTCACCGAGAGCTGCACGCCGGCAGAAGTGCGCTTCCGCATCGAAGGCGCCCTGCCCGCTGAGCCGGAATCCCCGCGCCTGAGCGTGGTGCTGTCGATCGTCAAGTTCGCCCGCTTCGAGTGGGCCGTCGAGAAGCTGACCGAGCTCGGCGTGCATTCGATCACGCCCCTGATCGCCGCTCGCAGCGACGCCAAGCTGGTACAGTCTGCCGAGAAGCGAGTCGAGCGCTGGCGGCGCATCGCACTCGAGGCCGCCCAGCAGTCCCGGCGGCTGGCCGCTCCGACAGTGGCGGTTCCGATGGCCTTCGCGGACGCTGTACAAGACTGTCGCAGCGACACGAGGCTATTGGCCGATCCGGCCGGCGCGCCCGTGGCGAGCGCCTGTTGCAGCCACGAGACGACCCTCGTTGTTGGCCCAGAGGGCGGTTGGACGCAGCAAGAGTCGCAATTAGCGCAAGAGTGCGGGTTCAAGGCCGCGAGCCTGGGACGCAACGTATTGAGGGCCGAGACAGCGGCCGTCGCGCTGGCCGCGATCTGTGCCAGCCGCTCCGGCGCCGAGAGGGGAAGATGAGCGATCTTGACAAGGGGCGCGTGCGCCGCTGCATGGAAATGTTCGACGCAGCCAACGCGGAGGATCCCAACCGCGAGCCCGGCGGCGAGCCCAAGGAGCTGTCATACGCGAAGCGCATGTCGGCCTGGCTGGACCGGCTCGAGCCGAACGCCCCAGACGAAGTGCGGCTAGCGGTGCGAGCCCAACACATCCGCCGCTGGGAGATCCCGCGCAACAGCTACCCTGCGGGCAGGAGTGCCTACCTCACTTGGCGCAGGGAGCTCGGGCGCTTCCACGCCGACACCGCCGGCGCGATCATGCGCGACTGCGGCTTCGATAACAGCAGCGTGCTGCGCGTCCAATCCATCATCCGCAAGGAGCGCTTCAGGACCGACCGTTTAGCACAGCTGTTGGAGGACGTAGCGTGCTTGGTGTTCTTGGACCACTATTTCGCGCCCTTTGCTGTTGACCAAGGGGAAGACAGCATGGTCAACATCTTGCGCAAGACATGGAGGAAGATGTCCGAGGCCGGCCGCTCGGCGGCCCTCCAGATCGAATACTCGCCCGCGTGCCGAGCATTGCTCGAGAAGGCACTGGGAGACAGATGAAGGGCAGACCCGCTGCCCGCGCGGTCCGACTGGAGCCGGCATCTGCGGCTAGGTTATCCTGTACATCCCTTTGGGGCGAATTCCTCGTGTCCCTGGCAATGCTCTCAGCCTTGCTGCTCCTAGTCGTTCAGACCGCGTCGGCGTCGGAGCAGCCGATCGGCTTTTCGCACACCGCCCACATCGAGAAAGCCAGCATGCAATGTACTGACTGCCACGAGGGCGCGACATCGCGCGACTCGGCCGGACTGCCGTCAATTCGCAAGTGCATGCTGTGCCACCAGTTCATCGCGACGGATTTGCCCGAGGTGGTGCGCCTGAGCGAATACTGGGAGCGCAAGCACGAGGTGCCTTGGGAGCGTATCTACGGATTTGCCAAGACGGCCGCGGTACAGTTTCGCCACGCGCCGCACGCCAGGGCGGAAATCGCTTGCTCTCAATGCCACGGCGACGTGGCGTCCATGACGGTCGCGGTCAAGGCGGTGACGCACACCATGGGCTCCTGCATCCAGTGCCACCGCGACAATTCCGCGACCGACGACTGCTTGGCATGCCACTTCTAGGCCAGCCCCTGATGCAACCGACCGTGCCAGCCAGAGTGTGCCCGGATATCCCGGCGGTTGCGCCGCGTCCGCTTCGCGGGCGCGGGCGAAGCGCCCGCGCGGAGGCTGTGTAGCATGGATCGGCGCAACTTCGTCAAGCTGGTCGGGACTGCCTCTGGCGGCGCGGTTACTGGAGCTTGCGGCCGCCAAGCCGAGGAAATCATCCCTCTGCTCGTGCCCGAGGAGAGCGTCCCGGTCGGCGCGGAGCAATGGCACCCAAGCGTGTGCGGCGAGTGCTCGGCGGCCTGCGGCACGCTGGCCCGAGTGATGGCCTCCGAGCGCGAGATCGAGGTCGATGGCGAACTTGTCCGCCAGAAGATCGCAGCCGTCAAGAAGCTCGAAGGCAACCCCCTCGATCCCGTTAGCGGCGGGCGGCTGTGCGCCCGCGGCCACGCTTCCCTGCAGTCCTTGTACAACCCGGACCGGCTGCGCGGCCCGCTGAAGCGGGTCGGCCCGCGCGCCTCCGGCCAGTTCGAAGCCGTTTCATGGGATGACGCCATCGCGGAAGCCGCCCGGGCGTTGACGGGCGTCGATCCCGACAGGATCCTGTTCCTGGCAAGAGCCCGCGAAGGCGTTCGCGCGGAGAACATCGCGCGCTTCCTAGACGCCATCGGTACCCCGCCCGCCACCAGCATCGGTGTCGGCGACTTTGCCGCCGAGCGCGAGGCGTCCGAACGAGTGTTCGGACGAAGCGGCCTGCCTCTCTATGAGATCCAAGACTCCACCCTGGTGCTGTCGATAGGAGCGGACTTCCTAGGCGGGTGGACGTCGCCGGTTCTGTATTCGAGGCGCTACGGGCACATGCGCCAAGGGCGCCGGGAGTTGCGCGGGCGCCTGATCCACGCCGAATCCAGATTCTCGCTCACGGCCTGGAATGCCGATCGCTGGCTGCCAGTCTGGCCCGGCGGCGAACTCGCCCTGGCCTTGGCTATCGGACACGTGCTCCTAAGCGAGCAAATCGCCGACGCGCCGGCGAGCGTTGTATCGATCTTTGCTGACGTCGATCTCGAACAGGCCGCGGCGGCGTCCGGCGTTCCCGTCGAGGCAATCCGGCAGACGGCGTCCGAACTGGCCCAAGCGTCCGCGCCCGTAGTGGTGGCCGGCGCTTCGATGGTGCGCCAGAATTCTGCCGACGCGGTTGCGGCCGCGGCCGCTCTGAACTGGCTGCTCGGCTGCGTGGGCAAGCCCGGCGGCGTGACTCCACCGACCGAACCGTTGGAAGCGCTAGCCCGGCAACCCGGCTTTTCCGGGGATTGGTCCGAGCGCTTGGAGCAAGCCGCCGTTGTGCTGGTCGATGGCGTGAATCCGGCCTACAACGCCCCCGCGAGCCAGAGCGCGCTGGCCGGAGCGGAGACTGTGATCAGCTTCTCGCCCTTCTTGGACGACACGTCCGCGTTCGCAGACCTCATCCTGCCCGACCACGATCCGCTGGAGCAGGCGCTGCTCGAGGTGCCTGCCGTATCGCCGTCGCCTTCGTTTGCAGCGGCTGGGGAGTTTGTCGCGCCACTCTACGATTCGCGACCTACCGCGACCGTCTTGTCTGAGTTGGCGGAGGCGGCGGAACGGCCGTTCGAAGAAATTACGGTAGAAGAGGCGGTGAGCACGCTGCACTCCGCGGTCGAATCTGCCGGTTCGGGAACTTCGGCGTCGGACTTCGAGGCAAAGGTCTTCCAAGACGGAGGCTGGCAGGGACAGCCCTCCCGGAAGCCGCCAGCGACGCCAGGGGCCTTGGGTACATTCGAGATAGCCTCCAAGCAGGCGGGCGTCGTATTTCAAGCGTACGAGTCGCCGCAGTTCGGCTCTGGAAGCGGCGCCAACCGCCCGTGGCTGCAAGAACTGCCCGATCCGACATCGAGCGCGCTGTGGGGGCTGCCGGTGGAGCTAGATCCGGCAACCGCTGCAAGGCTCGGCCTCGTCAACGGTGACAACGTGCGGATCCGATCCGAGCATGGCGCCTTGGAAGCCCCGGTTTACGTCAACCCTGCGGCGATTCCCGGGGTCGTGTCCATGGCACTGGGCCAAGGACACGCATCCTACGGGCGCTACGCCTCCGGGCGGGGCGCAAACCCCATGGTCGTCGTGGGCGCTGCTCATGACGAAAGGACGGGTTGCCCGGCCATGGGTCCGACGCCGATTAGCATCGAGAAGATTGCTGGGGGCGCGCGGCTAGTGCAGTTTTCGCGGCAGGATCGGGACCTGCCGCCACACAGGGTCTAGAACGGAGGAACTCGATGGCCGAGCAAACCACTCAGCAAGCCGAGCAAGGGGCGGAGCGGACGCCCCAGTGGGCGATGGCGATCGACCTTGACCGCTGCACGGGCTGCGAGGCGTGTGTCGTGGCATGCGCATCGGAGAATAACGTCCCGACCGCCGGCGAGGACCAAGCGGCTATGGGCCGCACGAAGCACTGGATTCGCATCGACCGCTACTACGAGGGCGAGTTCCCGGACATAAAGGTCAAGTACCGGCCCGTGATGTGCCAGCAGTGCGACGAGGCCCCCTGCGAGCCGGTCTGCCCGGTTAACGCTACCTATCAGAACGCCGAGGGCCTCAACGTCCAGATTTACAACCGCTGTATCGGCACGCGCTATTGCGCCAACAACTGCCCCTACACGGTTCGCTTCTTCAATTGGTTCGCGCCGGAATGGGCCGCGCCGTTGAACCTGCAGCTCAACCCCGACGTTTCCATCCGCCCGGCCGGCGTCATGGAGAAATGCACGTTCTGCGCCCACAAGATCAAGCGCGCCAAGCTCGATGCAGACGCCGAAGGGCGCGAGCTGGCAGACGGCGACGCGCAGCCGGCCTGCGTGCAGTCCTGTCCGGCCGAGGCCATGGTGTTCGGCGATATGAGCGATGCCGACAGCAAGGTCGCCAAGCAGCTCGGCAGCGGGCGCTCAGGGCAACTGCTGGAGAGCCTCGGCACCAAGCCGCGCGTGTTCTACCTGGAGAAGGCCGACTAGCGCCACGACTCGCTCGCCCCGGCACTTGCAGCGATGGACGCCATTCCGACCACAGCCCTGACTCCGGATTCGGGCCACGCAAGCGTCCGCGCCGACTTGCTCGGGCGCATGCGCGGTGCCAGCGGGCCGTATCTGGCGGGAGTCGCCGTTTGCGGCATGATCGTGGCCTGGGCCCTGTTCGCGTGGGGCTACCAGATCGTCAACGGCTTCGGCAGCACAGGCGTCCGGCGGCCGGTCTACTGGGGCTTCTACATCGTCAACTTCGTCTTCTGGATCGGCATTTCGCACGCGGGGACGTTGATTTCCGCAATCCTGCGATTGACCGGAGCGGAGTGGCGCAAGCCCGTCACCCGCGCGGCCGAAGCGATTACCGTTTTCTGCTTGATGATCGGCGGCCTGTTCCCCCTGATCCACATCAGCCGCCCGTGGTTCTTCTACTGGATGCTGCCCTATCCCAACGAGCGGCTGCTGTGGCCGAACTTTCGCTCTCCGCTGTTTTGGGACCTGACCGCGATCCTGACCTACCTGTCGGGCAGCGTCATCTATCTCTACCTGCCCCTGATCCCGGACTTGGCCGAGTTGGCGAACCACAGCAAGGGAGCGAAGCGTCGCATCTATAGGGCCCTGTCGCTCGGATGGACCGGCTCGGACCGGCAGTGGCAGGCCTTGGAGCGGTCCATGAAGCTGATGGCGGTCGTGATCCTCGCGATCGCGGTCTCGGTGCATTCAGTGGTGGCCTATGACTTCTCGATGTCGGTCATGCCGACTTGGCACAACACGATCTTCGCGCCCTATTTCGTGGTCGGCGCGATCTTCAGCGGCATCGCCGCGCTGGTGCTCGTCATGGCGGCGTTGCGCAAGATGATGGGCTTGGAGAGGTATCTTCGCGAAGTCCATTTCGTAAACCTGAGCAAGCTGCTGCTGTTGATGAGCCTGATCTGGGGCTACTTCACGTTCTCGGAGCACCTCACCACTTGGTATGGCAACCTGCCCTCCGAGATCCGAGTGTTCCAAATCCGGGAACACGGCCTCTTCGGCATGCTCTTTTGGACAATGGTGGCCTGCAACTTCGTCATCCCGTTCGTCCTGCTGGGAATCTCGAAGTTGCGCAGCATCCCGACCATAGCCGTCAGCAGCGCGGCGGTGCTCGTCGGGATGTGGCTGGAGCGGTTCCTGATCGTGGTTCCGACTCTGTCAACCCCTCCGCTAGCCGCGGCTTGGGGCAGCTACGCGCCGAGCTGGATCGAGCTCTCGATCACAGCGGGGACGTTCGCAGCGATGGTGCTGCTGTACCTGCTTTTCGTCAAGGCGTTTCCGATCATCGCCATCTGGGAGTACGACGATGGAGTACGTGCACGCTGAGTTCTCACGGGGGGAGGACGCCGCGGCGGCGATCCGCGATCTGGCGGCGGCGGGAATCTCCAAGAGCGCGATGGAGCTTTACTCGTTGCGACCGGTGGAGTTGGACCCCGCACCGCTGGCCAGGCGCAGCCGCATGTCGCTGGCAGCCGTGCTCTCGGCGATCACAGTGGGCGGCGGAGCCACCGCGCTGGTCTACTGGGCGCAGCGCGACTACCCGCTGATTACTGGCGGAATGCCGATCAATTCAGGCTGGGCCACCGGCGTGGTGACATTCGAGACAACCATGGCCGGGGCGGTGATGGGGATTTTCGCAGCCCTGCTGTGGGAGTCTGGATTGCTCCGCGGGCGCAAGCGCGTTCCGGTGCCGGTCCTGCCGGACCGCGGCGTGGTCCTGCAAGTTGCGGGGGCGCCGGACACCGCGGGACTTGCAGAGTCACTCCGTGCTGCCGGGGCCGTGGCGGTGGAGGTCGTCGGAGCCGAGGACTGATCGACCGGCCCACCGCGGACCCGGGCCGTGCCAAAATGGCCGATGTCGCGGCCGCCCAGGCCAGACAGGGAGGGTTCATGCACCGCCGTCGATTTCTCCAGGTTTCCCTAGGAGCGGCCGCCGTCCAGGCCCAAGCGCAGAGGCGCGGCCTCGATCCCGCCATCATCGGAGCAAACCCTTACTTCCCGGGATACGGCCTGTATCGGTCAATCGGGATCTTGCAGGACCTCGGCTTCCAGACCATCGAACTGCACCCGATGGGCCCGGTTGCGGCGCGCCCGGGCGTGCCCCCCGGCTTTGAGTTCAGAGACCTGGGGGCCGAGGGCCGCGCTCGGCTCAAGGCGGCAGTGGAGCCGTTCCGCTACGTCTCGACGCACCTGCCATGGGTCGACACGCCCTACTTCTCGCCGTACGGGCCATCCCATGCGTTCGGAGTCGAGCGGATTGACGTCGCTCTCGAGGCCACGGCCTTCGTCGGAGGCGAACTGGCCAACATCCACGTACAGCGCTCCGCGCACATGTCCCTGCAAGACGCCTGGCCGATGCTGCTCAGCACCATTCGCCGCTGGGGGGACATGGCACGTGACTTCGGATTCCGACTGGCTATCGAGACCGGCTATCCCGAATCCGTGGCCGACTTCACGAGACTTGTTCGCGAAGTCGATCACGACCACGTCGGCGCGACCATCGACGTGGGCCACCAGAAGAACTACGCCGAACTGGTCGCGCGCGTGCCTCCGGACCAGAAAGGCACGCCCGCAGGGATCAAGGCCTACAACGACGTCACGCATGACATCATCGACGCGCTAGGGCCCAAGATCTTCCATATGCACGTCCACGACATCGAGCCGGACACCTGGGCCGAACACAAGCCGCTAATCCACGGCTTCGTCGACTACCCGCGCCTCATAGCGAAACTCCGACAGATCGAATACGAGGGCCTGCTCGTGTTCGAAATCGGCGGGGCGGTGGAGGACTTGCCAGACTACTTCAGCGACGCAAAGGCCAAGCTGGAAGCATTTCTCGGCGAGTGAGGAGCCGCTGGGCTGGCGCAATGAATCCGATGGATGAACCGAAGTCCAAGGGTGCAAGGCCCTTGTCGCGTGTTGAGTGGCTCGTGGAAGCGGCGGCAGTCGGCATCCTGCTTTTCTGGATCGTCTACTTGCCGAGTCACTGGGCCGACCTGCCCGACGAAGTCCCGATGAGATTCGGACTTGGCGGTCAGCCCGAATCTCTCGGACCAAGAACGGCCCTGTGGTTCTTGCCTGGCATAGGAATCATCCTCTACGGCGCGCTTACTCTCGTGAGCCGGCTGAAGCAGTTCCACAATCTTCCGGTGGAAGTTACACCTCAGAACGCTGCTGAACTCTACACCTTTTCCCGGAGATTCATCAACGTAGTGAAGCTTGAGGTCATATGTTTGTTCGGCTACATCGAGTGGAAGATACTCCAGACGGCGCGGGGCAATGCCGATGGCTTGGGCTTATGGTTCATGCCGTTGGTTGTGGGGGCAATCCTCCTCACAAGCCTTTTCCCAATCTTCCGATTGCGGCGTTATCGGGGCGATTGACACCGCGACAGTACTGGCGCGGACCTGTTGAACGATCTCTCTATTGCGGGCCCGCTCCGACACGCGCGCCGACTGTTGCTCGTGAGGAAAGCCTCGAATCGACGCCAAGCTCGCTACGGTGTCCAGAAGTGCCGCAGTCAGCAAGGGCGAATCACTGCCCTGCCGCCAGGCCGCCGCCCGGGCCTTTGAAATCTACGACGGGCTCGAGCTAGAGACTCGTGATCGGACCTGTGCTGGTGTTGAACCGGTCGGCCTCGACCCCCATGTGCTGTGCAAGCGTCAAGTGGAGATTCGTGATCGGCGTCTCTTCCGGCAGCACGATCCGGCGCCCGGGATTGAGCCTGCCGCCACCGCGCCCAGCCAGCAGGATGGGCAGGTTCTGCGTGGTGTGGCCGTTGCCGTTCTTCAGCGCCGAACCGTACAGGACCATTGTGTTGTCCAACAGCGTGCGACCCTCGCCCTCGTCGATGGCGCCCATCTTCTCGACCAAGTAGACGAGTTGCGAGACATACCAGCGGCTGACGATGGTGTAGGGCTCGGTCAGCTCGGGATTCTCCTTGTGGTGCGAGATCGAGTGGTGGTCTCCGCTGACGCCATCCAAGAAGGTGAAATTCTGGCGGCTGAAGCCGTGCGCCATCATGAAGGTTGCCACCCGCGTGGTGTCGGTCTGGAACGCCAGCACCACCAGATCCAGCATCTGCCGCAGGTGCTCGTCGCGGGTCTGCGGGATACCGGCCTCGGGCCTGAACAGCTCGGGCTCGATCACAGGCTTCCATTCGGCCTCGGTGTCGGCCGGGTTCAGATTGCGGTCGATGCGGCCCTCCACGTCGCGCACCGACGTGAGGAACTCGTCCAGCTTGCGCCGGTCCGCGGCGCTGCCGCGGGCACGCAGGCTCTTGGCATCGTCAAGCACGTGGTCGATGATGCTGGCCTCGTCGGCGAGTTGCCGGCGCGTCTTCTTGCTGACACCGAACAGCCGGTCAAAGACCGCCTGAGGCTCGATCTCGGGATCGACCTTGGTGTTGTCGGAGCGCCACGAGACTGTGTTGGCGTACGAGATCGCCAGTCCGTTCTCTCCGCCCGAACGCGGCGGTTCCGCCCCGATCTCCAGAGAAGGCATGCTGCTTCTGCCGCCGATCCGCTCGGCGACGAACTGGTCCAGCGAGGTGCCCATGTTGGGCGTGTTGATCCGGCCTGCCGCCTTCTTGTGCAATGGAGTGCCGGTCAAGAACGCGGATGTGGCGCCAACGTGGCCCTGCGCCCCGGTGCCGAGGTTTGAGATCACGCTGACGTGGTCCCGAACCGGAGCCAGCGGCTCGAGGATGCGGGACAGCTTGTAATCGCGCCCGACTCCGTCCGGATCCCAGTTCTGCGGGTAGACACCGTTGGGGTGGAACAGCGTGGCGAGTCGCACCGGGGCGGTCCCGGCGGTTACGCGCGCCGCCCCCTGCGCCCGTTCCATCACGTCGAGAAGCGGAAGCGCCATCGTCACCCCTGCGCCGCGCAATACCGCTCGCCGGGAAATTCTCTTGCGTGCCATTACTCGCTCTCCTCGCGGTTCTCCGCGGCGCCCCGCCGGAAGCGGAACGGATAACTCGCAACTATCTCGGTGATCAGCGCTCGCGCGCTGTACTCGCTGCGGATCAGAGCGCGGCTGATCTCCTCGACGGTCGGCTGGTCATAGTATTCCAGATTCCTGCCCAAAGCGAAACCCAACATCTGCTCGCTGATCATCTCGGCGAATTCTTCGCTCCGCCCCAGCAGGATTTGCTTCAGCTCCACCGGACCCGCGAAGCTCTCGCCGCTCGGCAGCGTCCCGGTGGCATCGATCGGCTGTCCGTTGTCGCTGTCGCGCCAGCGGCCGATGGCATCGAAGTTCTCCAACCCGAAGCCGATCGGATCGATCTCGTCATGGCAGACCGCACAGCGCGGCTCGTCGCGGTGCATCTCGTACATCTGCCGCATGGTCATGCCCGCGGAGCTTTCGCCAGGTTCGGCCAGCTCGCCCGCGTCGGGCGGAGGGGGCGGCAATTCCTCGCCGAGCATGGTCTCGAGAACCCACTTTCCGCGCACTACCGGGCTCGTGCGCGTGGGCAGCGAGGTCGCGGTCAGAATCGCTCCCATGCCAAGCACGCCGCCCCTGCGCGCGTCCTCGAACTCCACCAGTCTCTGTTCGCGACCGACCACTCCGTCCAGTCCGTAGTGCTTGGCGAGATCCTCGTTGAGATAGCTGTAGCCGGAATCCAAGATCTCCAGCAGGCTGCGATCCTCGCGCACGATCCGACCGAAGAATCTTATGGCCTCCTGCACCATGGCTTCACCCAAAGCCGGAGTGAACTCGGGAAAAGCGACATCATCGGGCTTGAGCGTGCCGCCGAGGTCGGCGAAGCCCAGCCACTGTCCGAAAAAGGCCTCGATAAAGGCCTCGGACTTCGGATCGGCGATCATGCGCGAGACTTGCCGCTCCAAGGTCTGCGGGTCTGCCAAGAATCCCGATCGGGCCAGATCCATCAACTCCGTGTCGGGCATCGACATCCAGAGGAAGTAGGACAGCCGGGACGCGAGCTCGAAGTCGTCCAGCCGGTAGTCGGCGGCCGCGGCGCCGCCACTCTCGTGTCGGAACAGGAACTTCGGCGAGACCAGCGCCGCGCGCAGCGCCAATCCTACGGACCGCTCGAACGATTCTCCCCGCCCGGCTGCGCGGCCATAGAACGCCAGCAGCGAGTCGACCTCGTCCGGGCCGACCGGCCGCCGATAGGCGCGCTGCGCGAACTTCGCGATGATGCGCCGAGCCGCCTGTCGATCGTCAAGGCCGTCGCCGGGCGCGTCGGTCCAGACCAGCGAGCCGTCCTGCCCCGCTTCCAGCGCCTCTTCGACTTCGACCCAGTCCAAGGACAAGAGCACGATGGCTGGCGGCGGTTTCTCGCCCTCGGCCTTGGCCAGCTCCCGCGCCCGCTGATGCGCTTCTGCCAAGCGGCGGTTGTGCTCGTTCGTCAGGGCAGTCGGGGATTTGAACCAATGGAGCGAGACGCGGTGGCTGCCGCGCGGGAGGTTCGCTTCGAATTCGTAGACGGCGGGAGATTGCGGATCGGCGACGACATGCGACTGCCCCACCATGCGGCCCCCGACACGCAGCGTGACACCGGGCAGCTGGCCCTCGACGGGTGACTCGCCCCAAGCCCGGACGCGGAAGCGATAGCGGCCAAACCGAGGGAATGTGACGTAGCGGTAGACCGTCTGCTGGTAATTGCGCAGGTCGAGGCCGTAAGGAGTGAACTCGTGATTCGTCTCGGTGCGGAAGAAATCCTCGATTTCGAGACGAACGTTGAGCGGATCCTTCTCGGTCTTGGTAGCGATCAGTTCGTCCACGACGAGAGCCGCGGCCTGCAGGTACTTTTCGGCCAAGACCGGGGCCACGAAGAGCCCGTCCCGGTCGTTGCGGAACCCGCTCTCCCCCTGCCCGTCCGCTGGAAACGCGTCTCCCGGGCGCAGGTCAAGCCCGGTCAGGTCGCGGATGGTGTTGTTGTACTCCTCCCGATTGAGGCGCGGGATCGTGACCGAGCCCGGCTGGCGGTGCTCGCTCCAATCGAGATTGTTGACGGCGTCGTCGATCCACGCCACCATCCGCCGGCGCTCCTCAGTGGTCGGCTGCGCCCCGGCCGGGGGCATTTCGTTCTCGCGCAGCACGCGCAGGGCACGCAGCCACAGCGGGCGGGAGCTAAGGACGGAGCCGTGATCGTCAAAGACACTGAAGTCAATTCCGACTGTCTGCACCTCGGGGCCGTGGCAACGGATGCAGTAGGTGGCAAGCAACGGCCGGATATCGTTGTCGAGCGCCTGTTCCAATCGCTCGCGGCTCGCGCCCGGACACAGCGCGGAGCCCACAAGCAACAGCGCTCCGAGGCGCAAGCATGCGTTCATCGCGGGCTTCCAAGGGGAGGCAGACCTGCTACGGACAACAGTGCCGTCCCGAAGGCCGGACACACCTGCGCCATAGCGCCTCCCCGTGTTGGAGACTAGCACACATCCTAGTCCAGATGGAAGGCGCTAGCAGGAAGCAATAGATGCTACCGATCGGCGCGGTCCCAGCGACATGGCTGTCTCGACGGTTTGAAACAAGACACGTGTAATCAGGCACTTGAAAGCAGCCCGTCACTCGCTGCGCAAGTGCCGTTCCGGTGGTTGTCAAGCCGTGTATATCGCTGGGAGCTGCTCGCGATGTGCAAATCTTGCGGCATACGGTTGCTGATCTAACGGGACGAGCTGGCGTCCTGGGATTTGGTAGACGAGCGGAGAGGCCTAGTACACGGGCGATGTCCCGAGTCCTTGTCCAGCACACTACTAGCGGCCTATCCGGCGTCCAGCATCGATGACCACCAGAGCAGGACTCTCGCGGGGCCAGACAGGAAGAAGCCCCTCACCCCGCGATCAGCCATTGTGGTCGTATTATCGTACTGAGCGCAGGATTCGGAAGCGTACGCTTCAGGTGGCGACTGGTCAAGCAACGATGTTCATTCATCTGGACATATCGTTTGGACCACAATCGCAGAAGTGCTCACTCACAGCATATTGGCCGACTAGGCCGGGATCGGAGGCAAAGTGAGTAGCTGGTGGGAGCTAGGGAATAAAGGAAGGTACCGCGGCGATGAGCTTGCGACTCGCGAGATCGTATGCCCATTTTGTCAAGAGCGTGGCAATTTCTCGATCGATCATCGCGCTATCAAGAAGAAACCTAACGCGTCGAAGGCCCTATACTTCGACACCTTGAGGTGCGGGATTTGCGCCAACTACGTGATGGTGCTTTGGTCCACAAGAGATTTTGGCCCTCCGGCACACGACTTCATGACTCTACCTTGGCCACGTCGCCTCACGGATGTCCCGAAACAGTTTCCGCAGCCGATGGCCCGATTTTGGCTCCAAGCACATCGAAGCTACGCAGACGAGAACTGGGACGCGGCGGTTCTCATGGCGCGTAGCGCCGTTCAGGCGGCAATGCATGATCAAGGTGCCCAAGGGGGAACCCTCTATGCCCAGATCAATCATCTGGCTGAGCGTAGTGTACTGCCTCCACATATGAAAGAATGGGCTCACGAGCTTCGACTGCTTGGTAACGACTCCGCCCACCCGAACGGCGAGAAACAACCGAAACAGGGTGACGTACGCGATATTCTCGAGTTCCTAGACTTCTTGTTTCAATACCTATTCATCCTCCCGAGCGACATCAAGCAGTATCGCGAGCGGCGCAGCCGCCAGACTGACACTGCATAGTCGCATGGATTGGTTGGAGGTATCGGAATTTTCTTGCATCTTCCACACATCGGAGGGCATTAGCTCCCGTGGATTCAATTACACAACGGCTCGATAGGTAAAGACCCGACTTGACGGGTGCATCCGAATTCGGAACTAGGGGACTTTCGGCTGCTTGCGCGTATAGAGGGAACTACTATCGGCGGCCCGAACCAGCGGTTGTTTCAGCCGATAGCGGCCTTGTCGTCCCGACAGTGTCCCGTGGAAGAAATGCCGAGGACGGTTCATTATCCCCTGTGAAGTAGACAATGAAAGTTCGGCCCGCGGCTGCGGCACCAAGATTGAACCGCAATCGTCGCTCGATTCGACTAGCTCAAGATGACACAAGGACCCGACAGCAAAGCGCAATGGATCCTACACACGCCGTATCGGGAGCCAGACCGGCACTGGGCGCTGGACGACCATGGGCGGGCACTGGATCACACCCAATCGGGACGCAGACCGAGTTCGACGCAACTGCCTGTCCCTAATCCCAAGGGTGAGATCGGTGACTGGAAGAAACCTGACGCATCGATTGAACCGCACGGCACGATCAACGAGATCCGCAAGCATGTAGGGGCTTGGCGCGATGCTACTTGGCCGGGCGTCCACTCGCGTGTCCTAAGCCTACTGGAGCACTGGTCTCGCGACGACGCGATAATGCGCCCGTTCTGGTGCCAGGTCGAGGCGGTCGAGACCCTGATATGGCTGTTTGACGCGGGTCAATCACACGCTCCAGACGCGCACGCTCAGATTCGCAAGAGGCTGGAGCAGGCCAACGAGGACTGGAACGAGTCGATCCCACGTGTCGCCTCGAAAATGGCGACCGGGACCGGCAAGACTCTCTTGATGGCCATGATTGCCTTGTGGTGGACCGTCCGACATCCCGGGGCCCAGTAGAATTCCTTGCGCTCACGCCCGGACTGACGATTCGGGAGCGCCTGCGTGTCCTCTCCGACAAGGGCAGCGCAGTCTGGAAGTCAGCGGCACCCAGGGGCTTCGAGAGCGACCTACGACGCATGCGCTGGACAGTGCTCAACTTCCAAGCCTTCCAGCGCCAGACGGCGCTGAGTGTCGGGGGCAAGCAAGCCACCACGAAGGAAAAGGAAATGCTGGTTGGGAAGGGTGGGAAGGAGCCGGGTTCCTGGCGCGAGAGCGGGGCCGAGATGATTGACCGCCTACTGAAGGAGCATCGCGGAGGAGGCCGGATCACGGTTATCAACGATGAGGCCCACCACTGCTACACGTTGCGCGGAGTGACGGTGTCCAAGCAAGCGGTGGATCCCGACGAGCGCGAGGACAGGAAACAGGCCGAGATCTGGTTTGGGGTGCTGCGCGAACTCCAGAGCGCCAACCTCTTGGAGCAGGTGTTCGATGTTTCGGCCACTCCGATGTGGCTGCGTCGCCCGGCACGTCTCAAAGCGGAAACCTTCCCGTGGACTGTCTCGGACTTCTCGCTGTTGGATGCCGTGGAATCAGGCTTGGTCAAGGTGCCACGCGTTCCAGTGGACGACCGCAGGTTCGAGGGAGGCCAGGCCGTCCACCTACAGCCGCGTTACCGCAATGTCTACATCCACAACCAGAAACGCCCAATCGGCGAGACACTTACTCCGGAAGTTAGCGAGCCCCTGCGTCAGCTGTATCTCCATTACTGCAGCACTGACAAAGCCTATGCGAAGAAAGACCGCATTCCAGTGATGATCGTGGTGGCTAACAGCATCGAGAACGCGACGGCGCTGCATCGCTATATCGCGGGTTACCGGGACGGCAGCGCTTGGAAGCAGGGCAATCTCGAATTGTTTTCCAATATCGATCCAGCGAGCAGGCTCCCCCAGAAGCATCCGCCAACAGTGCTGGTTCACTCGCGCATGGACGACTCGGGCGGCCCACAGGGCAATAAGATCGCGAAGGCCATTAGCGAGCAAGGCTCGCTATTCGCACCCGATGCCAAGACCTCCGACGAGAAGCGCCAAGCTATCCGCAGCATCTTCATGACCGTAGGCCAGAAGGACGAACCCGGCGAGCACATTCGATGCGTGATCTCCGTCGGCATGCTCACCGAGGGCTGGGATACGCGCACTGTGACACACGTGTTCGGATACCGAGCTTTCGGCAGCCAGTTGCTCTGCGAGCAAGTGGCGGGGCGTGCCCTGCGGAAGACAGCCTTCACAGCGACAGACGAGATCCAGCAAATCGAGTACGCCAATCTCTTCGGCGTACCGTTCGCGTGGCTTGGTGGAGAAGAGATTAATGGCCCCCCGCCGCCCCCAGCGGACGAGACCGTATACACAGTGCCGGATCGGGAGGAGTATCGGCTATTTTTCCCGAACGTCGCTGGGTACGCTCCCTCTGGCGGCGTGTTGCGCTGGGAGGTAGACGCCAAAGGACTCCACAACCACAAGGTGCAGCGCAGGGAAAGCGTGACAACGGAAGTTGGCGGTGCAGTGGGTGGAAAACTGGAGTTCGAAGCAGAATCCGGATCGCCGCACCTCTCAATCTGGCAGGCTGCGGAGCAGGTCGTCCCAAGACTGGACGGCGGGCCCGAGCATCGCCGCCAAGCCTTCCTTTGCAGTGTTGGCATCATCAGGGAATGTCTACGGGTCATGGATTGCGAATCATGGTCCGACCTACGGCACGACAGCGACACGCTCGATCTGATCGCAGCTCATGTAACGCGCATCGATGGCGAGCCATTCGTCGCTCCGGTCTTCATCGATCAAGCCGACCCGGGCACGCCTCGCACGAGCAACACGTCCAGCGTGCAGTTCCGAACCGTCGTACGACACTGGTACCCGAAGGAGCGCACTGCACTCCCCAGTAAGTCGGAACTGAGCGCAGCCGCCTGCCATTCGCACTCCGAAGCTCAGCTCGCCGAAATCTTGGACAAGCACCCGGACATTCGTTCGTGGGCGCGGAACTTCCATCTGGGATGGAGGGTCCCCTACTTCGACCTAGCACGCCGCGGCACAGCCCTGATGGAGCCGGACTTCGTCGCAAAGTCCAAGCTGCCAACGGCAAGCGGGCGCGAGCGCTATCTGGTGATAGAGTTCAAGGGCCTGAAAGCCGGCGAGCCGAGCGAAGTCGCGAAACAAAAGTATCTTGAGGAGTACTGGGCACCCGCTGTCTCTCGAAGAACCGATGACCCTGACGACCTCGGCGACTGGCAGGTGGTCTGGATCGAGGACATCGCCAAGGCAAGCGATCTCATCGCGATTGCCTGCCGCAAGAAGGAATGGGCATGAAGACGGAAGCCTACAAGCACGCCGACGCACGGCGCAAGAACATCCCCACTAGCGAAGACCATGTGTACATGGGCGACGAGGAGCGCACTGGAGAGCCGTTCTCGCCTTCGCCTGCAGGCTCGCAAGGACCTGTTTTGCTCAGCTGGCAGCGAGGCAAGAATGTTCGCGAGATTCGAACTGACGCGCTGCCGCTGTACATTCACGAGAAAGTCAGCCCGGCAGCCTTCGTCAAACAACTCTCGGAACCGGCGGAACAGCAAGGCTCATCTTCGACAGTTTGATTTTCGTGTTTCGCTAAACCAAGCTATTACTATGGCTTAGAGAAGGCAGAAATCGGGCGTGGCACTACAATGCCCGGATTCGGCTGCGATTCGATTGCGCAAAGAGTTTCAGGCTGCCT
>JAJDTX010000185.1 GCA_022826925.1 Bryobacterales bacterium
TGGACCGCACATCGCCGGCAACTTCAGCGACCTCCTTCGCGACTTGCGAGGACTGTCCGAGTTCCTGTTGGAGGGCGGTGATCAGGGGCAGTAGCAGGTGAGATGCGGAAGAAGCCTGAAGCAAGCCGAGGGCCTGAGACGGTTCGAGGGCGGCAACCAAAGCAGTCAGCGCCTTACTCGTGCCGGGCAGAACGCTGCCATGCCTGGCCAGGCTCTCTAGCAGCCACGAGAATTCCGCCAGGCTCATCGTATGGCCAAGTTGGTCCAAGACGAGGGCCTTGCCTATCAGCAACATTGCTGTCGTGCCGCTCTGCTGCAATTCCAAGTCGGCGCCAAACTGCGTTAACGCCTCGTCGAATGCGGCAAGCGCATTGTCAAGCTGACCGAGCTGAACCAAGACCAATCCCTTGCCATGAACAAGGGAAGCCAAAATGAAATTGGGAACCGGGACATCTAGAGTGCTGGCTTGCGCCAAAGCCCGGTTGAAGGCATCAAGAGCCATCACAGGATTGTCCATGGCCAATAGCGCGGTACCTTTAACCCAAAGCGCAGACACCGAGAGCACCGCCGAGGACACATCCCGGCTCGTTTCGTACTTGCCCACGACCTCTTCGCACGCAACGATGGCTTCATGGTTCCGACCAGCCTGAATGAGCAGCGACGACTTGCTTGTTAGCGCGAGACCCACGTTCAGTTCGGTTCCGGCACCGAGGTCAGGTCCAAACCGTTCAATCACTTGGTCATAGAGAGCGATAGCGTCGTCGTTTTGGCCCAGCTCCTGAAGGGAGCGTGCCTCATTCAGCAAGGCGTCGGCCATCTTCGGGCCAATGACATCGGGAAGAACATTTAAGGCCTGCGCCGAGTCCAGGATACGATCGATGACAGCTCCAATATCTGATGGTGAGTACAGGCAGACCATGAACTCGATCAGCGCTTGAACGACACGGTCGGCGCCCGTGCCCCGGCGCAGCAAGTAGTAGATGTTGTAGAGACGCTCTGTCAGGTAGTACCGGCGTCGGCGCGGGGTGCCGCCGTCGACAGCAACGGCGCCCCGTGCAACTAGACGCTTGAGCTGGGCGCTGCAGGTGTTGGTATTAAGGCGGGCAAGGTCGGCGATTTCCCTGGTGGTTGAGGGTTTCCAGAAGCGGGCGAGGGTCAGGTAGATGCGGCGTTCCTGGGGCGGGAGAGCCTCGAGGTGGCTCTTGAAGTACTCGGTGTGTTCGTCGACCAGGTCGAGGAGGTTCGCCATCAGGTCGCGGAATGAACGATCGGCGCCGAAGCGGGCGATGACGGTGAGGAGGCGTGGATTGCCGCCGGTGAGGATTTCGAGTGGGCGAACGGCCTCCGTCGAAGAGCGCCTGGCGGCAACGGATTGCCAAAGCGCCTGGCATTCGGCGGTCGTGAGTGGTCGCAGCGTGATGGCCCGAAAGAGGTCGTAGAGAGCGTGGTCAGGGCGGTCGATTTCGTCGAATCGGCTTGTGGCGCTGCCGAACAGGATGAAGCGGGGCTCGGTTTGGAGGGTCTGGCGCAAGCGCCAACCGACATCGGGGTCGTTGATGTCGTCGAAGAGCATGTTGAGGTTTTCGACGAGCAGAAGCAGGCGCGTCTCATGACGGTCGGCGAAGTCAAGCAGGGAGCCGATACAGCGGTCGGCTAAGGCCTGATCGTCAACCAGCGTTCTCAGATCCTCATAGGTAAGGTGAAGGCTCTCGCGCTCGGCGGCTGGAGCCTGCTCAGAAAGGCGGCCCAGGCACTCGAGCCAGAATTCGCCGCAAGTTGTGACCTCGTAGCTCTCCTCGGCGTATGTGATTGGAAGGAGTCCAGCAAGGGCTGGGTTGCGCCTTACTTCGGCCGCAACCCGAAGCAGCAGGTGCGTCTTTCCGCTGCCGCGGGGTCCAATGACCAGTGAGTGGGGGCTGGAACCGGCGTCGCTTTCACACAGGGACTCGACGAGCGAATCGAACTCCGCGGTTCTGACGCAGAACGACGCAATGATCTCGTCGTCGCTCAGGAAGCCGGGGTTGTATTTCTTGACTGCTACCGCCATTGCAGCTACTTCCTT
The DNA here is from genome assembly GCA_022826925.1 of Bryobacterales bacterium. Classification (GTDB taxonomy): domain Bacteria; phylum Acidobacteriota; class Terriglobia; order Bryobacterales; family UBA6623; genus VXMF01. Next base: position 2,063 of record JAJDTX010000185.1, read on the forward strand.
CTATATCGGGCGATCCTGGATGGGAGTGAAGAACCGGCCGTGTCGGGCGAGCCACCAGTCTTGGAGCAACCGCGACACGAAACGGTACCCGTCGGTCTGTTGTTCCAAGTAGCCGTCGTGCTCCAGCGAGTAGAGAACATCTTCGATTGAAGCTGCGTCGCCGCCCGACGACTCAAGCGCAGCGCGGTAGCGCCGGATGGCCTTGTCCGTGAGCCGACCTTTGTGAACAGCAGCTTCGGTTAGCAACTCAAGCGCGGTCCCATAGGCGTCGTCGCCCAAGACCATTCTGAGCCTCACCTCATAGTGCTCCAGATCGATTTGCCCGCGAACGCTGAGCAGCTCACGTTCGTAAACCAACTCGACATCTTCCGCGCTCGCCGTTGTGCGGCCCGTCCGACGGAGATGCTGATGCAAGAAGTCGAAGAACTGCTGGACGTGATGCGGGACGCAGCAACGCAATAGACGGCAGATTTCCATCCGCACATCCTCCGAAAGGTCCAGGTCGTAGGTCCGGGCCAAGGCGGCGAGACAACGGCTTGACGTGTCATGGCTCCAGGGATGCAACTCAAGGGACTGATAGATGTTGGCGTGGGCGCTGAGGCCGGCTTGGCGAAGGACCGGTTCGAGGCCGACGCTCCCGGAGAGAATGAGAACCACCTCACCGCGATGTTCCTGGGCGTTTTTCCGGAGCCACGCGAGCAATGCGTCCGTTGCGGCCGTCCGCTCCGGGGTCACGCGGTAGTCAGCACCCTTCAGCAGGCGGTTGACCAGGATGGGAAGTTCGTCGATGGCGAGCACGACCGGCCTTTCGCTCAAGGCCAGGGCCGCGAAGACCTGATCGCCCTGATGCTGCCAGTTTCCGGCGTCAATGCCGGCGCGGAGCTTCACCTTTAGTTCGGACAACGCAACCTCGTCGATGCGGCCGCCGAAACTTTGCAGGTGATTGGCAAAGAAGGACTGAATCCGGCGCCAGACGGCCTGAACCGGCTTGGCCCGAATTGCAATCTCGGCGATAGCGTCGGCCGGGTCGTTCGCCGCTTCCAGGTCGACGAAAACGGTGGCGTAGCGCCCTTCGTCCTCCAATTGGCGCAGGAGTTCGCGCACGAGGCTGGTCTTGCCCATGCGCCGTTGCGCGGTCAGTAGCGTGTGAGTGCCGTTATGGACGCGCTCCCGGAGCTCCTTGAGTTCGGCCTCGCGGTTGAAGAACCGGTCGCCATCGACCCAGTTGGCGCCGGCTTTTTTGAGATGCGTGGTCATGGGTTGACCGTACCATGCCAACAACTCTGTTGGCAACAGATTTGTTGGCAAATGCTGGTGCGCGGTGGTCGTGACCGGGAGGATCAGGCTCTAGGTGTCCGCCAGTTGGTCGCGGAGTTGCTGTTCCTGGTCGGCCAGCACGATCAGCGCTCAGGGTAGGAGGCGGTGGGCTGCCGAACCGAGGGTGAATCCGGGACCCGTGCTCGTTAGTGCTGGTGCGGGGCTGAGCCAGCGGCGCTG
>JAJDTX010000005.1 GCA_022826925.1 Bryobacterales bacterium
AACTCTTCAAGAACTCGATTGAGCGATTGGAACCTTCGGCCATCTGTTTGTCCCTCCCAGAGTCATTTATAGGCTTCTCTGGGAAGACAATACCGATTTGGCCCCGTCTGGCACCACCAATATTCAGTCGATTGCCCTGGGGTATAGCCAAGGCCAGGACAAGGGCGCGAATCTGGACGTTCAGATCATTGGCGAACTCGTTGGGCAGGCGATTGAATCGCAAGGGGTAGGGATTGTTGGACGTATCGGCAAGCGTGTCGTTGTCGCCTGAGTTGACGAACCAGAGGCTCAAGGCATCACCGTCCTTGTCGACCCAGCCAACGACCGCGATATCGGCATGCCATTTTCTCAGAAGGTCCTTTCCCTTCCGCCGCATGGCGGCGCGCCATTGGTCGGCCGCCCCTGGAGCGGTGACGATGCGAGCGGAACGGCACAGTTCTATGCCCTCTATTTCTGTGAATGTGGCGGACACGGCCGTCGTGTTGCTTCCCTTGTAGTCGTTATTGAGCCAACCCAAGACGAAGCGTACTCGATCTCGTGCCGATGGCCTGGGGAACACGAGGTTCTTCATCGCCAGGACAGCGCGCTCCGGACTCGGCACGAGGATGGAAAGGAGGTTCCGAAACCAAGCGCTGAGGAATACCAACAGGACGGCGCCGATCCAAAGAACGCTGTCGTCGACCCATGTCATTGGCGGATAATCTTCTTTGTGGCTGTAGATTTCGTTCAGTCGGCTATACATAGGTCGTTTAGAGGTGGCCTCCCACCTTAATCGGCACCGGCGGGCGAGGCCTTTACCTCCTTCAGAACACGGCCGGCGGTGGTGCTCACTATAGCTGTACCTTGGACTTAGCTGCGAGGCCCAATTACCAGGCAGATTGCGACGTCCTCAAATCCCGAGCAACCGAGCGAAGTCGTATTGGCGCACATTGTGAACGTGTCCGTGTGGTCATTGGGAATGACGAGGTACGTCGAATCATAGGCTTGGCGTCTGATCATCCAAGGTCGCCTCATCCGACAACACGGTGATCCAACGAGAGAGCGAACTTCGCAAGCAGAGTCGAACGGAACACCCTCAAGTGCCTCGGTGTCGCCTTCCCTTCCTCCGCTCTTCGAGATCCCGATGGATGTCTTCGGCCACTTCCTCGACTTCTTTTGCCACCCGCGTCTCAAGTCCAAGTTCCTTCTCCAGCGCCGTTCTGAGCGGAAGCAGAAGACCTGAAGCCGGCGACGCCGCGATCAGCTCGTGCAACTGTGCCGGTCCCAACTCGACCGCCAGCCAACACAGGCCATCGAGAATATCCGTCCGCAAGGAACCAAGCCCGGAAAGAATTGTCAACGCTGTCTCGACGTCCAGCATACAAGCGGCGTCGTTGCCTTCCAGGAGATGGGCACGAGCGCGCGTGAGGCGGCCTTGACAACTGACCTCCGGCGACTCCGGACTTTCAGGTTCGAATAGACGGTCTACCGCAGCGACGGATGCAAGGCCCCTTCCCATCGCCAAGTGTAGCTCGGCAATTTTCAGTTGTGCCATTTTGGCCCCATGCCGCAGCGTGGGATGATCGCTCGTCCCGAATCGCCGCACGACGTCGGCCCAGAGGGCCAATGCCGCATCCAGACGGTTCAGCCCAACAAGCACGCCGCCCTTGGCAACCAAGGCCGCCGCGACCGACAACACCAATTCCGGCGTAGCGCTTAAACTGTCGCGGTTCAGAACTTCATCGTACGCCGCAAGGGCCTCCTGCAGCCGGTTCAAGTTGACGAGCGCCCTGGCCTTTCCCAGAAGGGCCGTGGAGACAGCATTCTGAAGCAATGGCTCCGTGCTCGTCGTTCCGAAACGCCGGATGACGTCGCCCATGGCGTCTAGAGCATCCTGGGGCCTGTCCAGATCGGCAAGCATGCTGCCCCTGCTGACGAGAGACATTACCACCGAATCTCGAGCGATTGCCGTATCGCTCGGTCCGAAACGCCGGACGACATCCTCCCAGACCGCAAGCGCCTCCTCGCGTCGATTCATTTGTGCCAGCGTCTCGCCCCTTTTGGCGAATACACGCGCCATAGCGTCACGAATCATCGGCGCATCTGTAGACCCGAAGCGCCCCACGATGTCGTCGCTGACCGCAAGCGCTTCCTGAAACCTGTTCTGATCGACCAACCATGCACCTACGCGCTCGAGCGCCTCCACAGCTGCCAAGACGAACCGAGGCTCATCGCGCTCGCTGAGGTGCTGTACGGCCTCGTCCCGGAAGGCTCGCCCCTCTTCCCTTCGTCCCATGGTATCGAGCAGCATGCTCTTGTAGGCGACGGCGATGCCAACTGGAGTTGGATCATCGCTGAGTGTCGAACGCCTGAGTGCCTCGTCCCAAGCTTCAAGGGCTTCCTCCAGTCTTTTCAATCCAACGAGCGTCGTCCCCTTGCCGACAAGGGCCTTGGTGACTATTCCATAGATTGCGGGCGAATCGCAGGCTCCGAAGCGCTCTGCGATCTCGTCCCACGCCGCCAGCGCTTCGTCCAGATGATTCGACGCTGCGAGTAAGGCGCCCTTGTTATGGAGAGCCGCGCCGACCCGCTCCCTTGTCGCCGGGTCACTGCTCGCCCCAAAGCGTTGCACGAGCTCGTCCCAGGCGCGGAGCGCCTCCTGCGGCTGAGCCAGGTCGCGGAGAACGAATCCTATGTAGAGGAGAGCCTCCGCAATTTCGAGTGGCCGCTGTTCGGCACTGCCCTGCTTCAGGCGATGCAACACGTCTTTACAAAGGGCTAGAGCTTCCTTCGGCCGGCCATTCTCGAGGAGTACGAACGCTTTCTTGGAAAGTGCCATTGCGGCTGCACCGACGTGTTCTGCCGCCCTGCTCGATCCGAAGCGGCGCACCACCTCATCCCAGGTCGCGAGTGCTTCATCCGTTCGGTTCAGGAAGTAGAGCGCCGTGCCCTTGTTGTTGAGCGCTGCCGCAACCGTTTCGAGATCCGCCTTCGCATTGCTCGTTTCCAATCGCTGAACCGCCTCGTCCCACAAGGCTATGGCGTCCGACTCATGCCCTTTCCTGGCGATCTCTAGGGCCCTGCTGAACAGCACCTTCGCAGCGCCTGGGTCGCCGGGAGCAAGCGGGTGAACCCACGAAGCGAGGGTGCTCAACTCTTCGCGATGCCCCGACAAGGCCGGAGATTTCAGCAGGCGATCGAACGCGATTCGATACATCCGTCTGGCCTCGTAATCGAGACGCATAGCCTCGCGCACGGTATGGATAACGAAGCCTTTCAGTTCGGAGGGCGAGTAGTACGCCTCCATGAAGCGGATCAGCGCTTCGATCAGGGGTGCCGGCCCGCGGGCGCTGCGCATGAGGTAATAGATATTGTAAAGCCGCTCCACCAGGTAGTACTGCTTGCGGCGCGCGCTCCCGCCGGCTATCTTCACGGCACCCCGCTCCACGAGGCGTGCAAGCTGTGCGCTGCACTTGCTGGTGTCCAGTCGTGCCCGATCGGCAATTTCGCGCGCGGTCGCCGGAATCCAGAGATGGGCAAGAGCGACATAAACCCGCCGCTCCTGCGCGGGAAGCGAATCGAGATGGCTCTTGAAGTACTCGGTGTGGTCGTCGACCAGATCGAGAAGATCGTCCATCAACTCGCGAAACGACAGGTTCGCTCCGAAGCGGGCCACGATGGTCAACAGCCGTGGACTGCCGCCGGTGAGAATCCGCAATGCCCTGATCGTCTTCGGCGGACGATCCCGGCCGGACACCGCCTGCCAGAGCACCGAGCAGGCTTCCGGATCTAGCGGACGCAGCGTCAACTCACGGAACAGATCATAAAAGGCACAGTCGGGATTGCCGATGTCGTCGAACCGGCTGGTCGCGCTGGCAAGCAGGATGAGCCGGGGCTCGGTCTGAAGCGTCTGTCGCAGCCGCCATCCGGTATCGCTGTCGACGAACTCCCGGAACATCATGTTCAGGTTCTCGACGATCAACACGAGGCGCTTGCCCTCGCTGTCCGCGAAGTCCTGGAGGACACCCAAGCACCGATCCGCGAGTGTCCGGTCATCCTGAAGATGGCGCATATCCTCGATGGTGCGCTTAAAGTCAGGTCCATCTTTCCCGTGCGGCACCTGATCCGCCAGACGAGACACGCCTTCCAGCCAGAACTCACCGGCCGTCGAGACCTCGTAGCTCTCTTCTGCAAAAACGATGGGAAAGAAGCGCGACGAGAGGCTTTTATCCCTGCGCACCTCCGCCGCGACGCGCAAGAGGAGGCTCGTCTTGCCGCAGCCGCGCGGGCCAATGACGATCTGATGCGTGTTCGAGCTTCCTGTGCATTCGCGGAGCACTTCGACCATGGACGCCAACGAATCCATCCGCACGCAGAACGACCCGATCAGTTCGTCATCCGACAGGAACCCTGGGTTGTACTTCCTGGTGGTCGCGGTCATCGGTCCGCTCCGCGGTCTGCCTGCCGAGACGCAAAGACCGGCACGAAGTTCCGGCCGTGGCGTGCACGCCACCAATCTTCGAGAAGGCCTGAGACGAACCGGCTGGTACCGTCCTCTCGCCGTTCCAGATAGCCGTCGTGGTGCAGTACATGCAGCACATGCTCCACCGAGGGGTCGCCATCACCGTCCCGAGCCGGGAAGTGCATCTCGTATTGGCGCACGGTATCGTCGTCGAGGTCGCCACGGGTGGCGGCTTGGGTCAGTATTTCGAGGGCGATCGGATATCCTGTTCTTCCGAGAACGGTCTGCAGCCGGCTCTCGTAGTGTTGCAGGTCCATCTGGCCCCGGACGCTGAGCATCTCGTGCAGGTACACCCAATCCACGTCGTTCAACGTTGCTTCCTGCCGGCGTTCACGCCGCAGATGATCGTGAAGCCTGTCAAAGAACATCTGGACATGGTGCGGAATGCAGCAGCGCAGTCGCTGACATATGGAGCGGCGGACGTCGACGGTGAGAACCACGTCATATGTGTCGGAGAGCGCCGCGAGGCAGGACATGGCGGTCTCTTCGCTCCAGGGCTTGAGATCGTAAGCGGAAAAGATGTTGGCGTGCGCGCTGAGTCCGGCCTGCTGGAGCAGCGGCTCAAGCCCGACGCTGCCGGACAGGATTATCGAGATCTTTCCCCGGTGTTCCTGTCCGTTCCTGCGTAGCCAACTCAAGAATCCATCCGCTGCCCGCCTGCCTTCGGGCGTGATGCGGTCATCGTCGTCCTTGAGCAATCGGTTGACGAGAATCGGCAGCTCGTCGATCGCCAGTACGACCGGCCGCTTGCTTCCTGCCAGGGCCGAGAGGATCGCATCGCCTCGCTGTGACCAGTTTCCCGCGTCGACCCCGGCTCGCAGTTTCACCTTCAATTCCGAAACCGAAAGTTCCTCGATCCGATCGCCGACTCCCCTAAGCACATTGGCGAAGACGGTCTCGATCCGGCCCCAGACCGCTCGCACCGACCTGGTCCGAATGCCAAGCTCGGCGACGGCGTCGGCCTGATCCATGGCCGCCTCGAGATCGACGAACACCGTTTCGAAGCCGCCTGTCTCCGTCAGACGCCGCAGCAGTTCTCGCACGAGGCTCGTCTTGCCCATACGCCTCTGCGCGGTCAGCAGGGTGTGGGTTCCATCCCGTGTACGCTCCTCTAGCGCTTCGAGTTCGATCTCCCGGTCAAAAAACCGGTCCCCTTCCACCCAGTTGTTGCCGCCTTTTTTCAGCATCAGCACTCTCCCAACTGTTTTGTTGCCAACTTTATCGTTGGCACTTGACGGCTGTCAAGGCCCATACCCACCAGAGGAGCGATTCGCGCTCCAAGCTGATGCGTAGCCGCTTTCTTCCGGCACTCTGGGACGGCTATGTCGTGACCGCGCCACGTCAATGACGCGCTCTTTTTCGGAATGACCTGCCCGTTAAGACGCCGGGACAAGGCGGGTACACCGCGGCATTGAGCCGCACCCTCCCTCCCCGGTTCGCCCAAGGACCCAGCCGGCTTTGAGTGTTCGACTGAACGACGCTCTTGACGCCGATCCGATCCGCCCGGGCTGTCCCGCCTGGACGACGGGGCCTCCTTGCCGGGCACGCCCCCTTAGCGGTTCGTATGGCGTGCCCGGTAGGTACCATCAGCCGGTCAGGAACTTTTCTTTCCCTTTTTCCAGCGATACTGTGCCAGATACCACCAAGGCGAGTTGCAGGAGGGGCACCCTTTGGGCCTGCGGGTGTAGCGCGGCAGCCACTGATAGCCGCAACGCATGCAGACGACGTGAAGGCCTTGGGGAACGAAGGGCGGTTCGTTCTTGTTCGGGGGCTGCGGCGGCTCAAACGGCGCCAGACGCGTGGGGACACTGATCGTGGTTCCCTTGCGACTCTTGGATGGCTCCGGTGGGTCGAGCCGTTTCTTCAAGGCATAGAGGAGAGACAAGCTTTCCAGCTGCAGATACAGAGCCTGTTGAAGCAGATCTTCGGTCGGGGATTGTGGGTCGTGGGCCATGGTGGCGATTGTCCTTTGGAGGGGGCGACCGAGCGAGCTGAGTGAGGTTCGCTGACGGCAGCCAGGTAGTCAGGGACCGGACTCCCAGGGCGGTCGGTTGTCGACCGGAACCCGGTGGTGTCGGCTTTTGACCTCCCCTCGTCGGACGACAGGCATCCCGGAGGGGAGTTTTTCGGCCTCGTGGAAGCTGGGCCGAAAAATCTCCCCCGGTTCTGTGTGTGTGACAATCGGTGTCTCCACCTGTCTCCGACCTGCGATCGGAACCCGTGTCAGCCCCTCAAACGACTCTCAAGGCGCCATCACAAGTTGGTCGGAATGACGCTGGAGGGCTTGCGGTAGGGCGCAGGCGGGGCCGCCAGCGGGCTATGGGGACACGCAAGTCCAGAATCGTGTCGGGTCGCCCCCAATGAGCGCTGGAGCTTGGACTTCGTCCCCGACAGTCTTGCCGAAGGGCAGCTTGGCACATAAAGTTGAATCTGCACAAAAGTCAGTCTTCAGTCGACTTTGGCCAACGCGAGACAGCAGGCTCCAAGGGCTGACACTTCTGTTGTACTGCACACTGAAATTGCACAGTGCGACCTGAAAGTTACATTTTTTGAGTGACTCCCGAATGGGAATCCTGACCAGTGTGCAGACCAGTCGCCGGTCCCACATGCGCTGCTGGTAACGGCGGGGTATGAAGCTGGGGGGGCGACCTGAAGTCGCATTGTGTGTCCAGCGAAGGCGGACACGTTCAGCGGGAGTCAGTCCCGCCGAGGTAAGAGCCAGAGCCTTGTAGCACGATGGCAGGGAGGAGGGAAACCGAATCTCTGAAGCCCATCGACAAACCATCTTCGGGATGGCAGCGAGTCACCGGGCCGTAGCGCAAGCGAACACGGATGTGGCCCCGAAATTTCACTCTGGGGGTCGAGCTCGCAATGCGAGGGCGAAGACAGCATGACGGACCGTAATCTGGCTGAGACGGTCTGTCACTCCGACGGGGTGGAAGTGGCAGCACGGTGACATAGGACGTGTCACGCAACTGGAGAAGCCCTCCTCGTCCCGCCGCGAAATCGGCGGTAGCAAGGTAGGCCGTATAACCGGCGACACCGGGAAGTCGGTCGAAGACGAGAGGGTGGCGGTGGGGTCCGCAGTAGCCGGGAAGCGGAGTAACGCCCGTGGAGCGAAGGGACCCTGCTGTTCGTAACGTCTCCGGCAACAAGGAAGGCAGGGGCGAGATGACAAAGGCGCCCATCCGTCTGCAGGACCTGAGACGGAGGCTATACGCCAAGGCGAAGTCTGAAGCGTCCTGGCGCTTCTGGGGCCTCTTCGTGCACGTCTGCAAGTGGGAAACGCTGCGTGAAGCCTACCGCAGAGCGAAGGCCAACAACGGCGCCCCAGGTCCTGACGGGGTGACGTTCGAGGCCATCGAGGCGGCGGGTGTCGAGGCATTTCTTGAGCAGATACGCGACGAACTGGTCCAAGGCACGTATCAACCCACGGGGTACCGTCGCCGCTCCATTGCGAAAGCGGATGGACGCGGCGAGCGCCTGCTGTCGATTGGGGCGGTAGAGAAACGGTTGCGCGAGGAGTTGGCAAGGCTCCACGTGGTTCTGAACGAGTCGAAGAGCCGGGTTGTAGACCTGGCGAAGGGGGATGCCTTCGGATTCCTGGGCTTCGAGTTCCGCCGGGTGCGCGCGCTTTCGGGCAAATGGCGGGCGCACTATGCCCCGCGCCTGAAGAATCGCACGGCGCTCTTGCGGCGGTTGAAGGAGCTGTTCCGGCGGTATCAATCACAACCCGCAGATCGGGTGATCGACTTGATCAATCCGATCCTTCGCGGTTGGGTGACCTACTTTGCCGTCGGTCATTCGTCTCGGTGCTTTGGCTATGTGAAAGACTGGGTGGAAAAGAAGGTCAGGCGTCACTTGATGCGGTCACGGAAGCGTAAGGGGTTCGGCTGGAAGAGGTGGAGTAGGCGGTGGCTGTACGACACGCTGGGCCTGTTCGGGCAATACCGCGTGTATCGTCCCAAGCAGCTGCGGCTGAAAGCGCTCCCGGCTCGATAGGTCCCATAACCCTTGGTGCGAAGCGAATAGGAGTGCGTAGTGCGGGAAATCCGCATGCTGCGTACGACGTGGCGGAAGCTGGAAACGGGACTACGGAACGGACTGAGGCACCGGACGATGGCGAAAGCCTCCGGTCAACAGCAACTCCCCGTCTCTGTGGCCACCGCGCCAGCTTTCGACCCTACCTGAGGGGAGGGGGTGACAGCGATGCTACCCCCTTACCCGACAGCTAACCCAAGTTTAACAAGCATTTTCAAAGTGTTTTATTTCTCAATGGGTTACAGGCCATATTTTCCGTGTGTGGCACTACATTCCGGTTTTCTGTGACGCGGCCGTGGCGTCAGACAACCATCTTCCTGACGCCTCCGGGAGTGGGGTCCATGTTGGCACTGCGCTCGCTAGGAACGAGTCGGTAGGCGTAATAGGTTTCGCCGTTTTCGGTGGTACGGGTCTTGGCTCGTCGGATGAACATGGGGATCAGGATAGCAGCGGTCGCACTGCCCCACAAGTCTCAATAACACTTTATGTCACTACATTCCAATTCCAACATACGACATCACGACAAATCAATGAGTTATGGAGAGCCGTGGGGCCAAATCCGGCAAAATCGGGGTCCCAACCGTTAAACTTGGGCTAAGGGACGTCACCGAATAGATGCGGCTAGGATTCAAATTCACGCAACTTGGCCAAGGTTCTGCCCAAATTTCCCAATAGCATATCTCGATACCGACGGGATCCTCCGGGACCGAGCAACCCGAGGGCGGCGCAGTAGGCACCCACCGCACGCTCGAGGTGCAGTCTGCTGATTTTCAGTTCGCCAATAGCGAACAAGACCAAGCCGAGACTGTTTTGCGTGAGGACCCACTCCAACGGCACTTGTTCGGGGGTCCGTTCCTCAAGTGCTGCCCGGTAGGCGTCTTCGGCTTCTTGAAGTAGTTCCGTCCGCTTCTCCTGTCGACCGAGGTACAAAAGAGCATTGCCGAGACTGGTCTGCGTTGCTGCCCAATGGAGCGGCACGCGTTCCCTGGTACGCTCTTTGAGCGCTTTCCGGTGGGCGCGAACCGCCTGTTCTAGCCGTTCCGCCCGCTGCTCCCGCTTACCCAAGTGCAAGAGGGTAATGCCAAGGTTGTTCTGTGTACCCGCCCAATCGAGCGGCATGCGTTCCCTGGTACGCTCTTGAAGTGCCGCCTGGTAGGCGTCAACTGCCTGCTGAAGCCGTTCCGTGCCATTCTCTCGCTGACCGAGTTCCAGGAGGACATTGCCCAGGTTGTTCTGCGTTGCTGCCCAGTAAAGAGGCACACGCTCACGAGTCCGCACCTGTAGCGCCTCCCGGAAAGCGCTCTCCGCTTGCTCGAGGCGTTTCTTGCCTTTCTCTCGCTGGCCCAGCAGGAGAAGGGCACACCCCAAGCTGTCCTGCACGGTGGCCCACTGGAGAGGCAGGTGTTCGCGCGGGTACATGCCGAGTGCCGCGCGGTAGGCATGCTCCGCCCGCTGAAGGCGGTCTGTGCCGTTTTCCCGCTGGCCTTGAACCAGAAGGACGCTGCCAAGGTTGAGTTGAGTTGAAGCCCATTCAATCGGTTGATGCTCAGGGGTATACACCTTCAGCGCTGCCCGGCAGGCTTCCTCTGCCTGGCTTAGGTATTGCGTGCCGCTTCCCCGCTGCCCCAGGGCCAGGAGAATAATGCCAAGATTGTTCTGCGCCGCTGCCCATTCGCTTGGCTGGTGTTCGGAGGAGTAAAACTTGAGAGCTGCTCGGTATGCCCGGTACGCTCGCAGAAGGCCCTTTGTCCCACTCTCCCGTTCCCCTAATATTAGAAGGGCATGGCCGAGTGTTGCGTGCAGAGCGGCATTGTGTGCAGGCGCAGTAACATTAGGCTTATTGAGCAAATTCGACAGCTTTTCTGTAGCCTCCCGTAGCCCATTATCCAATACTCGTCCACGCGTTTCTGTGTCTGCGATAGGGGCTACTGCTGCCAACGCTGTCGCACTGAGCTGAGCGCGCAGATCTTCATGGAAATCAGTGCCAAGCGTCACATTTTCCAGCTTGTAGGGTCGATCTCCCCGACTAAGCGTACCGTCGCCCAATCGTGGAATGAACCACAGACTCAATGCCTCTCCTGGCTTCTTCACCATGCCGACTATTGCCAGATCCGCGTTCCAGTCTGTGAGCAATGCAGATGCGCTTTTCTGCATGGCTGGACGCCATGCATCCGCCGCTCCGGACGCGGTTACCATTCGGGCAGACCGGACCAGCCTAACGCCCTCAACCCCAGTGAAGGCAACTTCAACGTGTCTCGTATCGTCCCCGGTCATATCTTTTTCGAGCCAGCACAGGACGATGCGAAAGTAGTCTTCGGGACGTGGTAGATTCGTCCAGGGGTTCTTGAGGGCAAGGCGTACACGTGTCGGAGGTGGAACGGGAATCAATCGACTCAACAATCCAGTGAGCCAAGCGGTAATGGCGCCTAGTACAACAGTGGAAATAAGCAATTTCATTTGAGGGGTACTCTTGGTTGGGGAGAGACGTACGTTGATGAGTGGGCTCAGTTCTATATTGGTAATAGCAGCCTCATACTGTCGACGACCCACTGGGGTCTTCGTGCCAATCGTGACAGTTGTTGAGTGCTATGATCTCACTGTCGGGCAGTTCTCCATCCGGGGTCGTGACGCGCAGGGTGATTACGAATCTCAGGCTATCCTCCCAGGGAAACGGGTTTTCCAGATTCGGGAGAGAGGAAAACCTGTGGTCCACTGGATGGTGTTTTCGACTACGATAGGGCGTCAGATTACTCTCCCCGGATGGTATCTTTGTTTCCCGATTGTAAGATAGAAAAGATATGCCCGGCTATATCGAGCGCGCCGCTAACCAAATCGCCGACATCCTGATGCGCGAGGGCCTCGACTACACCCAGACCAAGGCGGTGTTCAAGCAGGCGCGTGCCAAGGCCGGATTGCATGGCCCGAAGGAACACCGTGGCTCCCCGGCGCGCCTGACGCTTGAGGAAGAACTGCGCTTCATTGACCAGGCCTATGCGCAGGGCGGCCAGGTCGGACTGATGATGCAGGTGCTGCTGGAGACCGGTACGCGCGTGTCGGAATTCGTGGCCCTGCGCGTCGAGGACGTGAGCCTGGCCGAATGCGCCATTGTCATCGAGGACGGCAAGGGCGGCAAACGCCGCGAGGTGCCGGTGCGGCCGGAGCTGGCCCGTCTTGTGGCCCTGCACATCGGCCGCCGCAGAGCCTGCCCCGTACTTGACACGGGGTCCGGGCCGCTGTTCGTCAGTCGTCAGAGACGCGCAGACGGGCGTCCACCTGCCTTCACCCGTCAGCGCATCGGCCAGATTGTTCGCCAGATCGCCCGCGGTGCCGGCATCTCTAAGCGCATTTATCCCCACCTGCTGCGCCACACCATGGCGACCCGCCTGCTGGCCATCGGCATGGACATCGCCGACGTGCAGAAGTTCCTCGGGCATGAAGACATCGCTACCACCCGCCTCTACGCCGAAACCAGCGTTGCCATGCTGCGGCGCAAGTTCGACCGGGTTACCAGTCAGACTGGACTGGACCTGGTGCGGCGGATGTCGAAGGACCAGGGTGAGGTCGTCGGCGCCTTCGCGGCCGACTTGCTGGCAGAACCGAGGCGCCTGTCTACCTGAGCTGCTGGTGCATCAACTGCAGGTGACGGCCGGCACGGAATGCCTTGTTTACAGGCCGCCGGTAGAATGTCGTCTGCAGAAATGGCCGACGCTGGGCCATGCGCTCAAGGGCGTCCTCCAAGTCCTCCCGGTCGTCTTCGCCCAAGCTCCCGGTGCTTTGCCCCTCCAGGAAACCGGCGAGAAAGCCGACGATCCAATCCATATCCGACCAAGCGTCCCAGCCCATCGCTTCGTCCTGGCCTTCCAGATATTCTGGCGGGCCGCCGCAGTCCTCGGGCGGACAGGCCCCGGAGCCGCCGGTGCCGACAGGGTAGGTCTTCTTCGGATCCCGCTCCAGGAACTTCTCGATGCGGACTTCGTGCTCCCAGTAGTCGCCCATGTCGTAGAGGTAGGCGAAACGCTCGCGCTCGCGAAACTGGAACGCCGAAAAGGGCAGGTCCGGGCTTTCGGCGTCGAACTCGAAGGCGCCGTAGTGCACGGCGTAGATGTCGAAGTAGTAGAGGTGGATACCCTGCCAGCCCATGCTCACCTGCAGGATGCCGTGCAGCTCGCGCAGCGACACGGATTCAGGCACCAGCACCCGTCGCCAGATCATGGGGCTTAAACCCAGCAGGCGAACTTTGAACTGAACGATGGGCGCGGATTCTTCCAGACAGGCCATGCGGACCTTATGCCATCACCTGCTTAGTTCTACAATTGCCCCCGAGTTTTTGGTGCTTCCACCGAAAACTGATGAGTAAACCGGGAAGCACCAAAAAGTGTGAGGCAATCAGACAGCGCGCGGTAGCCTCGGCTGTTCTGCCCCAGACGCCTCCAGTCCCAAGGCCTGTAGCTCGAATTTCCCTACCCGCAGAGATCCAGAACTCCCCTACGGTTTTTGGCACCCTCCTCAATGCGATCACTCAATGACTGAAGTTTTGCATTTTGCCCTATCAGCTACCGGCTACGTCTGAGCCAAGACAGCCTTGATCCGTGACAGGGACCAGTCGTCATCGTCGAGCTTGTCCACGATCCAGTCCACCAAGCGTTCGAGAAGCTCATGCTTT
>JAJDTX010000127.1 GCA_022826925.1 Bryobacterales bacterium
ACGTAGACGTAGTGCTGCCCGTCCGTCCAGCGCGGGTCCCGCTCGATCTCCCGCTTGGCGAAGTAGCCGTCCGCTTCGACTGCCATTGCCGCGCAGCGCACGAACTCCCGCAGGGTCTCCGGGCTCGGAGTTTCATGCAGAACCTCGGCGCTGACCTCGTCCGGGTAGCAGGTGCCGGGCCAGTCGCGCGAGTAGATGCCGGCCCCGATCACGGCCGGCTCGCCGTCCCAGTCGATCTCGATGACGTAGGAGGCCTTGGGCGACCGCCTGCCGGTCGCCGGGTTGGGGAACGAGTAGTAGAGCCAGCCAGAATCGACCGCCTGCGTCATGCGGTAGGCCTCGTAGAAGAGGTCGTTGCCGAAGTCGTCGATCGCCTCGCCCCAGACGCCGCCCTCGCGGGAGGGGTCGGGCGGGTAGACGAAGGTCTTGGCATCGGTGCCGGACTTGGCGATGCCGTCGACGAACACGTAGGTGGGGCCGTGCTTCCAGCGCTCGTCCTCGTTGAAGGCGCGGCGGGCCTCGGCCGTGCCGTGCTCGGCGAGGTACTCGGCGGCGCAAGTCACGAACGCCCGGATATCGCTCTGCGTGCGCACCGCGCTGGCGGCGATGTAGCGACCGGAGCAGCCGCTCGTCATCGTCGCGCCTCCATCTTCATGCGCCGAGGCGTGGCGTGCGCCGGAAAGAAAGCCTCCCAGCACGAGCAAGGCGACGACGCGAATCATCGATTTCGAACTTAGCAATGCTTGAGATTTCATCTTGAGGAGCCCTCCAATCCAATCCTATCCATGCAGACGATGATACATGATCTGGCTTGGGACGAAGGCGTCTACTTGCGGGAGCGCGAGACAGGTCTGGGCGCGCACTCGAACAGTATCGTGGTCGGTTGATTGAACCCGCACACTCGGAACTGCTTGCTGAGACAGGCGCCGCACGTTTACGAGAAGAACAAGGCCAAAGTGCTGCACTAGCGGCTCGAAACGAGAAGCGGGCGGGGCGTTGAACCACAAGTTCTCCGGATCAGCGATGCATGCCGTCAGATGAACGAACGCGTCCCGTCCGGTGGCCCGTCGGTCGCAGACAAGGGGTTGACGTATTGTGAGCGTTCTGTCTCGCCCCTGCGTTAGTGGCCCGCTCGGCTCCAAGTAGTGCCCGGTGCGAACGGGTACGAGCGCTTCGCGCGCACGCCTCGGCCCGGTCTGGCGTCGTCGAGCAGTCGGCCCTCGACCAAGACCGGCGTGCCGTTCACGATCACGTGCCTGATGCCGTCCGGGCTACGCGCCGGGTCTGAATAGGTGCCGCGGTCGATCACCGTGTCCGGGTCGAACACGACGATGTCCGCGTCCGCGCCCGGCCGGATGCGCCCCTTGTTACGCATCGCCGGGAGGCGCTGCTCCAGTCGCATGGCCGGCATGACCGTCATCTTGCGCAAGGCCTCCGTCAAGGTCAGGGCCTGCTGCTCCCGCACGAAGCGCCCCAGCACCCGCGAGAACGTTCCGAACGAGCGGGGATGGGCCCTGCCGCCGCTCAGCCACATCCCGTCGCTGGCGATCATGACCAGCGGATTGGCAATGGCCGTCCGCACGCTGTCTTCGCTGTACAGGGGCGGCATGATGATCGTGCCTCCGGTGCGGCGCCTTTCCGGGAACGTGTCGCGTGTCAGCGTTTCGCCAGTCCGCACCCAGATGAACTGCGCCAATTCCTCGTCGGTGTAGTCCTGCCACCGATTGAACAAGTGCGATTGGATCAGAGTCGAGCCGCGATTGTATGGATAGGCCTCGGTCGTGATGTCGACGCCTCGCGCTTGGGCCCTCTCGATGAGGGCGAGGTACCCCGTGACACGGTCTCTGGCACTGCTGTTGAGGTGCACCACGTGGGCCTGCGCGCCGGTTTCCCGCGCGGCGGAAATCACCTCTTCCAGATTCGCGAACGTCGTTAGGTCTGTCCGCATGTGCACGTGGCAGCTAGCCCCGTAGCGGGTCGCGATGCGAAACATCTCAACGATCTCGTCCTTGGTCGCTCCCGGTGTGTAGGCCAGTCCGAAACCGACCGCTAGGGCACCTTGGTCAAGCCCGCGCTCGATGCGTCTGGCAAGCGCTGCCATCTGCTGGGCAGTCAAAGGCGCGGCGAGCGACTCGCCGGACAGTCCGGGGTTGTGGCCAAGCATGGCAAGCTGCCGCGAGTAGGGGTGCGAGATGCTGGCGCCGTAGTTCAGCAGCGCCTTGCCCTGGCGGTCTTGATACCAGGCCTCGATGTCCTCTACTCCGATCTCGAGCTCCAGAGCCGTCGTGATCCCGTCTCGGACTTGGGCGGCGTAGTTCTCGAGACTCTGCCCGTGCTGGTGCAGGTCGATGAATCCCGGCGCCACGACGAGCCCGGCGGCATCCAGGCTGCGCGCTCCTTCTAGGGGCGATTCGCTGACCGCGACCACTCGGCCCGCGATGATCCCTACGTTCCGCACGGCGTCGAGTCCCGATTCGGGGTCGATAACCCGCCCGTCGCGGACTACAAGGTCGTAGCCCCCTTGGCCGGCCAAGGTTGCGGCCCAGGCGACCGCTAGCGCTATTGCTCGTTTCACTGGCGAAGATTATGGCACTGATCGTTGTCTGCGAACGTTGCCAGGCGCGGCCCCCAGCCAGCTCGCGGATTGTCTTGCCGGCATCCCGGCCGGTGTTTGGGGATGTCAAGAATTTGTCAAGTCGAAACGGGAACCGAATCGAAGCGAGGTGCATCTAAGCGCGCATACATCCCCATCAAGGAGGTTCGGTGCAATGCAAGCAAGAGCGTTGATCGTTTCGCTGTGGGCTGGCGTGGCTCTGTGCCCGGTGTCGGCAGCGGCTGGCCCGCAAGCAGTCCGGACTGACCTGGGCGTTGCCCGCGTGAGCGTCGTCAAGGGTGACGTGGCTACGCGGCGCGGCGATTCCGGCGATTGGATCGCTAGCGCGGTGAACTCGCCGATCGTCGAGGGGGACTCGGTGCGCACAGCAGGAGCGTCAAGAGCCGAGGTCCAGTTGTCTCCAGGCAACTTCGTCCGCATCGTAGGCGACAGCGAGGCCCAGTTCGTCGAACTCGGCGAAAAGGTGTTTCGCGTACGCGTGATCCACGGCACGGCGTTATACAGCGAACTGCCGGATTCCGCAGCTGACATCGACGTTGAGACTCCTTTCGCGGCTGTCCGGCCCCAGGAAAAGGGCCGCTATCGAATCCACGTTGGGGCCGATTCAACGGTCATCGAGGTTCGCGAGGGCAGGACGGAGATCGCCATGGAGCACAGCACGAGCAGCTTGACCGCAGGTCAGGCCATGACGCTGCGGCAGGGATCCTCCGGGGTGGAGTTCGAGGTGGGCCGTGCCAGCAACATGGACGGATTCGATCGTTGGGCCTCGATCCGGGATCGGGAGCTGCGACGTTCGAGCGCCTACCGCTATGTCAGCCGGGACATCTACGGCGTGGATACGTTTGACGACCACGGCTCGTGGCGATACGTCTCCTCGGTGGGCCACTGCTGGTTCCCGCGAGTCCCGGCGACATGGGTGCCCTACCGCCACGGCCGCTGGACCTGGATCGACTACTACGGCTGGAACTGGGTGCCCTACGCACCGTGGGGCTGGGCCACCTCGCACTGGGGGCGCTGGCACTATGACCCGATCTACGGCTGGGGCTGGTATCCCGGCGCTCCTCGGCTGCGTCATATCTGGCGACCCGCTCTCGTATCGTTTATCGGCGCGGCGATTCGCGGCGCGACCTTCGGCCACATCGGCTGGGTGCCCCTGGCGCCGGGAGAGCTGTACTGGCCTTGGTACGGTCGGTCAATCTACGGATTCGGCCGGGGTCGATTGGGGGCGGCAAACACTATCGTCGTCGATAACAGCGTCAACATCATCACCAACTACCGCTACGCACGCGGCGGCTCGGGCGTGTCCGCCGTCTCTTACCTCGAAACCGATCAGTTTGGCGCTGCCGGAGCCAACACGCCGCGCGGAATGCGTCTGGCGCAGTCTGCGCGCGGGGTCGCGATTCGAGGCCCGCTGCCAGTCGTGCCTAGCCGGGCCAGCCAAGGCCGGGTACTGCCCGCATCTTCGAGCAGCGTTCGCGTATCGTCGCCGAGAGCTTGGAGCCGCGCATCTGTGTCACAGCTGCGTGATGGCACGGCGAGAGTGTCGTTTGATGATCAGCGCAAGTTCTTGCGTTCGTCAGTGGATAACTTTCATCGCCGGCACGACTCGCGACCCGCCGCAGTGGCGTCCAGCACCAGCACGCGTGCAGGTGCAGTTCGGGCCACTACCTCGCGCCCGGTAGGGACGGCAGGCGCGACGACAAGGCGGGAGCAAGCCGGGAATCCGTCAACTTCGCCGCTGCAATCACAGCGTCGCGGTGTCGGTGCCGCGTCTGCGGCGACCCCTCGTGATGGAACCGCGCCCGCAAGCCCGTCCACTGCGGCCGCAGCCAGAAGCGGGACGCTCCGTCCATCGAGCAGTGCGTCGTCCCGAACGCCCACTGCTGGGTCTGCTGTACGCGGCGAGATCGGCGCTGGCGCCCGAACTTCCACCCGCGACCCTGCAGTTGGATCAAGTCCCCGGCCCCGCGCGGCCGTCACCACGGCGCGGACACCGCAGGTCCGTGCTCGCACGCTTCCTGCGTCCCCCCGCGTTTCGTCGCAAACTCGTCTGCCGTCCTCGGCATCGAGTTCTGCGTCCGCGACCGCATCGTCGCCAGCGCGCGGCCCGGTATTCGCGCCTAGAAGCGGGTCTAGAGTCGGTGTCGGAGGCAACGCTGGAACGACCCTGCGGACATCCCGCCAAGACAGCGGGACAAGATCGAGCGGCACGGATGGAGCTTCGCGGCCAGCTGGCAGCACTTCAGCTCGTACGTCATCGCTCGGCACGAGGTCTTCCAGTCCGAGCCGAGTGCGGCCGTCATCTCGACCGCCGGTCACGGGATCACGTTCATCAGCCACTGGCGGCGCTGCGTCGCCGGGACAGAGGAGCCGCTCGGTCGCTGGCCCAGCGAGCGCGAATCGAGGCGTGCGGCAAGGCTCCGGGTCGTCGACGGGCTCCTCGTTTCCGGCTCGAACGCGGAGCCGGATTAGCCCGGGATCTTCGAGCAGAGGCGGCAGCTCCGGCACTTCGCGCAGTCAGCGCTCCGCGCCAAGCTATCGCCGACCGACCGTCGGCTCCACGTCGTCCAGTCGCAGTAGCCGGATCGGACCCGGCACATCGTCGAGTACTAAGCGGAGTTCCCCTTCCGGGGCGAGCTCGCGTTCGTCATCGCGAACGTCGAGCCGCGTGAACCCTAGGTCTTCGAGCAGCGGAGGGTCGTTTGGCACAGGGAGCGGCAGGTCCGCTAGCCGGAGAAGCTCCCCTAGCGGATCCGGTGGTTCGAGAAGCCAGCGTGCCACGCCAAGCTATCGCCGCCCGACTGTGGGCGCGACATCCTCGAGCCGTAGCAGCCGAACCGGGCCGTCATCCTCTTCGTCTTCGCGCGCTAGGTCGACATTCGGTGGTGGCCGCTCGCCGTCCTCCGGGGCCTCGCGCTCCTCTTCGAGCCGGTCTGCGCGCCCGTCTTCGAGTTCCAGCACACGCCGGTCCAGCCAGAGCCCGGGTGATCGGTAGCGACGCGGCCTTCGGGCCGTCTGGGTCCCGCTTTCCGGCCGCCTGCGAGAATAGGAGCAAGGCACCCACACACGGGTGCTGGTCTGGCCGGTACTTCGGAGACCACCATGTCGGCAAGCGGCCAAAATGGCGAGCAGTCGCGAAAACCGATCGTCATTGACACAGATCCGGGCCTTGACGACGCTCTCGCCCTAGTCCTAGCCTTGCGCTCGCCAGCGCTGGACGTGAGGGCGATCACCGTGGTTGCCGGCAATGTGTCGCTGTCCGCCTGCACTGGCAACACCCTGCGGATCGTGGAGGCTGTCGGCCCGGCTTCCGTTCCACCCGTGCATGAAGGGCACGCGCGCCCGCTGAGCGGCAGGGTCGCTCGCGCTGGCGACGTGCATGGAGATGACGGCCTGGGAGGGATCACTCCGAAGTATCCCGTGCGGGAACTTGCCGTGACCGGTGGCCATGCCACCCAAGCCATGGTTGAACTGGCCCGCCAGCATGGCGAGGCTCTGACCATCGTTGCGCTGGGGCCTCTCACGAATGTCGCCAAGGCGATTGAACGAGACCGCAGCGCGATGTCGGGCATAGGCCGGCTGGTTGTGATGGGCGGAACTGATGACGGCAAGGGCAACATCACGCCTACGGCCGAGTTCAATTTCTATTCCGACGCTGCGGCGGCCAAGGCCGTGGTCCGGGCGGGACTTCCGACGACGCTGGTAGGCCTGAACGTGACACGCAGAACGCTGCTGTACAAGGACCTGTTCCACCAGCGGCTGGCGGCAGCCGAGCCTGCGCGGCTGCGCTCCTTCCTCGAGGATGTCAGCCACCCGTACTTCGAGTTCGGGCGCAAGGAAAGCGGCAGCCACGCCTGCGTGATGCATGACCCCTTGGCCGTCGGGGTGGCGATTGACGCGACTCTTGTCAACACGGAGCGCCTGCCTTGTGACGTGATTGACACTCCGGGTTTGACGCGGGGCATGATGCTGGTCGGCAGGGACGCTAGTTCTGCGGCGATGGCGCCCGCAGCGGTCGCCACAGAGGTCGATGCGGACCGGTTCATAGATCTCTTTCTGGACGTGGTTTGCAGCGGATAGCGACTGTTGCGGTACCTGCTCGATTGTTTCGAGCGCGTCAATTCGATACCCCTTGATGTCAAACGAGTCCCGGCTGCAGAGCGATCAGGGCAGACGTTGAGCCACCGATAAACGTACTGCTGGCACCAACTTCACGCCAAGCCTGCCGTGCCTATATTGGGGGCTTACGACGTACGAAGGTAGTGAGAAAGCTGCTATCGTGAAGTCATGAGGCCGCGAGGCGGATGCCGGGCGGGAAATGGCCGGAGACGGCTTCCCGGCGAGTCGCTAACGTGGAGCGATGGCTCGTGCGTTGGCTCAGAACCGTATGCGGGGATGGTTCGCCACTCTCGCATATAATTCCCCTACAGTGCTCGGTTGGGTCGCCGGACTCCGGAAATGGCTTTCTTGGCACCCATCCGGCCGCGCCCTGCCCGCCCGGTAGCCTGCGGGCTGCCGGCGCGCGCGCTCCTCTGGTGCGCCTGCCTCGCTTTCGCCGGCGGCATGGCCGGCCAGGACGGGGGCGCGCCCGAGCCGCGCGTCGAGGTCGATGCCGAGATCAGGTTCCGCGGAGAGACCCGCAGTGGCAGCGGCGTCAATCCCAAGGGCGTGGATAGCTTCGCCCTGTCGAGGCTGAGGCTCAACCTCGGCCTGCGGCCGGCCAAGCACGTAGGTGTGTTCGTCCAGGCGCAGGACGCGCGAGTCGCGGGCCTTGATCCCAGCGGCAACCACCTGCGCTTCCATAATCTGGGCTTTCGCCAGGCGTACGTGGCCCTCGGGCACGAATCCGGCCCGGTGACCCTGCGCGCTGGGCGGCAGGAGCTCGATTACTTCGAGGGCCGCTTGATCGGCGCGCGCAACTGGAGCAACACCACGCCTGTTTGGGACGGCGGCAAGCTGACCCTGCGGCGGGGCGAGGACAGCGTCGACGTGTTCGCCGTCGCGCATGTCAAGGTCCGTGAGGGTCCCGATTTCCTGAACACGGAGACGGCCGTGGCCGGAGCGGTCGGCTCCATCCGTTCGTGGGTGGAGGGACTGAGGATCGAGCCTTTCGTTCTGCTGACGCGGCAGCCCGTCAATGCCAGCTCGAACGTCGGCGGCCGGCTCCACACGGCGGGCTCGCGCTTCTCGGGGGTCCTGGACGGGGCGTGGGACTACGAGTTCATCCTAATGGGGCAGGGCGGAGACGTCGGTGGCCTCGACAAGCGGGCCTGGTCGGGCACGGCCGGGCTGGGCAAGACCTTTGAGCGGCTGCCGTCTCGGCCGAGGGTTGGTTTCGAGTGGAGCCACGGCAGCGGGGACGCAGACCCGCTTGACGGCAGGAACTCCACCTTCGAGCCGTTCTTCATATCCCGGCACCGGCACTACGGCGAGCAGGATCTCGTGGCGCTCAGGAATCTGCAGTACCTCAACGGCGGTGTGCGGATGCACCCGCGAGAAGGGCTGGAGATCGAGGTGGAGTACATCTCGCATCGCTTGGCCAGCCGCAACGACGGCCTGTACGCTGCAAGCGGGGCGCTGCAGGCCCGGGCTCCGGCAGGCGGCAGCGGCACGGGATCGGTCGGCTCGGAGCTGGATGCGGTCCTGCGGTACCGCCCGACGGAGCGGGTCCAGCTCGTTGTCGGCGTCTTCCGGTTCTTCGCCGGCCCCTTCGTCGAGCGTCACGTGCCCGGCGGGGAATCGCAGACCTACCTGTACACCAGCCTCGTCATCCGGATCTAGCCGAGACCGCCCCGGGGCCGGTCATCGCTTACCTCCGAGCCCCGCGCCGCAGTGATCCCGAGAGCCTGCTGGCTATATCGCCACCAGCATGTCGTCGCGGCCCCTGAAATGGTGGCGCAGCCCGGCCGCGTCTCCGCGCCAGACGCCCCGCCCGACGCAATGCCATCACGACTGTCGGCAAGGCTGCGCCGACAGGTGCAGCCTGAGGGTTTCAAATCTGACCCGATCATCAACGTCGCGCCGCGTCGAGGAGTCTACCCCTGAAGCGAGGAGACTCGTTCTTCACCCAGCGTCAAGTAGTCGCACCAGTCGCCTTCAACCTTAGGCATGCCGAAGTGCCCTTTCCAATAGGCGAGGAAAGACTCGGTCGCGTCTTGGTGGCGGTCAGACAAGGTATTCAGCAGCCGCTGGGGGGCTGCGCCGCCGGGCGTTTCAGCCGAATGAAGCAAGCGAATGGTGGAGTCGCAGTCGCTCAGCGCCCCAAGTCGCTGTTGGAGGTCTCGCAAGGCCCCGAGCCGCTCGGACAACGATGGGCCGTACTGCTCGGAGAACAGTTCCAAGCAATAGCGCAGTCGCTTGCTCGCAAGTCGGAATGCGTGCAGTTCCTCCGGCACGGCGCCCTCGACGCAGGCCGCGCGTCCTTGGCGGAAGTACTGCGCCGCTAGGGCGGGCAGGACTGCGCTGGCATTCGCCGCGCAGGACCGCTCAGGCATCCAAGACAACTGCGTAAACGACCTTCCGCCCGCTGCGGAAGCCGCCGATCTGTCTTGGGCGGGTTCGAGCGCAGGGCTGCTCGCAGCGCTGAGCCACTTCTGTGTGAGGTTCTGCAACCCCTTGCGCTCGAGCCGCTCGCTCATGATCCGCGCCGCCGCGCCGCGCCTGCGTCGCAGATCGTCCGCGACCAAGCACCCCAGGCCAGAATCCAATTCAGGGATGAGCTCGAGTGCGACATCTAGTTCGCGCACCAGCCGGGCAGCGGAGAGGATCGATTTGACCCGCTTGCGGAAGCCGGCCGCTCGATCCGCGTTTAGCAAAGTGGAAAAGCAGTCCAGCGTGTAGACTAGGCGCCGCGCCGCCACTCGAAGATCGTGCACGGAGCGGGCGGTTGGATCGGCGCGCGCCCCTGCCAGTCGCTCCGCTGTCCTTTCGGTGTGGCGCAAGCAGTGCGAATGGACGAAGTCGAGAAAGCCGCTCCGAGACTGCGGAGTCGACTGCTCAGGATCTGTGCCGGAAGCGCGGGTGTCTGTCGCGGCGGGCTGCATCAAGCGAGGCTGGCAGCGCGAATCCCTCAGATCGCGACACCGAGGATGCGTGCCAGTTCCGGGATGTTCGGATTGCCGTAGAACTCGCCGTCAACGTCAAACGTGGGCACGCGGCGCTTGCCGTGATTGTGGTGCATGACGAGTTCTGCGGCACGATCGTCGTTCTCGATGTCGATCTCCGTGAACTCGATGCCTTGCTCGCGGAGGAATTTCTTGGCCCGCCAGCAGTCCGAGCACCACTGAGTCGAGTACATGCGGATCGCCATACAAGTCCAAGAATAGCATCGGCTTCGCGGGCCTTAGGCCCAGCGTCCCAGCACGGCACCGCTGATTCCTTTTCAGGATTGGGGGCTTTGACGCACACTGGGGGCCAAAAGGTGGTTTCCAGAGCGAGATGCTGAGCAAGATAGGGCGTCAGGCCCAGCATGGATGGAGGTTTGACGCCGCCGAACACAGTGCTGG
>JAJDTX010000163.1 GCA_022826925.1 Bryobacterales bacterium
CCCGCTAGCGGAACCGCGTCGCCACGCCGGTCCGCCCGCAGCCCGCATGACTTATATGTGTCCGTCCGGAGGCTCTAATCCCCAAACAGCAATCACTTACGCGGCCGAGGGCACATATTCCGGGCGGGCACATAACACCAACAACGCCGGCGAGCGCGGACTGCGCATGTCCAAGGTCAAGATGAAAGTTTCGGGCTGCTTTCGCACGCTAGCCTACGGCGAGGCCTATGCCCGCATCTCCAGCTACCTGCAGTCCATGCAAGCGCTCGGCTACAATCCTCTGGTCGCTATTCAAATCGCGCTCGCCGGCAACGCTGTCGCCACGCTCGAACAACACTATGGCCCGACACCAACTCACGTCTCGACACCAACCGAGGCGTGAGTAGTTACCTTTACTCCTACATTCTTGATCTCCATGAGTCCGGACGGACCGTCATCCACTAGATTCAGCAACTCATCAACCGTTAGTTCCTTCGGATTTTCTTCTGAGTCCTTCTCGGTCATCAATCGAAACCGACTTCCCCGCCCCTCACGCTCGGCAAGCGCTGATCGAATCGCCTCTCGACCAACATACTTGGAGCCGATCCCCCTGTGCCGGAGTAATGCCACGATTTCTGAACTTAACAAGTCAACTGCGTAACCTTCCGCATCCCTGGGATTCTCAAGCAGAACTCGATGCGTCAGGAACGGAGCATCTAGTCCGCGATGGAACCGGGCAAGCACTCGATGCGTCTCTTCCCGGATAGCGGCGATACAAGCGAAGGCCACGTTGGTAAGGATTCCCTTTCCGATTTGGACGAATTCCTCGACAACTCGGTCGGGCAAGTCGGCTTCGTTGATTCGCCCCGCCAATTCCGATGTCCTCCCCTTTCGGATGAATAGAATGCTCGTGTGCTGTGCCGTCAATGCCAGCACCCCGCCGGGCCGCGTCTCGGACGTGAACGAAACGTCGACCAAGGCGTCGGAGACCTTTGTGCGGACATCCTCGAGGTCATTGTTCTGGGTGTAGACAACGATCATGCGGAGCCGCCCTCCCGCATCCCGATCCTGTGCGACGAGTGTCTTGATGATCTCTCGCGTCTTTTGCCCTTGATCGCCTAGTTGCCAGTCAAGGATGACGATGTCTGCGCGTGTGGAGGTGCGAATCGTGGGGTTGGAAACGTCAGCGTCACCGCTCGGCGCGAGGACGGCACAAACCAGCCCGTGCTCTGCGAACCCAGCAATGAGTGCTGAAGCATCCAAGGGATTGCGAACGCCCGCCGGAACCCTAGACCCAGCGTCGACCTTCTCTGGATCCTCTTCCAACAGTGGGGCGTCTTGGTCCGGCTCCACAACGGAAACCACGCTTGGCGATAGATCCATGGTCGCGCCATCGTCCAACACCACGACCGTTTGCAGGAATCGCTTGACAACCTCCGCCGAAAGCTCATGAAACGTCTGCTCGGTAACTGCTTGACTCAAGAATCACCGCCTTTATCTGTGATCGGAGCGTTGGCATCCGAGTCATCTGATTCTTCCACCAACGAAATACGAAACCGTGCGCCCCGACTGCGATCGAATGGATCGACCGTGAGCTCGTATCCAATCTCCTTCAAGATCCGGCGCGAGATGTACAAGCCCATTCCCCGCCCGCCAGGCTTCCGCGTAAAGCCCATTGTGAAGATAGCTTGGGAATCTCTTGCTCGAACACCCGGGCCACTGTCGGTCACAAGAAAGGTGGTCCCGTCAGCATCTAGCTCGATTGAACGCTTCTCACCAGGCTTCTGACCGGAGAGCCAGAAAATCGCGTTGTCGACCAAGTTCACAAAGCAAGGGTAGAAGGACGAACGGAAGCCCACGACCGTGGCTTCACGAAAGCCGGGCGTGGCACGAAACTCAACGCTGTGCCGCTTCAGACGCTCGCCGAAGAGATTCTCAAGGAATTCGAAGACTTGGCGGCCCGTAATAGGCACCCGCCTTCGCTGAAGCCTCTTGTCCAGAGGTGTGAATAGCGTTAGGTAGCCATCGAGATGGTCGAAGTTCCAGCGAATCTCTTGGTACAGTCCCTGCAGGTTTTGGTTGGCGTCAGCCCAAGGCTTGAGCCGCCGGAGGTTGTGCCTAACTGCTTGGATCGTGCTTGCGAACTCATGATGGACGATACCGAGCGCCATCCCAACCTGGGCTAGCTGCAGTTCAGCAGACTCCCGCTCGCGCAGGGATTCAAGTTCCTCCTCAAGAGCGTCCGTGACCTCTGCCTGCTCCATTCCTTCCTCGGTGCCGACGACTTGGAGTTGTTCGCGCAGCCTCTCAAGGTTGTTGGTTTCTTGGTCCGCCACGGTCGCGATCGTTGCCTCGAGGTCTGCTCGAAGTCGCTCGAAGCTGTCGGTGTCTAGCGAGGTTGTGTCTGTTCGCTCGAACCGGCTAACCGCTTCCCGAATAGCCGTGTCTACGGCGGTTAAACCAGCCCTGGTCTTCTCAACCACACGCCCTTGGGCCTGAGTCAACTCACCATGCGTCTCCCTCTCGACCGAACGAGCCCGTTTCCGCTGATACTCGCTGGTGTCTCTCAGTGCGCGCTCCAAGCGTCGACGGTGATCCAAGTCGGACCGCATGCGCACCGTGTGCCGCGCCACTATCTCGGCGAGGCGCGTAGCTGCAGGACGGAAAACCGTGCTCTCGAGCCGACTGCGCTCTTCCATGTATGCGTCCCAGTCGTGCTGCATCTGTCGCGTGAGCCCGAAGCCCCGGCCGCGCTTCACTCTGTATCCTTCCTCAACGGCGGCCAAGTCCTCGTAGGCTTGGCTCTCAACCTCTATGAACTTCTGTGCTAGGTCCCCGAGGTCGATCTGATCGCCGAGGGCTGTGAATTTCTGCTCCGCGCCGTTCAAGACGCTCTCGACCGCTTCTTCAGGCTTTCGTGCGTTGAACGCCTCGAATACCGAATCCAAGCGCGTCACAAACTCTGCTCGGCGAGCACGCACCTGCTCGGCGCGCTTGCGGCGTAGCATTTCATTGCGTAACAGTTCGCCTCGCGTTTCAATGAATGGGTCGGCTCGCAGTCCTCCTTCCCGGAAGAAATCTGCCGCCAGGTGGACGAAGAAGTTTTCGAGCACTTGCTTGAGCTGACGGTAGGCCCGGTTCTCGCGGAAACCCTCCCGCCCGGCCTTTTCAATGAGATTCGGGTTTCCTTCACGGGAGATGTCAATGACACCGAACAACCGGCGATACGAAAAGAAGTAGTACGACGCGCTTTTTGTACGCCGCTGTTCGATGTTCAGGAAGTCGTAATCAGAATTGCCGTACGGGAGAATTCGGATGCCGTCTCGATAGATGTACAGGCCTCCCATTCGATTGAGCTTTGTCAAGATGCGGGCATGCTCTTCCGGGGGTAGCCTTGTGGCCCGCGCCTCACCCTGCACGTAGGCGAAATTAATTCTTAGCGGCCCGCAGTGTAGCGGCGCGCCGCCCGCTTCTGTCCACGGCAGGAGATACTCGACTGGATCTTCCCCGTAGACACCGACCTTCCCGCGGAACTGACCAAACTGATCAAACTCGCCGAAGACGTGGTGGTCGGCTTGAGAGAATTCTGGAGGCGTAAAGAACGCAGTCCCCCCAATCCGTTCGCTTACCAAGCCATCGAGCGCGTGATCCCTGAAGCGAGCCTGAATGACTGGAGGATTTCGATCTGGCGTCATCGTGTTCGTAAATCCGACCAACGCCTTGATCAAGGGAGGGGCAACGTCGTCAACCGCCCTACCATCGATATCATCGGGAAGCGTCTCTTCCGTCGGCCAGATGATGAAATGCGTCCCATGCCCCCGATCAAGCAGGGTCGGCCCTGGCGGAAGTCTGCGGTATAGCTCGTCCGGCACGACGGCGAATTGATCGAGGTCGGCCAGCATTGAATCGGTCGTCGCGCTCGGGAGCTTGGCCGCTACGCTCTCAATGTTCGCGCGAACCTCTGCGATCATCGCGGCGATGTCGGATTCCGATGGCAAAATGCCTCCGGGCAACAAGCGAACGGGAATCTGGATGTCGCTCAAGTCCACGCCAGCAAGACCGAAGATGCCCCAATGGATAAAGGCCGCGACAAGCTGGTCGACCCCTACCGGATGCTTAGGACTCTCGCCAAAACAAGTTCATTGTTTTGTGTTTGTATTTTGGTATCCTAGGGAGGCATGGGTGATGTGGTGCAAAGCATCCGGGCCCGGTACGAAGCCTTGCGGCCTGTGCTAGACGAGAGAAGCCGTCGAATCTGG
>JAJDTX010000082.1 GCA_022826925.1 Bryobacterales bacterium
AAGAGGATCTGGGAGCGGCGCTGTTCCAGGGCTGGCAGGGAGTCTGACATGGGGCCTCCGTCTGTGTGTAGTATATACACACAGACTTGCAAGGCTCAACCAGCGATTCTACGTCTCGGTCACAGAAATGTCGCGCACCCGGGTCTTGGGGATGTGCTTGCGACCCTCTGATCGATGTGCTAAGATATTGGAACTTGGTATGCCAACAGTGAGGTGTTCAATGTCATTCATTAAACATGCTTTAGTGCTAGTCGTGGCTATGTGCGGAGTCTTGGTGCCCGCGTCCGCGCAGGACGCTGCCACGCTCAGCGGCCAAGTCAACGACGAATCCGGGCTAGGCGTTCCGAATGCCCGGATTACGGCAAGCAACCTCTCTACCGGAGGCGAGGAACGTGGTTCGACGGACGGCGCGGGTGCGTACGAGTTGACGTTGGATCCGGGCACGTACTCGATCGTGGTCGAGAGCCCGGGTTTCGAAGCGGCGATTGCCGATGGTGTCGAACTGGCCGCCGGCCAGTCCGTCGAGCGTAACTTCAGCCTCGAGGTGGCCGCCGTCACCGAGACGGTCGTGGTCGTCGGCAGCCGCGCTGCACCCCGCTCGGTTATCGAGTCCACAGTGCCCGTCGACGTCATCAGCACCTCGGACCTTGGTCGGCAGGGAAGCAGAGACCTGGTCAGCCAGCTGCGGACCGTGATCCCGTCGTTCAACATCAACACCCAGCCGATCAGCGATGCGGCGACAGTGGTCCGGCCGGCGAACTTGCGCAATCTTGCGCCCGACCATACGCTCGTCTTGGTCAACGGAAAGCGCCGGCACCGGGCGGCGGTCATCACGTGGCTCGGCAACGGAATTGCAGACGGCTCGCAAGGGCCGGATATCTCCGTCATCCCGTCGATCGCGATCCGGCAGGTCGAGGTTCTGCGGGATGGCGCGGCGGCCCAGTACGGATCCGACGCCATCGCGGGCGTGATGAACTTTCAGCTGAAGGATGACCCCTCGGGCGGCAGCTTCGAGATCCAGACCGGGGCCTTCAGGGATGCCAATCCTGGGGACCCGTCTACATGCGGGGCCGGCATCATCGGCGATATCCAGCACTCGTGCAACGGGATTGGTGGCCACGGAAGGACTCTTTCCATCGCTGGCAATATCGGAGTGCCGCTGGGCGACAACGGCTTCGGCAACTTCAGCATGGAGGTCGCCAACGCCGCGCCGACCAGCCGCTCGATCCAGCGCAACGATGCGGCGGGCATCATCGGCGCGGGCAACGGCAATATACGCAATCCCGCGCAGATTTGGGGATCGCCGAGGATCAACCACGACGTGAAGTTGTTCGGGAATTTCGGGTACCAGCTTTCTGATAGTTTGCAGCTGTACGGCCACACCAACTACTTGACACGCAAGGTGACGGGCGGATTCTACTTCCGGAACCCACATACCCGCGGCGGTGTCTTCCGCGGTCCGAAGCTCGAGGATGGAACGCCCTCGCTGCTCGTGGGTGACCGGGTATGGGCCGAGCAGTCTCCCGAAGGCGGGCCGCCCCCAGGCCGCGAAAAAGGCGTCGGCTGCCCTTTCATTCCGATCGTGAACAACGTTCCGGATGCGGACGCACTCGCGGCGGTCGAGGCCGACCCGAACTGCTTCACCCTCTACAGCCGGTTTCCCGGAGGCTTTACGCCGCAGTTCGGCGGGGACCTGATCGACTATTCAATCGTCGCCGGCCTGCGAGGGTTCGCGCAGAACGGGTTTGCTTGGGACGCGAGCGTCAGCAGGGGCACCAGCGAGATTGACCAGTTCATCTTCGACACTGTCAATGCGTCAATCGGATCCGATACGCCGACATCATTCCGGCCAGGCATCTACCGACAGGACGAGACCAACCTGAACTTCGACGTCTCCATGCCGGTCAGCGATCTCGTCCACGTGGCCGCTGGCGGTGAGTGGAGGCGGGAGGAGTTCACAATCGGGGCGGGCGATGACGCGTCGTGGCAGATCGGTCCATATGCGGCGCAGGGCTTCAGTTCCGGCTCGAACGGCTTCAACGGCTATCGTGCCGACACGACGGCAGGGAAGTGGGAACGCCAAAACGTTGCCATGTACGGCGACGTTGAGTTCTCCCAGCCGGGCCGGTGGACGTTCGGCACCGCCGTCAGATTCGAGAACTTCGACGATTTCGGCAGCACGGTCAACGGCAAGGTCTCGGGTCGGGTCAAGGTCACTGATGTGCTGGCGGTGCGCGGCGCGGCCAGTACCGGCTTCCGGGCACCGACGCCCGGGCAACAGAACGCGTTCAACGTGACGACGGCATTCATCGGCGGGCAGCTGACCAACAACGGCGTTGTCCCCGCGACCTCGGCAGTCGCCATGGCGCGCGGCGGTGGCCAGCTCCAACCCGAAAAATCGTTCAACATGAGCGGCGGTGCCGTGATTGAGAAGGGCGCGTTCACCTTTACGGCAGACTTCTTCCGGGTCAGGATCGAAGATCGCGTTGCTTTGTCGCAGGAAGTTGCCCTGACGGAACCCGAGATCGAGACGTTGCTGGCGGAAGGGATTCCGGAAGCGCGGAACTTCCCCGTGTTCCGGTTCTTCCTCAACGATTTCACGACATTGACGCAAGGCGTTGACTTGATTTCAACGTATGTCGCAGGTAACACCACGGTCAGCGCCGTATTCAACTTCACTGACACGCAGCTTCGGGACATTCAGACTTCAGTGATCGACACGTTCCGTATCACTACGCTGGAACAGGGGCTGCCGAACACTCGCTGGACCATCAGCGCCACTCACGATGCCCGCCGCTGGGACCTCATGGCGCGGGTGAACTACTTCGGCAAGTTCTGGGACAGCGAGGACGGGCGGAACGCGGTTGGCTTGCCCGGCGGGCCGACGGCGGCGGCGCTATACCCATCCTACGCGGGCAGGGCGCTGGTGGATATCGAGTTCGGGGTGCCGATCGGACCCAACGTGCATCTGGCGGTGGGCGGAGAGAACATCTTCAACACCTATCCCGAAGTGAACCAGTTCGGCGCGATGACGGTCGGCAACATGTACGGACAGTTCTCGCCGTTCGGCTTCAACGGCGCCAACTTCTACGTGCGGCTCAACTACGGTTGGGGCTCCAGTCGCCCGGGGCGGGGCACTCGGGCGGAATCGACGCCTGAGCTCGATCCCCTGCGGAAGCGCCAAGAGGTTGCCGAGAAGATCCAGGAACTCGACGCCCTGCACGACGAGTTGATTGACCTGTTGAGGGCCAAGCAGGAAGCGCAGACCGATCTGTGGCTGAAGCGCTGGGCCGGGGACAAGCTGGAAGAGGCGCTGAGGGCGAAGGAGCGCGACATGGAGATGCTGCGGGCCGCCTTGGCGAGGCGAGGCTTTGGCGACGAAGTCGAGCCGATCGGAAGGACTGCCGAATTGAAGCAGCATCACGTCAAGGGCCAGATCGCAGCCGCCAACCGCCAAGAGCAGCCCGTCATGGCCGCTGCCTCGGTGCTCGCGCCGTGAACTGAATCGGTTCCCGCGACGGGAACCTGCGGTGCTGGATGGCCGCGCTGCCCCGGCTTGATCGTCGGGGCAGCCGGCTAGGCGATGGCACACAGCGGTTGACAGGGCAATTGGCCCTGCTCTATCGGTGTGGCGTCGAGCCCGACGCTCTTGCTTCATCAACGGGTCGCGGAGGTCGCAAATAGTCCGTCCGGCGTCGCGCGTGCGGGCACTCGCCCGCAAATTCGTTGCAAGCGGGGCTCGCAAGCGACTTGCGTTCCCCGGGGCATCTCTCGTATCGCAACTGCTGCCCGGTTGAGTGCGATTGCCGTGCAGAGCGCCGATCCGTGCATGGAAGGGTGCGCCGAGCGCCAGAGTGTCGACGGGATGCTGCCGGGCCAGTCCGCCAATGCAATCGAAGTGCTGCTCTTGGCATGGGTGATCTCCACGGGAGACCACACCCGCACTTGCCTCGAGACCACCAAGGTCAGGGCACGGGAGGCGGTCGATCTCTTCCTTCCTGGCGATTCTCCGCTGCCGGGCTCGATTGACCGGCGTGCCGAACTCTTGGACGGCGCGTGCTTCCCGGAATTCTGCCGTTCCTACTTGGGAGGCGACGACCAGACCTGATGCGGACTCTCTGTCGACTCTCGCATGCAACCGCCCGCTAGGCGGGGCGCTGGCCCTGGATGCCGCGTGTCGTGCGGTCCAAGGCTGCCTGGCAGATTGAACACCATCGACGGGACTGTGTTCGGAGGTGAGATGCCGGCCCTCAGCGGCGCAATCCGGAGGGGCAGGGCCTGTCTGCGCTCCCTCGCGTCCGTTGCTACGCCGCTATGCTCGTCGCGGTCGATATCGAACACCCTCGATACCCTCGAAGTCCGCGTCCTGCGTCCAGAGTTCCGCGCTGTACTTGCGGGCGGTCGCGAGGATGATACTGTCGGCCAGAGGCAGTTTCATTTCGACACTTAGCGCCGCCGCCCTCACAGCCAGCGCCGCTCCCAGCTCCGCGACAGTTCCCTGTTGCATGGCCGCCATCGCTTGAAGTGCTGCGCTCTCGCCGCGTTGCTGGAGCACCCGCTTGAACACTTCGAAGAGACTTATCGTGGGGACCACAAGGGCCTCGATGTCTTCGATCGGTTCCGCAAAGAAGGAGGCGTTCGCGCCATCGGCGAGATACTCCAGCCAGGCGCTGGAATCGACGACATTCATACCCGGTCTGCCGCGCGTTCGACGCTGGTGTCGAGTCCCTTCAGAGAACCTCTCAGCTCCCGCATCGGTCGCACAGGAATCAGCTCGATGCGGTCGCCATAGGCGATCGCTTGGATCTTCTGGCCCGGCAGGAGGCAGAGCTGATCCCGGATCTGCTTGGGAATCACCACTTGGTACTTGGGGGAAATGGTCACTGTTGCCACGAGGTCTCCGTCGATGTGTCTAGTGTAATACGAAAACTGTATCGATCAGGAACTTCCCATACTACGCCTCTTGGCTTGTGGATGTGGAACAGCACTTACTGACCAGCAACTCGAGTTTGTCGGCGCGCGTGCAGATTGCAATCGCTGCCCAGCGGTTCGCCGTACCAGGAAATTGAGCCGACGGCAGAATGCTCGACGCTGCCCGCAGGAGCAATCTTGCTAGTGGGCCCCGGCTGGCGATTCCCGGCGGAGTTCTCGAAGACGTGGCCCCAGACCGCCTGTCGGCGAAGCCTCGGCTCGTGCCGAGCCCAGTGGCGGGCCGCTCCGAAATCGGGCTGAGCGCTACGTGTGTGGGCGCATCATCCTGCAAGGCCTGCCCGCTGCACTCGAGCATTGCTCACGATCTGGCCGAATCGCTTGGCCTGGTTCGAGTGCCTTGCAGGCCACGATTGGCTTGTGCCGTCAATCCGAACAGCCCTCAACAGACCAACGTACCTAGGGGATGGCGGTTCCGCTCGCACCGCAACAACAACTATGCAAGAGAAAGCGGCTCCCGGCCAGATGCCGGGAGCCGCTGTTACTTCGAACGTTTGCGGGATGCTAGAAGGTAATCCGCAACCCGAGCTGCATGATGCGCCGGCTGTTGGGCAGGGTGTTCGTCACCAAGCCGAACGTGCCGCTGCCGAGCGACGTGTTGGGGATATTGAAGGCGGGGGTGTTGGCTGCGTCGTACGCCTCCCAGCTGAAGCGGGCGCGCCAATTCTCGCCCCAGCGGAAGTTCTTGGCAAGCATGACATCAAAGTTGATTCGCATGGGTCCGCGAATGCCGGGCAGCGTCCGCCCCGCGTCGCCGAGCGTGAACGGCGCCGGGTTCTCGAATGCGGCCTCGTTGAGCCAGTTGTGCCCGATCACTCCGTCCGCCGCTTGCTTTTGAGTCGAAGACTTGAAGGGAGCACCTGTGAGGTTCGGCCTCAGGGCGACGCCAGCGGCTAGATCTCCGCGCAAGTTGCCTCCGCCGTCTATGTTCACGCCCATGTAGCCGCCGCTGCGAATCGTCCCTACGGTCGACAGCTGCCAGCCGCCGGCCACCGCGTCAAGCACCTTGTTCCAACTCGACCCCCAGCGGCGGTTCCTGCCGAATGGCAGTTCAAAGATTGGGGCAAACACTATGCGGTGCGGCAGTCGGTTCACCGAACTGGAACGCTCGTCGCTGAGGTCGTAGATGTTCTGGGGATTGTCGTTGTCGCCGAACGTGTCGCCGTCGCCGATGAAACGAATGTTGTCAATCCACTGAATGTGTGTGTAGGCAACGGTCCAGCCCAGTCCGTTCTGGTAGCGTTTCTCCGACTTGAAGGTGAGCGCGTAGTAGTTCGAGATGCCCCAGTTCGGTGACATCAGCTGGATCTGGTCTTGATTCCCCTGCCAAGCCACCCATGGCCGGAAGTCCTCGATGTTCGCTCCCGGCGCATTGGCCGCTGCGAGATGTTCGGGGCGGATATGGTTGATGTTGAGGTTGTTGATCGCTTGGTGGCGGGCCAGAGCGCCCATGAACCCGAAGTCCCAGAGCACGCCCTTCCAACGCGTCTGCAACGTCAAGTTGAAGTTCTGCGAATAGGGCAGCACTCGATCTTGGTTCCAGAACTGAATGGTGGACGTCTCGAAGCGCGTGCCTACCGCGCCGAAACCTCCATGCAACTCGGATTCGGGTATGTCGTCCAAGGCGCCTGCCGGGACGCCATCGCGCAGGTAGCCGCTCAAGCCTCCGCGTACGCGGAAGATGTTGTCGAATCCGGCCCGACCCGGCTGGATGGAGTTGCGGTCGTAGGGATTGCCGAAGAAAATCCCGAAGCCGCCGCGCAGCACCATCGAGCTATCGTCCTTGAGTCGGTAGGCGAAGCCGAAGCGCGGCGCGAAATTGTTCTTGTCCCACTGCCAGAGGTACTTGCCGGTGCCGTCGCGATTCGGGAAGAGCACCCTCCCGATCGCGCCTTCGGGGATTCCGTTCTGGCCAGCCAGCGGATGCGGGCAGTACTCGCAGAAGCCGTTCATGCGTCCCCCCACTTCGTAAATCGGGGTCTCTGTCTCGTAGCGCAGGCCGATGTTCAGCGTCAGGCGCTGGGTAGCTCGCCAATCGTCTTGGAAGAATCCCGACCAATACTTGATCCGCTTGCCGATCCCGGGCGCGACGCGCGTGTCGAGATTCCACACACGCCCGAGCATGAAGTCGGCAAAGGCAACGCCCGTGTTGTTGTTGCGCCCTCCTCCCGACAGTTTCCACTCGCCGGTTAGGTGGCCCGTCGACCGCCAGTGTCCGGAGGGCTGGGGACGGCTGACCTCATTGCCTTGGTAGGACGTGTACTTCCCGCCGAACTTGAAGGTGTGGTTACCCCTGATCTTGGTGAAGTTGGCTTCGTAGTCGAAGTTGGTGAAGACCGCGAACCGGTGGGCGTTGCCCAAGGCACCGATCCACGACATCGGCACGCCGCGGCCACCCCCGAAGTTAAAGCGCGGGAAGACCTCGCCGCCTTTTTCGAGGCCGGGAATGCCAAAATGATCGGCGTAATTCGTGTCGCAGCAATCTCCCGATTTCCTGTCTACCGAGACTCGATTGAACCCGATGATCGATGTGACGAAGAATGTCGGGTTGAAGGTGTAGGTATTGTTGAGGCCCCAGTTCTGGCGGCGGTTCAGGATTGCAATTCCCCCCGGATCCGCGATCCCGTATCCCTGGGTGTAGTCGGTCACCGTGTCATCCGGCTCGGTCAGGATCATGCGCATGAAGGTGCGCCACTTGTCCGAGTAGTTGTGATCCAACCGAAACGTGTGGTAGTCGCGATTGCGCGCCCGGTCGGCGGCCTCGCGCCAATTACCTGCGAGGTTGTTTAGGTTGTTCGGCACACGGTTGGGGTCCGGTATGTAGCTGGCTGCCTTGACCGCCACCGGGTCCAAGCGATCCACGGGGATCGTGTTGTCTGGGAATGGGGATGCTCCCCGGGGTCTGGTGAACGATCCGCCTTGGCGCGTCATGGGGTCATAGATTGGCACGAACACCGCCCGCCCGCCCGCGTTGCGAGTGGCGCGCGAGAAGTTGCCGGTTCGGAATTCTGGCAGGCCGACATTGCGCGTGCGAATCAAGCCGAGCTTCTCTCGAAAGACGTCGATGTTATAGAAGAAGAACGTCTTGTTCTCGGCAATTGGGCCGCCGATCGAGATGCCGCCGTTGTTGCGCCGAAGCTTGGGCTTGGCGTCTTGGTTCCACCCGGCTGCGTCGAAGGCGTCGTTGCGCACGAAGTGGTAGATGCTGCCGTTCCAGCTGTTCGTGCCGCTGCGAGTGAGTGCCTGCACCACGCCCGCCGAGCTGCGGCCGTATTCGGCACCCATCGAGTTGACCTCCACCTTGAACTCTTGCATCGAGTCGACAGGTGGGGCCATCTCGATATTCTGTACGCCTAGGCCGCCCCGCGTGTTGTTCACGCCGTCAATGTAGGATCCCGTCGAGCGGGAGCGGCCCCCTCCAATGGAAACGTACCCGTTCGACTCGGAGCGGGATGCGCCGGGCACCAGGTTCACGAGGTTAAAAATGTCGCGGTTCGGTAGCGGCAGCTCTTGAATCTGTTCCGTGGCGACGGTACCACCAACCGAACCGGAGGTGGTCTGGACCTGAAGCTGTTCCGCGGTGACCTCGACTGTCTCGGTCACCGCACCGATCTCCAGCGCGAACGACTGCGAGATTTCTGACGCCACGTTGAGGCGCAGGCCGCGCACCTCGGCTGACTTGAAGCCATCGGCCGAGGCAGAGATGTTGTAATCGCCCGGCGGCATGTTGGGCACGGCGTAGACGCCGTTGATGCCTGTCTCGGAGGCAGTCTCCACGCCGGTCTCGGCGTTGACGATTGAGATCTGCGCACCGGGAATCACTGCCCCGGTGGCATCGCTCACGGTCCCGTTGATCGTGCCAGCCGCACCTTGGCCCCATGCAAGGGCCGGCAGCAGCACCGCCAGTGTCCACGCTGCGAACAGGCGGACCTTCAATCCCTGATTAGCTCTCATTGTTCACTCCAATCACTCAAACTTGCCTCGCGGGCCGGGGTATCGGCACCGCGCGACCTTTCCAAACTAGCCATCCGGCGATTCGACAGCAAGAGCCGCCTATTCGACAGCAAGAGCCGCCGATTCGCATTGCATGGCCCGTTCACAACCCCCGCCCGCGATTTTATGGAATGCCGCCACCTGAAGTCAAGGGCTGTTTTCTGCGCAGCCCCGGCATTCGGCGATCTTCCGTTGGTGCCCCCCCGAGGCGCGCAGCGGGGCTGAGCTTGCCATCGCCGCGGCCAAGTCATCGCGAGACGCCCTCACGCCTTCGCTTCGTGTCGATGCCCAGCCGTTGGAGCTTTTGGTTGAGCGTGGAAAGGGCGACGCCCAGCGCCTTGGCCGTCTCGGTCTGGCTGTATCCGTGTCGCTCAAGCTCGCCCAGCAGGACCTGACGTTCAAAGCGCTCCACAATATCGGGCAAGCTCTCGCCCGGGCGCCGGGCGTGGATGTCCTGCTCCGACGACTGCGGTGCCGCAGCGCCTGCCGCTTCCCGGATGGGGGCGGGCAGCACGTCCGTGCCGAGTTCTTCCTGAGTCGCCAGCACTACCGCCCGCTCGACCACGTTGCGCAGCTCCCTGACATTGCCCGGCCAGCTGTGCGACATGAGGAGCTGCTGCGCTTCGGGAGCGAACCGCAGCGTCGATCTTCGGTCAGGTCCGAGAAAATGATTGCTCTCCCTGCGGCAGAACTGCGTCAGGAATTCCTCGACCAGCACCGGGATGTCCTCCGTCCGCTTGCGCAGGGGGGGCAATTCGATCCCGATTACGTTCAGCCGGTAGTAGAGGTCCTCTCGGAAGCGGCCCGCAGCGACGGCGGCCTGCAGGTCCTCGTTGGACGCCGCGATGATACGCACGTCCACTCGCCTGCGCTCGTTGGACCCGACGGGCACGATCTCTCGCTCCTGGATCACGTGCAGCAGCTTGGCCTGGGTCTCGAGCGACAGGGCCCCGACTTCGTCAAGGAAGATCGTGCCGCCAGCGGCGGTCTCGAAGCAGCCCTGCCGATCGCGCTCGGCGCCGGGAAACGCACCCTTGACGTGGCCGAATAACGAGGATTCAAGCATCTCGCCCGGAATCGTTCCGGAGTTCACGGTGAGGAAGTTAGCCTTGGCTCGGGCGGAGTTCCTGTGAATCGCGCGCGCCACCAATTCCTTGCCGGTGCCGCTCTCGCCCGTGACGAGCACCGTCGAAGTCGTGCGGGCCACCTGGTGGATCATCACCAAGACGCCGGTCATCGCCTCCGACTTGCCGATCAGGCCGTCCACCGAGTCGGCCTGCCCGAGTTCGTCTCGCAA
The DNA here is from genome assembly GCA_022826925.1 of Bryobacterales bacterium. Lineage (GTDB taxonomy): Bacteria > Acidobacteriota > Terriglobia > Bryobacterales > UBA6623 > VXMF01. Next base: position 10,280 of record JAJDTX010000082.1, read on the forward strand.
GCGGGCGTTCTCGGTCTCCAGCCGCTTTCGCGCCAGCTGCTGCTCGATCTCCAGCAGCAGCTGGCGGTTGTTCCAAGGCTTGGTCAGAAAGTTGGCAGCGCCTCGGCGCGTGGCTTCCACGGCTGTCTCGATCGAACCGTACGCGGTCAGCATGAGCACCGGGGTGTCAGGTCTGACCGCAATGATGTCGGTGAGCACTTCGAGGCCAGTCCGGTCCGGCAGCATCAGGTCCAGCAGCACAAGATCACAAGGCTGGCGGGCGAAGACCTCCGTGCATTCCCTTGCCGTTCCTGCGGCCAGGGTGGCGTAGCCGGCCGCCTCGACGACGGCTCGCAGGGATTCTACGATTGCCGGTTCATCGTCAACGATGAGAATGCGAGCCGGATGCCTGGCGCGAGGGGCGGTCGGTTCTTCAGGCATGCACCGGTTGCTCGGCCAGCGGGAACTCCAGTGTAAAGGTCGTTCCCGCCCCGGGTGCGCTCTGGACGGAGATCGTGCCGGAGTGCTCTTGCACGATTCCGTAGCTCACCGCCAGCCCCAGCCCGGTTCCGCTCCGGGAGTCCTTGGTGGTGAAGAAGGGATCGAAAATCCGCCGTTGCAGTTCCGGTTCGATGCCTGTGCCGGTGTCCGACACCAGAACCTGTGCCCGCGCCCCGCTGGTCGCGTCCGCGGTCATGCGCGTCGTGACGCGCAGAGTTCCTCCGTCGGGCATTGCGTCGCGGGCATTGAGGAACAGGTTCAACAGCACCTGCTGGAGCTTGCCTCGGTTGGCCCGGATGATCGCGGACGCGCCCAGGCGCGGCTCCAACCGCACGCGGGCTTTTCGCAGTTGGGGCGAGATCAGCTCCAGTGTGTCGGAAATCGCGCGGTTCAGGTCGCAGCGGGTCATTTCCGCGCCGGAGGTGCGCGAAAAGTCCAGCAGCGAATTGACGATCTCGCTGGCTCGGAACGTCTGCTCGGTCATCTTGCCCAGCAGTTTCGCCTCTTCGCTTCCCGTGCCGAACCGGTCTGCCAGCATCTGGGAATAGGTCGAGATCACTGCGAGCGGCGTGTTCACCTCGTGGGCCACTCCGGCAGCCAGCAGGCCGACCGAGGAGAGTCTGTCCGCCTGTAGCACGGCCTCTTCAAGCTCCGCCCTCTCTGTGACGTCGTCGACGATCAGCAGTCTCCCGACTGGCTCGAATCCCTTCGCGACCAGCGGCGCGACGGCTAGGTTGATAACCCGGTCGGCGTTGTCGGCAGGGTCCTGCGGGCGGAATTCCTCGGGGAGCTCGGCAGAGCGCAGCAAGAATTTGTGCACGGTGCCGGAACCGGACTCGTCCACGCAGTCGTTCACCCGCTCGATCAGGGAGGTCGGGAGCAGCTTGTCGAGCGGACGGCCCACGGCGTTCTCCCGCGATATGTGTAGCGCGAGCTCTAGCTGGGTGTTCCAGCTCTGCACGCGACCCTCCGTGTCCAGGACCACGATGCCGACCGAGAGAGACTCGACGATGTTCTCGTTGAAGTCCTTGAGGCGTTGGTTCTGTGCCGCCCTCGCACGCAGAGAGGAGTACAGGCGTGCGTTCTCCAGGGCGATTGCGAGCGGGCCGGCAACCGTCTCGGCCAAGGCCACATCTTCGCTGGTGAGCAGCTCGCCGCGCTTCGTGCGCCCCAAGCCGATCCACACAAGTAGCTGGTCCCGCAGCAGACAGGGCACGAAGTGCCACATGCCGAAGACACCTGACGAACGGTCTCGCGCATCGCTGGAACGCTCCGCCACCGAGAATGGCCGGACGCGGTCACCGTCTTCGGTTTCGAGGAGCTCGATGCGGCGCGGGCTGTCCCATTCGCTTTCGTCCAGCCCGTGGCTCCAGAGCAGACTGAACTGCATGCCGGCGCCCTCCGCCGGTTCGATCGGCACAAGGACAGCCGCGCGCTCAAGGTGCAGGGTCTGAGCGAGCCGGTTGCCGGCGGAGGCTACCATGCGGTTCAGATCCGTCTCGGCGGCGAGCTCGGCCGCGAAGTCCGCCAAGGTGCGCCGCTCTTGGTAGCGCTCGCGGTACGCCCGGCGCTCCAGCGTGCGCGCCAGCCAGTCGCGCACCGGATGGTACGCAGCTGCCGCCAGAGACAGCGATAGCAGCCAGACTACAGGGCCGTAGTTGTCGAGCCACGGCTTGGGCACGGCCCCGCCGAACAGCACGGCCGCGCCGATGGCCAACAGCAGGCCGAGGGCGACGGAGGAGGCGATGGCCCGCCGCCAGACCAAGCTGAAGTCCAGCAGGCGATAGCGGAATAGCGCGACAGCGATTGCCAGGGGCAGTGCCCCTAGCGAGAGTACCGAGAAGGCTTGGTTCGGGCCCGGAGCGGTTCCGGCCGCGAACGGCACCACGTAGAAGATTCCGAACGGAGCCATCGCGGCTGCCGCGCCCAAGCCCAGCCAGCGGCGCTGCAACCGTTGCACCGGATCGGCGGTATCGCGGGTCCCCAGCCACACCACGCTTGCGGCCGCGAGCCCGTTCAAGACCAGCAGCACTAGCGGGGCCGTTTCGAAGAATCGGAACAGTGCCTCGTCGCCGATGCCGCCCGACACCCAGCCTCCAGCGGTGGCGTGGTGCGCCGCCCCGACCGCCACGGCAAGTCCGTACGAGCAAGCTGATAGTCGCCCGTGCCGCTTCTCCCCGTTTGGGAAGCGCAGGCAGAAGTCCAGCAGCACCGCCGGCATCCAGAGCAGGGCCCAAACATCGATCCAGTAGACGAGCCGGTCGATTCCTGACAACTCCCCGGTGGAGCTGAGAGCGTAGACAGCGCACGAAGCGAGGCAGAAGGCATAGAACAGGCCGGAAAGCGGGTGGCCCGGACTGCGCGCCCAGACCAGCAAGCCGATCAGGGCGTAGCTCCATCCCAGCACCAACAGGAAACCGCCCAGCGCTCCGCGGCCGGCGCCTTCGCCGATTACGACCGATAGGCCGATGCGCTCGCCATCGCGGTCGATGCGGTAGTCGGCGCGGAACCCCGCCCCGACGTCGCTCAAGATGCGGACCACGTCCAACGCTTCGTGGACCGGCCTGCCGTCGATAGAAGCCAATATGTCGCCCGGCCGCACTCCCACCAGTGCGGCCGGGCTGTTTGGCGCGACGCGGGCGGCCGACACTCCGGCCTCCGAGTCCGCCCACATGATCCCGTCCTCCGGCACCCCGAAGCGGCCCCGCTCCGCCCAGTTCACGAGCGAGAGCGTGCCGAGCGCCACCGCGAGGATGACGCCGAGCGACAGCCGCCTCGACAATTCACGGGACCGAACCATGTGAATCTGCGACGGAATTCGCAATACCGCGAAGCCCGCCTCGAATGTCCACACTATAGAGGATGCAGCTTGCGAATTCAAGCGGAATGCGGCAGCTAAGCCTTTTGCTGTGAATAAGTTGCACCGCGGCCGCCGGCAGCCGCATCCGTAAATTTGGATACGGTTTTCGGGATTACGGATACAGCGGCTCCGGAGCACCCCTGCGGGCTGCCCCGGCGCAGCGAAACCACGAACGCGGGAAGGTCAGGACTGCGAGGCGGCGAGCGCCTGGTCGAGATCCCAGATCAGGTCTTCGACATCCTCGATGCCCACCGACAGGCGCACCATGTCGGGCGTGATGCCCGCGGCAGCGTGGTCCTCTTCGCTGAGTTGCTGGTGGGTCGTCGTGGCGGGATGAATCACCAAGCTCTTGGCGTCGCCTACGTTGGCGAGGTGCGAGAACAACTCCAAGGAGTTGATGAACTTCCGGCCGGCTTCGAGGCCGCCCTTGATCCCGAACGTGAAGACAGCCCCCTGGCCCTTGGGCAGGTACTTCTGCGCCATCGGATTGTAAGGGCTGGACGGGAGATCGGCGTGGTTTACCCAGGTGACCAGCGGGTGCGTTTCGAGATGCTTCGCGAGGGCGAGGGAGTTGGCACAGTGCAGGTCCATGCGCAGGGCCAGGGTCTCCAAGCCCTGCAGGAACAGAAACGCGTTTTGCGGCGACAGGCACGGCCCGAGGTCGCGCAGTCCTTCGACCCGGCACTTGAGGATAAATGCGAGCGGCCCGAAAGTCTCGGTGAAGACCATGCCGTGATAGCCGGGGCTTGGTTCGGCGAGCATGGGGAACTTGCCGTTGGTCCAGTCGAACTTGCCCGAGTCGACGATGACACCGCCGATGGAGGTGCCGTGGCCGCCGATGAACTTGGTGGCGGAGTGGACGACGATATCCGCGCCGAACTCTATGGGGCGGCACAGATACGGCGTGGCAAAGGTGTTGTCGATCATCAGCGGGATGCCCGCTTCGTGGGCGATCGCGGCGACGCCCTCGATGTCGATCACGTTCATGCGCGGATTCGCCACGGTCTCGACATAGATCACCTTCGTCTTTTTGGTAATTGCGTTTCGGAAATTGTCGAGGTTGTCAGGGTCGACGAAGATCGTGTTGTATCCGAACCGGCGGAAGGTCGTGTCGAACTGGGTATAGGTGCCGCCGTACAGGGTGGCAGAAGAGACGATTTCGTCGCCGCTCTGGCACAGGCTCGAGATGGCCAGCAGCTGGGCGGCCTGCCCGCTGGCCGTTGCGAGAGCTCCGATGCCGCCCTCGAGCGACGCCATGCGCTCTTCGAACACCCCCGTCGTGGGGTTCATAATGCGGGTGTAGATGTTGCCAAACTCCTGCAAGGCGAAGAGCGAGGCGGCGTGGGCGGTATCGTTGAAGACGTAGGAGGTGGTCTGGTAGATCGGCACCGCGCGGGCATTGGTAGCGGGATCGGGCCGCTGGCCGGCGTGCAGTGAACGAGTCTGGAAACCGAATTCACGTTCGGGTTGGTCTGACATAGACTGCCTATCGTACAAATCCGCTTCCGTCGCGTGCAAGCGTTCGGCTGTCGCGGTCGCCGTTCCTAGCGATGACCGAGCGAATGCGCCCCCGAGACGCCGCGTGCCGGTGGATCGGGACTACACTGGTACCGGCGCAGGATGACGAAGGGGTTGTGAAACGGCTGTTGATCGCAGTGCTGCTGGGCGCGGCCGCCAACGCACTGGCGGCCGACTCGCCTGGTTCGGGATTGGATCACTTCGAGAAGAAGATCCGCCCGTTGCTGGCGGAGCGTTGCTACCAGTGCCACAGCGCTCGCGCCGCGACCGTCTTCGGCGAACTCCGGCTTGACAGTGCGGCGGCCCTGGAGCGGGGCGGACGTTCGGGTCCGGCGGTGGTGCCTGGCGATCCCGAGTCCAGTCGCCTGATTCTGGCAGTGCGCCATGAGCCGGGCCTGACAGCAATGCCGCCCGACGGCCAGCTGTCGGACGCCCAGATCAATGACCTGACGGAATGGGTTCGCATCGGCGCGCCTTGGCCGCAGCTTGAGCGAAACGAACAGCTGGTGGCCGCGCAGGCCCCGGAAGCAACTGTCGGGCACTGGGCTTGGCAGCCTCTGAGAGAGGCGCATCCTCCCTCGGTTGAGGACGCGCATTGGCCCAAGGGGGATATCGACAGATTCGTCCTGGCCAAGCAGGAAGAGAGTGGGCTCTCGCCGGTCGGAGCGGCGGACAGGCACACCCTGCTGCGGAGATTAGCGCTAGACCTGACGGGCCTTCCGCCATCGCCCGAACAGGTTCGGGGGCTCGAGACGGAACCTTGGCCAAGCGTCCTCGAATCTGCGGTAGACCGTTACCTCGCGTCGCCCGCGTTCGGCGAGCGATGGGGTCGGCACTGGCTCGACCTGGCGGGCTACGCCGACACGCTGGGGCTTGGCCGGCGCATTCCCTCGCCGCATGCCTGGCGCTACCGCGATTATGTGATCGACGCGTTCAACCGCGACAAGCCGTATGACCGCTTTGTCAGGGAACAGGTTGCCGGGGATGTACTGGAATTCGAGAGCGACGCCCAGCGCCGCGAACAGATCGTGGCCACCGGGTTCCTGGCCATCGGGCCGTGGGCCTTGGTCGACCAGGACAAGCTGCAGTTGCAGATGGACATCGTCGACAACCAGCTCGACACGCTGGGGAGGGCGATCCTTGGCGTGACGGTGGGCTGTGCCCGCTGTCATGACCATAAGTTCGATCCGTTGCCACAGCGCGATTACTACGCGTTGGCCGGTATCTTCCGCAGCACGCGAACGTTGGACGCCCGCATGTCGGGGGTCTTCAGCGATGTCCATCGCGCCCGCCTGCCCGAGACGACACAGGAGCTGCGTGAGCGGGCGGAAGCCTTGGAGCGCTGGCAAGAGGACTATGCCGCGGCCCTCTCCGAACAGCAAGCAGCCGAGGCCTTGGTGGCCGAGCTGAAGGCTGGAGTCGAGGCCGCTGCGGGCGATGAGGACAGCGCCAACGACTCTAGCGAGTTGAAGGAGCGGCTGGCGCAGGCCCGCAGGGCCGCGAATACCTCCAAGACCGAAGCGCTCCGGATCCTGCACTACGCCAAGCCGGCACCGCCGATGGCTCTGGCTTTGGCAGACGAGCCCGAGCCTCAGAACGCTCACATCAGTCTTGGCGGGAATCCCCACAACCTTGGCGCGGAAGTGCCCCGCGGCTTCCTCAGCTTGGTTCCGCTGCCAGCCACGCCGAAGATCGCCAACCGGCGTCTGATCGGAATCGGCTTCCAGAAGAGCAGCGGTCGGCTTGAACTGGCCCGGTGGTTGACGGATTCCGCCAACCCTCTCACGGCGCGCGTCATTGCCAACCGCGTCTGGCACCACCTGTTCGGCAGGGGGATCGTCGGCAGCGTCGACAACTTCGGCTTGCTCGGCGAACGTCCGAGCCACCCGGAGCTCTTGGACTACCTCGCCTCGCGCTTGCAGCGATTGGATTGGTCGGTCAAGGCGCTGATCCGGGAGATCGTGCTGTCGCGCACCTACGCTTTGGCGGCTGAGCACAACGAGCGGGCCGCCGCAACGGATCCCGAGAACTTGCTGCTGTGGCGATCCAACGTACGGCGCTTGGAAGCGGAGACGATTCGCGACGCGGTGCTCGCGGCGAGCGGCTCGCTCGACTACCGCAGCGGCGGACCCAGCCTGCCGCTGGGCTCTCGCGGGAGCCTTGTCATGGGCCAGCCGCCACTCCTTGCGGGCAGCATGGAGCTGTCGGACTCGATTCGATTCAGGCGAACCGTCTATCTGCCGACGCTCAGGAAGTCGCAGCTCAGCGAGGTCGATCTGTTGAACCTTTTCGATTTCCCGGACCCCAACACGTTGAAGGGCAGCCGCGACGTGACAACGGTGCCGACACAGGCGCTGTACCTGATGAACTCTCCGTTCTTGATCAAGCAGTCCAAGGCTGCCGCCCGCGCGCTGCTCGCGCAGAACGCAGCCAGCGAAGAGGAGCGTGTTCGCGAATTCGTGCTGCGCGCCCTTGGCAGGCCGGCTTCGAGCGAAGATATCGCCCACGCGGTGAGCTTTCTGCGCGATACTGGAGCCGGCCTCGGTCGCGAGGAAGCGTGGGCGCGGTACTGCCATGCGGTATTCGCATCGAACGAGTTCTTGTTCCGGGGATAGTCTCCGAGGGTGCTAGAGATGGATCGACGCGAATGGCTCAAGTCGTGGGGATGCGGATTCGGCGCGCTCGCATTGCAAGCCATGCTCGCGGACCAAGCGGGCGCCAAGACCGACCCGCTAGCCCCGAAGCCGCCGCACCACCCGCCGCGGGCAAAGCGGGTGATCTTCCTCTGGATGCAGGGCGGACCCTCCCAGGTTGACCTGTTCGACTACAAGCCAAAGCTGGCCGAACTCGACGGGGAGGTGCTGCCGTACTCGATGCCGTCCAACCGGGCCATGCCCGGCGTCGCCTACTCGAAGTTGATGGGCCCGATCGCTGAATTCGCACCGGCAGGGCAGTCCGGCATGCAAGTTTCAGACTTGCTGCCGCACCTCAGCCGGCACGTGGACGACATCTGCTTGCTAAAAGCCATGGAAGCCGACAGCGAAGCGCATGCACCGGCCGTTCGGCAATTGCACACGGGGGCGACGCAGCTTGTGCGGCCTTCGATCGGCTCGTGGGTGGCGTACGGGCTGGGTACCGAGAACCGCAATCTCCCAGCCTTCGTCACGATCGCGCCGAACATCGCGGGCGATGGCGGCAGCGTCCAACTCTACGGGAACGCCTTCTTGCCAGCCGTGTATCAAGGGACTGCGCTCGGGAACTCGGGGACCGGTGCTCGAGGCGCAACCATCGGCTATCTTGACGATCCGTCCATGGAGGACACGAGCAAGCGCCGTCAAGTGGACTTGATTCAAGACATGAACCGCTCGCACCTGGCGAGGCATCACGCGGACCAGCGTCTGGAGGGCGCTATCGAAGCGTTCGAACTTGCCTTCCGCATGCAGGCGGAGGTGCCTGCGCTGCTGGACATCGCTGGCGAGTCACAGGCTACGCGGGAACTTTACGGAATCGGGGACAAGCCTACCGACGATTTCGGCCGGCAGTGCTTGCTGGCGCGGCGGTTCGCCGAGGCGGGCGTCCGGTTCATCCAGATCACCTCCAACGGGTGGGACAGCCATGCAAACATCCGGAGCGACCACCCCAACAAGTGCCTCTCGGTTGACCGGCCCATTGCGGCCCTGATCCAAGACCTCAAGCAGAGGGGGCTCTTCGAAGACACGTTGCTCGTGTGGTCGGGCGAATTTGGGCGCACCCCGCACTACCAAGACCTCCAAGACGGCGCTGGCAATCAAGACACGTACGGCCGAGGCCACAACCCGTATGGCTTCTGCGCTTGGCTCGCTGGCGGCGGAGTGCGCGGGGGAATGACCTTCGGCGAGCTGGACGACTTCGGATTCCGGGCGGTTTCCGACAAGGTCCACATACACGATCTGCATGCGACGATCCTGCATCTGCTCGGCCTCGACCACGAGCGCCTGACGTATCCGTACAGCGGCCGCGAGTTCCGCCTGACGGACGTCTATGGACGTGTCGTCAACGAGATCCTCACCTGACAGGACTGGCTCCTGATCGTCGGAGCGCTGGCGCGTCTTGTGCAGCCACTCAAGCGCCTTCCGTTGGTCTGCAACTGGCGCTCGCTTGCTCGGTTGCCGAAATGTGACCGGACCTCACGTCGTGAAATAACATGAGGCTATGTTGCGGCGGGTCTGTCTCGTAGCCGGGGAGATCGCATGCGGGTGCTTACTGACCAGTCCCGGCTTCGCCGAGGACGCAAGGGACTTGCTGAAGCAGGGAGCAAGCCTCGCGGCTGAGGAGGTCGCGGCGCTGGAGGGCCGGCTGGAAGAGGATCCTCCGGACATGTCGGCTCGCGCGCAATTGCTCGGCTATTACGGTGATATGTCCCGCTACCGGGAGCCGATTGCGCGGTCCCGTTCGCGTGCCCTTGTCCTTTGGCTAATTCAGAACAAGCCTAAGTCCAGCCTGCTGGCGGCCTTGTCCCCACAAATCAAGGAGCCGTTTCCCTTCGATGATCCCGAGTGGTTTGTGGACGGCAAGCGTGCGTATCTCGCACACCTCGAAGAGGAGCCAAACAATCTGACACTGTTGGGTCTGGCGGCAGACTTCCTGAGCCGCGGCGATCGCGCCTTGACCATTGAATTGCTCCAACGGGCTCAGTCTCTTGATGAGTCCAATGCGCTATGGGCTCGAAAATTAGGATTGCACCACTATTTCAATTCCCGCAGAGGGTCCGACAAGTCAAAGGTCGAATCGGCCAAGCGATCGGTAGAGCAATACGCACGTATGCTGGAGTTAACTGACGGAGACCCGTATGGAGGCAGCCTCGAGTACGCTGCGAAGGCAGCTTTGGTCGCGAAAGACTACGAAAGGGCCAGATTTTTTGCCGAAGTGATGCTACGGCAAGAACCTGCGGGGTGGGACTACGCTAGCAACGTCCATTACGGAAACATCACCCTTGGCAGGATCGCGCTGTCCGAAGGGAACGTCAAACAGGCTCGATCTTTCTTGATAAGAGCGGGTGCGGCCCCCGAATCTCCAAAGCTGAGGCTAATCGGACCCGACACGATCCTTGCCAAGGAGCTTCTCGAACGGGGCGAGCGGAAGACTGTGCTCCGATACCTCGATCAGTGCGCGACGTTCTGGGAAAGAGGACGGGACGTTCTGGAAGAGTGGAAGGTCTTGGTTCGAGCGGGCAGGATTCCGGATTCGTCATCGTTCAGGTTCGGAAGATGATCCTATATTCCACGAGCAGTGGGCCAAGGCTGGCCTCGAGGAGTTGGTAGAGACCTCGCTTGTCGCCCTCCGTTTCCTCAACGGCGCCACCGGCAGGCCGGTCTTGTTCAACCTGAGGTCAGGCTGGCGGAGTTCCTAGTCGCGAAGCAGAGCAACCCCGATACGGTGCGCGGCGAGTAGATCACGCTCTTGGCCCCTGAGAGGCGAGCCGGGCCAGCCCCGCCCCGTATCGAAGCGCGTAGCTACGAGCGCCACCCTTCCGCACATGAGCTATGCCTCTTGCAGTCCACCATCCTCATCAACCGTTACGGGGCGCACTGGCCTCAATGGAATCGTGGGGTGATAGCGTGCGTGACGACGCTCGCCGGTTCGCCGTAGCGCACCTTTGGCGACCATGTCGCCAAGGTCTCTTGTCGCCGTTGCGGGCGGGGCCCCCGTGATGGTCATGTAGTTCCCGGCGCTCAGGCCGCCGGCGAACCCGTCCGGTCCTTCCCGCAATATCCGTAACAGCGCTTTCTCCTGTCGGGCATTCAGCCTGTCGCAGAGGCGGTCGAGCAGCCTTGTCTTGTCGACTGCGAATTCGATACGGGCTAGGGTGCGACGCTGGGCTTCGATCGTGATGCCGGCAAACCACGCGATCCAAGAAGTTATTGCGTTGTCCCTGGTGGCCGCCTGCAAGGCTGCGTAGTAAGCCTTGCGCCGCCGCAGCGTCGTAGCGGCCAATGCTGTCAGCGTGGGTTGTCCTGTGCATTGCGATAGAGCTTTCTCGCAGATCGCCCGGCCGATCCGGCCGTTCCCGTCTTCGAAAGGATGAATGGACTCGAAGTACAGGTGTGCGACCGCAGCCCGCGTCAATCCGGTGAGCGAATCGGTGCCGTCGGGAGCAGTGCGGTTGAACCAAGCGATGAACCGCTCCATCTGCTCGGGTACCGCTGCAGAAGACGGCGCCTCAAAGTGCACCTTCGGCAAATGAATCGGACCCGAAATGATTTGCATGGCTTCACTACTCGTTCGGTAGCGACCGACATCGCTCAGACTCCGCGTGCCGCCAAGCAGAGCCCCGTGCCAGCGGAAGAGCATCTCGTGCGAAAGCGGTTCTGCGAACGAGCGATAGAGATCCACCATCATCTCGGCGATACCCTGGTCCGCAAGCGTCGCCCGCCGCTCGTCGGTTGCCAAGCCGAGTTGTTTCCGGATCGAGAACCGAACGCTCGCCCGATCCAAGATCTCCCCCTCGATCTCGGATGTGGCTAGGGCTTCGGAGCTGATCGCCTCGATCATGAGGAGTTCGCGGTCAGACTCGTCCAAGTGCGTGAGCATGCCCTGAAGCACGCCGCTGCCGACGAGAAACACCTCCTCCGCTTTCTTGAAGCGATCCGGATCCCAGGAAAAGTTAGGCCAGTCCGGTCGTTGCCAGTTCCACGTCACGAGCGAAAGAAATATTCCTTATCGATCATAATGCAGCACTAATTGATTAATAGGGGCTAGCTCTATCCATCAAACGGCTCCACTCAGCAGACCGAACGCGGCCTAGGCCACGCCCTCAGCGACTGGCGCTTTCACGATCCAGAACACGCTCCCGATACCAGGCCTGCCCGCGACCCAGTCCCCGCCCGCGTTCCGCCCTGCCGCGCTGGCCACCACCCACTCGCACTACATCGCCAGTGCCCTAGCCAGCTCTGTCCTTCGCGAGGTACCCGGCGTACCGGGTTCAACGTCGACTTTCCGCCGTTGCTGTCCCAAGCACAAGGGTTAGGCTCCCAGGAGTCGGCAGGGCGCTGTCAGCACGGACCGGAGAACAAGAGGCGACAGGAGCCCTGTGGGTCCGGCCCTCCGCCGCGCGTAGTGCGTCGTTGGGAGGCGACGGGGGTGCCGGGAGGACATTCTTGGGTCACCCAGGAGTGTGTACGGTGTAAATACACGAATGCAATTGGACTGCCTGCGACGCTTCGCAAGGCACGAGCAGCGCCAGCGGGCCGCGCACGAACTGCGGGTGCCCGGATGGTCGATTCAGGAGCACGACGATGGCATGGAAACGAATGCACCTGCTGATTCCCGAAGCGATGGAGATCCGCCTCCGAAGGGCTGCCGAACGAGACCGAGTTCCCAGAGGCGAATGGGTGCGCCAAGCGATCGAGGAACGGCTTGAACGGGTGGTCGGGCCGGTCCCCGTGGATCCGCTCGCGGAGCTGCGGAAGCTGAACGGTCCTACGTCGGACATCGGCGCGATGATCGGCGAGATCGACGCCGGCCGCTCATGAAGGTCTTCGTTGACTCGAACATTCCGATGTACGTCGCCGGGGCGGACCACCCGAACCGGGGTCCGGCCACGCGCTTCCTGGAGACCGCGGGTGACGCCGGGTGCGAACTGTGCACCCGCGCGGGGATTCTGCAGGAAATCCTCTATCGGTACACGGCGCTGGGCGGGGCCGACCTAGGCGACCGGGTGTACGCCCTGTTTTTCGAGCTCGCGCCCAGCGTCTTCAGCGTGACACTGGCGGAAACGGACCTAGCGAAGCGGATTCTGCTGTCCACGCCCGGACTTGCTGCCCGCAACGCCGTCCCTGCAGGGGTGATGCTGAATCGCGACGTGAGCTGGCTCGCTACGTTCGACCGGGGGTTTGACCGGGAAGAAGGAGTCAACCGCGTCGAACTGGGGTAGGGGCGCTCAATCGCCCTCGCGGGCGCAAGCGTACCGACTCGCGCGTGCCAACTCCATGTCGTCGGGTTCAGGCTGCCGTTATGGCCGCGGTCGGCCAGCCTATGTGAGGTCGGCCGCAACTGTCAGATCGTTGCCAATGATCGAGGGGCACCAGTACCGTTCGATGTGCTCTATAACGAGCTCAGTGCCGCGCTCGTGGCTCACGTACGGCGGATCCCGCGGGTCGTACATCGAGTCCGTGAGGTCCCGCGCCAGCACGACGTTCTTGCCAAGCCGGACCTGCTGGCGAATGCCGAAGGGGCGGCCTAGGACGCAGAGATTCGTGTGGACGCCCATCAGCACCACGTTCGCAATCCCGTTCTGGGCGAAGTAGTTGAAGATCTCCTGCCCGTCGTCGCTGATACCGTCCCCGTCCGCGATGGCGAGGTCGGCGTGCTGACGGTGAAAAACGCGCTTGGCCTCCCTGGGGAACTCGTCGTCGCAGGGGTCTGCGTCATGGATTGGCAGAGCCCCTTCCGACGCCGGGTCGAGGTGGCACCACTTGGCGATCGGGACCGGTGGCTCGGCGTGCGGCGCAGCCCGCATGCGCGCTCGCTGGGGAGTTCCGGCATAGAAGTCCATCGTTCCGCTGGGGGCATGGACGATCGCCACGCCGAGTTCGCGGGCACTTCGGAGGACGCGATTCATTTCCGGGATCATGGCTTCGAGCCGAGATACCGAGCTGACGCAGTAGTGGTCGTCCCACATGTCGCAGATGACAATCGCCGTTTCGGACGCCTTCCAGAGAACCGGCTTCTCCAGTGACTCGACCACGCCCTCGCGCTCAACCCGAGAGCGGGCGCTGAGGCGTAGCGTTGCACCCCGTTCGGACGGTCGCCGCACGAGTCTCTGGGCCGCAGCGATTACCGCAACTCCACCCGCACTTGCCAGAAGCGCTTGCCGACGTGTCATGTCCGTTTCCCAGTCGCGGCCCCATTCTATCTCCGCATGCCCGGCCGCGTTCACTCTGGCCCGCGTCGAAATTCGATGATCCGCTGGTCGGAACTCATTCCCGCGACGGCCTCGCACCTCTCCGGCTGGTGCGTTCCATTGGCGTTCGCGTGCCTCTCGCGGGACCGAGACCCGTCAGGCGCACTCACTCGGCGGCCAGCGACGCGCACACGATCTCTTTGTCGTTGCGCGCAAAGACGCTCCTGCCAGCGTAGGCCGGATGGGACCAGTTCACAGCCCCGAGCTCCCGGCGGGCGGCCGGTGTCGATGTCGGCCGGATCAGGACCGCCCTGCTGATCTCGGAGTAGCCGGACGGAGCCATGCGAGCGATGATCAGCTCGCCGCGGTCGTTGTTGATGAAATAGCGGTCGCCGTTGCGGACCATGAAGGCCGACGCATTGCGAGCCTTCTCGCGCGTCACGGCTTGGGTCTCCCAGACACGCTCGCCGGTGGAGAGGCGCAGGCATCGGAGCTGTCCGTAGCTGCAGATCCCATAGATGTAGTCTCCTTCGATCACCGGGGAGTTCATCAAGGCGTGCAGGCCGTCCGTTTCGACGCCACTGTCGCTGCCACCCTGCCATAGCAGCTCGGCGTCCGCCCCTCCCAGGCGGAAGAGGCGGGAACCGTTGAAGAACGCGGAAACGAGCAGATGCGGCCTGCGCCAAGCGGGAGTCGCAATCGGTGTCTCCATGCGAGTGCGGAACAGCTTTTCCCAGATCACCGTGCCTCTCGCAGGGTCGAGCGCGGCCAGGCCTCCGGCGTGCCAGACGATCACTAGCGGCCGGCCTTCGTGATGCAAGAGGATCGGTTGCGAGTAGCCCGGGCCGGAACGCTCGGACGAAAGCGCCCGCCAGACCTCCTCGCCCGAATGCTTGTCGAGCGCGACGACCTTGGCGTCGGGCCGCCCGTACGCGATGGCGATCAGCAGGTCTCCGTGCACGAGCGGCGCGGAAGCCATTCCCCACGGCGGCAGCTCGGTAGCGAAGTCCCGCTGAAAGCTCCGTTCCCAAAGCACGGAACCGTCGAGCACCCGCGCACAGACCAGCCGGCCAGTCGCCCCCAATGCGTATACGCGGTCGCCGTCGACAGTGGGCGTCGCTCGCGGCCCCGCCGCGTATTCGATGCCTGCGTAGTTGACCGGCCAGCGACGTGACCAAAGCGGCATCCCAGTCAATTGGTCGAGCGCGACCAAGGCCTCGTGGCCGACCAAGCCCCTGCTTGGACGGAAGTCCGTAACGAAGACGCGCCCGGCGGACACCGCTGGCCCTGCATAGCCGGAACCCACAGGGGATTTCCAAGTCAAGGTGAGCGTCTGGCCGGAAAACCGATCCACGATGCCGGTTTCGTTCCACACGCCGCGCCGTCCCGCCCCTCGCCACTCGGGCCAGTCATCGGGCAGCAGCAGTCCGGGAGCTGAGAGCCACCCCGCGAACAGCACGGTGCGGGCGACGATGCCTGTGAGTCTCACCGAAGCCAGGACTGGCGTCTCAAGGCCGTTCGAAAGGGTCGCCGAAGGCGGACGGCCTGCTCGTACGCGTCCCACTCCGGTCCTGCATAGTGTGCGGTCTTCACGCCGACGATGATGTCGCGGTGATCCTTCGCTAGGTCGGCGGTCGGGGCTGCCTGCATGTCGCTCAAGTTCTGCTCGAAGTCCCCGCCCCTCATTCCGCTGCCGACGATATTCGGTGCGGACTTACATGCGGAGGACGATTTCGCGAGGGTGAGGCACCGTTTGGGCTGCTGTGCCCTGGCACGCTCCAGCGCCGAGGACCTTGCCGTGAACCCACTTGACTGTCGAAGGTGGGCCTCAAATGGACAAGACTCGGCTCGAAACCGCGATGTCTCGCATGGGCCTCGCTAGTCCGCGGCCACGCTCCGATCTAGGCCCATCCCGTGATCGTCGAGTCGGTAGTGCGCCGCTAGCAGATCCCGTCCGAAGTCCCCCTTGAACTCCCGCCAGACCGTGTGGCTGTGGTTGTTGCCGTTCTGCACGTTGTCGTACTCGATCAGGAATTCCGGGGACTGGATGCGGTAATAGTCCCCGCCTCCGGGCTCGATCGCGCCGGCCCACGCGAAGAACAGCTGGTCCTTTGGCGTTTCCCGCACTCTCTTCATCCGCGCTTCGGCCTGCTCGGCGGGCACTGAGACTGCGTACTGATCGGCTGTGGCCAGCAACATTTCGTACTGTGCCTGGCTGAGCTCGGACGCTGGCAGTCCCTGCGGCTCGTTCTCCAGCACGGCCCGGGTGTCGGCGGTTGTCAGGATGTCCCGATAGGCCTCTTCCGCCACCAAGGCCTTCTTCTTGAGCGCGTCGCCCAGGGACATCATTAGCTTGCGGGCGGTGTCCTCGCGTGCGCCCAGTGGACGGACGCCCTTGCGCGGACCATCCATGACCATGTGCGGGTTCGCGCCGAGAAACTCCGGCGCGGTCGAGACCAGCTTGCCAGCGCGCATGAGAAAGTGCAGGGAGACATGGTGGCCTTCGAAGCGCCAGGCCCAGTCGCCATCCATCGACGGCTCGCCGAAGACGCTGACGTGGTAGACGTTCACATCGCGGCGACCCGTGTTGTCGTCTTCCTTAATCCGCAGGACTTCTTCTAGGCTCATGATCGTCTTGACGGACACGAACCCCGCCCGCGACAGCGACGCTGCCAGCAGCGCGTCGGCCAGCGACCGCTGCTCTGGGCTCATCTCGTTGTAAGTCAGGCCATTGCGTCGGTAGCCGCGTGTACTGGCGAAGCTGTTGTCCGGCACGTAGTGCCAGCGCTCGTAGTCGGGGTTGTCCAGCTTGTACTTGGCCGACGTGATCTGGTTGCTATTCAGCGAGGCGAGCCACGACTTGGCGGCGGACACCATCAGATCTTCGGTGGTTGCGTGATAGGCGATAGCGGCCAGCCCCAGGCAGAGGGTCAGGGCGGCGGCACGGAAGCAAACGGCACGGCGCATGAGATGTCTCCTTCGGGGAAGTTGCAGTCAAGGTTGGCCTGCAACCGCCCGGCACATTATAGCGACGATGAGCCCCGGAACAGACAACTGCTATCGGCGAAGTTCTGTCGTGCGGCGACGCGGCCCCTGTCGGGACGCGGTCCGGTTTGGGCCGTAGTCGGCCGAAGGCGGCACCAAGCCCGCCGCAAGTCCGGATTGACACGCGGCTCCGATCCCTTCAAAATAGAGGCAGAGTCGGTTGATTGGCAGCGGGCTAGGACCCTCCTCGCGGCTCGACCGTTTGTGATTCCCTTAACGCTCCTTTCTTGAGTTTTTGTCCATGATTCAGGTTGAAGGCGTCACCAAGCGCTACGGGCCCAAGACCGCAGTCTCGAACATCAGCTTCGAAGTCGAGCGCGGCGAGATCGTCGGCTTCCTGGGCCCGAACGGGGCCGGAAAGACCACGACCATGCGCATCCTGACGGGCTTTCTCCCGCCGACGCTCGGAACGGCGAGCGTCGCGGGCTTCGATGTCGGCAAGAGCCCGATCGAGGTAAAGCGGCGCATCGGGTACCTGCCCGAGTCTCCGCCGCTGTATCCCGAGATGGAGGTCGGCGACTATCTGCGCTTCGTGGCAGCCATCAAGCGCATCCCCAAGAGGGAGATTTCCCGGCGCGTCGACGCGGTCTTGGAGCGAACCGCCACAGGCGCCGTCCGGGACCTGCTGGTGGGCAAGCTGTCCAAGGGCTATCGGCAGCGCGTCGGTCTGGCGCAGGCGCTGATCCACGGTCCGGAAGTCTTGGTGCTCGACGAGCCCACTTCGGGCCTGGACCCCAAGCAGATTATCGAGGTGCGGGGCCTGATTCGATCGCTGGCGGGCGAGCACACGATCCTGCTCAGCACGCACATCCTGCCGGAAGTCGCTGGCACCTGCGGGCGGGTGATCATCATCAACGAAGGGCGGATCGAGGCCAGCGACACTCCTGAGAATCTCACGGCGCAGCTACAGGGCGCCAATTCCCTGTTGCTGGATATTGAGGGTCCTTCCGAACAGGTCCGGGAACGGCTCGAACTCGATCTGGCCGTGCGCAAGGTGGTCGAGCACGAGGCCCGCAATGGCCGCACGGTGTGGCGCGTCGAGGCCGACAAGGACGAGAACCTCACGCGGCGGCTGGCCGAAGCGGTGGTCACGTCTGGCTGGGGCCTGTACGGGATGCAATCGCTCGGGCTGAGCTTGGAGGACATCTTCCTCAAGCTGACCAGCGACGAGTCGGCTGCGGCGCAGGCCGAGGAAGTGGTGCCCGAGCCCGAGGCGGCTGAATCGGAACCGCCCGCCGACGAGGGCTCTGAGAGCGGGGAGGGCGCGGACGAATGAGAAACATCTGGACTATCGCGATGCGCGAGTTCAAGGTGTACTTCACGTCACCGATCGCGTACATCGTGCTCGCCATGTTCGCCGTGGTGTTCGGCTACTTCTTCACATCTGGCCTAGCGTTCTTCATGGACTACAGCGCCAGCGTGCAGGCCCAGGGCGGCGCCGGCGCTCCGCCGCTGAACGTCAACCAGTTCGTCATCGAGCCGTCGCTGGGAAACATGAGCATCGTGCTGCTGTTCTTGATTCCGATGATCACGATGCGCCTGTTCGCCGAGGAGCAGCGCAGCGGCACGATCGAGCTGCTGCTGACCTCCCCGCTGCAGGACTACCACATCATTTGCGGCAAGTGGCTCGGGGCGTTGTTGCTGTATGGCTGCCTGCTGCTGGTGGCAGTGCTGAACCTCTCGGTTCTGTTCCTGTACACGACGCCGGACTGGAAGCCGCTGCTGGTCTCCCTGCTCGGCCTGCTGCTGATGGGCGGCTCGATGATCGCGATCGGCACGTTCCTCTCGACGCTGACGCGCAACCAGATCGTGGCCGGCGCTCTGACGTTCGGCGTGCTGTTGTTGCTCTGGGTCCTGAACTGGATCAGTTCGTACGAGACCTCCACGTTCAGCCGGATCTGCGAGTACCTCGCCATCTCGCCGCACTTCGAACAGTTCTCGAAGGGTGTCATCGAACTCAAGGACCTGCTCTACTACCTCAGCGCGATTTCCCTCGGACTCTTCCTCAGCAAGCGCTCTCTCGAAGCGCTGCGCTGGAAGGCATAAGGAGTGCTCGGCAATGGACTGGTTGCGTTCCAGACAGTTCAGATCGGGCGGCTATGCCGCTGTCTACACCTTGGTGTTCGTGGCTATCTTGGCCACGGCAAACTGGCTCGGCGTCCAGTACAACGAGACCTACGACGCGACCGAGCGCAAGCTCTACAGCCTGTCAGACCAGACGCATAAGATCCTCGACGGCCTCGAGCGGGAGGTGGTCATTTCCTACTTCGACCGGACATCGCAGTTCGTGGCGGCCCAGGACATGCTGCGTCGCTACGAGAACGCGTCGAACCGTGTCTCGGTCGAGTACGTCGATCCGGACGAGGATCCGATCAAGACCGAGGCCATGAACGTCCGTACCTACGGCACGTTGATCTTGAACATCGACGGCGTGCGCCACGAGGCCTCTTCGCTGAGCGAGCAGGACATCACCAACGCCATCATCACGGCCATCAAGGGCCAAGAGAAGACCGCCTGCGTTGTCACCGGTCACGGCGAGTCCTCCGGCGACGACATGGATCGCAACGGATTCGCCAACGCCGTGTCGCGCATCGAGGACGCCAATTACGATCACCAACAGGTCAACCTTGCCGAGGGCGCGGTCCCCGAGGATTGCTCCATCGTGGTCGTGGCGGGTCCCAGCACGGCCTATTTCGATCCGGAAGTTGCGGCGATTCGCGACTTCGTGGAAGGTGGCGGCCGGGCGCTGCTGCTGCTTGGGCCCGTGCTGCCCGACGAGCGCGGCCGCCGCGAAGAGCGCAATCCGAACCTGGTGGATCTGCTTGCGAGCTGGGGGATCGAGGCCAAGAACGACGTGGTCATCGACCAGTCTGCGATCGGCCAGCTCTTCGGGGGCGGCCCGTTCACGCCGCTGGTCAGCGAGTATCAGTTCCATCCGATCGTCGAGCCCTTGGAAAACGTGGCGACTCTTTTCCCACGCGCTCGCAGCGTCGGGCAGGCGTCGGACGTGCCTGACGGCTGGACGGTTGATGTGTTGTTCGAGAGCTCGGAGACGAGCTTCGCGACGTCGGCGCTGATGGCGGAGGCGGCCGGCTTCACGCTGGGGCCGGAGTCGAGCCAGACCGATGGCCCGATCGCTCTGGCTGTGGCGGCGACATACGACGTGCCCGAGGCAGCCGCGGAGGAGTCCGAGCCGTCCGGGGCAGCTGGTGACGCCATCGAGCCCGCCGAGGAAGAAGCCGAGCCGGAGGGCCGCGTCGTAGCGGTCGGCTCGGCCGGCTTTGCCAGCAACTACGGCCTGGCACTGGGCGGCAACGACGATCTGCTGCTCAACATGCTGAACTGGCTGAGCTCGGACGAGGATCTGATCTCGGTCCGCCCGAAGGATCCGGAATCGACCGTGATCGAGATGACCGCCGCGGAGATGAGCCGCATCTTCTATGCGAGCTTGCTGCTGCTGCCTCTCATCATCATCGTGACCGGCGTCTGGACATGGTGGGGCCGCCGTTAGCGGAGAACTTCGAACACTCGCAGCGTCAGTCGCGCCACGCGCATCCTAGCCATGAAAGCGAATCCCCTTCTCGTAGCTGCCGTATTGCTGGCTGTGCTGGGCGGAGCGGTCTGGTATACGCGGGAGAATCCGCCCGCGGATGAGGATGCCCAGCCGAAAGTCGTCGATCTGGAAGAGGCCGACATTCGCGAAGTCAGCTTGCTGCGCAAGGGTCAGGATGCCATCACGGTAGTGCGCGGGGCGGACGACGAATGGGAATTCGGCGGCGGCCTGGAAATTCCCGCCAACCAGACCGTGGTAGGCCAGATCGTCTCCAGCCTTGCGACCCTGAATGCCGAGAGAGTGGTCTCGGAGAACGTGGTGGACTGGGGGCCGTACGAGCTTGCCGAGCCCGAACTGGCCGTGAGATACAAGCTCGCCGAGGGCGGCGGCACGGTGCAGTTCGGGCGAGACACCCCGACCGGATCAGGCGTGTTCGCCCGGCTGGAAGGCGACCCGCGCTTGTTCACCTTGTACAGCTACAACAAGACAACGTTCGAGAAGTCGCGATTCGACCTGCGCGACAAGCGCCTGCTGGATCTGGACGCCGCTTCGATTTCCAGCGTCACGGTTGTCGCGGGCGGCCGCACGTTGCAGTTTGAGCGCGCCGGCGGGAACTGGGCGATTGCCTTGCCCTACCGGCTGAGGGCCGACGAGTTCACGGTCAGCGATCTCGTGCAAGTGGTGAGGACGGCCGAGATGACCGAGGTCTTGAGCGATTCCACCGAGAGTGCCGACTACTCGTTCCGCGCGCCGATCGCGACGGTGTCCGTCACGGACGGCAGCGGCGAGCACGAGCTGAAGGTGGCCAAGGACGGGGACGCGTACTATGCCGCCAGCAGCGCACACAGCGGTGTGTTCGGCGTGAGCGCGACGCTGGCTGAGAGCTTCGACAAGCCGCTGGAGGACTTCCGAAACAAGAAGTTGTTCGACTTCGGCTTCGCCGACCCGGAACGGGTCCAGGTGCGGGCTGGGGACAAGGACGTAGCCCTCGTGAAGGGCGAAGGTGGCTGGTTGCTGGAATCGGACGGCAACCGCGAAGTGGATGGCGAACAGGCGCAAACCCTGCTGGACCGCCTGCGAAACCTGACGGCCACCGAATTCCCCTCCGACGACGCGGATCGGCAGAAGGCCTTCGGGCTGGACTCGCCGGCAATCACAGCCTCGGTAACGCCGGCAGGCGAGGATGGCGCGGCGGAGACCGTGTTGGTCTCGAATACCGGCCAGACCCTGGTCTACGCGGCGCGGGCCGGCGAGCCGTCCACATACCGGGTCGAGCAATCGGCCGGGCTGGACATCGAGCGCGCCGTGGAGGACATCTTGGCACCGCCGGACGCCGAAGACACGTCTGCCGAGCCGGACGCCGAGGGCGAGGATTCTGACAGCTAGGGGCCATGCGGCGCCCTGCGGTCGTTACGGGCAGGTGAGGCGCGTGCCCGCTACCATGGGGTTGGACATGGACGAACTGCGTTCACTCATCCGCGAGGTGCCGGACTTTCCCAAGCCGGGCATCCTCTTCTACGACATCACCACGGCACTGAAAGATCCCAGGGGCTTGGCGATGGTAGCTGACGAGCTCTGCGAGGCCGCAGACGGTCTCGCAGTCGATCTGGTCGCCGGAATAGAGTCCCGCGGATTCCTTTTCGGGCCGCAGGTTGCCCAGCGTCTCGGGACTGGATTCGCCCTGATGCGCAAGCCGGGCAAGCTGCCGGCCGCAACCTCCAAGGTGAGCTACACGCTGGAGTATGGCACTAACACGCTCGAAATCCACTCGGATGCCATCCAGCACGGGCAGCGCGTGCTGATCGTGGACGACCTGCTCGCCACCGGCGGCACAGCCGAGGCCGCCGTCCAGCTCGTGGAAAAGCTCGGCGGGACGGTGGCCGGCCTGTCGTTCGTCATCGAGCTGGACTTCCTCAACGGGCGTGACAAGCTCCGGGGGTACGAGGTCTCGTCCCTGCTGCACTACGACAGCTAGGAAGTGCGCTCCGGCCGCATGGCGGATCCCACAGGCCTCCGACCGCAAGCACTGCAACTACAGGCCTATGCCAAGGTCAATCTGTTCTTGCGCGTGCTCGACAAGCGCCCCGACGGATTCCACAACATCCGGACACTGTTCCAGACTGTCAGCTTGAGCGATTCGCTCAGCGTCCGCATCACGCCGGCCAGCCGGCCTGCGGTCCAGCTGACTTGCAGCCGGGAGGATCTGCAGGGCGAGGACAATCTGGCCTGGCGCGCCGCCGACCAGATGCTCAGGCTCACTGGCCTGGCGGCGCAGATCGAGATCACCCTTGACAAGGCCATACCGTCGGGCGCTGGCTTGGGAGGCGGCTCTAGCGATGCGGCGGCCGTGATTCGCGCGGTCGCCTCCATGCTGCCCACGCGACCGGACGCTCAGGCCCTCTTCGACGTCGCGGCCGAGCTCGGCAGCGACGTGCCTTTTCTCTTGCTCGGAGGCTCCGCCATCGGCACTGGTCGTGGCACCGAGCTGAAGCCTCTGGCTGACTTGCCACCGGCCGCTCTAGCGATCGCACAGCCGGCGGTGGAGGTCTCCACGGCGTGGGCATATCGAGCCCTGCAGGAGCACCGCGCTGCATTGACACCAGACTCGGATAAGAGTAAGATCGAAAGGCTCGACTTGAGTTCCAGCACTCCCTTCATCGGCTCGCTGCCAGGCAGCAGGGAGGGCGTGGTGAACGACTTCGAGTCGGTAGTATTCCGGCGGTACCCGCTGATTGCCGCTCTCAAGGAGCGGCTGCAGGCCTTGGGGGCGCAGCCAGCTCTGATGTCAGGCAGCGGATCCGCAGTTTTCGGGGTCTTTGAGTCCTATCAGTCTGCGAGACTAGTAGCGCAGACGCTGCGGGCCGAGGGGTTCGCGGCGTGGTCGGCGGAGTATGTGGGCCGGGCAGCGAGTCGCGCGCCAGACGCATCCGACTTCGACTCCGCGAGGCGCTAGACGACGGGTAGCGCGCGGCTCGAGAACACGCATCGGTTGGGAATTCGCACAGTGCCTACGGAATCGAGGTTGAAGGTCTTTGCCGGATCCGCCAACAAGGAGTTGGCGGGGGACATCTGCGCGTGCCTGGGCATCCGACCGGGACAGCTGGCGCTGTCTCGCTTCACCGATGGCGAGATCCACGTCCAGATCGAAGAAAACGTTCGGGGCATGGATGTCTTTGTCGTTCAACCCACCTGCACCCCGGTGGACGAGCACTTGATGGAGTTGCTGCTCTTGCTGGACGCCTTGCGGCGAGCTTCCGCCAAGCGGATCACGGCCGTGCTGCCTTACTACGGCTACTCGCGCCAGGACCGCAAGGACCGCCCGCGGGTGCCGATATCGGCCAAGGTGGTGGCCAACCTGCTTGTCGCTGCCGGCGCCGACCGCCTGTTGACCCTGGATCTTCACGCAGCCCAGATCCAAGGCTTCTTCGACATTCCGGTCGACCATCTCTACGGGCGGCCGGTGATCGTGGAATACCTACAGCAGCTGCACCTGCCGAGGCTCGCGGTGGTGTCGCCGGACGCCGGCGGAGTGGAGCGGGCGCGGGCCCTGGCCAAGCGCTTGACCGCGCCGTTGGCCATCATCGACAAGCGCAGGGACAAGCCGGGCGTGTCGGAGGTCATGCATGTGATCGGGGACGTGCGGGATCGCACCTGCGTGATCGTCGATGACCTTGTCGACACGGCCGGCACGCTGGTCAATGGCGTCAACGCCTTGCTTGACCAGGGTGCGGCCGAGGTGTACGCCGTCACGACCCATGCCGTGCTTTCTGGGCCCGCAGTGGATAGAATTAAGGAGTCGAAGCTTAAGGAACTGGCGGTCACCAACTCGATTCCGCTGTCCGAGGAAGCCAAGGCGAGCGGCAGAATCCGGCAGTTGAGCGTAGCGCCCCTGCTTGCGGCGGGCATCAACTCGATCCATAGCGAGTCTTCGATCAGCATGTTGTTCGGCTAGGGGGATGACTGCGGGCTCTTGCGAGGCCCGCCCAGAATGCGGCCGCTGCCAAGGCGGCTAGGGAGCAGACGCAATGCAGCAGCAGATTGAAATGGAAGTGGCGGTGCGCGAGGAGCGCGGCAAGAACGCGGCGCGGCGGCTGCGCTTGACGGGTAACGTGCCCGCGACGGTATACGGGCTGGGCAAGGCCCCTACAGCGATCTCGGTCAACACCAAGGCGATGACGTCCGTGCTGAAGGAACCGTCTGGCCACAACCGTGTCTTCAATATCAAGTGCGACGGCGTGCAGGAGCATGCCATGGCCGTCGACTACCAGATCGATCCGGTGAAGCACTCGCTGCTGCACGTGGACCTGCTGCGCGTGGACGTCAGCAAGCCGGTCACCGTCTCTGTCCCGATCAAGGCCGTCGGCACGGCCTTCGGTGTCAAGACCGAGGGCGGCTTCGAGGAGATGGTCAGCCGGGAGGTTCGCATCGAGTGCTTGCCGCTCGACATTCCGGAGAACCTTGAGGTGGACATCACGGACCTGCACGTCGGCCAGGCGATCCGGGCCAAGGATCTGCCGGCCAGCGACAAGTGGACCTTGGCGGATTTCGAACAGAAAGTGCTCGTGCACGTCATGGCCTCGCGCGCAACGACCGAACTGACCGACGAGGAGGAGGCCGAGGAAGAAGAGGCCGAGGCCGAGGAGCAGGCGGAGTAGCCGGGTGCCTTGCGGCCGCCGGTTGGTCCCTTTGAGTTGCGGCGGAAGCCATGTTCTGGAGGCGCGCGGTGCCCGAGGACGCCGATTGGCTGATCGTCGGGCTGGGCAATCCTGGCGAGGAGTATCGGCAGACGCCGCACAACCTGGGCTTCCTGACGGTCGAGCGCCTTTCGGAGGATGCGGGGATCCGCGTCACGCGACCGGAAGAGGACGCGCTAGTCGGATCCGGAGAGATCGGAGGCAGGCAGGCATTGCTGGCCAAGCCGCTCTCGTTCGTGAACCGCAGCGGGGGGCCCGTCAAGCGGCTGCTGCGGCGCTACCGCTTGGCCCCGCAACGGCTGCTCGTTGTCTACGACGAGCTGGATCTGGCTTGGGGTCGGTTGCGTCTCAAGCAGAAGGGGTCGGCTGCGGGTCATAATGGTATGCAGTCCATCATCGATGCGCTGGGGACGTCAGAGTTCCCGCGGCTGCGCATCGGGATTCACCCGGGACACCCCGTCTCCAACGGAGCGCGGTACGTCCTGCGCCCGTTCACCCGGGACGAGATCGAGGAAGTTGGGGAAATCGTCGGACGCGCGGCGGAGGTCGTGCGGCACGCCCTCGCCGAGGGCACGGAGAAGGCCATGGCGCGGAGCAACCGCCGCCTGGCCGAGTCACAGGAATAGAGAGTCATGAGAGTTTACGAGTTGGGGTTCATCCTCAAGCCGGACCTGCCGGAGCAGGAAGCGCAGGAGTCCCTCGAGAGCGTCAAGCGGGTGCTGGCGTCGGGCGGGGCCAGCGTGGACAAGGTGGATGACTGGGGCAAGCGGCCGCTTGCCTACCGCGTGCACGGGTTCTGGAGCGGCCACTACATCTTCATCCAGTACTCGACCAACGGAGACCGCTCGCTGAACCGCGAGCTCGAGCGCCGCTTGCGCGTCTCCGATCACGTCATCAAGTACATGGTGATCCGCATCGACGAAGACCTCAAGCGGTTGGCCAAGGCGCAGGCGCGCCGCGCAAAGCGGCAACCGGTGCTGGATGCCAAGGCTGCCGCGCGCGCCGCCGAAGCCGAGAAGGCCAAGGCGAGGGCGCCGGGCAAGCCCGAGCCAGAGCTGCCGTCGCCGCCGGCGCCCGGCGAGCCCGAGCCGGCTGAGGCAGCTGCTGCCGAGGAGCAAAGCGCCGAACCGGCGGCTGCCGAGGCGAGCGCCCCGGCCGCCGAGGAGTGATGCGGGGTATCGAGAGGAATCGACAAATGGCTGAGAACGAAGAGACACGACCGGCGCCCCCGCGCGAGGCCGGCAGCGGCCCGCGCCGCGACCGAGGCGGCCCGGAGGGCCGCGGCCGCTCCGGCGGCAAGCGCTTCTTCCGGCGGCGCAAGGTGGACTACTTCAGCGTCAATCGGATCGACCACATCGACTACAAGGATGTCGAGACGCTGAAACAGTTCGTCGGGGACCGCGGAAAGATCAACCCGCGCCGCCACACAGGGCTGAGCGCGAAGCACCAGCGCCAGCTGCGGCGGGCGATCAAGCGCGCCCGGAATCTGGCCCTGCTGCCGTTCGTCGGCGTGATCGAGAAGCCGCAGCGCGACAGGGATCGCTCGCGGGAGAGAGAGAGGAGTGGCTCCGATGCATGAGGTGATTCTCAAGAAGGACATTTACAAGCTGGGCGAGCGCGGCGATGTGGTCAAGGTCAAGGACGGCTACGCCCGCAACTACCTGTTCCCGCAGAAGCTGGCGATCCCTGCCGACAAGGGCAGCCTGAAGCAGCTCGAGCAAATGCGCGCAGCGGCGGCCAAGGAGGCCGTGCAGCTCCACGGCGACGCGACCAAGCAGATGGAAGCGCTCGAGGGAGTGGTGGTGCGGATGGTCGTGCGCGCCAGCTTGAACAACCAGCTCTACGGCTCGGTCTCGGCGCGCGACATCGCCGCCAAGCTGAACGAGCAAGGGTTCGGCATCGAGCGCCAGCGCGTCCAGCTCACGACTCCGATCCGGACTCTGGGAGACTACGATATCCCGGTCCATCTCTACAAGGATCTGTCAACCACCATCAAGGTCGAGGTCCGCGCCGAGGGGCGCGAAGACGAACCCCTGACGCGCACCGTGCAGGCGTCAGCCGAGTTCGAGTTCGCGCCGCCGATCGAATCCGAGGAGTCCGGCGAGGGCGCCGAGCCCGCAGAGGCCCTTGGCGAAGATGGCGCGCCGGAAGCCGAAGCGGCCTCTGAGGCGGACGGAGAGGAGTCGGGCTCGGAGGGGGCCGAGACAGCAGGGGCGCCTAGCGAAGCCGGTGCGCCGGAGGCCGAAGCGGCTTCCGGCCCGGAGGGCGACGAGACGGCTGCGGAGGCCGCCCCGCCGTCCGGCGATGACCCTTCCGTAGCAGTCGGTCCTGCTGGTTCCGCAGCGGTCGGTGCCGAAGGCTCCGAAGCAGTCGATCCTGATGGCGCATAGTTTCTTCGACCTCAGCGGGCAGACCGCCGTGGTCACCGGCGCGGCGCGCGGCATCGGCGCTGGCATCGCTGCCCGCCTCGCACGGGCGGGCGCCACGGTCGCCATCGCGGACCTAAACGCCGAAGCCGCCGCGGACCAGGCCGAGAAGCTTCATGCGGAGGGGCTGGCGGCGTTCTCCGAGGGAATCGAAGTCACGGATCCGTCGTCCGTCCAGGCCGCGGTCGATTCCGTGCTGGCCCGCCAGGGCCGCATCCACGCGCTGGTTTGCTGCGCGGGCATCGCGGGCAAGGCCCTGCCCACGTGGCAGCAATCCGATGCCGACTGGCAGAGCGTCATCGACATCAACCTCAGCGGCGTCTTTAACTGCTGCCGGGCCGTGCTGCCCACCATGGTCGAGCACGATTACGGGCGGATCGTCAATATCGCTTCCTTGGCCGGCAAGGAGGGAAATCCGAACATGGTGGCCTACTCGGCCTCCAAGGCAGGCGTGATCGCGGCCAGCAAGTCGATGGCGAAGGAAACAGCGCTCAACAACATCTGCGTTAACGCGATCAGCCCGACCGTGATCCGCACGCCAATTCTCGACCAATTGACCGAGGAGCAGGTCAACTACATGACCTCCAAGATCCCCCGCGCCCGCACGGGAACGGTCGAAGAGGTGGCCGCCGTGGCGCATTTCCTGGCCAGCCCGGACTGCTCGTTCGTGACGGGCCAGTGCTACGATGTCAGTGGCGGGCGGGCGACCTACTAGGCGCTGCCCCCACTCACACCAGCCTCTTGGGAGTGCCTTTGCGCCGCTTGAGCCTTCTTGCCGCCGCGCTCGCGCTGGGCGCGGTACCCGTGATCGCCGCCGTGACTGTCGAAAAGATCCCTTATGCGGGCTGGCCGAACTGCTATCGGCTGTCTAATGGCGAAGTCGAGCTGATCGTCACGTCCGACGTCGGGCCCCGGATCATCCGGTACGGCTTCGAGGGCGGCCAGAACTTCTTTGTCGAGCTGGAAGAGGATCTCGGCAAGACCGGCGGCGACAACTGGCGGCTGTATGGCGGCAGCCGGCTCTGGGTGGGCCCGGAGGATCCAGTCTATAGCTACGGAGCCGACAACGATCCGGTGCAGGTCGAGATCTCGGGGAACCGGCTCACGGCCCAGGCGCCCGTCGAGCATACGGGAGTCCAGAAGGCAATCGCAGTCGAGCTGTCCGACGAAGGCAGCGCGGTCAGGGTGGTCTACACCCTCGCCAATCGCACGATATGGCCTCTTCGCATAGCGACGTGGGTGTTGACGATGATGGCCCCCGGAGGGACCGGGATTACGACCCTGCCGCCGCGCGGCACGCATCCCGAGGTCTTGGCACCGACCAATCCGCTGGTCGTGTTCGCCTTCACCAACATGGCGGATCCGCGCTGGACTTGGCTGGAGAAGTACATCGTTCTGCGGCAAGACCCCCAGAATGCCGATCCGGAAAAGATCGGGCTGTTCAATCCGGCGACGCGCGGGGCGTACTTGCTCAACGGCGAATTGTTCGTCAAGAAGTTCGCGGCGTCTCCCAAAGAGGAGTATCCGGACATGGGAGCTTCCTACGAGACGTTCACCAACGAGCGGTTCTTGGAGATCGAGACGCTCGGTCCGCTGCGCACGCTGCAGCCCGGCGAATCTCTCGACCACGTGGAAGAGTGGTCCTTGCACCGCCCGGTCGAGGTCGACAGCTGGGACGACGCTGAATTGGACCGGGCCCTCGCACCCTACTTGGAGTAGTGATCCGGACGGTTGCAGGCCAGTTGCTCCGTCGCGGCCGGGTCGGCCTGCTGCCGGGTACGTACAACCCTCCGACGATGGCGCACTTGGCTCTAGGCGAGGCGGCGCAGCGGTGTTTCGACTTGGATCAGGTCGTGCAGATCATTCCTCGATCGGCTCCGCACAAGCAAATCGCGAGGCCGACCATGGAGCATCGCTTGGAATGGATCGCAGAGCTAGCTCGGCTCCGAAAGGGCTGGGCCGCCAGCGCGTGTGAGGCTGGCTTGGTCGTGGACATGGTTGACGCGCTGCGCCGGGAGATCGGCGATGCGTGCGAGCTGTTCGTGATCGCCGGGCGCGACGCCGCCGAGCGCTATGCGGAATGGGACTATGGCGACCGCGAGGCGTTCAGCGAGCAGCTCGAGCGGTTCACGCTGTTGGTCGGCTCGCGTGGAGGGGCCTATCGGGTCGCACCAGAGCACGCGGGCCGAATCCTGCCCTTCGACATAGCCTTGGCACATGCCGAGACCTCGTCCTCGATGGTGCGGTCCGCCATCGCTCGCGGCGAGGATTGGGACCACTTGGTGCCCGCGGAAATCCACGAAGGGGTGGCTGCCGCCTATGCAAGGGGTGCAGCATGAGCACGGCCTTGGTCAGGTACCACCCTGCGACGAACGGCGCGCTGTTCCGCCTGCGGGGAATGCTGCTCGATCTTGAGAGGACAGTCCGGGGCCTCGAGCGCGAATACGCCTCGGATGTGGACAGGTTGCGCCAGTTCGAGCGCCGTTTCCGTCCGGCTGTCGGTGACCGGTACGACGAGCTGGAACGTCTCCGCGAACGGATCAATCGAGGCTGGCGGGCATTGGGCGAAGCGCAGGAAAGCCAGGCGACCGGGACCGAGCAGGCCCGGGACGAGGATCATGGAGAAGCGGCGTGCTCGCCTCCTCCGGAAGAGGGGGCGCGCCGACTGTTCTTGGCGCTTGCTCGACAGATTCACCCTGACCTTGCCGTTGACGACGACGAGCGCCGCAGGCGCCACGAGCTGATGGCGGAAGCGACGCTCGCCTACCGCGACAGCGACGAGCGCCGCTTGCAATGGCTGCTCGAGCACTGGCAAGCGGAAAGCGAGCCGATCCTGGGCTGCGGACTCGGAGCATCGTGGGCGAGGGCGAACCGTCAGATCGCTTGGGCGCGCTACCGGATGCGGGAACTGCAGCATGCGCTGGGCCAATTGCATGCCTCGCCGATCGCGCGATTGATGCACGAACAAGAGCGCGCGCTCTCTGTCGGCCGCAACTTCATCTTGGAGATGCGGCGCCAGCTGCACGCCGAGATCGAGGAAGCCTACAGCGAGTTGGATCGCTTGGAAGCTGCGGTCGACGATCTCGACCCGGATTCGGGCGAAGCGGTTCGATCCGCGTTCAGCGCGTAAGCCGCCGTGAACCGCAGCGTTGCACGAAACGGCTCGGCTCTTCGATATCGTAGTATCCGGCGATGCCAGTCCAAGACTTGACGGTGCGGTGCAAGTGACTCGTCGCGAACTCCTCCTAGCCGGCCTAGCGGCGCAATCTCTCGGAGCCCAAATGCCTACCCCTCGACTCGGCCTAGACCTCTTCAGCCTGCGATCCCAAGGCTGGACCGCGTTCCAGCAGCTGGACTTCGCGCATGCGCACGGCGCAACGCTCGTGAACTTTTCCGAGCCGCGCTTTCTTGGCGGCACAGCGTCCGACCACCTCAAGCGGGTCCGCGAGCACGCCGATTCGGTCGGCATCCAGATCGAGGTTGGGTTCGGCTCGATCTGTCGCACGTCAACGCGCTTCCTCAAGGAGGACGGCACCGCGCGCGAACAGCTGCTGAAAATGTTCGGGATCGCGCGGATCCTTGGATCGCCATTCGTCCGGTGCTATCTCGGCGGCGCTGACGAGCGCAAGGGCGAGCTTCCGCTGGAGGCCCACATCGAGAACACGATCGCCGCCTGCAGGTCGGTCCGGGACGACGACGGCCGCCACGGAATCAAGATCGCGGTTGAGAACCATGCCGGTGATCTCCAGGCGCTCCAGTTGCGCTCCTTGGTCGAAGAGGCCGGGACTGATTATGTCGGCACGCTGCTCGATGCCGGCAACGCGACCTGGACCTTGGAGGATCCGCTACACACGCTCGAGGTGCTGGCGCCGCTAGCGCTGACGACGGGCATCCGCGACTCGCGGATCTGGATCGAAGACGATCAAGTGCACGTGATGTGGGTGCCTCTGGGCCAAGGCAATATCGGCATCGACGGATGGACTGCTCGATTCCGGGAGCTGCGCCCGGATCTTGCGTTTTCCTTGGAGATGATCAACTTGCGTTCCGCTCGCAAGTTTGCCGTGCGCGACGCAGGATTTTGGGAAAGCTACCGCGACGTTCCGGCATGGGTGTACGAGGGCTTCATGAAGCTAGCGCGAGAGGGCAGCCCGTATGTTGCGCCTGAAGGGGAGCCGGTCGCGCTGGAACGCGAGGAAGTAGCCGCCGATCTAGCCTACAGTCGTCGTCTGCTAGGTCTGGTCTAGCTGCAGCGTTTCTCGCCGCAGCTGCGCATTCCTATCTGCGGAGATCAGAATAGGATGATCCCCGCAGAACTTGCTGGCCCCGCGTCTTTCCTTGGCAGCCGCCGTCGCTCGCAAGGCCTGGGTCGGGCTACACCTTCTTCGTCCGCGTGTCCGCCAAGCTGAATTTCTGGTGCCACTCTGATTCGGCGCCGCCGCCGTACCGGGCGGTCTCGACGTCGACTACGTATGGCCGCCCTTCGCGAGTCGCCTCTGCGCCTCTCTTCAGGGCGGCTTCCAGTTCGGAGGACTCGTTGACCTTTTCTCCGTCGACGCCTTGGCTCTTGGCAAGCTCGACAAAGCTGATGTCCGGGTCGCCGAGATACATTCCCGTATACCGGTCCGACTCGGCCATCTTCCCGCCGTAGCGATAGTAGGCGCCCCGGACGGTCTGGTAGTTGCGGTTGTTCGAAACCACGGTGAGCACGGGGATCTCGTAGCGCGCCTGGGTCCAGAAACCTGCCGCGCTGTACATTACCGATCCGTCCCCGATGGAGCAAATGACTTGGCGATCGGGCTCGGCCAGCTTGGCCCCCGCGGACGCGCCAATACCCCATCCGAGACCGTTGCCGGTGTTGGCGACGCGCATCTTCTCGCCGTCGCGGTGACCGAAGTTGAACGCCCCGAACCGGGCCGTGAGATTCTCGGGCACGATGATCGCGTTGTCGTCGGCCACGCTCGCGATTCGCGCGCCGAGTTCGTCAGGATGCACTGGGCCTTGGCCGAAGTTCTTTCGGGCTGCGGCCTCGGCCTTGGCCCGGGATTCCTTGGTGTACGTTGCCAAGGCCTGCGAGCGCGGCTTGGCAATCTGCTTGCGCCGATTCGCGGTGGTGATCGAGTCGATCGCTTCGTTGAGATCCCGCAGGCCCTCCCGCGGCGTGCCCGCCAGTACGAGGTCAGTCGGGTAGTTGCGGCTGATGACGTCAGCGTTGGCCGTGAGGCGGATGAACTTCGCTGCCAGCGGCGCCTCCGGCCCGCGCGGCACGACCCTGCCGCCAAAGTCGGGCGCGCCGACGCTCAGGACGAGGTCCACCCCGGCCAGCATCTTGTGGTTCTGGTTGAAGCGTCCCAAGTTCTGGGGATGATGGGCCGGGAAGTTGTCGTATCCCTGTCCTTGGTTGGTGACCGGTACCCCGAGCTTCTCGGCGAGCTTCAGCAACTCGTCGCACCCGCCGGTCTTCCAGACTTCGTCCCCGGCCACCAGCACGGGGCGCTGCGCCTCGACCAGGGCTTTGGCGGCACGCTCGACCGCGTCCTTTGCGGGACGCATCCTGGATTCCGGCGTGAATCGTTCGCCCGGGAGGATGAGCGCGTCGACGTCCTTTGCTTCCAGCGCGTGGTGCGCCATCGCGAGATAGGTCGGCCCGCCGGGAGGCGCCGTCGCCACCTTGAACGCCCGGCGCAGCATCAGCGCAAGACTCCGCGGCTCGCGCGACTCCCATGAGATCTTCGTGAACTGGCGGTTGATCTCCTTCTGGTCGAACCCCGGGCGCGGCGCGAGTCCCGCGTCGTCGCTCCAGAGCTCGTTGTCGTTCAGACCGGCGGTGACCACCAGTGCGGAACCGTCCTTCGAGGCGTTGTACATCTGCCCGGCGGCCTGGGCGGTGCCGGCGATCACGTGGATATTGACGAAACCCGGCTTGCCCGAGGTCCGGTAGTAGCCGTCCGCCAGCGAGATCACGATTCCCTCGTGCAGGCCCATGATCAGCTGGGTGTGATCCTGGCCGAGGAATGCGTCGAAGAACCCCACCTCGAAAGACCCGGGATTGGTGAAGAGGTACTCGACGCCTGCAGCCTTCATTTGTGCGACGACGAGTTCTCCGCCCGTGCCGGTCATCTTGGTGGCTCCTTGGCCGCTCTCCGACGCCTCGAGCGGCGCGACGAGCGACTGCGCGGCGGCGGCGGTGAACCCCAATCCGGCAAGAGCTTCGAAGAGCCCGCGGCGCGAGATGGAACTGTCCAGGTAGCTGGCGATCAAATGACGCATGGTTTCCTCCTAACGAGTGTTCACATAGATCGTAGACGAGATCGACCGCGCAATGGTAGGCCAATTTAGCTGTCTGACCTTCTCAACGGCGGTTCGGAGGCCGCTCTGCGAGTGAAATCTCCGTACTCTGCCGCCGCGCCCGCGCCGACAGTGAGCAGATACGGCGGGGCCGCTGTTCGGCTTGTCAGTGTTTGATGTGCATTGATGGCACCCGACTTGGTCGTCGGCGACCGCCGCTAGTACTGCCTGCAGGCGGTCGTCCGCCTCTCTGGCCATAGACGAGTAAAGGTTTGCCGGATTTCTTGGCAGCTCGCGTCCGAAGTGTCAAAGCGCTTGCCAAGTCGGTCGAATTTCTGTCAAGTCTTCGAGGAATGTTTGACAGATCGAAACAGGACCGATAAAGAATTTCTGGATTCCTTGGCGAGTTGCGCTTGAAGTGTCAAAGGGTTTGCCAAGTCAGCAGAAAGCTGTCAAGGTTTCGACGAACTCTTGACAGGTGGGGCGGACCTGTCGATATGTCGGGTCGAACCCTAGGCCCGTTCACACTAGGCCGGTGTCGTCTTCTTCTCGGAACAGCTCGACCAGTCGGGTGTTGACGAAATAGTCAGCCCGGCCTGCGCGTTGCTTGCTCAAAAGCCCTTCGGCCGTAAGCTGCTTCAGGTACTTGGTAGCCGTTGGCCGGGACACGCTCACTTCTTGCTGCAGCGCCAGTACTCGTGTGTACGGATGGCGGAAGAGAGCATTGAGCAATTCGTGGGAGTAGAGGTGAGGCAGTTTGGTCCGGATCACATCCTTGTACTCCGCCATCAAGGCGCGAATGCTCTCGACCAGTCGGAGAGTGTCGCGGGACGTGTCCGCGACAGCCATGAGCATGTAGGTTACCCAGTCTTCCCAAGCACTCTCTTGCTGCACAGCCCGCAGCAGTCGGTAGTACCGTGGCTTTGAACGGGTAATGGCTCCGCTGAGGTAGAGAATGGGTGTCTCGAGCAGTCCGCAGCGAACCAAGTACAGCACGTTGAGAATTCGTCCTACCCGTCCATTCCCATCGTCGAATGGATGAATGCTCTCGAATTGATGGTGGAGGATCGCCATCTTCACCAACGGGTCGAGCCCAGAGAGCGCATCGTCATTGGCGAATCTCGTGAGTTCGTCCATTCTTTCCAATACCTCGGTCGGATCTTGGGGCGGGACGTGAACGACCTCTCCAGTGAACGTGTTCATGATCACAGTTCCCTCTCTGACACGGAAACCATCGGTTCGAGACTTCACCATGCGGTAGATTTCGATCAAGAGGTCGTTCGTTAGCTGATTGTCGTTCTGCTTCAGGCCATGGAATCCTAGCTTGACCGCGCTCCGATAGCTAGTGACTTCCTTCGCGGCTGGATCCCGCAGCGAATCTGGGAATAATGCGGCGCGGTATAGGTCGTCCTGAGTGGTGACAATATTCTCGATTTCGCAGCTCGCTCGCGCCTCTTGGAGTGTCAGCATGTCAATGAGGATCTCCGGGTTCGGTACTGAGATCGCCCGGCCCTTCAGTTCTGCAAGATTTCGGTTCGCGAGTAATGCTGCCTTGAGGATCGACGGGGTTTCGAGCTCGACGCTTGGGGGCAGTGAAGGCATTCTGTAGGTTGGCTGCAACATGTATTGGTACCAAAAACAGGTTTAGTTTACTGTAGATCAGGTCTATTGTCAACATTTCTCGAAATATTTGACAGATCATGGGCGGACTTGTCAAGCGGCTTGCTATCAGGTGTGGGGACGAGTAAAGATTTTCTGGATTCTTTGACAGTTTGCGGCCGAAGTGCCAAAGGGCTTGCTGGGTCGGCGGAGAGCTGTCAAGGTTTTGGCGAATTCTTGACAGGTGGGGGCTGTGGAGTGGCCTACCAAGAAGTTCTGGAGACGAGCCAAGATCTTCCGGCCTTAGCCCTGCGCCCGTCGGCAGCGAATCTCGACGACGCGTCTCCTTCGATGGGGAGTGGGGTCGCGACAGGATTGAGCGTCTGGGAACGAAGTGACGACACTTCGGTCTAGCGAGGCGCACCTCAGACCAAAAGGCATTGAGATCCCGAATCCTAACTCGAGCGCTTACGCAGCATTGATAGCGAGACCGGGGATTGCGGGGCTGCTTAGGCGTTCAAGAGCATGATCCGACGCGCAATCCAGCGCCAATCCCCAGCTTCGTAGCGGGCGGAGGGTAGCGCCGAGTGCCTACGCCTGGCAGCTAGCGGTCGGGCTCGGATGGAGTGGCATTGGCCGCGTGGGCGCGGAGTTGCTCCTCCAGTGACCGCACTCGCTCGTCCGCCGCGCTTGCCGCCTGCTTGGCCGCGCTTGCCGCCTGCTTCGCCGCAATTGCCTCCTGCTCTGCTGCGCTCGCCCGCTTCTCTGCCGCGTTCGCCCTCTGCTTGGCTGCCCGCGAATCACGCTCTGCGATCCGCCTCCGCCGCTCGGCTTCTTCCAGCGCGCCGTCGGTCTCTTCCCCCGTGCGCGGATCCCGGAATACCAGAACCGTCGCCCGGGCCTGCCTCTGGCTGCGCAGTTCCAGCCCCAGCACCTGGCTCCGGAACCACCGCTCCTGGTCGCTGCTCGCCACGGGCTGCACCGGCTCGTACTCCCCGCCGCTGGCCTCGTAGCCCTCTAAGGATGACCCCATCAAGGTTCCCTCGGGGTCCAGCCTCCAGTATTCGCGAACGCCCATCCGGGCGTACTCCCCCAGCTTGTACTCGGCATCGTGTTCCGCCGTCGCCGGCGACGCCACCTCCAGCACGAAATCCGGGGCCTTTCCTTCCTCCCAGATCCGGTACGACCTGCGATTCTCAGGGCTCACCCCGAACACGACCTGCACGTCCGGCTGCAGCCAGACATTGTCATCGCCACGCCGGTAGTACACCGCCAGTTCCATGGCCACCAGCACGTCCGTGCGGTTCCGGAAGTGGTTCCGCAAGGCCGCCGCCGCTTGCAACACGGCATCGCCGTGCGCGATGCTCTGCGCGATCCAATTCCGTTCCGGGTATTCGATCTTGTCCGGCTTCGCAGGCGCCTCGGCAACGGCAGTGGCCCGCCCGGAAAGTTCCGTGTCTGTCGCGGTCTTGAAGGGCATCTCGCAACGGGCAGCGCACGAACGCACTGCTTGTAGACGATGCTAGCACCATGCCAGAGGTCGTTGACGGGCAGACGCCCGGGCCAGCGCTCGGCACTGCTGTCAAAGGAAGGGCCTGCCCGCATCGCTATAATTCCGAATGCGTTCGCTACCGCGGCGGGCGCAGAGGTTATCCGATGCACCTTAGAATCCTCCTTCTCGCAATCAGCCTGTTTGTCGGCGCCGTTGGGGCGGAACTGCCCAGGGCCACGCCGGCGGAGGTTGGGCTCTCGCAGGAGAGGCTGGATCGGATCACGCAAGCGCTGGAGAGCAGCGTTGATCAAGGCCACGTCGCCGGCGCGATAGGCGTGGTCGCCCGCAAGGGCAAGGTCGCGTATTGGGAGAACGTTGGCATGGCCGACCGCGAGGCCGGCACGGCAATGGCGGACGACACGATCTTCCGCATCTACTCGATGACCAAGCCCATCGTCAGCGTCGCACTGATGATTCTCTATGAAGAGGGCAGATTCTCCCTCAAGGACGAGGTCCAGCAGCACATGCCGGAACTTGGCGGCCTCAAGGTTTGGGTGGCCGGCAAAGAAGTGGCTCCTGACCGAGAGATGACGGTGCAGGACTTGATGCGGCACACCTCGGGGATGACCTACGGCCTGTTCGGCGACAGCCGTGTGGACGAGATGTACAACGACGCGGGCGTCTTGTCGGAGAATCAGTCGGTCGCGCATTTCGTCGAGAAGCTCTCGAAGCTGCCGCTCAAGCACCAGCCCGGCACGCAGTGGGACTACAGCGTGTCGGTGGACGTTCAGGGCCGCCTGATTGAAGTGCTCTCGGGAAAGGACCTGGCCACTTACATGAGGGAGCGGGTATTCGAGCCTCTGGATATGCGAGACACCGCGTTCAGGATGACCGAGGAAAACAGCGGGCGCTTCGCGCAGGCCTACAAGAAGACCGAGGACGAGAAAGGGATCGAGCCGGCAAACGACGGTCGGACCGAGCGGTACTACGACAAGACACAGTGGTACTCCGGCGGTGGCGGGCTCGTGTCCACGACGCGTGACTACTTGCGGTTCTGCCAGATGCTGCTCAACGGCGGGATTCTCGACGGGACGCGCATCCTGAGCCGCAAGACGGTAGAGCTGATGACCATCGATCACGTCGGCGGGATGTCGCGCGCGTCGTCCATCCTGGCGGCGGGATATGGTTTCGGCCTCAACTTCGCCGTCCATGTCGATCCAGCCAAGAGCGGCCTCAACGGGTCGGTCGGCGAGTACAACTGGGGCGGCTTGGCCGGAACGAGCTTCTGGATCGATCCCGCGGAGGAGCTAGTCGGGATCTACATGATCCAGATGATGCCGCCGCGCTATGCAAACGGAGCCGGCCAGTTCAAGCGACTGGTGTACCAGTCGATCGCGGACTGAGCCCGGCCTTCACTCGGCCCGCGACCGAGTTCCGCCCAATCTCTCGAGACCCTTGCTTCCGCAGTCCATCGATTGAACTCTGCCTCGCGCGAATAGCCAGCGGTCGCACTGTCGTATGGGAGCAAGCGGCCGCAAGCTCCTGTCATAGCCTCATAGCCAAGCGTTCATCTCGGCTTCCTTCGATAGGCGTCCTGTCGAGGGGCAACTCGAACGACCAGCACGACGAGCACATCTTCCTGAACTTCATACATGATCCGGTACTCGCCGACGCGAAGCCGCCCCAAGCCCCGCAGATTCGCTTTCAGGCGTTTCCCCCAAAGGGGTCTTCGGCCAACCGCTCGAGGCCGCGACAATCCGAGTTCGATCCCGCTTGGGGACACGTCGCAGTTCCCGCGCCGCACCGCTCTTAATCCGAATCGAGAAGTTCACGTCGAACCTGGCCCCAATCCAGCACAGCATCGCCGGGATCGCAGAGCCTTTCCACGGCCACTGAGAGGTCGTCGAAGTCCTCCAGATAGCGCTCGACTGCTTGGCGGACGACGTCAGTGCGACTGCACCTCAGCTGGCTTGCAGTGTGGTCTAGTTGATCGACTACCGAGTCCGGCAGCAGTGCGGTGACCTGCCTCATGGCACCTGCGATGTCCTCCAATGTCACCTACATCGTATCGAGTTCGAACGATGTCACTGTGGATCCTCGCGGGCCTGTCGGCTAGGCCATCCCGGACCCTGCGGTTAGACCGTGCGACTGTCCGATTTCACGGCTGTTGAAACGTTGGTGGCGTTCCACGTGTGTCCGAAGCCCGTGCAGGGCCGTTGCGATCTCCATCGCCATTCCGGCGGCGGGCGGGGTCGTTCCGCCTCGAACCCAGACAGACGACGCATGTCGGACTTATCGCCTCCGAGACCGTCTGGGCCAGCGCGCCATTGAATTGGGCCGCGTCGATGCGTTCGCCAATCTCGACGTTGTGCCCGTTCTGCTAATCTCTCCGTTGCATGAAACGGCTCCTAGTTCTAACCATCCTTCTATCGCTGCTGGCGCTCGGTTGCAGTTCCGGGTCCGATCCTGCCGGACAGGCGCTTGGCGAGATCCCAAGGATTGAGCCCGCTCAGGTTGGACTCTCTCAAGAACGTCTCGACCGGATCACGGCTGCCCTTCAATCAGATGTCGATCGCGGCCACCTGGCCGGTGCCATCGGCGTCGTGGCGCGCCGGGGCAAGATCGCCTATTGGGAGACCGTCGGCATGGCAGATCGGGAGCACGGTCGCGCCATGTCCGACGACACGATCTTCCGCATCTATTCCATGACCAAGCCGATTGTCGGCGTGGCCTTGATGACGCTCTACGAAGAGGGCAAGTTCGGTTTGCGGGACCAGGTCAAGAACCACATCCCCGAGCTCGGCGGACTCGAAGTGCTCGATGGCGGCGGTACGACCAAGGCGCGCCGCGAGATGACGGTGCAGGATCTGATGCGCCACACAGCCGGCATGGGCTACGGCGGCGGCGACACCGCGGCCGACGAGAAGTTCCGCGATCTCAACGTGCTGGGAGACAACCGCTCGATCGACGACTTCATCCAGAAGCTGGCGCAGGTTCCGCTCAAGCACCACCCCGGCTCGGCTTGGGAGTACAGCGTCTCGGTCGATGTTCAGGGCCGCCTGATCGAAGTCCTGTCCGGCCAGGACCTGGCCACGTTTCTAGACGAGCGGATCTTCGGGCCGCTAGACATGCGCGACACGGGCTTCACCGTGCCCGAGGAAGAGAAGGGTCGGTTCGTGCAGATGTACGCCAAGACCGAAGACGAAGAGGGGATCGAGCCTGCGCCGGCCGACAGATCTTCGGGCTACTACGACTACGAGAGCAAGTGGTTCTCGGGCGGGGGCGGGCTAGTGTCCACCACGCGAGACTATCTGCGCTTCTGCCAGATGCTGCTAAACGGCGGGACGCTGGGCGGGGAGCGCATCCTCGGCCGCAAGACGATCGAGCTGATGACCCGTGACCATGTCGCGGGGACTCGCCGCGCATCGCAGGTGCTCTCGGACGGCTACGGCTTCGGGCTGGATTTCGCAGTCCACGTGGACAGGGCTGCGAGCGGCATCAATGGCTCGCTGGGCGAGTACAACTGGGGCGGTCTGGCCGGCACGATCTTCTGGATCGACCCGGCCGAGGAGATGATCGGCCTGTACATGATCCAGCTCTTGCCGCCACGCTTCAGCGATGGCCGAACGCAGTTCAAGCGACTTGCCTACCAAGCGATCGCAGACTGACCCAGGCCGCTTGCGGCTAAGCTTGCGGGGCTAGCGCCAGCACGCCTCGGGCGACGTTCCCGGCTTCCATGTCTTCGAAGGCTTGGTCAAGCGCGTCCAAGGGGTAGTGCTTCGAGATCAGGTCGTCAAGCGGGAGCCGGCCGCCTTGGTAGAGGCGGAGCAGCTTGGGCAGGTCCAGCCTCGGCCGGATCGAGCCCGCGAAGGAACCAATTAGTCGCTTGTTCTGCAGCACCAATACCCCGGCCGGGATCTCCACCTGCTGCTTCGCGGCGTGCAGGCCCACGATCGTGGCGGTGCCCCCGGGGCGCACTGCGTTGACGGCGAGGGCGATCGTCGCCGCCGACCCCACGCTGTCGAAGACGTACTCGGGTCCACCGGCGGTCAGGCCGCGCAGTTCCCTGGCCGGCTTGTCGACGGTGCTCGAATTCAACGTTAGATCGGCTCCCAGCGCCTTGGCGAATTCCAGCTTGGAGTCCAGCACGTCGACGGCGACAATCGGGTTGCAGCCTGCTAGCTTGCAGCCCAGCAGGGAGCTGAGGCCGACACCCCCGCAGCCGATTACCGCCGCCGGCACTCCAGGCAGCGCCTGGGCCGTGTTGATCACCGCGCCCACCCCGGTCGCCACAGCGCAGCCGATTACAGCGGCGATTTCGAATGGGACGCTGTCTGGAATCGGCACGATGCCTGCTTCGTCGACCACCGCATGCTCTGCCATCGTCGCCGCGCTGAGCATGTGCTTCAGGGGCATTCCCTCTGCGGTGGAGAGCCGGGTCGTCCCATCGATCAGCAGTGCCTTGAACGTCGTCGAGGCTAGCCGCTCGCAGAGGTTGTGGCGGCCGTTGAGGCAGGTCGGGCAGCATTCGCAGGCCGGCAGCCAGTTGATCACGACCCGATCGCCCCGCTTGCAGCGGGTTACAGAAGATCCCACCGCCTCCACCACGCCCGCGCCCTCGTGCCCCAGCACCAAGGGTGGCTCGGCGCGCAGCTCGCCGCGCAGAGTGTGCAGATCCGAGTGGCACACACCAGCAGAATGCATCCGCACCAAGACTTCGGTCTGCTTGGGCGGTGCGAGCTGCACTTCCTCGATGGTCAGCTGACCAGCCTCTCGTACAACTGCCGCTCGGGTGCGCATGGGATTCCGGGCTCGCTCCTGTTGTCGGCCGCGCCGCCGGGTAGCGGGCGCGACTCTAGATTCTAGCGAACGTTGGGCGACTGCCATCTGTCGTAACAACGGCAGGCCAAGACTCGCCTAATCGACTAGCCGGTGGAGGTGCCTAGAGATGGCTGAACTGCGGTACGCTGAGCCTATGATGCACGGCAGTAGACTGCTCGGGACTTGCCTAGCCTTGGCAGTGCTTGCCGGGCCCGGATTTGCCCAATCGGCACCGAGCGCATCCGGGGCGAGCGAGTCTGAGGTCGCGGAAGAGCGCTCCGAATCGCTTGATGGCGAAGGTTCCCCTAGCGAGGCTGGCGCGGCCTCCACGTCGGATGCTGCGGATCGAACGCGGCTGAACCTGCTCGGCGAAGTGAACTCCGAGCAGGGCGAAGGGCGCCGCAACGAAAACGTCAGCCTGGCTTTGATCGACAACAACGTGCTCAA
Source organism: Bryobacterales bacterium (assembly GCA_022826925.1). Classification (GTDB taxonomy): domain Bacteria; phylum Acidobacteriota; class Terriglobia; order Bryobacterales; family UBA6623; genus VXMF01. Next base: position 52,381 of record JAJDTX010000082.1, read on the forward strand.
GGAGCTCAACGAGCGGCTCGGCACCTCGGCCACCGCCGTGAACAACCTTCAGATCGATCGTTCGTACTGGGCCACGGAGTTCGGCGGCCCGCCCGGGCGCCCTGTGCACGCAGCTCCGTCGCCGGCATCGCGGGTCCGCGGCAATCTATTCCTGACCCACAACAACAGCGCTGTCAGCGCTCGCTCGTTCTTCCAAGTAGGCGCCGTGCAGCCGGCGCGTAGCAACAATTACGGCGTCACGCTGGGACTGCCGGCGTGGAAGGGAGCCGCGCTCACGCTCAACGGCAGCCAGACGCGGAACAAGGGCCAAGTGAACGGCAACGTGCTCGTGCCGACGCTCGAAGAGCGGACGCCGCTCACCAACGATCCCACGACGCGAGCATTCGTGCAGCGGATCATGGACGCCTATCCGGTGGCGGCCCCGAATCGCCCGGACATCAATCAGCGAGCCCTCAACACGAATGCGCCGCAGGACATCGCCAACGACCGGGTTTCGGCAACGCTGGACCAGGCAACCGGCGATAGCGGGCGCATCACCATGCGCTATGGCTTGGTGCTGCAGAGCGTGGACGCGTTTCAGCTGGTCGGTGGCCAGAACCCGAACACGACCACCCGCAACCACCAATCTCGCATTACTTGGAACCGCAGCTGGACGCCCCGCCTGACCGGTGATTTCACGGTGGGCTTTGATCGGGTCGGCTCGCTGCTGATTCCCGACGAGACCTCCATCGGGCCTTGGATCCGCATCGGTCGCGAATTGGACTCGATCGGCCCGCCCGGCCGCTTTCCGGTGGATCGTGCCGGCAATAACTTCCGCTACGGGGCCCGCCTGCGCTATCGCCGGGGCGACCACAATCTCACCTTCGGCGGCGAGTTGCACCGCAGCCAGATCAACGGCAGGGAGCTGCAGGACCACCGGGGCCGGTTCATCTTCCGGCAGAACTTCGGCCGCGATGGCATTACCAACCTGCGCATGGGCTTGGCCAGCAACTACTCGGTCGCCATCGGTGACGTGCATCGGGGCTTCCGGCAGTGGATGTCGCAACTCTACTTCGGCGACGAGTGGAAGGCGAGCAGCAACCTCACTTTGAGCATGGGCCTGCGCTGGGAGCCCGTCGCCCGGCCGACAGAGGTCAACGATCTGACACGGATTCCGTACTCGTCGGACCTGAACAACTTCGCGCCGCGCTTCGGCTTCGCCTACCGACTCCCGGGCAGGGGCGGGGTGATGCGCGGATCCTACGGCCTGCACTACGGCGAGATCTTCACGGCCACCTACATCCAGGCGCGCGTCAACCCCCCGCAGAACGTGACGGTCGTCGTCCAGACACCCGACTTGGTTGATCCGCTGAAGGCGCTGCGACCGATCAAGCTTGATCCCAATGCGCGGTCTGTGACCTTCGACATCGCCCCTGACCTGAGCATCCCGTACACGCACAACTACAGCTATTCGTGGGAGTTTGAGATTGCCCGAGACTGGAATCTGGACCTGGCTTACATCGGCAGTCGCTCGCACCAGCTGCTGTCGATGTACTTCCTCAACCGGGCACGGCCGGTCGAGGGCATAGCGCAGACGACGCGCACCGTGAACCTGAGGCGCCCCGACCAGCGCCACTTCAACGTGTTCCACATCAACAACGGCTCGCGCGGGTTCTTCGATGCGGGACGGGCGACCTTGCGCATTCCGCGCTGGGCCGGCGTCAGCCTGGAGGCCTCGTATTGGTGGAGCAAGGCGATTGACCTGGGCGGCAGCTATCTCAACACGGCTTCCAACGCAAACCGGAGGCAGACCGAGAGCCCGTCCGAGTTCGACGTCCATCACGAGCTGCGCGGCGTGAGCAACTTTGACCAGCCGCATGCGGCGTTGTTCAACTTCAGCTACCAGACACCTGCGCTGGGTACCAGCGGCGGGCTGCTTCGGAGCCTGTTCGGTGCGTGGCAACTCAGCTCGGTCGTGCTGCTCAAGTCGGGGACGCCGTTCTCGGTGCAGGCCGGCTCGGACGCGCCCGGCTTCGGCAACGTGGACGGATCCCACAGCGACACGCCCATCGTTGAAGACCCGTCAGTGCTGGGACGCTCGATTGACCATCCGGACACTTCGTTCGATCAATTGCCGGCCAGCGCGTTCTCCTTTATCCAGCCCACTGACCGACGGGGCAACCTGGGTCGCAACACCTTCCGCCGGGACGGCATCGCGAATATCAACCTCGCCCTGTCCAAGTCCTGGCCGGTCGGCGAAGACACGCTGCTGTTGCGGGCCGAGTCGCTCAACTTCACGAACCATCCGCAATTCCAGGATCCCGGCTCGAGCCTTGCCCAAGGCAATTTCGGCAAGATCACGAACACGCTCAACGACGGGCGGACCTTCCGGTTTACCCTGCGCTTCACATTCTGACCGCCGGCGTCGTCAAGCTTTCCGGATGAGCCAACTTGTACGGCTCTCTTCGAGCCTGCCCGCGGTCCCTCGACTAGGCATCGCAACGCGGGGCAACACAAGGCTGTCCGGCGACGATTTCGACTACGCCTTCTCGCGAGGCGTGCGCTACTTCAACTGGTGCGGCAAGCCCGATGGGTTGTCGCAAGCCGTTGCTGAGCTGGGGTCGCGGCGAGACGAGATCGTGTTCGCCGCGCAGATCAAGGCGCGCACGGCCGAGCGGGCAGAGCGCGAGCTGGAATGGATTCTTGAGCACACTCGCAGCCGGCGCCTGGATGTCGCGACGCTCTACTACGTGGAATCGGCCGAAGAATGGAGGGCGATCACGGCCTCCGGAGGGGCGTGGGAAGTGCTCGACCGCTATCGGCGCGAAGGTCGCATCGGCATGCTTGGGCTGACCAGCCACCAGCGCGCGTCAGCCGCTGGCTGGGCTGGAGAGATCGCTCCCAACGGCCGGCGGAGGCTCGACATGCTGATGGTCCGCTACAACGCCGCTCACACCGGAGCGGAGCGGGACGTGTTCCCTGTCACGTCCGAGCTCGGAATGCCCGTAGTGACGTTTACCGGGCTCCGCTGGCGCGATCTGTTGCGCTCCACACCGGACGATCCGCCGGGTCTGCCGCCTCCCAGCGCGGGGGAGTGCTATCGCTTCTGCATGATGCATCCAGCGGTGAGCGTCGCGCTGGCCGCTCCGAATGGTCGAGCCGAACTTGTCGAGGCGCTGCGGGCGCTCGACGAACGGACTGAGCGTGACCAAGCGTGGGTGGAGCGCATGCGAGCGCACGGCGAGCGCGTCCACCGCCATGCTCGCGAGTTCTGGTAGGCGGCGCTATCACCACCGGACGAGGCACGGTTGGGCCGCCGTGTCCGGGACGCTTGTGCACCAGCAGGTGGTGACTGATGCGAGCCAGGCGAGCTGCCCTGCCTCTTTGCCGGATCCGTTGAAGCGGGCTCCTATCTCTCGCCCCAGCGCATTTTGCTGCGCAAGACATCGAAAAAGGGCACGTCGTTGGTTTGCACGATATCCACGGTGTGGCTGGCCCGCCACAGGCGCAGCCGGTCGTGCGGTTCTAGGTGGCGGCCAACTTGGCCGTCTATGCTCAGGAAGTTCTCCTCGTCGCCATCTAGGATGCGCACTTCAACCTTGGCAGTTGCGGGCAAGACGACGGCTCGGTTGGAAAGCGTGTGCGGGCAGATCGGGGTGAGTGTCAGGGCTGCCACATCCGGTGCCATCACCGGCCCTCCGGCCGAGAGCGAGTATGCGGTCGACCCTGTCGGCGTCGAAACGATCAAGCCATCGGAGCGGTAGCCACAGACGAATTCGCCATCGGCGTAGGCCTCAAGGTGCAGCAGTCTTGCGACGGCGCTGTTCGCGACGACGATGTCATTGAGCGCGAAGTAGCGGTCAACCACCTCTCCGTCCCGTTCCAAGTCGGCTTCCAGCACCATTCGCGAGTCAAGCTTGAATGCTGAGCGTGCCACGCCCTCCAGGGCGGCGGGCAGCTCGTCGGGGCCGATCGTCATCATGAACCCCAGCCCGCCTAGGTTTACAGCCAGCAGGGGGGTCTGCCGCGGTCCGACGGCCCGGGCGGCCGACAGGAATGTCCCGTCGCCGCCGAGAACTACGATCAGGTCGCACTCTTCCGGCAGGCGATCGCGATCCATGCCATCTGTGCGGTGCAAGTAGTCTGCCGTGGGCGCATCGATCTTGACGCGCATGTCGTGCTCGGCCGCCCACTCCAAGATGTAGCGCAGAAGCACGGGAATGTCGTCGCGTCCCGGCTTGCTGACGATAGCGACTGTGCGGATCACGCGACCCCCTTAGTCGAAGGCGCGTGCCAAGCCGTCCCGTGCAGCAAGAACTCGCGGTTTCCGGAAGCGCCCAGCAGCGGGCTCTCCATCCACTCCACGCGATCGAATCCGCATTCCAGCATGGCCTCGCGTACCGACTCAACCACCGCCATGTGTTTCTCATGGTCGCGCACTACGCCACCCTTGCCCACTTCCCCCTTGCCGACCTCGAACTGCGGCTTTGCAAGCACGACGGCCTCGCCTCCGGGCGCGAGCAAGTCTTCGAATCGCGGCAGAATCTTGGTCACCGAGATAAAGCTGACATCGCAACAGGCGAAGGACACCCGCTCGCCCAGGTGGGCTCGCGTGAGGGATCTGGCGTTGCACTGCTCGAGCACATGCACGCGCTCTTCGTTGCGCAGGGTCCAGTGCAACTGGTTGGTTCCGACATCGACCGCGTGTACACGAGCGGCACCGAGCTGAAGCAGGCAGTCCGTGAATCCTCCGGTCGAAGCCCCGATGTCTAGGCAGACCGCCCCTGCGACATCGACTTCAAAGCGGGACATGGCCGCGGCGAGCTTCTCGCCGCCACGGCTTACAAACCGGGGCCGCTGTCGCAGAAGACGGATCGAGGCGTCCGGCGCGATCAAGCGGCCGGGTTTGTCGGCTTTCTGTTCGTTGACCAGGACTTCGCCGGCCATCACCATGGCCTGCGCTTGTTGGCGGGAGGCAACCAGACCCCGTTCGACGATCAACTGATCTACCCTGATGTGCCGCAAACCAAAGGAAAACCGTATTGTCTCACGGCAGCTGTAGCAGCGAGACGGCGATACTCCCGCGGAAGCATACATCGACATCCCGGCCCGGGCTGCGCGGCCGCTGGCTGTACACTCCGCGATAAGAGTAATGGTCGCCGTCCGCGGCGTAGGCCAGATGCACCGGGTTCGTGTCGACTGCGCATTCGACTACGGGCGGATCGGCAGGCCCGGGAACCGGACAGGGTAGATTGACATTCCAATACTCTCCCTTTTGGAGCGGCTTGGCGAGCAGGCCGGGCAGCAGTTTCCGAACCCAATCGGCCGCACGCCGCCAGTCTGCGGCGCTCAGCACCCTGTCGCGGTAGTGGGAGACCGCGATCGCGGGAACGCCCAGCAGGGCGGCCTCTCGCACGGCGGCGACGGTCCCCGAGTAGTAGATGTCCGCCCCGAGGTTGGCGCCGTGATTGATCCCAGCGAGCACCCAGTCGAAGCCGTCGTGAAGCTCATGCAATCCGATGCGGACACAGTCCGCGGGCAGCGAATCGACGGCGATGCGCCGGCGGTCGAGGCGGGACGCGCGGATCGGCCGGGCCGTGGTGACTTGGTGGCTGCAGGCGGAATGCTCTTCGGAGGGAGCAACGATCGTGGAAACGGCCCCTGCGGGCAAAGCCGCCTCCAAGGCTGCCAGCCCGGGAGCGGCGATGCCATCGTCGTTCGTCAGCAAGAATCGCGGCGGCTCGGGCGAGGGCATCAAAGAACCATTCTGACAGCGAGACTGTGCCGGGCTATTCTGGCCGCTTCCAGCCCGCGGGGCTCTGCCTCTCCTTGCGCCGCCGCACGCCGGCTCGATGGAGTTTGCCAGCCGGAACTTCGCCGCGGACAACCGAGTCTCGTCCTCCGCGCTCGTGCGCTCTCTGGGGCCTCGTCATGGGCGGAGCGGTGCTGAGGGCGTGTGGTTATACTGGGCAAAGAAGCGCGGTGAGGTGCGAGAGTGGTTGAATCGGGCGGTCTCGAAAACCGTTGAGCCTTCATGGGTTCCGTGGGTTCGAATCCCACCCTCACCGCCATTGACACTATACAAAACATTGATAACAAAGCATTTACTTGCGGCATTACCCCCACATCCAACAGTAGGAGGCCGATACGACTAATCCTCTTCCTTTCCTAACCCGACCCTCTCACGAGGTCAGGTTCTGAGGCGTTTTGCCAACTTGGGCCGGCAGGACAGGGCCCCGAACGAGCGTGGAGGAACGAACGCCACTCCGTGATTAGCCTGGACGCGATCCGGAGGATCGAAGCAGCAGGCCAAAACGGCCCCGCCACCGAATGGTCCGTCAGATTGGGACTTCAGGAATGCCCACACGGTTCGGAACCGTGCGATAAATGTCGAGGTCCCGCTGGCCAGCACCCTTCTTGCCACGCCGGCGAGGAATCCGGCGAACTTGTCACGCCCCGCAGGCCGTCAGTACGATGGATCTGAAGACTTGATGGCTGCCAACGGAAAGTTTCGCGTGTACCTCGCTGGTCCCATTGCGGGATGCAACCCAGTGCAGAGGAGCCGTTGGCGTGACACGATCAAACAGAAGTACGGTTCGAAGATGACGTTCCTCGATCCAGTAGACAACCTGCTGGATCCAGCGGCAAGCCCATACGCGTTCGTCGAAGCAGATCTTCAGAACATCATGGAAGCGGATGGACTACTAGTCAACATGTGGCAGGAGTCGATCGGGACCGCGATGGGCGTGGCCCATGCTCACCGGCACGGTCGAGCCATTGTCGTTGCCGATCCGAATCATCTTGAAAACAAGATGCTTACGTTTTTTGCGGACGCAGTGGAGGAGTCCCCGCTACAGGCCGCCAAGGCTCTATGGAATCTGTTGCGTGCGGAGCAAAGTTGGCGTGTCGTCAAGTCAGCGGGACGAGCAGACGAGCCGTTCGAACGCAAGAAGATTATGGATGCCGTTCGAGCCGCGTGCCGCGATGCGAAACGCGACGACATAGTCATACCCCGACTAGTCCTCCCTCGGGTCATCGAGTACCTACGTGCTGGCGACCGGAAAGTCAACAAGTCCATGACCACTTCCGACATCGATAATGCAGTGATCGACGTCTTGAAGACGCTCGAGAGTGATACTTCCCATTCCGATGCTGTCACGGGGGTTTTGAACGCTTGGCGGGATCGCGACGATGGGTCGGGCGCGGTGTCCGGGCGGAGATCGATCCACGCTGTCGGAAACCGTTTGCCAGCGGCTCATGTTCCGGTCTCTTGCGGCGGCAAGTCCCACGGGACGATCTGGGGCAACACGATTCAGCGTCTTGAGGACATTCCGTCCACTGACGCACGGCGCGTCCTCGGAAACATTACGTCAGTTCAGGGCATAACGAGGATTACGTTGGGCCAGTTCGGGCACAAGAGTCCGCGGAACAAATGCCAGGCACGGGTCGACGAGTCCAAGACACCGTACGCCATAGAGGGAAAGCTCTATGACAGGGGACCAAAGGGAACAATGCAGTCCTTTCAAGTGTGGGTGCAGTCTGACGAGACCAGACCTGCAGTGGCGCTGGAGATCGAGCGACTGCTTAGACATGAGGACATCTGGGCTAGCTAGCGTGGTGGTTTCGTCAGTCAAATCAAGACTAGGCCCTCACTGCGCAGGCCTCTTCTCGTTGAACTGCGCTGAGGAGTGTCCACCAAAGGAACCGAAACCTTCCCACTTACGGGCAACACCGACTCAGAGCACCTGCCCCGAGGACCTCATAGTCCGCAAGTCGAGGGCTAGATGCGCGTCAACAACGGTACGTAGCCTGGCAGAATCCGTTAGGTGGTCCAAGATGAACAAACAGCTTCGCAACGTCGGGCGGCGCGAACGCCCCGCCTGGATCGTGTCAAGCGCCAACTACCGAAGCCACGCCACTGGCATCTGCCCCCTAGGCCTTCCGACTTGCCTCCCGAGAGTATCTAGTCTTGGGTCCTGCGTGCTTCCGCTCCGACATCGGAAAGGAATCCCACCAGTGCTTGGTGCAGCTCGCGGGCTATCGCCGGTCTCTCGCGGACGAGGTTGTTGGCCTCTCCAGTATCCGCGCCCAGATCAAACAGCTCGACTTCGTCCTGGGCCCACGTCTTGACCAGCTTCCAGCTTCCTCGGCGGATCGCGCTCTGAGCCCGGCGGCTGACGGATTGGTGGAAGACCAAGAAATCGCGCTGTCGCGAAACGGCGGTCCCGCCGCGGAGCACGCCGCGGAGGGAGCCGCCGTCCACCGTCGTGGGAAGGTCGTCCGGGTACCCGGCTAGGTCTGCAAGTGTTGGCAGGATGTCCAGCCCAGTTACGGGCGTGCGGTTGACGCTTCCGGCCTTGATCCCGGGACCAGCCACTAAGAAGGGCACTCGAATGCCGCCCTCGTACATCGACCCCTTCGCGCCGCGGAGGGGGTGGTTTCTCGGCATTGGCGGATCGCCTGCGCCGGGCAGCGTAGCCCGCCCGCCGTTGTCCGAGAGGAAGAATATGTACGTGTTGCGGTCCAGGCCTAGTTCGTCGATCTTGTCTAGCACCTTCCCGACCGAGGCGTCCATATCCGCCGTCATGGCGGCGAACGGCGGGAAGTAGTGCTTCTTGCCGGCCTTCCAGGGCCGCACGAGGTCGAAGGTCGCCTGGCGATAGAAGATGTCCAGATGCACGGCATAGTGTGAGATCTGGAGATAGAACGGTCCGCCAGTCGCCGCTTGGTCCTCGAGAAAGCGGCATGCGCGGCCGGTGATGTGATCAATCAGCTTCGGATCGCTAGATGCCGCCGGCCCGCCCGATCCCTTGCCGCCTCCCGTGCCGTTGCCAGTATCCCCGTCGCTGAGGTCATAGCCCATCTCCGCGGGAAGGGGCCTGTCGAAGCGGTGGTCCCACTTGCCGAAGTGCGCGAGCTTGTAACGCGCGTCGGCGGCCTTGAGCAGCTTGGGTATATTGAGCTGCCGGCGGTACGCAGCGGGCCAGTTCTGCTGGTCTTGCTGATATAGGTGCCGCGCCGGTGTTTGGCCGACCTGCAGGCTCCGCCTGGTCGGACAGCAGAACGGGGCTGGGGCGTATCCGTCCGTAAACGTCATGCCCCGTCGGGCCAAGCGCTCCAAGCCGGGCGTCTTGAAATAGTCGCTCCGCGATCTAGGGTCTGCCGGGTCCATTGCCGCGGACGAACCGACCCAGCTCTGGTCGTCGCTCAGGATGACGACGAAGTTGGGACGATCTTGCGCCGGAAGCTCCGTCCACAGAACGGCGAGTAGCGCCACGAGCCTGAAGTTGCTCGACATGATGGCGTCGATTTTAGCCGAGATCCGCGCCGGCGAAATTCCAGCGGCGCTCCGGCGTTCGGCGCTAGACTGAGTGCGAACGGAGCGGCAGCATGCAGACGACACGAAGGGAATGGCTAGGCACGGCTGGGGGTTTGGCCTTTGCCAGCAGACTCAAGGCCGTTGAGGGGCTGTTCCAAGCTACCTCGCTGAACCACATCTCACTGACAGTGCCGGATGTGAAGAGCGCAGCGGACTTCTATAGCCGAGTGCTTGGCACGCGCATCATTCAGGACATGGGCAGCCGCGGGCAAATGCGCGGGCTCAAGCGCAACTATCTCGCACTGTTCCAGGGCGACGAAGCCGGCCTGAACCACTTCTCGCCCGGCGTTGACGGCCTCGACGAAGCAGGCGTGGGCGCAATTCTCAAGCAGCATGGCTACGAACCGTTCGAGCGGGCGCCCAACATTTGGGCCTGCCTCGATCCGGACGGCACTCAGAACCACCTTTCCGAGACAATGCGCCGGGAGGATCAAGTGGCCGAGGCGTACAGCAAGAATCCCAAGCCGGATTCCATCCTGCATGGGGTCGACGTCAATCACGTCGCCCTCAGGGTGAGCGACGTGGGTCGCTCGGTCGAGTGGTACCAGGCGCTGATGGGGCTGAACGTCATCAGCAGGAGCGCGAACAGCGCCTTCCTCGGGCTTGGCCCGAATTTCCTCGCCTTGTTCCAGCGCCGCCAGGGCGGCGGTGCCGACCACTTCTGCTTCTCGGTCGAGGATTATGACCCGGACATCGTGCGCGAGAAGCTGGCCCGGCACGGAATCGACTCAGTGCGACGCGAAGACCGCACGTACTTCAAGGACGTTAACGGCCTGACCGTGCAGGTTTCGGCCGAAAGTCATCAGCCGTAAACCGCGACGGGGCCGTCAACCGCAGCGGCTAATCCAGGGAAGTTCGCTAACCGACAGCGCCCTAGTATTCCTTGCGCATGTCAACGACGTTGCGGAGGCGCTCGCCAGCGGCAAAGCGCGCGATGTTGTCCTTGTAGATCTCGAGACGCAGCTCGGTACCGAGCAGGCCTTGCGTCGCCACGTGAGGCGTGATGACCGCGTTGTCAAACTTCCACAGGGGGTGGCCTGACGGTAACGGCTCCGGATCCGTTACGTCGACGCCCGCACCGGCGAGATGCTGGCTATCAAGTGCCTTGACCAAAGCGCCCATGTCATAGAGCTTGCCGCGCGAGAGTGCGATGAAGTAGCTGCCGCGCTTCATGAGCTCGAACTGCGCCGGGCCGAGCATGCCTTCACTGTCAGTCGTGTGCGGCGCGCACACGAAGATGGCGTCCGCTTCGGGTATGACGGCATCCAACCGGTCGGGGAAGACCATCCGGTCGAAGCTCAGCCGTGGCGGCAACTCCTCCGGGTCCACGCCGATCACTCGCATGCCGAATCCCTTGGCCCGCCGTGCCACGTTCGATCCGATGCCGCCGGTGCCGATCACAAGGGCAGTCATTCCCTCCAGTTCGACCAGGCCGTAATTGCCGCCCTTCCAGGTCTCGTTGGTCCGGTCGGGGATGAAGTGGTTCAGCTTGCGCGTCAGTGCCAGCAGCATGGCGAAGCCGTGGTCGGCGATAGCAGCGGAAGAGAGCGTCTGCGCGTTGGTCATGACCACGTCGCTCTCGACGAGCTCCGGGTACAGGTAGGGCTTGACGCCGGCACTGGTAATCTGCACCCACTTCAGCTGCTTTGCGGCCTGAACCACTGCAGGGGTTGGATTGCCGATGATGGCATCCGCATCGGCAGCCTCTCGAAGCAGGTTGGCATCCCCGCTGCCGCGGTTCGTCACGTGCGAGATAGTGACGTTGGCTGGGCTGCCGCTGCGCAATTCGGCAACAAGATCTGCCGACTGGCCGACGACGACCACCTTCAGATCGGCGGCTTGCAGTGTCAGCGCGACAATCGAAAACAGGGTTGCGAGTAAGGGTTTCATGAGGGCTCGGGCTCCTTTAGTCCTCCAACAATATACAGCGACCTGTGGCGGAAGCGTACAGCCAATCAGCCGATTCGCAGTCGGGCCGTCCACCGGTGCAATCGTCACGGGGATGGTTTATAGTCAGAACCGTTGGGCGATGGCGGATCACCTCCTTTGGCCTTGGTTCGTTTATCGTCCTTGGCTACCTCGCCATCGCCCACGGCGGATTCCGGCCACTTCATTCGCTGAGGCGCGTGATCCTGCAACCGTAGTAAGGATTGCCCTCGGCCCTCGAATCTGTCGGGCCGCCAATCTAAACACGCTGGCGTCCGCTTCCGCAGACTGCCGATAGCCGTGCGAACAGCAGCGATCAAATCTGCCCTCGCTGTTGCGCTGCTTGCGCCTGTATTGCCGGCCGAGCCGCGCGTCGATCGGAATGTGATTTATGGCATGTACTCGGGCCTTGCCCTGCTGATGGACATCCACTATCCGGAGCAGCCAAACGGCATAGGGCTCATTCACGTGTCAGGCAGCGGGTGGAGCGCCCCGCTGGGCTTGGATGCCCGCCCGTTGAAGGAAGCGGGTCACGTCCGGATCGAAGCTCTGCCCTTGGTGGAGCGTGGCTACACGGTCTTCACGGTGAATCACAGGGCAATTCCGCGCTTCCAGTATCCGGCCCCAGTGGAAGATGTGCAGCGCGCCGTGCGCTTCGTCCGGTTCCATGCCGCGAGATTCGGCATCGATCCTGACCGGATCGGTGCCATCGGTGGTTCGTCGGGTGGCCACCTGGTCAGCATGCTCGGCGTGCTGCCCGGGGCGGGCGATGCCGAGGCCGAGAGCGAGATTGATCGCGTCAGCGCCAAGGTGCAGTGCGTCGTTGCCAGGGCGACACCCTCGGACTTCGTCGCGACCGCAGCCACTAGCGGGGCTTCCGCACTGTTGCTGGGGATCCGTTTGCGTCCTGGTGCCGATCCAAGCTCTGTAGAGATGCGGATTGCCCGAGAAGCTTCGCCGATCACGCACGTCACGGCGGACGATCCGCCGCTGCTGTTGATTCACGGCGACCAAGACGATATCGTCCCGTACGCACTGTCGGAGCGCTTCCGGGAGCGGTTGGCTGAGACGGGGGTGAAAACGGACCTGATCAAGGTAGGCGGCGCTCGCCACGGCCCGGGTTTTCCGGGAGCCGAACAAGAGCCGGACATGGGCCGCTGGGCAGGGGAGTGGTTTGACATTCACCTGTTAGGCAAGCAGCCGTGATCCTTGGCGGCAAATGCCGTCTTGTCGTGGTACGGCTGCTCCCTGTGGAAGACGCTTTACGCCCTGCCACCTAGCCCGGATACCCCCCTCTGGTGAGATATCCGGGCTAGAGCCGTTCTGGAACTCCCCGGCCTTGCGGCAAAGCACGAGGTTTGTATTTTGTAGGACTTCCAGCGCCTGCTCGTGGTCGGCTAGGCGCTTCAAGATAGAGCCGTAAAGGCGCGGCTGGATCGCCGTGATCTCGACAACTAGGTCCTCGGACGCGCCGTACGATTCGTTCTGTTTGGTCTTCCGGCCCACATGAAGATATAGCGGCTGCGACTGAAACCTAACATCCCTCTACCGGATATCTTTGTCGGGCAGCTCCATCCGGAGCTGCGGGTCGATCGGCATCTGGTCCGGAACCGCGCCGGTTTCGCGCTTGAGCCTTTCAGAGCGCCGCCTGGAGGTCGGCGAGCTTATCAGCGTACGCCGGGTCATCGATGAGGTTGCGTTTCTCGAGCGGATGGCCGAAGTCGACAGAGGACGGAAGCCTATCCGAAGCGACCAACCAAAGCCCTCTCCACGTGAGGTGCTAATGAGCCGTCGCCGAGTGCTTGAATGGGATTCGTTCAACTGATGGGGCCGGAGCGACGAGTGCTGAAGACCGATCTACGCGTGCTGGCGACCCAGGCGATCAGCGACTGATTCACCGAAAAGGGCTAGCGTCTGAGCGTGATGGAGTGGACTTCCATCGCTTGCCCGCCCGGAATATCCTTCGCCCTCAAGGTCAACGGGCCGCGACCTTGGGCGAGTTGAATCTTGCCGATCGTCATCGGACGAAAGTCCTTCGTGACCGACTCTTGCCGCTCGACTCGGTCGTGGTCCGGACCGATCACCGGCGGATCATGCGCTTCGGTGACCTTCGCGCTGACTGTCGCTTCACCGAACGAAAGCTCGACGATCGAGCCTAAGTCGGCTTGCGGGCAAGCGTAGTAGACGGTCGCTTCGTAGTCGCCGGCTTCGAGAACGTCGATATCCCAGCTGATGAGGTCGTCGACGCTCCCCCACTCCAAGAAGAACGAGGCGTTGGGAAAACGGTTGCTGCGTACGACCGTCCCTTCCGCGACGCCGTCGCGGGCTGGAAGCAGCGTGAAGGCCTTGTGCCCGACCGGGAAGCCGCGGTCGTCTTCGCCGAGCTCAGCGTGGATCTCCGCGGTCATGGCGTCGAGAGCCTTTTTGAGCCGGGCCGCTTCTTCGGGATGTTGGTCGGCGACGTCGGTCCTTTGACCGGGGTCGGCGGCAATGTCGAAGAGCTGACCCTCCGTGTCCATGCGAAAGCGCTGAGTGCGAACGCTCGACGCTCCCTTCCCCGGCCGGAACGAGAAGATCTCGCGGTCAGGCCAATCACCGGCCGAACCGTCCAACAGCGGCTTGACGCTCTTGCCATCCAGAGGTTTCTTGCCGATCAGATCGATCCCGGCGATGTCGGCGAGAGTCGGCAGCAGGTCGATCGCTCCTGCGATCTCGTCGACTCGCAGACCAGCCTCGATGCCATCCGGCCAACGGATCAAGAACGGCACACGAACGCCGCCTTCGTCAATCGAGCCTTTGCGCCCCTTCATGTCCCCATTCCAGCGGACGCCGTTCGGCCCATTGTCGGAAAAGTAAATGAAGACCGTATTTTCTGAACTGGGCTATGCGCTTGACTCCAGCAACCACAATATGTTGTGGTTAAGCTCGTGCAGGAGAAGTACCCCCACCGCTGATTCCTTTTCAGGATTGGGGGCTTTGACGCACACTGGGGGCCAAAAGGTGGTTTCCAGAGCGA
>JAJDTX010000165.1 GCA_022826925.1 Bryobacterales bacterium
GCTTCAGCCGCCGGTTCTCACTCCGGGAGATGTTCCCCCGCCTCGCGTTCGTCGCGCTGCGCACCGCGCCCATGCCGTACCGAGTCCTCAAGCTGGCTGAGAACTATTTCTGAGCCGGATGAGCTTGGTACGTAATCAGGAGAAACGTTTCGTCGGCGTCTATCTCGATCTCCACGCCAAGGCTCGCCTTGGCGTGAACGACGACCAGAGAAAGTCCGAGCTGATGCGCGACGAGCGGCTCACCCGTCTCCAGATGCTCTCGGCAATCCACCTCATGCCGGTCCGACACGTGACCGACTTTCAGGGCCGCCTTGCCGGACTTGAGAGCTGCTTCATGCTCACCCGGGAAGACTTGGAAGCGTCTCCGGTCTGCCCGCATTGCGAATTCAGACCGGCCTTGGAGCCGGTCGAGCCCCCGGCCGGAAGGGTGCTCGCCCAGCTCGACGACGATCTCGATCGGCTTCTCGCCGACTGGACGCGCACCTTGCTCGCCAACCTCGACGATCCAGTGACGCGCGAGAACCTGTCGCTGCTCCAGCCCGACCGCGCGAAGTTGGTGACCGCATTCGTGGAAGAGGGCGAGCTTCCCGATCCGTTGGGACCGGAGTTCGTCGAGGCTCTCCAGGAAGTTCTGTCGGGTCTCGTCAAGGTCGTCGTGACGGCCGAGGACCTGAAGGCGGCCCTTCTCGCCGGCGGCTCCCCCGCGAGCCCCGCCGAGATGAAGGCGCGCTTCGAGGGATACCTGGACGGCCTCGCCAGAGGAGAAGAACCGTCCAAGGTCCGGGTGGTGCTTGAGTAGGCATCCATGGAGAAGGCGGAGCTCATCGAACGCCTCAAGGGCTACGAGTGGAACGATATCGAGTTCAAAGAGGCTCGTCAGGCCGTTCCGAGGAATGCGTACGAAACTGTGTCCGCCTTTTCCAACACCGAAGGCGGCTGGTTGGTCTTCGGCGTCCGGGACTGGGAACAACGCGGGCGGACCGACGAAGTCGATGAATTGACCGGTGCTGGAGTACCAAGCTTGCTCACTGACCAAGCTGGCCCCGAACCGAGAAGGTTGGTCACTGACTGACCAAGCCCGGCCGGAGCAGACGGGCTTGTCCACTGCACAAGCTGACAGACCGTCGGGGAGCTTGTTCACTGCACAAGCCGAATCTTGGATGCGCAACGGAGCGAGTTCGACTCCGTGGCACACGGCTTGCCCAACCCCCATCAGATGGACCAGCCGCGAGGGGGAGAGTTTCGTTCTTGACAGAACGGACAAAATGGACCATCTTCGGCAGAAGAAGTGGCAACGCGTGTGAACCATCATGACCACGACAGCAACGCAAGACACGGAGACGCTCATCAACATGTTGCGCGCCGCGGCAGCCGATTTGAGTCCCAGCGTGATCAACGCGCTGATCGCGCGTCCGGACGCAGTGCGCGGTGCGCTGGCAGCGACGGGGGCGCTCCTTGCAAGGGACGAGGCCGCTGGGTCGCCGCACGACGAGGTCGAGACGATCGGGCTGGTCGCGGAGCCGTCGAGGAGTCCTGAGGAAGTCGGGCGAATCGTCGAAGCGCGCACCGTACCGTACGAGCCCGACGAAGAAGTGCTGAGCTCGAACGAGGTCGCGGCACGCCTCGGACTGAAGTCGCGACAGTCCGTCCATGATTGGCTGCGCAAGGGCAAGATCGTGGGGTGGCAAACCGCAAAACGCGGATACATGTTCCCGGCCAGGCAGCTCGATGAAAGGAATCGGCCAATCGAGGGCCTCGGCGATATCGTGGCGCTGTTCGAGGACGCCTACGCGGCGTGGTTCTGGCTGACGACACCACGGAACGCGCTGGATGGAGAGGAGCCGCTGACCGTGCTGGCCAGGGGCCAGCGCGACCGGGTAGTCGCCGCAGCGGAAGGTCACCTGCAAGGCGACTTCGCGTGAGCCGGGGATATGCGGCGAAGGACATTCAAGAACGCATCCGCACCGTTCGGCCTGACGAGGCATATCGGCTGATTCATCGCAGACATCAAGACCGACCGCTCGGCATGGTCCCGGCACCGAGCCGTTTCAGCGATCCTCTGGGAGGCTACAGCGTGCTCTACGCCACCCAGAGCATGCGGTGCGCAGTGTGGGAGGGACTCACACGCGATCGCTTCGCGCGGCGGCGGCGACGAATAATCGCGTACCGGGAAGTAGAACCGGTCGTGGTGGTGACACTGCACTCGATTGAGCCGCTTTTCCTGGTCGATCTCCGCCGCGACGGACCGGTGCGCATCGGAGCGCCGACGGCAGTGGCCCACGATGCGGATCACAGGGCGGGGCGGTCGCTGTCAGCGGCCACCTACGCGAACGTGCCCGAAGCCGACGGCTTCGTGTACCAATCGAGATTCACCGGACATACATGCCTGGCCGTATTCGACAGAGCGGCCAGCAAGCTCACGGTACGCGACGTGACAGGGTTGGTACAACACCCGAAGTTCGCCGATGTACTCATCGACTACGAAATCACGTTGTGCCGCACCGAGAAGTGAGAAGGCCCACCGCGTGATGGGGGATGCCGGGACCGGCAACGGGGGCGGACGAATGGCACGCAGCAGCGGGGGTAAACACGCCGCTCGGCTCCGTAGGGAAGCCTGCGGCCAGGACGAGCTGTTCGAGAAGTCCCATGCGGAGGAATTGCAAACTCGGCGCGGTGAACCGGTCGAGTGCCTGGGCCTGAACTTCGAGAACGATGAGGCTCGGCGCACCCACTATCTCGGCCGGCTGAAGGAAGGTCTGGAAGAGCTGCACGCGAAGCTCGGCGGCGTTGCCTTCGCCGATGTCGACGACGCCGCAGCCCGGATGGCGGCCGTCGAGCACTGGCCAATGGGTGACGAAACGCGGCTTCGCGGCCTTGCCGAACGGATGCGCCGTGCGGACTCGTCCAAAGACCTGCTTCAGCGCTGGAAGGATGAGGTCGGCTTTCCCCACGGCGAGATCGAAGACATCCTGAACCTCTCCGATCCACCGTGGCATACAGCGTGTCCGAATCCGTTCCTGGGCGCGTTCGTGGAGGCATCCGGCACGCCCTACGATCCGGATGAGCCTTATCGCCGCAATCCGTTCGCGGTCGACGTCAGCGAAGGCAAGACCCACGCCGTCTACCGGGCACACGGCTATCACACCAAGGTGCCGCATCTGGCGATCGTGCCCTCCATCCTCCACTACACCGAGCCCGGCGACCTGGTCCTGGACGGCTTCGCGGGCACGGGCATGACCGGGGTGGCGGCCCAATGGTGCGGCACGGCACCGGAGAAGTACCGAAAGGAGCTGGAAGCGCTGTGGACCAAGGAAGGCTTCGAAAAGCCGAGTTGGGGTCTTCGGCGCACCATCCAGAACGACCTCTCGCCGCTCGCCGGCTTCATCGCCGCCAACTACGGCCTGCCCTTCGATCTCGACGCGTTCGCCGAAGCCGGCCGAGCGTTGCTCGACGACGTCGAGGCGGAGCTCGGCTGGATG
>JAJDTX010000147.1 GCA_022826925.1 Bryobacterales bacterium
CAGCAGTTCTCAGAATGGAGACTCTGGCTCGGGTGAGGCGGAACTGGGGAGCGCTTGTAAGCGCATGTGAGAAGGTTGTGGTGGTGCAATCGGGGTGGCCGGGCACCAGATCGGGGCGGTTTGGCCGCATGTCATCGGCAACGCCACGGTCGCAAGCCTGACGAGGCGCACTTGTGTCGCCGGCTTCCGGAAGGATCCGCTGGCTGGTTGGCTGGCAGGTTGCGTCAGGAGGGCGCGAGCGCGGTCTCCGGGGGAGCGGACGGAGGCGGGCGCTTCTGCGCGACGGTCTCGAACAGGGCGGTCCAGCTGCCGAAGCAGAACCACTCTGTGAGGAAGCCCAGGGTCGCGAAGAACTTGCGTCGCGTGCCGGCCCGGGTCCGGCCTTGCCGCCACATGTCCGAGACGCAGTCCAGCACGGCATGCAGCGCGAATGCGAACAGGTTCAGCGTAGCGAGCAGGTTGGCCAGGCCCTGGCTGCCATGCCCGAAGTTGCGCTTGATGTTATAGCCGTGGCGCGCCAGGCAGTTGAAGCCTTCGTTCTCGATCTTCCAGCGGGCGCGTCCGGCCCGTGCGATGGCGGCCACGTTGTCGGCCGTGACCTGCAGACTGGTGAAGAACGTGTTGGTGTAGGTGCGCTCGCCGTTGCGCTCGATCACGAACTCGACCCAGGCTCCCATGACGGCGTCGTCGCTGTCGCGCACCGGCAACCCGTTCATCCAGCGGAAGCGCTGCCGCTCGACCTGCTGGTGGCGGTTGCGGGTCTGGATCCAGCCGCTGGAATGGATGAAGTCGTCATGCAGCAATTCGTATATACGCTTGTGGGAACTGGGTTTGCAGACGAACAGGAAGTCTGCCCCGAGCTCGCGCACCAGCTGGCACAGGGGCTGGCAGCAGTACAGGTCGTCGCCGAGAAAGACCGGCCGGTAGGGGCGCAGCTCGGCGCTGTGTGCGGGCAGCCAGCGCTTGGCGGCGTTGCGCTCGCAGTCCTGCTTGCGCAGCTCCTCGGACAGCTCCGGCTGGTCGGCCGCCGGATCCTGTTGGGGCTGGACAAACACCGGCATCAGCGGCAGCACGCGCTGGTGGCCGTCGGCGACGACCGTCGCCGAGAGCATCGTATGGAAATACTGCTCGGTGCGGTCCTTGCCGACATGGCGGGTGGAGCACTGGGCGCAGCGGATGGAGTCCGAGCAGTGGATCTGGATGCCGTCCAGGGCGACCAGCAAGCGGCCGCCGAGGCGCTCGAACGGGGCCAGGGCGCCGTGCTCGCGAAGCGTGTCGAGGCAGAGCGGGAACAGGTCAGCGAAGCGCTCGGGGGGCACCGCGTCGAGCAGGTCGCGAATGCGGTTATCGCAGGGGATGGCCTCGACGCCGAAGAGCGTGTGGCAATTGGAGCGGGAGGTTTCCTGCTGCATGCGGCGTTGGAACTCGAGGAACGACGGAGCCTGGAAGAAGAAGACCGAGAGGGCACAGGAAGCGGCGTCGGTGAGGGCGTAGCGCTTGTTGCTGCCGCGCCGGGGATCCGGCAGGGAGGCCGCTGTTCGGCGGAAGGCACCCAGCAGGCCACCTAAAACACGTTCCATTCTTCATGTTTTGCCTGAGGGAGTCCCTGTGTCAACTGTGAGCGCCCGAATGTTAGCCACTCATCAATTTGCAAAGCCCCAAAATAGACGCCTCAAACTGCAAATTGAGAATTGCTGATGGGCCGCGTCTGGAGCTCGCGCAGTCATGCAGCAGCCCGGTCCGTGGCTGCGGGCCCGCGCCGCGCCGGCCCACGTTTGGCGCCTCCAGCTCGGAAGGCCGTCAAGGCCCGTGTCGATAGAATGAAATTTGCCGCCATCGCGCGGACGACACCCATGTACAAAGTGATTGTGATCGGCTCCGGCTGCGCCGGGAGCACCGCCGCTATCTATGCGGCCCGTGCAAGCTTGGAACCCCTGGTGATCGAGGGCCTGGAAGCGGGCGGACAGCTGACGCTGACCACTGACGTGGAAAACTATCCCGGGTTCCCGGAAGGCATCATGGGGCCGGACCTGGTCGATCGCATGAAGCAGCAAGCCCAGCGTTTCGGGGCCACCTACAGGCACGGCGCGGTAACGCGCGCGGATCTGTCGTCCCGCCCGTTCAAGCTCTGGATCGGCGACGAGCAGCTCGAGACGCAGACCCTCATCATCGCTTCCGGGGCGTCCGCCCGCTGGCTGGGGCTGCCATCGGAACAGGCCCTCGTCGGCCACGGCGTCAGCTCGTGCGCGACGTGCGACGGGTTCTTCTTCCGCGGACAGCCGGTGACCGTCATTGGCGGCGGCGACAGTGCCATGGAAGAAGCGTTGTTCCTGACTAAGTTCGCCACCGAGGTGACCATCGTGCACCGCCGCGAGGAATTCCGGGCCTCGAAGATCATGCTGGACCGCGCGCGCGCCAACGAAAAGATCAGCTGGATCACCAACGCAACCGTCACGGAGGTCGCCGACCCCGCGGCCAAGGCCGTGACCGGCCTGCGACTGCGCAGCACCGTCAACGGCAAGGAATGGGACCACAAGACCAGCGCGCTGTTCCTAGCCATCGGGCACGTGCCCAACACGGATGTCTTCAAGGGCCAGCTCGACCTTGACAAGCAGGGCTACATCGTGTCCCAAGGCGGAGCGCGGACGAACATCCCGGGCGTCTTCCACGCCGGCGACGTCGAGGACAGAGTCTACCGACAGGCCATCACGGCAGCCGGCGCCGGCTGCAAGGCTGCCATCGAAGCGGAACGACTGCTGGAAGCCGAGGGCTAGCCCGGCCGCGCCACCGCAAGGGTCAGGCGGGCGGGGCGAACAGATCCAATTGCCCGGGCGCCGTCTTGCGCGCCTTGGGCCGGCGGCGGAAGGCGCCCGGCTTGCCGATGACCCCCATCACGGCGCATTCCTCTACGGCTGCTTGCGGCACGAACACGCGCCAGGAAAGCCCCCTGGAGTCGGGCGGCGTCAACGTGACGCCCGAGGCGCCGAGCACGCGCAGGTCGTTGGGGATCACGCCCTCTAACTCCCCGCCGTCCACGAAACGCAGGCGAATCCAAAGCCCGCCGAGCTTCGGTCGGGAGATGAACTCCTTGCGCTGGTCGCGCTCGGGATCCTTGTCGAACTCCCGCACAAAGTACACCGCCCGCACCTGGTCGTACGGGATGACGGCCTGCTCGGCCGTGCGCGTCATCAGCTCGATCCCGGCGCCGCTCAGGTATTGCTGAGGGTCCACCCAGCCCTCGACCTTGTCGAGGCCGAAGCGTCGCACGTAGACCTTCTTGGCCGTAGAATTCAACAATTGCCCCCGAAATGTTTGGCCATTCGCCATGCTAGTACGCACATGCAGGGGTGTCAAGCTGGGCTCCCACAAGCAGTCCGGTATGATTGGCTTGTGGGGCGGGCAGACTCCTCACTGCAGGAATTCCTAGCCTACGCCAGTGTCGAAAAGGGCCTGTCCGCGAACAGCATCGCCGCGTATCGCCGCGACCTGACCCGCCTCTCGGACTTCCTGGCCGAGCGCGACGGGCGCATCTCGGGGGCCAGCAACGCCGACCTGAGGGGTTTTCTCGACGCGCTCTACGAGGCTGGCCTGAGCGCCCGGTCGGTCGCTCGGTATCTCAGCAGCATTCGCAGCCTGTATCGCTATCTGGTAGATCAAGGCCAGATTGTCGAGGATCCCTCGGCCAACCTCGCTTCTCCGGGCAAGTGGAAGACGCTGCCGAAGTTCCTCACCTATGACGAGGTTGACCAGCTGCTCGCCGCGCCGCCGCCCGAGACACCCTTGGGCAGCCGCGATCTCGCAATGCTGCAATTGCTGTACGCAACCGGACTGCGGGTTTCGGAGCTGGTCGCGGTGCGGCTGTCCGACCTCGACTCCAAGACGGGGATTGTGCGGACGGTTGGCAAGGGCAACAAGACGCGCCTGGTCCCGGTCGGCCGGACGGCCCTTGAGGCGATCGAGAGCTACGTCGAGCAGCACCGGCGGGCAATCCTCAAGAACGCCTCCTCGGAATTCCTGTTCGTCACCTCCCTAGGCAGATCGATGTCGCGGCAGGCGTTTTGGAAGCTGTTGCGCAAGTACGGCCTTGTCGCCGGCATCGACAAGCGGATCACGCCCCACGTGCTGCGACACAGCTTCGCGACACACCTGCTGGAGCGCGGGGCAGACCTGCGCAGCCTCCAGCTGATGCTCGGGCATGCGGACATCTCCACGACGCAGATCTACACGCACGTGCTGCGCTCCCGCATGCGCAAGATCTACGACAGCTACCACCCGCGCGGCTAGCCGGGCGGCCAGCTTGGACAGGACGTCCCGGCGGAAGTCAGGACGCATCATGGGAACACCCACGACAAGACCCGCAGGACCACCCAACCCAGCCCTACAATCAGCAGCGACCCCACGGCAAAAAACGCCAGCCACGCAAGGAGCTGCAAGCCGGAGGCCACCACGAGGGCGACGCCCATCAACACGCCCTTACCCTCGCTGCGCAGTTGCCCGAGCTTCATGTTGGGCAGCCCGAACAGCCACCTCAGCAGCTCGTGCAACAGCGCACCCCCCAACAAGGGCAACATCACGGTTACCAACACGGGGACGCCCACCATGAACAGCACGAACCCCCCGACGCCCCGCAGGAACCGCACGAGCCGCCCTCGAGGTCGCGGCGGCGCTGGACCCGTCCCCGACCGCCCCCACGGCCTGTCCCACCACCACAACGCCACGGGCCCGAGCAGCCCCAGCAGCGCTAGCAGCCCGACCGCAGTGAGCCCCTCCACCGGTAGCCAGCGCCCCAGCCCAAGCTCCTCGTACCCCAGCAGCCCCGCGCCAGCGCCTCCCAGCGCGAGGAGCAAGCAACGCGCTACGACAGGGTCGATACCGAGATCGCGCACGGTCTCGCGCCACCTCCTGAGCTTCACGACCTGCAGGCCCCCCAAGCGGTCCGATAATCCCGGCTCACGGGCTCCGCATGGGCACGGGGAGGCATAGGCTACCCCCGATGTGGGACGCCGCGGAGTAGCCGACAATGCATGAATACATACTGCACTATTGGTAACATCACAGCGCGGACTGTAGCGAAACCGCTAGGCAGTGAGACATTCGCTGCGCGCAGCAAGCGGCAAGTAGGCTGATACAGGAATCTGGCGGCGAACTGCGCGGGGGACTGGCTCGGCATCAGACACACGTCGCGTTCTTGGTGCGTTTCTCGCACGGGCAGAGCCCCGCAAGCGCTCTCTGCTACGCTGCCAGCATGAATCCGGACGAGTTGCTGTCGCGGGACGCGCGCGTGATGCGCTCGTCGCTGATCCGCCAGCTCACCGGCTTGGTCAACCAGCCGCACGTGATCTCGTTCGCCGCCGGCTCTCCCAACGCGCAGACCTTTCCGCACGAGAAGTTGCGCCAGATTCTCCACGATCTGGTCGAGCGCGAGCGCGGCCATGTTTTCCAGTACTCCGTGACCCGCGGCAACGCGGAGCTCATCAAAGCGGTCTGCGAGCGCGACCGCTCGCTCAAAGGCATCGAGTCCACCCCGGCCGAAACCCTGCTCGCCAGCGGCTCCCAGCAGGGGCTGGATTTCATCGCCAGGGTGCTGCTCGACCCGGGCGACGCGGTCTTCGTGGAAACGCCGAGCTTTATCGGCGCGATGTCGTCATTCGAGAATTTTCGCGCCAAGCTGTTCGCAGTCGAGTGCGACGAGGACGGCATGGACTTGGGCCACCTCGCTCGGCGCATCGCCGAGGCGCGCTCCCAAGGCCGCAGGTGCAAGCTCATCTACGTGGTTCCGAACTTTCAAAACCCGGCCGGGACGGTGTGGTCGCAAGCCCGGAGGCGAGCACTTTGCGACCTTTCGCGCCAAGAAGGAGTACTGGTCGTGGAAGACGACGCGTACGGCGAGCTCTACTTCGACGGGGTCGATCCCCAGGCCCTGGAGCCAGTCAAGTCTTGCGCCGATAGCGACCACGTGATCTACGTCTCGACGTTCTCCAAGATCCTCGCTCCCGGACTGCGCGTGGCGTGGATGCACGGCCCGGCCGAGATCATCCAGCGGATCGAGTACTGCAAGGAGACCGGCGACCTGTGCACGCCGACGCTGAGCCAACGGCTGGTGCTGGAATTCCTCGAGCGGGGCTGGATGCCGGCCCAGGCGGCCCTGGCCCGCGACTTCTACACTGCCAAGGCCAAGACGATGCAGACCGCCCTGCGAGAGCGCTTTTCCGGCCTGGCGCGCTGGCGCGCGGCGCGGGGCGGCTTGTTCCAGTGGCTGGACCTGCCCGAGGGCATCGACGCGCTCGGCTTGCTCCACGACAGCCTCGAACAGGATCAGGTCGCCTTCATTCCCGGAGGGCCGTTCTTCGCCGAAGCGGAACGGTCCAATGCCCTGCGACTATCTTTTTCGAACGTAAGAGACGAAAATATTGATATCGGCCTGTCCCGCCTGAGTCGGCGGATCCGGCAAGCGCTCGCCTGAAGCCGCAGCGTGCGGATCTCGGACGCAACAGATGCGTCCTGCCGGTCGCGAGCCTGACCTATGTCCGCATACCCGAGCGACCTCGCTGCACAGATCAGCCGCCGGATCGAGGGCGAGGTGCGCTTCGACCGCTACTCGCGCGTCTTTTATTCCACCGACGCCTCGGTCTGGCAGATCGAGCCGATCGGAGCGGTCATCCCCAGACACCACGGAGACGTCAGCTCGCTACTCCAGCTCTGCTCGAAGCATCGAGTGCCTGTCCTGCCGCGCGGCGGGGCCACGAGCCTCTCCGGCCAGACCGTGGGCGAGGCCGTCCATATCGATTTCGCCAAGTACATGAACGGCATCCTCGAGACCAACCTCGAGGAGGGCTGGGTGCGTATCCAGCCAGGCGTCGTCCAAGACCAGCTGGGCAGGCACCTGAGGCCGCTGGGCTATCAGTTCGGCCCCAACACGTCGTCCGCGAGCCGCGGCACCGTCGGCGGCATGATCGGCAACAACTCGGCCGGCTCGCATTCGATCCTGTACGGCAAGACGATCGATCACGTGCTGGAACTGCGCTGCGTGTTCGCCGACGGCTCCGAAGCGTGGCTGAAGCCAGTCGCGAACCGCGACATGGAAGCACTCGGCAGGGGGGACGATTTCGTGGCCTCCCTGTATCGCAACCTGCCCCAGATCGGAGCGCAGTACCGCGACGAGGTCTTGACCAGGTTTCCGCAGATCCTGCGGCGCGTCAGCGGCTACAACCTGGACGAACTCGTGCAAGATGGCAACACCTTCGGCGCGGGCTATTCCAGCCGGCCCGGCCCGCTCAACCTGAGCCGGGTCGTTGTCGGCTGCGAGGGGACCCTGGCCGTGGTCACCGAGGCAAAGCTGCGCATTGTCCGCTCGCCCACCTGCAAAGGCATCCTCGTGGTGCATTTCGACTCGGTCTTCGCCGCAGTCGACGCCGCCGAGATGATCGTTTCGACCAACCCGTCCGCGGCGGAGCTGATCGACGAGTTCATCCTCAACAACGCCCGCGCCAACCCCTCATTTGCGGGCAAGCTCGACTGGGTCGACCAACACGCCCAAGCCCTGATGGTCGTGGAGTACTACGGAGAGACCGCGGCCGAGGTCGACGCCAAGCTCGGCGCGCTGCGCAATCTGCTGGAGCGGAACC
This sequence comes from Bryobacterales bacterium, assembly GCA_022826925.1. Lineage (GTDB taxonomy): Bacteria > Acidobacteriota > Terriglobia > Bryobacterales > UBA6623 > VXMF01. The sequence goes on from JAJDTX010000147.1 coordinate 7,626, forward strand.
GCACCGGTTTCAGCTACTTGCCGATCAGCGACCCGGCCAAGCAAGCGCAGGTCTGGGGCGTGCGCAAGGAAGCCCTCGGCATCCTGATGTCGGTAAAGGGCGACCACAAGCCGATCGCGTTCGTGGAGGATCCGGCAGTGCCCATCCAGCAGATGGGCAGCTTCCTGAGGGACTTTCGCAACATCCTCGATAAATACGAAGCCCACGGCGGCTACTACGGCCACGCCTCGGTGGGCTGCCTGCACGTCCGTCCGATGGTCAATCTCAAGGATCCGGCGGAGGTGCGCAAGATGGCCGCGATCGCCGACGAAGTCTTCGGCATCGTGATGAATTACGGCGGCTCGATGTCCGGAGAGCACGGGGACGGCATCGCCCGCAGCAAGTACAACCAGTGGCTGTTCGGCGAAAAGATCTACCAAGGCTTCCTGGACTTGAAGCGGGCCATGGACCCGCACAACATCCTCAATCCAGGCAAGGTGGTCAACGCTCCCGAACTCACCGATGACCTGCGCTGGGGCGCGGACTACAAGATGCGCCAAGTGACGACAACGCTGGACTTTTCCGGCGAGGGAGGGTTCGACCGCGCAATCGAGCTGTGCAACGGCGCGGGCGTCTGCCGCAAGCGCATGACGGGCACGATGTGCCCCTCGTACCACGCCACGATGGACGAGGAACACTCCACGCGCGGCCGCGCCAACGCCTTGCGCGCGGCCCTGTCCGGGACGCTCCCGCCCGAGGAGTTCACGTCGCGCCGCATGCACGACGTGCTCGATCTGTGCCTAGCCTGCAAGGCGTGCAAGACCGAATGCCCGTCCAACGTGGACATGGCCAAGATCAAGTACGAGTGGCTGTCCCACTACTACAACGAGCACGGCGTGCCGCTGAAGGCCAAGGCCTTCGGGCATATCGAGCGCATCTACCGCCTGGCCGGCAAGGTGCCGCGCCTGTTCAATTTCGTAGGCGCCCTGCCGCCCGTGCGATGGCTGAACGAGGCCGTCCTGCAGGTCGACCGCAGGCGGACACCGCCCAAGATGGCCGTGCAAACCTTCCGCGACTGGTTCGCTCGCCGTCCCGCCAGAGCGCGCACCGCCAAGCGGGGAGAGGTGGTCCTGCTGGACGACTGCTTCATGAACTTCAACTACCCGGAGGTCGGCAGGGCGGCGGTCGCGCTGCTCGAGTCTGCAGGCTATGAAGTCCGGCTAGCCGACCACCGCTGCTGCGGCCGGCCGATGCTCTCGCACGGCCTGCTGGAAGACACCCGCGAGGCGGCCGTCCACAATGTGCGAGAACTCGACGCAGTCGCCAGCGGCGACACCCAGATCGTCGGTTGCGAGCCCAGTTGCCTGCTCACGCTGCGAGAAGAATATCCGGAGCTGGTGCCCGGCCCGGAGGCCAAGCGCGTCGCCGCCAAGGCCGTGATGCTGGAAGAGCTCTTGCAGCAACTGGCCGACCGAAGCGAACTCGACATCGACTGGCAGCCCCTGAAGCGCGAGGTCCTGTACCACGGGCATTGCCACCAAAAGGCCCAAATCGGCACGCGCGCGACCCTGCGAGCCCTGGAGCTCGTGCCCGGGCAGCGCGTGGAAGAGATCAATTCCGGCTGCTGCGGAATGGCCGGGTCCTTCGGCTTCGAGAAGGGCCACTACGAGATCTCCGAAAAGATCGGAGCCGAGCGGCTCTTCCCGGCAGTGAATTCCGCCGGTTCCGACACGGAGATCGCTGTCAGCGGGGTGTCCTGCCGCCAGCAGATCGACCACTTCACGAATCGAACGGCCCGGCACGTGGCCGAAATCCTCTGCGACAGCCTTAAGGACTCGGGATGAGTCCTGCCCCGCCCCGGCTCGCAGCTACGCGCCCCCTCACGTGGAAGGTCGGGCTGTTCGCGCTGCTCATCAGTTTCTTCTGGAGCGGCAACATTGTCTCGATCAAGTTCGGGCTGGCCACCATCCCGCCGTTTTGGAGCGCTTTCTGGCGCATGGCCATCGGGGCGCTGGCGGTTTCGGCGTGGGCCTGGCTGCTGCGCAAGCCGTTCTGGCTCGAGCGCGGCCAGCTGCGCGACTTCCTGCTTCTGGGGGCGATGTTCACGGCCCAGATCGCGATCTTCAACCTGGCGGTGTTCTATACGTCGCCAGCCTACGCCGTGATCCTGCTCAACACCAACCCCGTGATGGTCAACCTGCTCAGCCACCACTTCGTGAAAGCCGACCGGCTCAGCGCGAGCAGGCTGACCGGGCTGGCCATCGCCTTCGGCGGTATTTCGTACGTGATGTTCGGCCAGCCGGACGCGACCCTTGCCCCGAATCCGATGCTTGGCAACCCGCTGATGCTCGTCTCGTCATTCCTGCTCGCGCTGCGCATCGTGTACACGCAGCGCATGGTGCGCCGCGTCGGCGCGTACCGGCCCGTGATTTGGCAGATGGTGCTTTCGCTGCCCGGATTTCTCGCGCTGGCACTCGCCTTCGAAGAGCCGCTACTCCAGCCGCTGTCGTATGAGCCGGTGCTGGCGATTCTCTACCAAGCCATCGTCGTAGCGGGCTTCTGCTTCGTCTCGTGGACGAGCCTGCTCAGGATCTACAGCGCCGGAAATCTCGCGATGTACACCTTCAGCGTGCCCATCTTCGGCATTTTTCTCGCAGCGGCGCTGTTCGACGAGCAGATTACCGGACGCCTGCTCGTAGGGGCCGTGGCGGTGGCCGCAGGCATTGCGATCGTCACAAAGGCGCGGGTCGGGGAGGCTTCCCGTGCACGCTAGCGCTCCTCAGAAGCCGGGCGCGGCCGCGATTGCCACGGCGCTGCTGCTGTCGGCCATGTGGGGCCTGAACATCGTCGGCATCAAGGTCGCCCTCGTTACGTTCCCGCCTGCCTGGAACGCATTCTGGCGTGCGCTGCTCGGATGGCCGGTGCTATGGGCCTGGGCTCGCCAAGGCAGGGTCCGTCTCAAGCTTCTGCCGGGCGAGACCCGCCCCCTGGTCCTGCTAGGGGTGTTCTTCGCGATCCAGATCACCATGCTGAACCTCAGCATCGACTGGACAACGGCCGGGTTCGCGTCGGTCCTGCTCAATGCCGCGCCAGTCTTCATCAACACGTTCGCTCACTTCTACGTGCCGGGAGACCATCTTTCCGGCCAGCGGCTGGCGGGCCTGGCCATGGCTTTCGGCGGCGTGGCCATAGTGTTCCTGGGGCAGCCGGACCCCACCCTCGCTCCGCGCCCGATCCTGGGCAACGTGCTGGCCTTCGTGACTGCTGGGGTCATCGGCGGTCGCATGGTCTACACGCAACGGCTGGTGCAGCACATGGATCCTCTGCGGGTGATCTTCTGGCAGGTCGGGTTTTCCCTGCCGGTCTTCCTGCTCTTTGCGGCCATCTTCGAACCGCTGATGGTTGGCCCGCTGACGCTGTGGCCGTTCGTGTCTTGGATGTACTGCTCGTTCGGCGTGGTCGGCATCGCATTCGTGCTGTGGATCCGCCTGCTGGAGAAGAACTCGCCCGCGCTGCTGTCGGTGTTCGTGTTCCCCACTCCGATCTTCGGAGTCGCGTTCAGCGCATTGATCTACTCCGAAGCGATGCCGGCGGAGCTGATCATCGGAGTGCTGTGCGTAGCCTTCGGAATCCTGATCATCATGCTCGAAAAGCGCCGCCAAGCCATCGAACCCTTTCCCGAGCGGACCGCCGCAACGCCGCGCGCGGAACGGTCACAGTCAGCGCCCGAGCAACAGCACGGGGGCGAACCGGAGACTGTGGGGGCCTCGCGTGCGGGCGACTAGGCGCATCGCCGCAGGTGCCGAACGCCGAATACATCCCTTTGAAAACAAACGTCTTACCCGGACTCTCGGGGCAATCTGCCCGGGCCGTGGGATATAATCGCAGTTTCGCGCAAGGCGGGCCCGCCGCGCTCCGGGGCTCCAGCGATGTTGAATATCGAAGAAATCCAGAAGATCCTGCCGCACCGCTACCCGATGCTGCTCGTGGACAGGATTGTCGAGATGTCGGACAAGCGGATCATCGGCATCAAGAACGTCACCTTCAACGAGCCGTTCTTCCAGGGCCACTTTCCGGGCAACCCGATCATGCCCGGCGTCTTGATCGTGGAGGCCATGGCCCAGTGCGGCGGAGTTCTGGCGCTGGGAGCGATCGCGGACCGTGAGCGCAAGGTGGTGCTGTTCACCTCGATCGATGATTGCCGCTTCCGCGTCCAGGTGACTCCCGGTGACCAACTGCGCTTGGAGCTGGACATCTTGCGGCAGCGCGGCAACGTGATCAAGATGCAGGGCCAGGCCTATGTGGGCGACCGGCTCGTGGCTCAAGCGGTGCTCATGTGCAGCATCGCCGACAAGCCCGCGGCACACGCGTGATGGCGATCCACCGCACGGCAATCGTAGACGCCGGTGCGAGCGTCGACCCAAGCGCCGAGATCGGGCCGTACTGCATCGTCGGGCCGGGGGCTCGGATCGGTGCTGGCACGCGATTGATGGCCCATGTCTACGTCGATGGCGACACGGAAATCGGGCGTGACAACTGCTTCTATCCGTATTCGACCGTGGGCGTGGCCCCCCAAGATCTGAAGTACCGAGGCGAGCCTTCGAAGACTACGATCGGCGATCGCAACCAGATCCGCGAATTCTGCACCATCCACCGCGGCACCGCGGGCGGCGGGAGCCTGACCGCGATCGGTGACGACAACTTGCTGCAGGCCTACGCGCACGTCGCGCATGACTGCTGCGTCGGCTCGCACTGCGTCTTGTGCCACTCGGCAACGCTGGGCGGGCACGTCTCGGTGCAAGACTACGCTTGGGTCGGCGCCCACAGCGGCGTCCATCAGTACTGTCGCATCGGTGCCCACAGCTTCGTCGGCGGGTTCAGCGTCGTCACCCAGGACGTGCTCCCGTTCGCGACGGTGGTCAGCGAGCGGGAGACCAAGACCCACAACGTCAACGCCACCGGGCTGAAGAGGCGGGGATTCTCGGTCGAGGAGATCCAGTCCCTCAGGCGGGCCTTCAAGATCTTGGTTCAATCCGAGCTCAACAACGACCAAGCCTTGGCCAAGATCGCCGCGGAACTGCCCGCGTCGCCGCACCTCGATCAGCTGCAGGACTTCGTCCGCAGCTCAAATCGGGGGTTCGTCCCGTGAAGTACGGCCTCATCGCCGGAGGCGGCAGCTTTCCCATCCTCACACTGAAGGCCGCGCGGGCGGCAGGCCACCAGATGGCCGTGGTTGCTGTCAAGGAAGAGGCCGCGCCGGAAGTCGAGGAATTGGCCGATTCCTGCCAGTGGGTGTCGCTCGGCCAGCTGTCCAAGCTCATCGAAACGTTCCACGCCGAAGGAATCAGCCAAGCGGTGATGAGCGGGCGCATTCAACACAAGCAGATCTTCTCCGCAATCCGCCCTGACTTGCGCCTGCTCAAGCTGCTCAACAGCCTGAGGCGCAAGAACACCGATTCCCTGCTCGGCGCGTTGGCGCAGGTCTTGGAGGACGAAGGGATCTCGCTCCTCGATTCAACGCACTTCCTCTCCTCCAGCCTTGCGCGCGAAGGGCCCAACGGGAGGCGGAAGCCTTCCAAGGGCGAAATGAGCGATATCGCGTACGGCCGGGAAATCGCTCAGGCGCTAGCGGGATTCGACATCGGCCAGAGCGTGGTCGTTTGCGAGCAGGCGTGCGTGGCGGTCGAAGCCATGGAGGGCACAGACTTGCTGCTGGAGCGCGCAAGGGGCCTGTCCAACGGGCGGCGGCTGACTCTGGTAAAGGTGGCCAAGCCCAACCAAGACATGCGCTTCGACGTGCCGGTGCTTGGCCCGCGGACGATTCGGAAGATGCAGGCCGCGAACGCGACTGCCGTCGCGGTCGACGCAGCGAAGACGCTGCTGCTCGAGAAGGAAGAGTTGGTAGCGGATGCGGATCAGGCGGGTATCGCGGTGTACGGGCTGACCGCTGCTGCATGAGCCGGGCGCCAGCCCGTGCCGAGCGCCCGAGTCAGTTGGTCTCTAGAATCTCGGCGATCTCCAGCGCGGCGGAACGAGCCTCGCTGAACTGCTCCGGACTGAAGCTGATGGCTCCTACGCGAGGATGGCCGCCGCCGCCGTAGCGCTCGCACAGTTCGGCGAGGTTGTGCGACGGCTCGACCGCCGCCCACGGGTTGGAACCGACCGAGACCTTGGCGCGGAACCCGCCGTCGAGTAGCGAAACCGTGTAGGCGCTCTGGGGATAGAGGTAGTAGGGGATGAACTTGTTGTAGCCCTTGAGCCCGGTACCTACCAGGTCGAAGAAGACCACGCCGCCACGACAAACCGCTCTCTCGCTGATCGTGTCCATCGTCTGCATGTGCCCCTCGAAGAGCTTGCCGAACTCTCGTTGGTACTCGGGCCTCTCGACGATGGCATCCAGTGGCTCTGTCTCGAGCAGCGGTATGAGGCTGGGCGTCATGTTTGTCTCGGCCGATTCGACGATGAGGTTGAGCTTGAGCGCGGGCTCCTTCATCTCCACCGCAACCTTGGCGCTCGGATGCTGGGCCCCGTCAAGGATATCCGCCCAGTGAACGAGGTTTGCCAGGTGTCCGGAGTCAAAGCCGAACTTAGCGGCGAGCGTATTGGCGATGAACTTGGTGCAGGACTTGTAGCCGGGGTCGAAGAACTTCCTGCCGGAGCGGTCTCGGCGGAAGTGCTCGGCATCGGCATCCGACAGGAATGCGCTCTGGTGGTGATCGAACCACCACGTCACCCTCTCGGACGGCGAGTACTTGAAGTCGACGATGACGTTGATGTCACCATCAAAGTCGCACTCGTCGAATAGCTGATCCGCCCGGTGATAGAGCCCGGCGTAGGACAATTCGGCGCCGGGGGCCAGCGAGCGCCTGACGAAGCTGGAGAACAACGCCGCAGAGCACGCCCCGTCGAAGCAGCGGTCATGGTGGAGAATCTTGACGCGCATGGAGCGAGTGAAGCCCCCAATCATATCGCGCCGACCGCTTGGTGTCGGGGTCAGTCGGCGATGTCGCAGGCAAATTCAATGTTTGATGCGAACGGGGGTTGAGGCATGTCTTGGAGTGCGCGGAGCTCGGGAGATGGCGTCCGGAAGCCGAGTCGGCGGGGCGTGCGAGCATGCGACAGCACACCCAGGAGCCTTGGCGCGGTCGC
>JAJDTX010000141.1 GCA_022826925.1 Bryobacterales bacterium
TGTTTCCCGGAACCCAGTTGCGCTTGGTCTACGAATTCCCGTCTAGCGATGACAGCCAGCGGCTGGCCTCGCAGCCCCTCCCATCCGCAGCCTCAGCCCAAACTCGTGACAACTCTAATCGAACGATGTAACGAAGTCTGACCCTGTTCACGAAGAAGTTGCGATGCCTGATGAGATATTGGCCGACCCAGCTCGACATTAGGAAGCTGAACGATTTGAAATGAAAGTCATCCGCGACCGGCCAGCACCAAGTGTTTGCGACCACGATACGTTTAACGCGGTCCGGCTGCTTGCGCGCAAATTCCAGACCGATCGGGCCACCCCAGTCCGTCAGGAAGAGCGTAATGTCCGAGAGCTCGAGGTAGTCGATCAGCGCAGTGAACTCGCGCGCTAGCGCGGCGGGATGGTGGTCTCGACGCCGGTCGCTTCGAGACGAGAGGCCGAAGCCGATGTGGTCGGGGGCAATGCACCTGAAGTCGGATCGAACCCCCTTGATCGGATGCCTGAACTCGAATGACCAAGCCGGGTTACCGTGCACAAACACGATCGGCTCGCCAGCGCCTTCGTCGACGAGGTGCATCCGGTGACCAGATGGGGTAGTGAAGAACTTGCTCTCAAAGGGAAACAAGTCATCTGACACCCAGTCCGGACGCGTTGCTGGGATAATCCTGTCCATCAGTATCTCGCCGCACTAGACGCACAAGCGCTATTGGGTCGAGGCCGAATTTTCCAGCCGAAAGCCACAGTCTGCGCTATTTTGCCGGCAGCGATTCGGTGTACTTCGCAGCCTTCTCAACCCACATCACCAGACTCTCGTCGGATGCGATGCCTGCGGGCCCCACGAGTGCCCAGCCCTTCATGATCCTACCGTTTATGTCAAACGGCTTCGTGTGCGGCTCCGCCAGCGTCTTTTCGTGGTCCTTCTTGTCAAGCCGCACGATGAGTGAATCCCTCCATGTTCCGACGCACATGTTCCCGTTGAGCTTGAAGCAGATGCCGCCAAACATCCGCCGCTCGGAAGCGCCTTTCCACGTCGCGAGAATCGGACGTATCCGCTCGCTTAGGGCCGAGTCATTCGTCATGTGCGCCTCGCTTCACTCGTAGATAGGATGTATCGAGGAGAATGCGCATCTTCAATACAACTAGCCGTCAAGCCCGAGAAGTCGGCGACTAAAGGCGGGATCGTTGAACTTCTGAGGCCACCGCTCTCCGTCTCCGGCCAGACCAACGAGCTCTCGCGCGGCTGCCAATTTGTCAAAGTCAATTCCGCCACAGCCGCGGTATCGTACGATCTCGACTGCTGGCTCACCCCGCTTCGTAATAACCACACGCTCGCCATTCTGAACGGCACTCACCAGCGCCGAAAGGCAGGCTTTCGCTTCGCGCAAGGAGATTTCCATGATTCGACCAGTCGAGCTTCGACCGATTGGACCGCAGCATCAGCGTACAGTTTCTGAGACCACATTCTCCCTTCAGGACTAGATCGTGCCGCCCCTCACCCAATATGACTTAGAACTGATGCGAGACGAGTAGCCCGACGGCCTCCTCGAGCCAGCCTGACTCCCAGTGGTGATCCCGCTTGGGGCCATCCCGATACGTGTGGGGCACCTCTAACTCTGTCAAGAGCCTGTGCATGGCGACATGGTGAGCACGAAACGACTGAAAATAACCCGTCAGAATGAGTCGCTTGTGACCGCGGAGCAGTTTGGCCTTGCGCTTCACCAGATCACTGACCAGATAGAGGTCGAAATTAGCTTGATCTCCGAACATGGGCCCCATGCCGTACTGGTCCGGCTTGCGCTGCATTAGCGGTGCGTCCCAAGCGGCGGCTCGGGCAAAGATGCTCGGATGGCGGAGCAAGAGAGACCACGCCCCCCAGCCTGATTTGGAGAACCCGACGACCATCGTCGTCCCTGCACTCGATTGGGTGCCATGGTGGCGGTCAATTAGCGGCAGCACATCGTCGAGCAGGTAGCTCTCCTGTTGCAGCCGCTTGTCCGTGGGATGGTCGGCATACCACGGAAGCGCCGAGAAGGTGGGGATCGCGACCACCAACTGGTAGCGGGTGGCGAGATCTATCCGGCGGACCTCGGCGGCCGGGTCGCCCCAGCGGTTCTCTGTCCCGGCTTCGACGGGCAGGACCAATAGCAGGCGAGGCGGGACAGGCGAATCCGAGTTGTCCGGCAAGAAAACCCGGACGCTGGTTTCGCCGGCCTGACGCGGGCTACGGAGCGAATGGACTTCTTCGGTGGCCGAGGGCGCCACCGTAGCCGCTAGGAGCAGCACCGTCGCGTGCGCCAGCAGCTTGGTCGCCCGGCGCGTGTTTGGACGCGGGAGTCTCGATACCTCGTGAACCCGAATCATCTGCACGCTGCTCGCTGCCTGGGATCGATCACGGTCGTTGAATGCCGTTCGCTGACTCGCGTGGGTCGGCAAGGCAGTGCTTGGATCAGGGTATCAGGCGTTCTGGCAGCCACAATGCGATTTCGGGGAACAGTGTCACGACGACCAGCGTGGCGGCATTCGCGCCTAAGAAAGGCGCCGCTCCTCGAAAGATCTTTCCGATGTCGAGGTCAGCGATGGCCGCGCAGACATTCAAGCAGGTTCCGACTGGCGGCGTGCACGCGCCGACGGCTAGCCCAGACACCAGCAGCACGCCGAATAGGATCGGCGACACGCCGAGGCCCTCCAGAGCGGGCGCGAAAACGGGCGTCAAGAGCAGGATGGCCGGGCTGACATCGATCACGGTGCCGGCGGCGAGGACGATCAGGTTGACTAGCAGCAGCGTCCCGGTAGCGCCCAAGCCGAGGTCTACTACAAACGCGGCGATCGCCTCCGGCACGCGCTCCAGCGCCAGTATCCAGATATAGGCTTGGGATAGCGCGATCACGATCATGATCTTCGAGCTGGTAAGGGCTGTTGAGCGCAGGCACTGCCAAAAGGAGCCCGGCGTCAGCGCTCGCGTCAGAGCGAACCCCGCGAGTACTGCGTAGAGCACCCCGAGGGCGGCGGACTCGGTGGCTGTGGCGATCCCGAAGACGACCGCTCCCACCACGATCACGGGCATAAGCAACACCGGCAGCGACCGGGCAGTGAGCCGCAGGGCGGTGGCCAGCGTGACGCGCTGGCGCTCGGATCCGCCGTGGGCCAGCATGCGGACCAACGCCATCTGGAACAAGCCGACGATGATCCCGGGGAACACCCCTCCCAAGAACAGCTTGCCGACGGATTGCTGCGCGACTACCGCATAAAGCACCATCGGGATGCTCGGCGGTATGACCATGCCCATCGTGGAAGATGCCACCGTGATGCCCGCCGCGACTTCCTTGCGGTAGCCCCGGCGCTCCATTTCAGGGATCAGCACTGAGCCGATCGAGGCGGTGTCGGAGGCAGAAGAGCCCGAGATTCCGCCGAACAGCATGCTGGCGAGCACGTTTACCAAGCCCAGCCCGCTCTTGAACCGTCCGGCGAGCAGCATGCTGAAATCGATCAGCCGAGAGGTGATCTGGGCCGAGTTCATGACCTGGCCCATCAAGATGAACAGTGGCAGGCTCATCAGCGCGTAGGAGTTGAAGCCGGCCAGCAAGCGCAGCGGCAGCATCAGCAGGAGTTGGGTGTCACCCAAGGCCACATACAGCAGGACCGAGACCCCGAGCGCGTACGCCACTGGCACGCCGATTCCGATCAGGGCGAGCAGGCTGATCAGGAGCAGCAGGATCAACGAGCTAACTCCTTGCGAAACAGGGCGGCTAGCTTGATGGCGCAGTACAGCGTGGCGAGACCGCATCCGAGCGGCACGCTGGCTTGGAGCAGGTAGCGGGGCATCTGTGTGACCGGCATGAGGGTCTGCCCGGTAGCGTCGATCCAAGCAATGCTGCTGGCTGCCAGCACCGCATTGAGAATGGCGACCATGCCCAGGTTGCAGGCTTCGAGCGCGAGCCTGCCCCGCTTGCCGAGGCGGGCCGAGAGGAGGTCGACGCGGATGTGCTCTTGGCGCCCCACCGCTACGGCGGCGCCCAGCGAGGAGAGGTAGACAAACACGACAGTGGCAGTTTCGTTGGCCCCGACCAGTCCGGATTGGAAGGCGTAGCGCAGTGCGACCAACAAAACCACGACGAGGAACATGCCCAGCAGGCCTGCCGCCAACACGGCTTCCAGCAGGGTCGTGAGGCGACGCTCGAAGGCCTGTAGGCTCATTGCTGTTTCTCGCCTCGTGCCGCTCGCCTAGCCGCCTCGACATCCTCCCAGGTGAAGTATCCCTTGGCGATGAGGATGTCGTAGACTGGCGCCGCCGCTTCGCGGAACCGCTCAAGTGCCTCGCCTTCGATGTAGTTGGTCTCGAGCACGGCGGATAACTTGCCGATGTACTCCTGCTCGCTGTCCCGATTCATGCGGTCGCTATATGCGATTGCCTCGCGCGCCGCGCTGTCAAACTGCTCCTGCAGGTCCGCAGGCAGCGACTCGTACCATGCAAGATTGACGATGAACGGATCGGGGCCGGTCATGTAGTTGGAGATGCTGAGATACTTCTGGACTTCGTGGATGCGAAGGTCCCACAGGTTGGACGGGGCGTTGTCCTGCCCGTCGATCACCCCCGTCTTGCACGCCTGATAGACCTCTGTAAAAGGTATCTCTTGAGGGTTGGCTCCTAAAGCACTGGTTAGTATTATGTTTGGCTCCTGTGCGGGTACGCGGAGCTTGAGGCCGCGAAAGTCCTCAGGAGCGCGGATTGGCCGTACGCTGGTCGTGTGGGCGCGGAAGCCCTGAGAAATGCCGCAGGCGGGCACGTGATAGCCGTTGCGACGGCCCTCGGCGTTGACGCGGGCCGTAAAGTCACTGTTGACCAACCTCAGGGCTTGCTCCCAGTCTTCGACCAGAAAGGGCAGCAGGTATATCGAGTACTTCGGGCTGACGTCGAAGAAGAAGCCGCCGCGGGTACCTTGAAGCACGTTAACGGCGACTAGGTCCATGAGTTCGCGTTCGCGCCCGAGAGTGCCGCCGAAGTGGTTCTCGACCTCGATCTGGCCGTTGGTGCGTTTCTCGACGATCTCTTCGAAATAGGCCATAGAGATGCTGCGCGGGTGTTGTGCGGGCTGCGAATTGGCGTAGCGGAATAGGTAGGTTTGCGAGACTTGGCCGCAACCTAGGCACGCGAGGCAGACCGCGATCCCTGCAGACTTGCCGAGGTGGGAGTGGATGGACATTCCAATCGAAGGGTTTAACTCCCGAGATTCAAATCATATACGGTCTCGTCATTAATCATGTACAGGAGATTGATAGAGATGCCGTCTGAGTCGGTGCCACCGCGTGAGGACCGGCGATCGAAGCCTCCCGTCCGGCCTTGGAGGTGCAGTGCGGAGGAGTCCGCGGACCACCGGAGTTGGAATGACTTGGTTGCATCGCTGCCGTGTTCGCGAAGGCTCACGATGGCGGGCGCGTCAGGGGAGCCGATTTGCCAGACATGGACGCTGTAGTAACCGGCTAGTAATGCGCCCGAGCGCAGCAGAGCCGCCCGTCTTCCATCGGGCGAGACCGTGAGCGAGTGACCGGGCATCAACAAGCGCCAGTCGTCGGTGTCCGAGGCGTTACCGTAGAGCGACGATTCCGGGCGCAGCGAGGGATCAAACCAGCTCGCGACATAGCGGCGAAGCTTGCTCGTGGGAGGGACTGCCCAAGGGTTCCAGCGCACATAGACGATGCCGTCTGCCGTCCATTGCGGGCGTGCGACCAAGTGGTCGGCCGGCAACGCAACCTCGCGAAGAGTTGAGCTTGTATCGGCAACATAGAGTCGGCGGCCGGATTGTTCGGATCCCTCCGCGAGATACAGCACTCGATCGCCCCAGGCATGCGTCCAAACGATGCTTGCCGCCAATCCTGGCGGTGATTGGGATGCCGTGGCTTCCGCGCCTGTTTCTGCGATTCGAGGGTCGGCTTGGAACTCTTGGCGGTAGGCCTCCACCGCAGGCGTGGGTGCCCTAAAGTCGGGCGGTGTCTCGACTAGCCCCGAGCCCCAAGTGCCGGGGCCAAGGACCGAAACGCAGGTGCCGTGCAGAACCAGGGCGGGGAACGCCACCGCTGCGAGGATGGCTAGGGGCCACTTGCGGTTGCTCTGCGATTTCCCCATGCTCACCCCAAGCCTTGATGATCGCAGACTCACTCCGCCTTCGAATCGGTAGGAGCGTGGAGGTTTAGCGGACCCCGCCCGCGGCCGAGCCCGGGGGCGGTGCGAATGGCTTCAGTGACATAGCGCTTGGCATGCTCCACGGCATCAAACAAAGTGTGATCGCGGGCCATCATTGCAGTGATGGCGGCCGACAGGACGCACCCCGTGCCGTGGGTATGACGACTCTGGATGCGCTCTGCGGGGAAAGTGAGCACGAACCCATCCGCCCAAAGCAGGTCAATGGGGTCGGAATCCAAGTGCCCGCCCTTGACCAGCACCCGTCGGGCACCCCGCTTGCCGATGCGCTCCGCCGCACGGCGCATGCCGCTCTGATCCGCGATAGGAATCCCAGACAGCCTGGCAGCTTCGGGCAGGTTGGGGGTTATCAAGAAACACCGCGGGAGTAGCTCCTCCACGATCGCATCAATCGTCTGGTCGGTTGCTAGCGGATCGCCGTGGGTGCTGGCCATCACGGGATCGACGATCACTGGCACGTCAGACGCGCGCACCCAGTCGGCGACGACGCTCACGATGGCTGGATCGCCGAGTGCTCCGGTCTTGGCTGCGACCGGCGGGATGTCGCGCTGAATGCAGTCGAGCTGGGCCCGGACCAATGCCGGCGATAGGCAGGTTGAGGATTCGATTCCGCTAGTGCTCTGGACGGTCAGCAGCGTCGGCACAGCCATGCCGTACACGCCGAACTGATGGAACGTCTTGAGATCTGCTTGCAGGCCCGCGCCGCCGGATGGGTCGGACCCGGCGATCGAAAGAGCGACAGCTGCCGGGCGAGTCAAACCGGAGTCTAGCACTCCGCCGGTCCGAATCGAGTCACGGAAGGGCCGGTGCCAACACGCTGGTCAGCACAGGTGCTGGTCTAGTTGAGCGGTGGTTCACCCACCTCAGACAAGTCGAGCACCGCCTCACGTGTGATGGTAAGCGACTCACTCCCGTACCCTGATCGAGAAACGAGAGCAACCACTGGGAATTACGGGCCATCCGTCGCACGAGAGTGGTGATGAATAGTTGGCGAGTCGCCGAAAGTTACCAGCCACAGTATGCGGAATCCAGATCAGGGCCGCTCTACCCACTCAACTCCTGTCAGAATTGATTCCGTGACACCCCAATCTGCCAACTCTCCCGTCAGGGGCACACCGCGTGGCCTGATTGCAAGCTCCGCGCTATGGCTGCTCGTGTTCGCCGTGCTCGCGCAACTTGCCTGCGCGCCTGGTCCGCCCGAGTCCGACGTAACGGCCCGGCCCAACATCGTCATTCTGCTCGCAGACGACCTAGGTTGGACCGACGTGACGTTCCACGGTGGCAACATCGCGACACCCAACATCGACCGCATCGCCGCCGAGGGCGCGGAGCTAGCGCGCTATTACGTGGCGCCGGTGTGTTCTCCCACGCGGGCGGGCTTGCTGACCGGGCGCTATCCCATCCGCTATGGCGCGATGCGGGCGGTCTATCCGCCTTGGCGCGCTGGCGGCATGGACGTGTCCGAACTCACCATCGCAGACGTGCTCGCCGAGGCCGGCTATAAGCACCGCGGCGTCTTTGGCAAGTGGCACTCGGGGCATACCCACAAGAAATATCACCCGCTGCGCAGAGGGTTCACCGAGTTCTACGGCCACTACAACGGAGCGGTCGACTACTTCACTCACGAACGCGAAGGCGAGGTCGACTGGCATGACGGGTTTGAGCCGAGCACTGATCAAGGCTACGCGACCGACCTCATCGCCGATCGCGCCGTCAAGTTCATCCGTGCCCATGCCGGCGATGCCGAGCCGTTCCTGTGCTACGTGCCGTTCAATGCGCCGCACAGCCCGTTCCAAGCCAAGGAAGAACATCTTCCGCTCTATGAGAGCCTGCCTCCCGCACGAGGTTTCTTCCAGGGGCTGCGAGGAGTTGAGGCGAGCTCCGCGGACGAGGCCCGGCACAGGAATCGCAAGATTCTCGGTGCGATGGTTCATTCTCTCGACCAAGGTGTAGGCAAGATTCTCGACGCAATCGATCAGACGGGCATCTCTTCCAATACGTTCGTGCTCTTCAGCTCGGACAATGGCGGAGTCGGCGGAATCGGCGAGAACACCCCGCTCCGGGGGGCCAAGGCGAGCGTTTTCGAGGGTGGGATACGCGTCGCCGCCGCAGCCCGCTGGCCCGGACAGATTCCGCTGGGCCGTAAGATCGAGGCCCCGCTGGCCAACATCGACATTCTGCCCACCGTCATGCGAATTGCCGGCGTTGAGAGCTTCGGCGGCAAGCCGTTGGATGGATTGGACGTCTTAGACGTGCTTACCGGTCGCCAAGAGTCGCTAGAGCGGGAACTGTTCAATTACATCGGGCAGTCTGGCGCGCATGCCGAGCAGATTTCCTACATGACCAATGACTGGAAGCTGGTCGTCGTCGGACCGGAGGTCACAGACGAGACGGCGGACGACTCGTTGCGCAAGCGCTTCTTGTTCAGGATTTCCGAAGACATGGCAGAGGAACACAATGTCTTGGACGAGAATCGCGAGTTGGCGGACTCGATGTACGACGAGATCAAGGAGTTCCGTGCTCTTCAGCCCGAGGACGCCGTGGTCCCGTACAACGAAGGCCGCGAGAACTTCCAAGCACCGCCGCGCTGGGAACTGCCCGGCGAGTGATCACGAAAGACCAAACGGGGAGGCTAGCCTCGGCGAGGGTGCAGGAATCCCTCGAAGCCTTGCTGCCGGAGCCTTCGCAGGCGTGCATTGGCCTTTCTGGCGTTGCCGCCCGCGACTAGCACCCGAAAGCGCTGGGACCCACCCTCCGTGGTGCGCCGCACGGTCGCGCGGTGACCCTTGCTGCGGGCCTTGGCTGCCAGCGCATTGGCGTTGTCTCGCTGTTTAAAGAGACCGATCTGAACGTCAAACCGTCCGGCCTGCCTCCGGTTGGGCGGCTTGACGCCCGAAGCCGCGGCACCGGATCCGGCGCTGCCCTTGGGAGGAGGAATCAACGTCAGGCGAACCTTGGTGACTCCGCTGCCCAACATTCCGATATCTGCCGCGGCTGCTTTCGAAAGGTCGATGATGCGCTTGCCCACGAACGGTCCCCGGTCGGTGATCCGCACTTGGGTGGTCTTGCCGTTGGAAAGGTTCTTGACCCGCAGCCAACTGTCGAATGGCAGTCGCTTGTGCGCGGCCGTGAGCTCGTTCATGTCATAGATCTCGCCGTTGGAGGCCGGACGCCCATGAAAGGGCGGCCCGTACCAACTCGCGATGCCAACCTGAGTCCAACCGACCCTGGGGTTGATTGGAGGCGGCAGTTTGACCCTTGTGGTCTGTCGGCTCCCGCAGGCCGCCACAAAGAGGCAGGCGAGCAGGACCGCCAGCATCAGTGTCCTTTGCCTGATGCCCACGAGTGCCGCGAGGCGCGCGGCCGTTTCGCCCTGTGCTAACATGCCGCCTTCGTGAAGCGCGTCGGTCTGATCCTGTCGTGCGGTGGGCTGGTCGCGCTTCTCGGCTCGGCCATCGCCACGCTCACCGGCAATGTCCCCCTGAGCGGCACGCTACTCGTGGCCGCGCTGGCCTTGCTGGCCGTTCGCTTTCAGATCCATCCTACTCTCAACATCATCGCATTCACCTTCTGGGTATTCACCATGACCTGCTGGGCGCTATACTTCCCGGCTCATTTCTTGTCATGGGGCGAGTTTCGCCTAGGCACGCTGATCACTCCGCTGATACAGGTGATCATGCTCGGCATGGGAGCAACCCTCAGTCTGGGAGACTTCGCGCGCGCGCTGCGCATGCCGCAGGCCGTGTTGATCGGGATGGTGTTGCAATTCACGGTCATGCCGCTGCTGGGCTGGTCCATCGCGGTGGCGTTCGGCTTCCCGGATGAGATCGCGGCCGGCGTTGTGCTGATCGGCTCTTGCTCCGGGGGCGTAGCCTCGAACGTGATGGCCTTCCTGGCCAAGGGAAATGTCGCGCTGTCGGTGACGATGACGGCATGTTCGACGCTGATGGCACCGCTCCTGACGCCGTTGGCGATGCGAGTGCTGGCGGGCCGCTTTATCGAGATCGCTTTCTTGGACATGATGTGGGCGATCGTGGAGCTGGTCATCCTTCCGGTCGGAGCGGGACTGATTTGCAACCGCTTGCTGGCGCACCGGCGGGACATTCTCGATCGGATCTTGCCCGGCATCTCGATGGCGTCGATCTGTTTCATCCTGGCGATCATTGCTGCCGGCTCGCGCGACGACCTGCTGAAGAGCGGGGCGGCGCTGCTGTTGGCCGCCTTAGTGCACAACGTGGCCGGCTACGGGCTGGGCTACTTCGCATCCGGCCTTTGCAGGCTCGGCGAGACCGACCGTCGCACGGTCGCCTTCGAAGTCGGCATGCAAAATGGTGGTATGGCGGTCGGCCTAGCCACCAACGTGCTCAAGAGCTCGGCCGCGGCGCTGGCTCCGGGCATTTTCGGCACCTTCATGAATGTGACCGGATCGGCGCTAGCGTCTTGGTGGCGCGACCGTCCGCCCGGCGGGGGCCAGTGAACCTCGAGCTAGAAGTCTTCCGCAACCTCTTCGTCTCCATTGCCGAGGAGATGGGAATCGTGCTGCGCCGCACGTCGTTCTCGGCCAACATCAAGGAGCGGCGCGACTATTCCTGCGCGCTTTACGACGCCTGGGGCCGGACCGTTGCCATGGGGGATCACATGCCGGCGCACCTGGGCGCGATGCCGGCGTCAGTCGAGGCCGTTACGAGCGAGTTTGATCTCAAGAACGGTGAGATCTACTTCCTCAACGACCCGTTTCGCGGGGGCACGCATCTGCCCGACATCACGTCGGTCTCCGGGGTGTTCGTTGAAGGCCGTGAAGAGCCGTCGTTCCACTTGGTGACGCGAGCTCACCACGCTGATGTCGGCGGGATGGTGCCTGGCTCCATGCCACTGGCGCAAGAGATCTATCAGGAGGGACTGCGCATCCCGCCGGTTTGCCTTGTCCGTAACGGAGAATACGACCAAGCGCTGCTTTCCATGATCTTGGCGAACGTTCGCACCCCGGACGAGCGCTTGGGCGACTTGAGCGCGCAGGTCGCCGCGCACAGGGTCGGCGAGCGGCGGGTGTGCGAGGCCATCGACAGATACGGCATAGACGTTGTCACGGCGCAGATGGCGTCGCTGCAGGACTACGCCGAAGATGTGATGCGCAGTCGGCTGGGAGGGATCCCCGACTGCACCCGCCGGTTTACGGATTGCATGGACGATGACGGAGTTGGCTCCGAGCCGGTAACGATCTCTTGTACGCTCACGATCCAAGGCTCCGAAGCAATCGTGGATTTTCGTGAATCCGACCCGCAGACGCGGGGCGGTGTCAATGCCAACCGTGCGGTTACGACGTCGGCCGTGATGTACTGCTTCCGGTGCCTGGTCGATTCTGAGACTCCCTACAACGCGGGCACGCTGAGACCGATCAAGATCCTCACCAAGCCCGGCACGGTCTGCGACGCTGTATTGCCGGCGAGCACCGCCGCAGGCAACGTCGAGACCTCGCAGCGAATCGTCGACGTGGTGCTCGGGGCGCTGCGCCAGGCGCTGCCAGGAGAGCTCCCCGCCGACAGTTCGGGGACGATGAACAACATCAGCTTCGGTGGCTCGGACCCCGCGACCGGCCGCGCGTTCGGCTATTACGAGACCGTGGCCGGAGGCATGGGCGCATGGTCAGGGGCCGACGGGCTGAGCGGGGTCCACACCCACATGACCAACAGCCTCAACACGCCCGTCGAGGCGTTGGAACAGCAATACCCGGTTCGAATCGCTCGCTACTCCCTGCGTCCGGACAGCGGCGGCGAGGGGGGGCGCCGCGGCGGTGATGGAGTGATCAGGGAGTACGAGTTCTTGACCGACGTTTCTCTGGCTATCCTCTCCGAACGGCGCAAGCTTGCACCGAAGGGTGCGCACCGGGGAGGGGCGGGGCAGGCCGGCCGTAACGCGCTCGACGGCAATGAATTGCCGTCAAAGGGCAACTTCGAGGTGCGGCGGGGCAGCGTGCTGCGGATTGAGACTCCGGGGGGAGGCGGCTACTTCTCGAGCAAGAAGTTGCCCACGAATAGCGCGTCGATGCCGGAAGCATAGAAGCTTCGCACTGCCGAGCGCGGATCGCTAACCAGCGGCTCGCCAAAAAGGTTGAACGATGTGTTGTAGAGAACGGGCAGGCCGCTGACGCGGCCAGCCTCGTTGAGCAGGTCCCAGTACAGGCGGTTGTCGGCCCGGCTGACCACGTGCAGCCGGATGCGTTCGCCGTCCAGCAGGGCAGACTCGAAGGTCTTGCGATGGGCGGGCTTAACGCGCGAGACAGTCGCGAGGTAGCGGGAAGCCGGGGTGCTCTCGAAGTACTCCTCCACGGCCTCCTCGGGGACGGACGCCGCGAACTTGCGGAAGTTCTCCCGGCGCTTGATGTATACGTTGAGATTCTCGGTGGAATACGGATTCAACGGCGAGGCTAGGATGCTGCGGTTGCCGAGCGCCCTCGGCCCGAACTCGGTGCGGCCTTGGAACCAGGCCAAGATCTGGTCGTCAGCCAAGCGCTCCACCGCCGAGCCGATCAGCTCGGCGTCTGTGAGCAGGAAGCGGAAGTTGAGCTTGCAATTCTCCAAGACCTGGCTGATGTCCTCTTTGCCGTAGCGAGGTCCGAGAAAGAGGTCCCTCATCGGCACTCGCTCGGAACGCTTCAGCACCCTGTGCCAAGCGTGGTACGCCCCGCCAACCGCGGTGCCGGCGTTGCCAGCGGCGGGCTGGACGAAGACCTCCCCGAAGTTCCCGCTGCGCTCGAGTGCTTCCACGAGCAAGGCGTTCATGGCGATGCCGCCGGCCAAGCAGAGATGGCTAGCGTCTCCCGCCATTCGCAACACTGCGTCTGCGACCGCCTGATGCATGCTGGCAGCGAGGTCGCGCTGCATCGTGTCGGAGATGCTTGCGGAGGGTTCCAGTCCGAGCTCGCGGTAGAACTTGTCGCTGAATGCCCCTTGCGTCGGGCGTGCCGGATCGAAGTAGCTATGGTCCAGCGTCGGCAGCCGGCTCGCGCCGCTTCCCATCATCGCGGCGAACAGATCGCGGTAGCGCGGCTCGCCGGATAGCGCGAGCCACTGGACCTTGTGCTCCTCTCGACCCGAACGAAAGCCCAGCAACTCCGTCACGCGGCTGTAAACCACGGCCGGGGAGTCAGGGGCGTATAGATCTTCCTCGGATTCGAGCGCGGCACCCCGACCCTGCCACACGGCGCCGCAGCGCATGTCGCCTTGGCGATCTAGGGTCAGCACGCGAGCTTCGTCGAAAGGGGACGCGTAGTAGGCGCTGGCCGCGTGAGCGTCGTGGTGGTCCGTAACGACGATCCGGGCGTTCGGAAACAGGGACCGCAGGCGAATTTGAAAGGTGTTGTCCGCCCCGCTGCCCAGCGGCCGCACCAATGCCACGCAGTCGACTTCTTCGGCGGTCGCGTCTGCTAGGTCGAGACACGCGCGGATGGCACGGGTGGGCAAGCCGCCCCGATGGGCCTCTCTAGCGAGCTTTTCCTCCTCGATGGCAGCCACGATGGCCCCATCGCGCATGACAGCGGCCGCACCATCGTGCAGCCAGCCCCCGATTCCAAGTAGCAGCATGGTCGGATACCCTCTGGCGAACTCAGGCCCGGCGCAGCCGCTCCACCGCGCGTTGCTGGCCGACCAGGGTGAACACGCGAAAGGCACTCGGGCCAACCGGCTGCCCGGTCAGTGCCGCCCGCGAGCCGTTGATGAGCAGGCCCGCCTTGACATCCTCTTGCGCGGCCAGCGCGCGCAGCTCGGCCTCGATGTTTTCCTCCGTGAAGTCGGGCAATGCTTCCAAGCGGTCGGCAAGGCGCTTGAGAAGGTCGCGAACCCCCTCTTTGTTTAAGTTTTCCTTTGCTTTGGGCTCGAAATCGAAATCGTCCTTGAAATAGGCCCGGCAGCGACGCTGGAAATCAGTCAGCAAGTTCAAGCGGGAGCGCAGGTCGTTGACCGCTGCGGCGAACCAGTCGCGCTGATCGGCGCCGAACGCATCGTCCCACCAGCCCGCTGCGCGCAAGGCTCGCTCTGCGAACGGAAGCAGGTCTTCAACTGGCATGTTCCTGAGGTGCTGTCCGTTCAACCACAGCGCCTTGGGGTCGACTTGGTCGGCCCCTCCCTCTTCGCCGAACTGCACGGTGGCGTTGGTGCGCAGCATGTTCTCGATCTGGAACAGGTCTCGAATCTCCTGCAGGGTCAGGACCTCGCGGTTATCTTTGGGGGACCAGCCCAGCAGGCAGACATAGTTGACGAAACCAGAGGGAAGGAAGCCCATGTCCCGGTAGCTGGTCACGCTGACGATCGCGCCATGCCGGCGCTTCGACAGTTTCGATCCATCCGGGCCGATGAGCAGCGGCATGTGCCCGAATTCAGGCACGTCGTACCCGAGCGCTTCAAACAGCATGATGTGCTTGAAGGTGTTGGCGAGGTGGTCCTGGCCGCGAATCACATGGGTGATCTTCAGGTCGCCGTCGTCCACGGTAGAGGCGAGGTGATAGGTGGGCAGTCCGTTACTGCGCAGGAGGGCGAAGTCTTCGATGTCCGCGTACTTGCGGAACTGCTTGCGCAGCACTAGGTCCTTGAACGCCACGCCGTCAGGCCGTTCGCGAGGGACGCGGAAGCGGACGGCGAACGGCTCGCCTGCCTCTGCGCGCCGGTCGCTCTCGGCGGAAGACATTTCGCGCATGCCTGGATTGCACAGCCAAGGAGCGCCGTCAGTGCGCTCGTCCTTAGGGTCGCTTTCGGCGGTGAAATCGCGGTAGGCGACACCGGCGGCCAGTAGTGATTGGGCCGCCTGAATGTGAAGGCTGCGGCGTTCAGACTGCAGGTGCTGCTCGTCCCATGGCAGGCCCAGCCACTTCAGGCCGTCCAAGATCGAGCGCAGCGACTCCTCGGTGTTCCTGCCGGTGTCGGTGTCGTCGATGCGAAGGACCATCTGGCCGCCCGTCGAGCGAGCGAAGAACCAGTTGAAGACATAGGTCCGCGCTCCGCCGATATGCAAGAAGCCCGTCGGCGACGGCGCAAAGCGAACGCGGTTCATGGACGGGAAGGGAAGGGGCCAGGGGCAAGCGACCCCATGCATTGCACTTAGCCCAGTATATCGGTATCCCGGGCAGGTGGCGCGGTGCGGGTTCGGGGCCTCCCAGCGCGGGCAGCGAGCTGATCACGCCGATGCAGAATCTGCGATCGCGAGCAGGGACCCGGAACCCAAAGGGAACTCGCGACTGGCCCATCGCCAGCCAGGGGCCTTATTCCGGAACGATCACGATCTTGCCGAAGTGCTCCTTGGCCGCCATCCTCTCATGCGCTCCCCGGACATCGCTCAGTGGGAAGGATTTGTCCAACACCGGCTTAAGCAGGCCGCGCTCGAAGAAGCGCAGCAGGTCGTAAAGCTCTCCCATGGTCCCCATGTACGAACCATGCAGGCTCAGGTGCTTGGCGAACAGGTGCCCGAGATTCAAAGTGGTATCGAATCCCGTAGTCGCGCCGCAAGTGACCAAGCGCCCGTGACGCGCCATCGATGCCGCGGAGTGGCCGAACGTCGCCGCGCCGACATGCTCGAAGACGAGGCTGACGCCGCGCCGCCCTGTGATGCTCTTCACTTCATCCTTGATCGACTGCTTGTAGTGATCGATGACATGGTCCGCGCCCAGCGCCTTGGCCTTGGCGAGCTTGTCGTCTCCGCCAGCCGTCGCGATGACACGGCAGTGGTGCAGCTTGGCGATCTGGATCGCGGCGATGCCCACGCCGCTGGATCCGCCGATCACCAGAACGTCTTCCAGCATCCGAATCTTGGCGATGCCCACAAGCATGTGCCAAGCCGTGAGGAACACCAGCGGCACCGAGGCGGCCTCCTCGTAGTTCAAGCTGCCCGGAATCGGCAGTGCATTGGCCTCCGGGATCGCGACATACTCGGCATTCAAGCCCGGATAAACCGATCCGAACAGGCCGTAGTCACGCGCGGCGTTGTCGACCCCATGAGCGGTCTCGTAGCCGGCGGCCAGCGTTCGCCCCGGGGCGACCAAGATGCGGTCGCCGACCTTCACCCGCTCGCACAGCTCGCCGACCTCGACCACCTCGCCAGCGGCATCGCTGCCGAGTACCCACGGGAACTGGAGCCTCAGCGTCGGCAGACCTCCGCGCACCCACAGGTCGAGGTGGTTGAGCGAACAGGCCCTTACGCGGACCACCACTTCGTTTGCTTTCGGGCGAGGATCGGGGGCGTCTTCGTAGCGGATCACCTCTGGGCCGCCACACTCGTGGATACGGGAAGCTTTCATAGTCTGGTGCCGGGCTCCGCCCCGGCATCCGATTATACCGGCAGGCCCGTGTTGCTCTCTGAGAGCGGGTTCGCCATCCTGAATGCTGGTGCGGATCGAAGATCTTGTCAGCGGTGTGAGGGAGCACCGGCCCGGTTCTCGCGGCTTCACCGACTGCACCCGATCCTTGGCAGAGGCGGCTTTCTGCTCGGATCCGGACTTGGCAGCGGCCGCCACCAAAGCCCTGTTCTCCGGGCTCGTAGAGGAATGGGCGGACTGCTTCGAGCCTTCCCTTTGCGACACTTACGCTGCGTTCATGTCCGAGGTGCTGCACGCGCCGGGCTCGCCGGTCGCTGCGGCCTTGGGAT
This sequence comes from Bryobacterales bacterium, assembly GCA_022826925.1. GTDB lineage: Bacteria > Acidobacteriota > Terriglobia > Bryobacterales > UBA6623 > VXMF01. The sequence continues at coordinate 16,829 of JAJDTX010000141.1, forward strand.
CCCTCGGCTACGGGGAGCCGGAAACGCTGCTAGATCGCTATCGCCGGACGACCTCCGCTGCGAGGGTGTCAGCCCTCGACCGCGGCCACATAAAGAAGGTGGCCGTCCTTTCCCGGATCACGCTCGGTGCCGATGTGGCAGTGACGAGGCCATTGCTGCTGGCCGCTTCAAGTGCTTTCCCAGCGGCGGAGATCGAGTTCATTGGGCCCAAGAAGAACGCGGACCTGATCATAAGCGGTCAGCCAATCCGCCACCGCGAGATTTCTTACGGTCGAAGCGCTTTGCTGGTTGACCGCCTGCTGGCATGGAACCGACTGCGCGAGGCGGTGCAGGGCAGTGTGAACGGTCTGCGGCCCGATGAATACCTGATCGTTGATCCTGACAGTCGCCTGACCCAGTTGGGACTGCTGCCTGTCGCTCCGGACGGCTCGTATCACTTTTTTGAGAGCCGCTCTGCTGGGGTTGGTGGGGGCTCTAGTCTGGGTGCCCTCGCTCTACAGTGGTGTGGCCGAGTCTGGGATGTTGACTCTGCAGGCGCGGGACGGGTGCCCCCGCAGGTCTCGCCAGCTTCACGCAAGCGCCTGTCGGACGAGGGCGATCGCCCGCTTGCCGCGGTCAGTTTCGGCGTCGGCGGCCGCGCGTCAAAGCGCGTCGGGGGTCACTTCGAGGACCGCCTGTTAGAGTTGCTCCGCCAGCGCGGCTTTCGGATCGTCCTCGACTACGGCTTGGGCGAGGAAGAAGCTGGCGTGGTCGATCAACGGGTCGCTGCCTTCGCCGGCACGGTTGGCGAATTGTCTAGCGACCAGCCCGGGTGGCCGAGCCAAACCGATCTCTTGACATGGCGCGGCAGCTTGGCGGCCTTCGGAGCGTGGACGGCAGCAGCAGATGTCTATGTCGGATACGATTCGGCCGCGGCGCATCTGGCCGCGGCGCACGCGACGCCTGTCGTCGAGATCTTCGCTGGGGCCCCCAGCGAACGGTTCCGCCAACGGTGGACACCAGCTGGCCCGGCACCGGTGCATGTCTTGCCCTTCACAGGCTCCACTGATATAGCGGCTCTTCTGCGAAAGATCGACCACATCGCAGCCGAAACAACTTTGTCGAAGTCGCGCGTTCGACTTGATCGATAGGGTCGCCGAGGCTAGGCCGAAATGCACGAGAGCGACGGTCTTTGCGGCCCGACAGGGCAACGTCTTCCGAGAGCTCCCAGCGGCAGAGCCCCAACCACGCTTCGCCGAGGTGCATCACGGCAACTGGCCGTTGCCTCCCTGCGCGGCCCGCCGTCCATTCGTGGCATACTCAATGCAGGCTGCGATCGCGCCTTGACGGCGCGGATGAAGATGGCGTCCAAACCGAAACCTCCCGAGCGCAGTCAGGCGGAGGCTTCCCGGCCGAAGCTCTCTGCCCAGATCCCACCGGTGCTGCTGGCCTGGCTCGTGCCAGGTGCTGGCCACTACTACCTAAAGCGCCCGTGGCACGCCGCTGCCCTGCTGCTTTCGATCGCAGGAATGTTCTTGGCAGGGCTGGCCATGCAGGGCCGGATGTTCACGCCCATGACCGGGGACCTGTTCACCACGATCATGACCTACGGCGGATATTTCGGCGACTTGTGCAACGGATCGCTCTACCTGCTGACCGTCTGGTTTGGCTACGAGCAGGAGACGGTGCCGGGAGCCGTGCACGACTACGGCACGAAATTCATTGTCTGCGCGGGGTTTCTCAACCTATTGGCGATCGTCGACGCCTACGAGATCGCTTCCGGCAAGAGAGCCAGAGCCTGATGTTCAGCCCAACACACCTGCAAGCGTCGCTGCTGTTCGCGCTGCTCGCATCGACGGTCATGGGGATCGTCGGGCGCTCCACGAACCGGGATCGACTGCACTACGGCCTGTACTGCTTCGGCTACTTCGTCGCGGCCATCTTCGTGCTCGGCTGGCTGATGCGCTTGGGTCACGGTTAGTGCCGCCCACCCAGAGCAGCGGCGACCGCGTGGCGTTCTACGACTTCGACGGCACGCTCGTGTCCGGAAACGTCGTGACGCGCTATGCGTGGGTTGCCAAGAGGCACCCCAGCCGCGTCCAGGCAATGTGGCGGTACGGCAAGACTGTTCTCGGCGTGCCGCTGTGGCTGGCGCTGGACGCGTTTTCCCGCCGGTTGTTCAACGTTGTCTTCTTCCGCCTCTACCGCGGCTTGCGCGAGGACTGGCTGCGAGCACAGGCACCGGCGCTGTTCGAGGCACTGATCCGGGGCGAGCAATTCAAGTTCGCGAAGGATCGCGTGGCGCTGGATCGCGCGGCCGGCTACCGCACGGTATTGGTCACCGGAGGGATCGACTTGGAGATGCAGCCGGCGGCCGAATACTTCGGATTCGACGACCTGCTGGCCAATCGTCTGGAATTTCGCGACGGCATTGCGACCGGAGACATCGTTCCACCATTGCTCGCGGGTGAGGCGAAGGCGGCCGCATTGCGCGACTACGCTGCTGCAAGCGGCGTGGACATGACCGCCTCGTGTGCCTATTCGGACAGCGGCTCGGATCTCCCGATGCTCACCGCAGTGGGCAATCCCATCGCGACCAATCCGGATTCGCGCTTGCGCAAGGAGGCCCGGGCCCGCGGCTGGGCCGTCCTCGACTTGAGCCGCTCGAGTGAGCTTGCTATCGCTCCCGGGCAGGCGCGCGGGGACGATTCCGAAGGCAGCGACTAGACCGAGAGGGCTAGACTCGTTTCAGGAAACGGCGCAACCATGTCCTCGTCAGCGGAACCAATCGTCTTCGGCGAGCCGACCCCCAACGCTGTGGGGCGGGCCGCGCTCGTGCCCGACGGGGATTGCGTGCGAGAACTCAGCGCTGCCTCGGCCGACCGCTTGCTGTGGTACGGCGAGGACTTGATCCGGGTCAAGCTGCCCGCTGGCACGAGGGTGATCTATCCGAAGCCGAGCATTCCCGGCCTGCCGGATCGGGATGCGGCGATTCGCTTTGCCTTGGAGCACCCCGAACAGGTGCCGCCGCTACGCTCTCAGCTTCGTCCGGGGGCCAAGGTCACGATCGCCATCGACGATATCTCGCTGCCGCTACCCAAGATGAACCGCCCGGACCTGCGCCAATCGGTGCTCGCGGTCCTGCTGGAGATGCTGGAGCGGGAGGGCGTGACGGATGTCGAGATCATCATCGCCAATTCGTTCCATCGCCGCATGGAACCCTTCGAGATCCGCTGGAGCGTAGGCCGCGAGATCTTCGACGCCTTCTACCCCCACCATCTCTACTGCCACGACGGAGACGATCCCGAAGGCATCGTAGAGCTCGGGGAGACCGAGCTTGGCGAGAAGGTGCGCATCAACCGCCGCGCGGCAGAGTCCGATCTGCTCATCTACGTCAACATCAACCTCGTGCCGATGGACGGCGGCAACAAGTCGGTAGGCGTCGGCCTGTGCGACTATGCCTCGCTGCAAGCCCATCACACTCCGCAGGCGATTCGTGCGTCGGACTCCTATTTCGACCACACCAAGTCGCCGCTGACAGACTCGTGCAACCGCATGGGCCGCGTGGTCAACGACAAGCTCAACGTCTTCCATATCGAGACAGTGGTCAACAACCAGATGTTCGACCCGCGCATGCAGTTCTTCGTCAAGCCCGAGGACGAGTGGAACGCGCTTGACAAAGTGACGTTTCGCATCGCCCAAGTCGGCTTGGGAGCCATGCCGAGGCGGTTGAAGCGAAAGGTGCTCTTCTCCGTCCCGGCACCCTACGAATTGATCGCAGTCCATGCCGGCGCGACCGATGCGGTGCATGCCAAGACGCTTGCGTACAACTATCAGCAATACTGCGTCCCGGTCGACGGGCAGTCTGATGTGGCGGTGTTCGGCGTCCCGTTCATCTGCCCCTACAACGTCAACGCCCCGATGAACCCGATTCTCGTGCGCTGCCTGACGCTGGGCTATTTCTTCAACATGTATCGCGGCGCGCCGATCTTGAAACGGGGCGGGGTGTTCGTCCTGACGCACCCGCTGTACAACGAGTTCAGCCCGTCCCACCACGCCGCTTACCACGAGTTCTTCCACCGCTGCCTGTCCGAGACGAACGATGCGGACGAGCTGCAGCGCAGGTATGAGGCCGAGTTCGCGCACGACTCCGCCTACAGCGAGATGTATCGCAACGGCTACGGCTACCACGGCGTCCACCCGCTGTACATGTGGTATTGGGCTGAGAACGGCGCCAAGCACTGCGGGCAAGTCATCGTCGTCGGAGCGGAGGACCGGGAAGCGGCCAGGATCATGGGCTGGGAATGTGCCGACAGCGTTGCCGAGGCGCTGGAGATGGCGCAGACCTTCCTTGGCAGGAGTCCCAGCGTCGCGCACGTCCACATCCCTCCGATCAACATGGTTGAGGTGGCCGCCTGAGTCGCGGCCGCAGCGGCGGGTCAGGAAACGCCCAGGGCCTAGGCAAGGCCGGCGCATTGCGCCCGGTGTCTAGCGCTCGCCAGCGAGCGATCCGCTGGTGGCGCGCATCATGCGTCCACGAGGCTCGTTTCGCAGCGAGACTGTCCCTGCCCCGGGTCTGTAGTTTCGGAACACGATTGTTTATAGGCGGCATAGAAATTATCTGCTTCCGCTTTGTGATCGTACGTGGTTAGACTGCAAGAAAAGGGCCTTTATGGACCTGCGAACATATGCCGGTGAGAGCTTGGAATGGAGCAGATCGGACTTATTTCTGCCATGTCTTGCAAGGATCTCATGGGATATTGCGGCGTTTGTGGTGCCCGAATTCACCTCAATTCAGTGACGTGCTCTTGGCGTCAACGTACTTCGGAGGCACAGACTAAGCAATGAGAAAACACGCTGATTCACGCTTCAATGCGCCGCGATTCAGCCGTAGGTTGAGCATTTTGGCCGCCGTGTTGATGTCGGCATCGATGTCGGCTTGGGCCCAACAGGGCGCGGATCCGTCGCCGGGAGAGCTGATGGCTGCGGTTGAGCAGGTCCAGACTCACGCCAACATTCTGTGGACGCTCTTGGCCGCATGCCTGGTGTTCTGGATGCAAGCGGGGTTCGCCTTTGTCGAGTCCGGCTTCACCCGTGCGAAGAACGCGGCGCACATCATGATGAAGAACGTCCTCGACATGTCGATGGGCGCTCTGTCGTTCTGGCTGATCGGCTTCGGCATCATGTTCGGTGCCACCAACGGCCTCTTCGGCACCGATCACTTCCTGCTCTCGCCCGACAACGGCGGTGGCGAGGGCCAGTGGGAGTACACGTTCTGGATGTTCCAAGTGGTCTTCGCGGCAACGGCGGCCACGATCGTGTCGGGCGCGATGGCCGAGCGGACGCGGTTCGCCGCCTACCTGATCTACAGCGTCGCGATCACCGCGATCATCTATCCCGTCTTCGGCCACTGGGCATGGGGAAACCTGCTGCTGGACCAGCCGTCGTGGCTGGCCGATATGGGCTTCATCGACTTCGCCGGCTCCACGGTGGTCCACTCGGTTGGAGGCTGGGCGGCCCTGGCGGGCGCGATCGTGGTCGGCCCGCGCTTGGGCAAGTATTCCCTTGACGGCTCGCCGCGCGCTATTCCCGGCCACAACCTGGGCATGGCTGCCTTGGGGGTGTTCATCCTGTTCTTGGGCTGGTTCGGCTTCAATGCCGGTTCGACCACGACTGCGGATGGCACGGTCTCTCGCATCGCCGTGAACACGTTCCTAGCCGCATGCAGCGGCTCGATCTTCGCCATGCTGGTCTCGTGGAGGAAATTCGCCAAGCCCGACGTCGGCACAACGCTCAACGGCGTGCTGGCCGGCTTGGTTGGCATTACCGCTCCCTGCGCGTCGGTGACTCCGCTCGGCGCGATCATTATCGGGGCGGTCTCGGGAGTGCTGGTGGTCTTCAGCATCCGCTTCTTCGACAAGCTGCATGTCGATGATCCCGTCGGTGCGATCTCCGTGCACGGCGTGTGCGGCGTGTGGGGCACGCTTGGTGCAGCGCTGCTGCACGAGAACCTGTTCCTAGGCCTTGAGTACGACTTGCTCGGCACGCTCTGGGTGCAAACCGTCGGCGTCGTTGTGGCGTTCGTCTGGACGTTCGGCACGGCATTCATGCTGTTCAAGATCGTCCACGCGGCGATCGGCCTGCGCGTCACGCAAGAGGAAGAGATCGAAGGTCTTGACCTGGGCGAGCACAACTCGCGAGCCTACCCGGACTTTCAGGTTTCGATCAACTGATCTGGGTCTATCCGTCCCCCGGCCCGGCGTTTCCTGACGGGAGCGCCGGGCCATTGTGCTGGGGGCGGCCGGGGCCGTCATTCGAATTCCGCGGAGCACCGGTGGGATTCGAGGTGTCGCGAACATCGGTCGTCAGAAGGGTGTTAATCCCACACATTCTTTCTGCTGGTTTTCTCGTCGATTCGAAGCGCAATAGAAATCTTCAATTGGAGCAATTGATCGTCGCGATATTCGCCAGAATACAGACCATGAGAAAGTACTGAAGTGGAGATCTCTAGACGCAGTAAGGGAATTCCAATTCAGGCAAGAATGCGATCCATATGGGTCAGCGGAGGGAACCGAGATGAAGAAGATCGAGGCGATCGTCCAGCCATTCAAACTGGACGACGTTCGGGAGGGCCTGAAGAGGGTCGGAATGGACGGCATGACACTTTTCGACGTGCGAGGCTACGGACGCCAGCGCGGGCATAAGGAGATCTACCGAGGCCACGAGTACGAGGTGGACTTGCTGCCGAAGGTCAAGCTCGAGTGCGTCGTGCCTGACGACAGAGTCGACGAGACTGTAGGCGCGATCATCGAGTCTGCCCGAACGGGCTCGATCGGCGACGGCAAGATCATCGTCTCTGACGTTCCGGAAGCGATCCAGATTCGCAGCGGGCAGTCCTTGGAAGACGTCTTGTGAAGCGCGCCATTCGCTGGGCCGGCCCCCGTCCTCCGGCCCCGGCGGGCCGATCAGAAATTCTTATCCGGCGTATGAATTGGGCAGCCGCGCAATCTGCTAGGCACAATGCTAATCGGATTCCCCCAAGTCGAGGGATCGCACGTCCGTCCCGCCGGTGTTTCGACGACTGCGGCAGCCGCTCGCAGCTGCAGCCGTGCCGTCGCAGGGAAGGGCCCGCGAGACGGTCTTCCCACGGGCGGGGGTCTGGGAAAGGAGTGTTCAGATGAAAAGAATCGTCACATTTGCCGTGATGCTGATCGCCGTGCTGGGGCTGCCAGTCTCGGCGGCAGCGCAAGACGGAATTGACACAGGGGACAACGCTTGGATCCTAACCAGTTCCGCGTTGGTCCTGATGATGACAGGGCCTGGATTGGCCCTGTTCTACGGGGGGCTCGTCCGCCAGAGGAATGTCCTCGGCACCATGATGCAGTCCTTCGCGATGATGGCGCTAATGACATTGCTGTGGGCCATCTATGGCTACAGCCTGTCGTTTGCGGAAGGGAACACGTTCGTCGGAGGTTTCGGGCACGTGTTCCTCAACGGTGTCGGCATGGAGCCCAACGGCTCGATCCCGCACCTGACCTTCATGGTCTTCCAGCTGATGTTCGCGATCATCACCCCGGCGCTGATCAGCGGCGCCTTCGCCGAGAGGATGAAGTTCTCGGCGATGCTGCTGTTCATGGCGCTGTGGGGCACGGTCGTGTACTTCCCCATGGTTCACATGGTCTGGGGCGGGGGATTCATGAGCGGAGACGGGATGATTCCTTGCCTCGACTTCGCCGGCGGCAGCGTGGTTCACATGTCGTCCGGCGTGGCTGCGCTGGTGATTGCCCTGTACTTGGGCAAGCGCAAGGGGTATCCCAGCGAGGCCATGCGCCCGCATAACCTCACGTTCGCTTTCATCGGCGCTTGCTTGCTCTGGGTTGGCTGGTTCGGCTTCAACGCCGGCAGCGCCTTGGCGGCCGACGGCCTTGCAGCCGTGGCGTTCGTGAACACGCACTTTGCCGCGGCAGCGGCGGTGACCAGCTGGCTGGTGGTCGAATGGCTCCGCGACGGCAAGCCGAGCATGCTCGGTGGCATCACCGGCGCGGTGGCCGGCCTAGTCGCGATCACGCCTGCCTCGGGCTTCGTCGCCCCGATGGACGCCATCATCATCGGCTTGGCCGCGGGCGCGATCTGCTACTTCGCCGTGGCTGTGGTCAAGGCGAAGTTCGGCTACGACGATTCATTGGATGCATTCGGCGTCCACGGCGTTGGCGGCACCGTGGGAGCTCTGCTGACCGGCGTGTTCGCCCGCATGGCGATCGGCGGTGCCGATGGCTTGGTCGAAGGCAACGCTGGGCAGTTTGTCAACAATGCCCTGGGCAGCGCGCTGACCTGGGTGTTTTCCGGAGTTGCGACCTTCGTTATCCTGAAGATCGTCGACGCGATCATCGGTGTGCGCATCAGTTCGGGAGACGAGTCCATCGGCCTGGATATAACGCAGCACGGCGAAGAGGCCTACAACTAGCAGGAGGACATCAGAGATGAAGAAGATCGAAGCGGTTATCCAGCCATTCAAGTTGGACGACGTCCGTGAAGCGCTCAAGGGGATCGGCCACGATCGCTTGACGATTTACGACGTGCGCGGCCACGGTCGGCAGAAGGGCCACAAGGAGGTCTACCGCGGCCAGGAGTACGAGGTGGACCTGCTGCCCAAGGTCAAGCTCGAGAGCTATGCTTCCGACGACCGGGTCGACGAGATTGTCAACGCTATCGTCGAGTCGGCTCGCACGGGCAAGATCGGCGACGGCAAGGTGTTCGTCTCCGATATCGCATCGGCCATTCGGATACGCAGCGGCGAAACGGACGACGACGCTATCTAGCCTGCCCTGGCTGTCGCCTCTTGGCAGCCTCATGGCCGGGCGGGCCGCAAAGCCCGCCCGGCCTAATCTACTCTCGTAGGAGTTGCGTCGCGTCTGGGCGGAGGTCCGATGTCCAACCTCACCACGTATCACGCGCAACAGATGGAGCGGGTGAGTTCGGATTTCTTCGAGGATGGAGACGGCCTGCGCGCCGTCGCCCGGCGCACTAGTGCCGTGGACGATATCGTCCGGGGGCGGTTCGAGGAAATCTTCGCCGGAGCGCGCGACGGGGTGGCCGCGATTGCGGTGGGCGGTTACGGCCGCTCTGAATTGTTCCCGTTCTCCGACATCGACCTGCTGCTGCTGTTTGGCAGCATACGCGATGCCGAGCGCAACGAAGACCGAATCGCGAAACTGATTGCCTCGCTGTGGGATTCGAAACTGCAGGTCTCCCACTCGGTGCGCTCTCCCAAGGATTGCACCAGCTTGGCCCGCGACAACACGGACCTGCACATCAGCATGCTCGACACGCGCTTCGTCGCCGGTGACGAAGCTTTTGTCGCGACGCTGCAGGATAGCCTGCTGCCGAAGTTCTACTTGCGGGAGCAGCGCTCCCTGCTGCGCTCCCTGATCCAGAAGGCCCGCCAGCGCCACCAATCCTTCGAGAACACCCTGTACCATCTGGAACCCAACATCAAGGAGGGTCCTGGAGGCCTGCGGGACTACCATCTCGCCTGCTGGGTAGCGCAGCTGCAGAACGTCGAACCGGGCCGCATACCGGCCAGCGGCGAGTCCCTGCCCCAGAGCCCGTGGCTCGACCCGGAAGGCGCGAAGCGCTTCCTGTTCGCTGTGCGCTGCTACCTGCACTACTACTACGGGCGAGACAGCAACGTGCTGTCGTTCGACCTGCAGGACTCGATCGCTCATGCCGGCGCTGGCAAGGTCTACGACGGGCCTGGCGGCGCTGCCGACATGATGCGCGTGTTCTATCGCAGGACACGGTCGGTCTATCGCCTCGCACTGCGCCTGATGGACGAGTCTTCGGCTCCGGCGAACGCTCTGGTTTCGATCCTGCGCAAGCGCAAGTCGCGGTTATCCAACGTCGACTTCAGCGTTAGCAACGGGCAGGTGTATTTCAAGGACCCGCGCCTGCTGGAGCACCGCCCGGAGCGCGTCCTGAGCTTGTTCGAGTTTCAGGCGCGCCACGGTCTCGCGCTGGCATCGGAGACAGAGCGGCGCATTCGGGACCAGCTGCCGCTGTTCCGGCAGCACGTCGAAGCCACCCCGGCACACTGGCCGGCGCTGAAGCGGATTCTGCTGCTCCCGCACACCTACCGGGCGTTGGAGGCGATGCGCGAGGCCGGCGTCTTGTACGCGCTGTTCCCCGATTTCGAACTGGTGGACTGCTTGGTAATTCGCGACTTCTACCATCGCTACACGGTGGACGAGCACACTCTGGTGACCATCCGCGTGCTGAAGGAGCTTCCGAGTGCGACCGAGCGCATCGACCAACGCTTCGCTTCTCTCCTAGAGGAGATCGACCACGCCGAGCTGCTGCAACTTGCGTTGCTGTACCACGATCTTGGCAAGGGCGTGGAAGGGCGGCCGCACCAGGAAACCAGCGCCGAAATGGCTGACCTCGGCATGCAGCGGATCGGGTTGGAGGATCCGTTGGCTCGGGAGACCGTGATCCAGCTTGTGGCCGACCACCTGAAGATGTCGGAGGTGATGACCAAGCGCGACATCAGCGAAATGTCGGTCTTGGAAGACTTCAAGCGGGAGGTCAAGACCTTGGAGCGGCTCAAGCTGCTCACGTTGATGACTTATGCCGACACCGTCGGCGTGAACCCTTCGGCACAGATCAACTGGCGCAAGGAGCTGCTTTGGAGATTGTATCGGGGCATCAACTCCATCTTCCAGCGCGACCACGGCGACCGGCGTATCAACCAGAGCACAGTCGCGGACTGTCTCGACCAAGCTGCCGATCAGGCCGAGAGAGAGCGCCTGAAGCGCTTCCTGCGAGGCTTCCCGGAGCGCTACGTACGCACGCACACGCCAGAACAGGTCCGTCGGCACGCAGCGCTGGCGGGCACCATGGAGGCGGGGCGGGCGACCGCCAAGTGCGCCTGGGAGCGCGGCTACCTTGAAGTGCTCGTCCTGTCGCCGGATCGGCCCTTCCTGTTCGCCTCGCTGTGTGCCGGCATCACGTCTTCAGGGGGTGACATCGTCAGCGCCGAGGCCTTTGCCAACGAAGAAGGGCTCGTGCTGGACTCGTTTCGCGTCGCGCCGAACACGACGATGGGCGAGCTGCGGCAAATGGATCCAGCCCAGATTGAAGAGCTCGAGCTGAGGCTGCAAGGGCTGGCCGAAGGCACCATCGACGCGTCTGGCCTGCGCCAGTGGCGCGTGCGCGCTCCCTACAGCCGTCGCAACGGGGAGCCGCCTTCGGTGTCGTTCGACAATGACACTTCTGCCCGCGCGACCATCTTCTTCGTCAACACCGCGGACCGACCCAAGCTGCTGCACGATCTGGCCAGCGCCTGCTCAAGCAGGGAGTGCAATATCGATGTCGTGCTGAGTCACACGCAGGGCAGTCTTGCGATGGACACCTTCTATCTGACCCGGCACGGCGAGAAACTTCCGGAGCAGATCTGCGAGCTGCTCAAGGCTGACCTGCTAGAGGCTTGCACGCCCGACTGACAAGCGCCCTGAGAGGCAACGCCGTGGCGGGTGCCCTGGGTGTCTGGCGTGGGTGTCCCACGTAGCGATGGGGCTGCTGCCGGCGGAAAGAGCTGCTGCGTTACGTTTGCGCGGCAGAATCCGCAGTAGGCTCCGAATCGGTCGCATGCGAGGGTCGGAGACTGTCAGTGCGGTTCGGCTCGAGACTTCAGAGACTACTGCGCGTCAGGATGGTTGATCGCGTCGTCGCGGTAGATCCGGTCCATCACGTTGATCACGTGCCGGACGGCAAGGTTGTCGTCGATCGTCAGTATGTGCGCCCCGGATTCCACTGCAAGCGTGGCCGCCACGGCAAGACCCGCGGCGCGCTGTTCGGCACTGGCACGGATCGACTCGACGAAGAATCGCTTGCCCGTCAGAGTGACTTGCAGGCCTTGGGCAGGAGGGGCCAGGCGGCGCAGATTTCTCAGCAGGTTGAAGTTCTCGAAGCCCTGCTTGCCGTGCTCCAGCCCGGGGTCGAGGACGATTCTCTGGCGTGCGATGTTCGACTTGTCGGCCCGCAGTAGCGACGCGCTGAAGTCGTGCCGCACGATCTCTTCCAAGTTCGTGAGAGGTTCCATGCGGGACCACTGCTCCGGCGCGCCGCGCATGTGTCCCAGGATCAGCGCGGCGTCGGTGCCATTGACGGTCGGTGCCATCAGCCGATCATACGCAAGGCCGCTGAAATCATGCACGATGGATGCGCCCAGATGGGCGACCCGGTACGCCGTGTGGGAGTGAACGGTCACAACGCTGAGCGGCACCTTCAATTCGTTGCTCAGCTTGCGCACGATCGGGACCAGCAGCGGCAATTCGTCCTCGGCGTCAGGAATGCCGGACACCGGGCTCAGCGGCAGGGCCTGCACCTCTACGATATGGACTCCCGCAGCCTCCAGCGCAAGAGCCCGACTCAGGATCGCGCCAGGGTCCGGCTTGGCCGCCTTGCTGCCCGTCGCGAGGTTGATGCGTACCGACAGGAAGGTGGTCACTCCCAGTGTGACGTGCTCGTTGGGCAGGCTCCACAGGGCCCTTGTGCGTTGAAAAGCCATCGCTTATCCGAATTCGAACCCAGCCGTCGCGTAGACCTCATCGGAGTGAGAGTGCAGGGTGGGGGATTTCCCCCCGCGCAGCATCATTCGCTCAAGCCGGCGGACCGGCTGGAAGCCGAGTTCGGTAGCCAGTTCGCGTGCGGACCGATTCGAAGGCAGGAAATCCCAGAATACGCGCTGGCCCTGTCGACTTTCAAGCGTGGCCCGCAGGACGGAGGCAGCGGCGCGCGCGTTCTTGGCGACGCACGGGCCGACGAACCAAGCCGAAGAACCGGGACGTCCGAAGGCGAATCCTTCCGGGCAGCTTGCGCCCGCGACCGTGGAATCCTTGCAAAGGTCGCGCAACAAGAGGGACCGGTCGTAGTTGCAGGCCTCCCGGTCGATGCGTTCCAGGGCGGCGGACAGCGTCCCCACGCTCCGAGCCGAAGTCCTGCCGCCGCAACTCGGATTGTCTTCGGGCGGCCGTTCCCAGCGCTCGATCAGTTCGGTGCTAACGAATCCGACCTCCTCGTAGAGCGGTTTTCCCATCGAAGTAGCGTCCAATCCGCACGTGCGGGTTCCGCGGAGGTCGAGCCAGTCCAGCGCATGCTGCACCAAACCCCTGGCGATGCCCTGTCGCCGAAACTCGGGCAGGACCAGCACCATGCCGAGCCATGCCATCTCCGACCCGTAGCGCACCGCCGTCGTGCTGCCCACGACGAGGCCGTCCCTTTCGGCGACGAAGCAGCCCTCGGGCTCGAGGCGTAGCAGCCGCTGCCAGTCACTGGGAGTCTGATTCCACCCGGCCGCGTGCTTGAGGCGCATCGCACCGGGAATGTCGGCGTCCCGCATCTGCCGGATCATTCGGTTCTGCGTCTCCACTGATAGTAGGCCGTGCCCGCCAGCACCAGCACGACGGAGAGACCGATCCAAAGCATTGCGGTGAAGTTGCGGTCGTACGCTTGTGATCCGAAGAGCGTGCTGGCCATCAGGGCGGGCGCTCGCGCCGGGACGCTCAGAGCCAGAAAGCGGCCCAGTCCGAGCGGAGACAGGCCTGCTGCGTAGCTCATCGCGTCTTTCGGCGTGCCCGGCAGCAGGAACAGCACGAAGATAGCGACGTGGCCCTTGCGCGATTGGAGCGATTCGTCGATTCGCGCAAGCTTTTCGCTGCCGATCATCCGCTCGACGACCGGCCTACCCACCACCCTAGCGAAGCCGAAGTCGAAGGCGGCGCCGCAGAGAATGCCGATGATCGAGTAGAAGAAGCCCCAACCCGCGCCAAACACGTAGCCGGCGGCAAACTGGGTGATCTCGCCCGGGATGGCGAAGACTACCACCTGCAGGAACTGGATCCCGATGCAGATGAGGGGCCCGGCGATGCCGTCCCGCCGCATCCACTGCACGAGCTGGTCGTGCTGAGGGAAGCGATCAAGCCACCCGAGCCTCCAGGCAAGCGCCAAGATCGCGACCAGTCCCGCCGCGCCGGCGATCGCCCACCACGTGGCGCGTAGGCGCGTCGGACGCTCGTCTGGCGCTGCCTGTCCCATGTCGTATTCTATGACGCGATGTCGCTGCACGAGCCCATGACGCTGGTCACTGACTACGCGCTAGGCGCGTTGTGCGTTGTGCTCGCTATTCGGATGCGTAGCAGGGGCTTGCCGCAGAACCGGTCGGACTGGACGGCGGCTCTGTTCGCGTGCGCCCTTGCAGCGTTCGCGGGCGGCACGTACCACGGTTTCCTTCCGTGGATGGACGGCGCTGTCGCAGCCGTCCTGTGGCGCCTGACACTGCTTGCAATCGGCTGGGCCGCCTACGCGGCCGTGGTCGCAACTTGCCGCGCTCACTTAGGCGGACTCCAAAGGACGGTGATTTGGATCGCGCGGGCGCAACTCGGCGTCTACGCTCTTGCGGCGATCGCCAGCGGAGAATTCATCGTTGCCATCATCGACTATTCCCTAGCCTTCGCGTTCGTGCTGGTAGTACACGCCTGGGCTTGGCGCGAACACGGCGATAGCGCCGCGCTAACGGTGGTCGGCGGCGTGCTCGTAACCTTCGCGGCCGCCGGCATCCAAGCGGCGGGAATCGCCCCGCACAGGGCCTTCAACCACAACGACCTCTACCATGTGGTGCAAATGGCCGGCACGGCGCTCCTGTATCGAGGGGCTCTGAGCTCGGCGAGCAGATCGATCTAGGTCAAGGCTATTCGACCCAGCCGTGCTCGTCCTGCACGCTGACCATCACGGCTAGGATGTCGTTCCAGGTCTGCGGGTCCATCATCACTGCGTTGGGGAACATGCAGCCGTCCCAGCAAATGTGACGGCACTCCTTCGTGAGTTGGCCGTCCCCGTCTCGCAGCCAGAAACCCGCGTGGCGGGTGATATCGAGCCGTCCGTTCGGATCGGTGGCCTGGCAGTGCCGGCCGGTCCGGTCATGGCTCCCGCTGCCGAAGACAGTGCCGTCATTTTGGGCCACGTGGAAGTCGTTGGTCCACGGGCGCAGGGCGCCGGTCACTTGGCGCAGGGCATCGTCCAGCTGGGCACCGTCATTCCAGGCGAAGTCACTTGGCAGGATTGAGTGCTCCGGTGCGTTGTAGCCCAGCGTGTAGAGTAGCGTGTGGGCCATGTCAGCTTGGAATCCAACGTGCTTATCATTCACGGATTCAAGGACTTCCAGCATATACTTCCAGCTGTGCATGCTGCCCCAGCAGATCTCGCCTTCGGCGGAGAGGCGTTCGCCGTGGTCGGCTGCGATCGCCGCCGCCTGCCGGAAGGTCTCGACAACGTGGGCGGTGTTGCCCGCGGGGTCCTTGGCCCAGTCCTCGACCCCGCTGGCGGAGTCAATGCGAATCACGCCCGTCGGGCGAATGCCCCACTGCGTGAACTTGCTGGCGATGGCGCACGCCTTCCTGATGGCGGTCAGGAATGCGTCACGCCCCGCGCCCGGATCGATGGCTGCACCCCCGCCGGTCGGTTCCCAGACCGGCGCGACAACTGAGCCGATCGCCAAGCCTCGCGCCGCGAACTTGTCGACCCAGGCCTTGAGCTCGTCGTCGGTGCTGTCAATGCCGATGTGCGGCTCGGACAGGAACAGGTCCACGCCATCGAACTTCCTGCCATCGACCTCGGCATTGGCAGTCAGGTCAAGCATCGTCTCGAGGGCGATGGGCGGTTCGTCATCCGGCCCGTCTCCGCCCTTGCCCACGACACCAGGCCAAGCGGCATTGTGCAGTTTCGGGAAGTTGTTGCGGTCGTTCATGGTAATGCGAATCAATGATATCGCATTGGCCCCCACCGAGATACCCGAGCGCGCCCTCGACCCGAGCGGGGGGCGGATCGAGAGAGGGACGATCACCTGCGCGGACACTGCGGACACGGACGTGACGCACCCGCCGAGTCCTCGGCCTAGTCTCAGGGAGCAGTGATTTCTAGTGCTGCGGCAGCTCGTGTCTCCTGGCTAGTCCGAGCTTGGAGTGCCTGGTACCTGGTCAAGGCCTCGCGGGCCTGGTCGCGCATACCTGTCCTTTGATACGCCTGGGCCAGCTGGTAATGCACGCTCCCGTCGGAGTCCAGGCTGGCGGCCGCACGCAGATGCTCTACCGCCTTATCCGGCTCGTCGACGGCAAGGTACGACCTGCCGAGGTCAAGCCTCGCCGATTGGGGTGGGTTCGGGGCCGCTAGGGCGCTCTCCAAGAGCGGGATGGCGCTACGAAAATCCTGTGCTTCGGCCAGCAGGTTGCCGAGCATCGCTGCCCACCGGGGGTCACTCTTATCCGTTTGGTGGAACTTCTCTAGCAAGGGCCGCGCTTCCTCGACACGCCGCGCAAGGTACAGCAGCTCCGCCATCTGTCTTTCTAGCGCGCCATCTTGCGGGCGGATCGCCAGCGCCGCCCGGGCGGCGTCGGCCGCCTCCGAAAACTCGGAACGTACGGCCAAGAGGTCTGCGAACAGAGTCAACTGATCCACAGATTCGGGCAGTCTTCGCAAGCTGTGGAAGGCCTCGTCGGACAGCGCAGCGTAGGCTCTGGCCGCCCAGTAGAGTTCCTCGGACGATGCTTGGGCCGATACCGGCACGATGACATCGAACTGGCCGAGCTTGAACGCGCACTCGGTGGAATCGGATGCCGAACAGTCTTCTTCGGGCAGGGAAGCGGCGCGTGCGCGCTCGACCTGTGCCCAATCCAAGCGGCCCGCTTGCTCATACAAGGCGGCGAGGGCTTCGTGGTCGGAGCGCCTTCCCGGCCCTCTTGCCATGGCCTCGCGGAACAGGTACAGGGCGCTTGGGAACTGTTTCGTTTCCAAGCGCGTGTAAGCCAAGAGGCGCAGCATGTGCTCGGATTCGGGGTCCCGCTCTTGTAACCCTGCGACGGCCTCTGATGCGAGGTGCTCGTAACTGCGCACCAGGCCGGCATGCGGAAACGGACTGGAACCGTCCTGCTGCCCGAGCTTCTTCCAAGCATCCGCCGCTTCGGAGTACTCTCCCACTGCCTCGAGTGCATCGCCCAGCAATGCGCGAGCGAAGGGATGCGCTGGATTCAAGCGGACCGCTTGGCGCAACGGCTCGACTGCCTGGGCAAGATTTCCCAGCCGTGAATAGCTGGCTCCTAGGAAGAAGTGCGCCGGAAAGGACGATGGCATCGCCGACGCGGCCGAGCGCAGGGGAAGGATAGCGGCGCTGTCTTGGCCGCTCAGATGCAGTGCCATTCCTAGATTGGCCTGTAGCGCCGGTTCGGCCGGATAGCTGTTGGCCAACTGGCCGTAGAGCGCGGCAGCGTCTGCGAAGCGCTCTTCCTGCATTGCCTTGCCGGCTTGGGCGGCGATGACCGATGGCTCGCTTTGCCCGAGGAGATTGGCTGCGGCGGTGAAGATAAGCGTGATGCTCGCGAGAGCGAGCCAAGCACCCCTCGATTTTCCAGACTCCCGCTTCGGCATCGCGACACTACTTGGCTCGATAATCGCACGCCCACGCCGACGAAACGTGCTTACGCACTCCTCGGTCTAACCGTCGCCCTTGACAGTCCATCTCGCCAAGCGGTTCAGGAAGGCTGCGATCCACCCGTCCGAACGGTTCAACGCCAGCGTGCCTTCAGCACCATGTTTGACATGTCACTACATCAACATTTGGGCAGCGCTGCCAAGTTCCGACCGCGCCTCTGCGAACCATGCGGGTAACGCGCGACACCACTGCTAAAGCGCAATGCTATACCAGCAGTCCGCACTCACTCGTGGCAGACTACCGCTGGATTGCTCAAAGTCCGATAGCGGTTGCGAACTCAAGAAGCGGAACGAATCACGGGGACTTATGGGATTCCAAAGTAGTCACACAATTCGCACGATTGCTCCCGTATCGCTTCATCCTCGCTGAAGCAGTCGTCTGCCGAGCCGTCGCCTCCGAAGTAGTCCTCATAGTAATCCGCTGGGTCATTGTTGTTCCCCGTGTATTGATCTCCCAAACTGTAATCGCTCGATGGCCCAGTCGGCTCAGGAGTCGAAATTGAATATGAATCGGGGTTGGTTGACTGTGAGCTGCCCTCATCGCAGTGGGCATCCTCGGCATTTTGACCGAAGCATGGCACTGCAGCGACGAGAACGGAAAGTAGCGCGATTGCGAAGAACCTGATGTAGGTTTCCATTGGTTGTACCTCCTGTCGCCTTTGCGACGGCCAAATCATACCATGCTCTGTGCGCAAGCACTGCACTGCACTGACTTCAATCAGAAAGATCTTCTGATCATCGTCTTTTCCCTGTAGCCCGTTTGGGTGCCGGAGGAGACTGGCAATTGCCCTTGTGTAGCCCAAGTTCGGTTCGGCACCGCCAACCGCGGAATCAGTTTAGCGCTCCCCGTAGTCCTCGCATCAGCCGCGGTTGAATTCCAAATACAGCCAGCAACAGCAGGGATGCGTTCGCTTCGGACGCCGCGCACGGTTTGGATAGGGCCTGCCTACGATATCGGGCTGTGACCTACCGATGCGTTCTGGTCGGCTATCTGGTAGAACCAATGCGCGATCTCGACGTTGCGAACTCTGGTCCGGGCGAGTTCGCGCAGGTCGTGCTCGAGGGCGCTGCAGCTCCGCCACAGCCGATTCGCCAGAGCGGGCAGACCTTTACGAGTGGCGACTCCGAATGCGTCTTGCGGCTCAGCCTGATTCTGTACTGGGTGACCTACGGGCCGCGCTTGCGACGAGGTGCAGACCTATTTCTGGCCGTGACCTCCGTGATGGGCAACGAGTGCCTCAATGGCCTGTCACCGTTTGAGACCATAGCGCGAACTATGGATTGTCAGACACACTCACCCCTCAAGGTCCGTAGTCCAATGAAGTAGGGGCCTGCCCAAGGACAGGCCCCAAGACGGTCGACTAACGGCTTTGCCTAGAAGCTGAACCGTAGCCCGATCCGGGCCACGCGCTGGTTCGACGCACTTGTGATCGTCATGAAGTTTCCTCTGTTCACATTGTTGGCGAAGGTGCCGAATTGCGGGGTGTTCGTGAAGTTGAAGAATTCAGCACGGAACTGGGCTTCGGCCGTCTCCCCGATCGGGAACTTCTTGAAGATGCTCAAGTCGAGGTTCGTCACGCCCGGCCCGTCGAGTATGTTTCGCCCGGAGTTGCCGAAGCGCTGCTCGGTGACTGGCGCGAAGGCGCTAGGGTTGTAGTAGTGCTCTCCGGGGCCGACTCCACCCAGCTTTGTGACCGGGCCGACCTGATCTGCTGTCTGCCAAGCGCTCGCCGCGTTCAGTGAACTTCCTGACGCAAAGATGGTTCTCGGCCTGCCGGTGAAGAGAGCTGCAATACCGCTGACCTGCCAGTTGCCGAAGATCGCGCCGACGGCTGTATTGTCGTTCTGAAGAAACGGCAGGTCGTAGACGAAGCCCATCTGAAACATGTGGGTTCGGTCGTACCCGGCCCTGGCCCTATTCCGGTCAAAGACATCAGGGTGATCCCAGCCTACGCCAGCCCAGCCTTCGTCGTCCGCCATGTTGATCGCCTTCGACCACGTGTATGCTCCCTTCAGCATCACGCCCTTCGAGAAGCTGCGGTTGATGGCCAGCTGCAACGAGTGATAGTCCGAGTTCAGGTAGCTGTCCCACATGTTGATGTTTCGGTTCCGTCCGGTAATCGAAGCGTAGGGACGTCCAGCGTTGCCCTCCCCTGGTCTTGACGCATTGATGTCTTGATCGGCCAGCATGTCCACCGACCGGGTTGCCACGTACCCCAGCGAGGTGATCAGCTCGCCAGGAAGACGCCGTTCCACGGTGAAGTTCCAAGAAGCGATGTAGCCGCGGTTCAGGGTGCCCTCGTAGGGGCTCCGGAAGCCGGCGTTGAACGGCACATCGATGACCCCTTGGTCTAGGTCCGGCCCGATGACCGGAGGAATCCCGTCGGAGAGCTTGCGGAAGAGCTCGAACGTGTTGTCGCGTGCGAAGTTGAACGCAACCGTGATTGGGTACTGTCCGCGCATCGGGCGCGAGAACGGCATCGGGCTATAGTTGAGGCCGAAACCAGTCCGGATCACTGTCTTGTCGTCGACGCGATAGGCGATGCCGGCGCGCGGCGAGAGGAGCCCACTGCTCACTTCAATACCCGCGTTCCGAGGCACGCTTCCGCGGCCGCCCAAGTACATCAGGTTGGTGTTGGGATCGTAGCGCTCGATACCCTTCTTGCCGGCGCGCGACATGAGCGGGTAGTACTCGTAGCGCAGGCCGAGGTTGAGGGTTATGTTGGGCGATACCTGCCAGCGGTCCGTTATGTAGCCGGCGAACTGCCATTCGGCACCAGTTGCCAGAACGTGCTGGATCGCCTTCTGCATTTGCGATGTCTCGCCCAGAAGGAAGGCCGCGTAGGAGTTGAACTGCCCAGGTGCGGCCCCACCCTTGAGCGCGGTGACATCGCCGTTAAAGTTAATCACGCCACGAGGCCCCCCGCCAAGCTCGGGCTGCCAGTGCGCCAGCTTCAGCAGGATGCCGTCAAAGCCGAAGCGAATCTGGTGCGTGTTCTTGATCCAAGTGAAGTTCTGGCTTGTTGTCCAGTTCTCCTCGACACGTTCCAGCGGCTGCCACCCAGGAGCTCCCAAGCGCGTATAGGGCCCGGGCTGGATCCTAGGGAAGCCTACCTGCCGCGGGTCCGGCCCGCCAAGGCCCGGGATTCCGAGGCCGAAGTCCTTGCCCAGATCGGTGGGATTGACAAACTGGTCCTGCCGCCAGTATCCAACCACGCCGTCGTAGAGGAATGTCGGCGAGAACGTGTAGGTGTGGCCAAAAGTACCCAGATTCACATACGTTTCCGCATTGCCCGGACTGCCGCCCGGAGCGGGTCCGCCCGCGTCTCCGAAGATCGGCGTACCTGAGACCGGCGCGTCCATGAAGCCGTGCTTGGCCCACAAGGAGTACTTGTCGCTGACCGTGAAATTGACCTTCGAGTCGTAGTACGCGCGGTCGAACGGAGGCGATCCCGACGAATGAAAGTTGTTGTTCGTGCCCGGCTGATTAGGCTCCGGGATGTACGTTTGGACCAGCCGGGCGATCGGGCTCTGCAGGCTGCCCGGAATCATCTTGTTCGGGAACAGCTCCCTGCCCGTGCCGTCGGGATTGCCTGTGTACGGGTTGTAGATGTCATCGCCGTAGGCGCTGAAGTCGCCCATTCGTTGGTCCATAGTCGGCACCTCATCGCCAGTGCGGTTGCCCGAAACCGCCTGGGAGGTATTGTCGTAGCTGAAGAAGTAGAAGAAGCGGTTCTTGACGAACGGCCCGCCAATCCTGCCGCCGAAGTTGTTGAAGTGGCTGGTGGGTTTGACCTGGGCGAAGTAATTCTTGGCGCGGAGGCTGTCGTTGTCATGGAACCAGAATGCAGCGCCGTGCAGTTCGTTCGTGCCCGACCTAGTGATCACGGTCGTGGATGCCCCGCCGGACAGCCCCTGCTCGGCCTCGCCCGATCCGGTCGTGATGCTCACCGTCTCGATCGTCTCGGCCGGGGCGATGTAACCGGCGTGGTGGGGCAGCCAGACATTGATGCTGGCGGCACCATCGATGCGGGTGACGTTGTTGTTTCGATTTGTCCCGTTGACGTTCGTGCTCAGCGAGCGCGCGGGAGTGTCAAGGATCGAATTCTGGAACCTTGCCGGAGTCGCACCGGGCACGAGGTTGACCAGGCTCTGGTAGTTGCGGAAGTTCGGCAGCGGGAAGTTCGTGATCGCTCTTTGAGTGATCTCCGAACGAGTGTCCGCCTTCTGTGTCTGCAACTGCGCGGCTGAGGCCTCGACCGTGACTTGTTCGGTCACTTGGCCTAGGACCAAGCCGACATCGACTTGTGACACGGCATTCGCCGTAACATTGACGCCAGTTTCAGTGTGGGTGCGGAACCCATCCGACGTGATCTCGACGTCGTAGGTTCCTATGGGCACGTTCACCAGACGGAACAGCCCGTCTCCGCCTGTCGAGGCGGCCAGTTCCTGACCCGTGCCAACGTTTACTGCGCTGACACTGGCACCGGGAACGACAGCGCCGGTTCCGTCCGAGACGGTTCCGACCATTGAGCCGTACAGCACCTGCGCTGAGGCGGGCGCCGCCGAGCTTAGCGCCAACGCCGTAATGGCAACGGCCATGGCACACAAGCTAAGCGCTTGCTTCGTCATTCGTATATCCTCCGTTCTAGCGTTTGGCTGCCGAGCTCGCGCTCTCGACCACCACTCTCTTCAACCCCTGTCGCATCGTGTGTTTCGCCTTGACAGGCGCGAGCAACGGTTAAACTCTTGCACAAAGTTAAGGGATTGTCAAATCGACAGGTAATGTATTGGAAAGACGGTAGATAGCTTCATTGGGGAGCTGTCGATGCACGCTTCAGCGCCAGCCGGCCTTGCAGGCTGTTCCACCGGAGAGTCCCGTCTGGAGATACCGACCCAGTAAGCTTGAATTTGGCGATGCGTCTTTCGCGAGGGGCCCGTTGGTCGGCGCTGCTGGCTGTGCTGTTCCCGGCGGCTATGGCTCCTGCCCAGATTCGTTTCCTGTCGGCCACAGAGGACTCCGGCATCGGCTTCACGTTGCGCCACGCCCCGACCGAGAGGAAGCGCATGATCGAGACGATGGCCGGCGGGCTGGCCGTCTTCGACTTCGACGGCGACGGCCTTCAGGACATCTATTTCACGAACGGTGCGGCAGGGGAAAGCCTGCACAAGGAATCGCCGGAGTACTCGAACCGCCTCTTCCGCAATCTCGGGAACATGCGATTCGAGGATGTGACCGAGGCGGCCGGCGTTGCGGGGCACGGCTACTCCATGGGCGCTGTGGCAGCCGACTTCGACAACGATGGGCACGCCGACCTGTTCGTCGCCGGTGTCTTCCAGAACACGCTGTTCCGCAACCTCGGGGACGGCACGTTCGAGGACATCACGGCGCTGTCGGGAATCTCCAGCGCCGAGTGGGCCGTGGCGGCCGGCTGGTTCCACTACGACGGCGACGGGCTGGCAGATCTCTTCGTGGTCAACTACGCCCACTGGACGCCGGACTTCGACCGCTATTGCGGAGACCGCGAGCGCGGCTTGCGAGTCTATTGCCATCCGAAGTACCTGACTCCCATCGCCAATCGCCTGTACCGCAACCTCGGCTCGGGCCGCTTCGAGCCGGTTGAGGAGCGGGCCGGCCTGAGCGCGTTCGCCGGTCGGGGCATGAGCGCGACATTCGCCGATTTCGATGCCAACGGCCGCATGGATGTCTTCGTGACCAATGACAATCTGCCCAACTTCCTGTTCTTGAACCAAGATGACGGCAGACTCACCGAGGATGCCTTGCTGACAGGCGCGGCACTCCTCGACCACGGGCGCCCGGTCGCCTCGATGGGGGTGGACATCGGCGACTTTGACAACGATGGCTTCGCGGACCTGTCAGTGACGGCACTGAGCAGCGAGACGTTCCCGCTATTTCGCGGGGGTTCTGGCGGGTCTCTTCGCGATGCGACGGTAGCTTCCGGGTTGGCCAAGGCATCGCGAGCCTACGCGGGCTGGGGCAATGTGTTCGCCGACTTTGACAACGATGGCTGGCTGGATTTGTTCACGGCCAACTCCCATGTCAACGATCTGGTGGAAGATTTCGAGCCGTTCGCATATCGACAGCCGAACACGGTGTTCCGCAATCTCGGTGGACGCTTCGGCGAAGCCTTGGAGGTCGGCGCTGCCGGAACCCACCGCGGTGCCGCGGTGGCGGACTTTGACAACGACGGCCGGTTGGACGTCGTGGTCAGCGCACTGGGTGAGCCCGCGAAACTGTTTCGAAACGTCTCCGAGCGGCCGCATGCTTGGATCGCTCTGCGACTCGTTGGCGAGCGGTCAGGACACGACGCCCTTGGCGCAAGGGTTCGCGTGGACGGGCAGACGCGCTGGGTAAAGAGCGCGGCAGGCTACGCCTCGTCAACGTTGCGACCGGTACGTTTCGGGCTCGGCGACGCCGACCGACCAGTGTCAGTCGAGATCGATTGGCCGAGCGGTCGGCAGCAACGTCTGGAGGATGTTCCCCTCAATCGCACCACGATAGTCCATGAGCCTCGCTAGCTGGACAAGGTCGACCCGGGGAGAGCGTTTGTGCTCTTGGAGCGCCGGAGCGTCAGGCTGCTCTTGCCAGCGGGATGGCGGTCGGAACAGCCGCGGTCGGCATTCTTGCCGCCCGAACACTTTGGCTGGCAGCGGTCAGTCTGAGCCAAGACGGCATGGACTGCCATCTGCAGCGTGACGCCGCCGAGTCGGGGCCCATATACATACAGCGGACCTAGCGAGGGTGATAGTTTCCCGGGCCCGAGCCTTGGGTCGGCGGCAGTCCCTTAGCCACGCGTTCGTAGATTGCCGCCATAGTGTCGAGAAACGACTTCTCGCGATGCCAGAATTCAGGGTAGTCGCCTTCTCTCCTCAGCAGCAGGGCCGAGACCGGCGGTACCTGACGATCCGCCTCGGCCTCCTTGGGCAGAGGGCGACCCCGCCAGAAAGCGCGTAGGTCTGACGCAGGGGCGTCACTTTGCACGACGGGCACGGACGGGTAGCGAGGCTCGCGGCTTGAAGCCTCCAGATCAGGAGGAGCCTTGTCGTCCTCGCCCTGCAGAGCTGCGCCGAACTCGGACTTTGCAACGGCCTCCAACAGCTTCGACCGCTCCAGTCCTCGGAATTCGAACAGCAATAGCGGGTCGCGGTCAATTAGCGAGGCCACATGGAAGTAGATGCCAGCAATGTGCTTGCACGGATTCACCCAGTCGGGGCACGAGCACGATGCTTCGATCTCTCGGTGAGTACGCGGCAGCAGTTTGACCGGGGCTCCCTCGAGCGCCTCCTCGATTGAGGGAGGAACCTCTCCCAGAACGAGGTGTGTTACCCAGTTTGCGTTTGACCCCAAGCGCTTCAGGATCTTATGCCAATGCGCTTTCGGAATCTTTCGCAGCCCGATTTTGACCTCGTAGTAGGGAGTCTCGTACACGCCGAAGTAGGGGTTGATATTGCCCATGACCGTTGCCGAGATCTTGCCCTGCTGGATCGAGAATCTCCGCCGCCGGTAAGGCGCTGTGTAGCTCTTGCCCCGCGACAGTCGGCCCGGGTCCATGCAGTTCTCCAGCGCTATCAGGAACTCCTTGCCCCACCAAGTCTTGCTCTTGCTCGCCATGGGACCCCCTTTATCCGACCACCGCCTCGCCGCGGTTCAGTGCGATGAGATTCCGGAACGCCTCGTTGTCGAGCTTTGCCAGCCACGACTCGTCATTGCCGACGACCTCCTGGGCGAGTTTCTTCTTGGACTCGATCATCTCGTCGATCCGCTCCTCGAGCGTGCCCATCGTCACCATCTTGTGGACGAATACGGTCTTCTCCTGGCCGATCCGGAAGGCCCGATCCGTGGCTTGGTTTTCCACGGCCGGATTCCACCAGCGGTCGAAGTGGATCACATGGTTCGCCCGCGTGAGGGTGATGCCCGTCCCGCCGGCACGCAGCGAAAGCACAAAGATCGCTCGCTCGGAATCAGGGTCTTGGAACTCCTCGACCATGTGCTCGCGCCGCGCTCGGGGAGTGCCGCCATGGAGGTAGTAGATGGCTCCCGAATACCGCCTCCTGAAGAGGGCCTCGAGTTCCTTGCCGATCTCGGTGAATTGTGTGAAGACCAAGGCGCTCTCGCCTTCGGCCTCGATTTCGTCCAACATCTCGCAGACCCGCGCGAGCTTGTGCGAGCGCGATTCCGAGAACTCGCTGGCGTCCTGCAGGAACTGCGCCGGATGGTTGCAAATCTGCTTGAGACGCAGCAACGTGGAGAGCATCAGACCCTGCCTGCCAATTCCCTCGGCGTCCGACAGCTTCCCTTCGAGGTCTGCTACGACCGCTTCGTAGAGCGCTGCCTGCTCGGGCGTCAGATTGCAGCAGGAATTCTGTTCCACCTTGTCCGGCAAGTCGCGGATGATCGACTTGTCGGTCTTCATGCGCCGCAGTATGAACGGTCGCACCATGCCGCGCAGGCGCTGGGTCGCCATGCTGTCTTGATACCGCATGATTGGCTGCTCGAATTCCTTTCGGAACGCTGTCGCGTTCCCTAGGAAGCCCGGATTTAGAACGCTGAAGAGGGACCACAGATCCATCAGCCGGTTCTCGACCGGCGTGCCGGTCAGGGCTACTCGGCGCGGTGCCCGAAAGCTGCGCACGGCCTTTGTGACCGCAGCGGTAGGGTTCTTGATATTTTGGGACTCGTCCACCACCAGTCTGTGCCACGAGATCTCCTTCAGGCGGGCTGCGTCCAAACGTGCCACACCGAACGAAGCGATAACGATGTCTTTACCGCTTATCGCTTCCGCGAGAGCGTCCTTGGTCCTAGGTCGCTCCGGCCCGTGCAGGATGTATGCCGACAGGGCCGGAGCGAACCGCCGAGTCTCCCTGAGCCAGTTCCCAAGCACCGAAGTGGGCGCGATCAGCAGGGTCGGCCCAGCATTTGGGTGCCGGCTCTTGTCGCCAAGGATTGTCGCAAGTACTTGGATGGTCTTGCCTAGGCCCATGTCATCTGCGAGGCAGGCTCCGAAACCGAGTCGTTCTAGGTATGCAAGCCACGAATAGCCCCGTACTTGGTAGCCGCGCAGCGTACCAACAAATCCGGACGGCTGATCGAGCATCTCTAGAGCGCCAATTCCCTGCAACGCCGCGAGCATGTGTCCGAAGTCGGACTCGGGATCAATCTCGAGGCTGTCTGAGCCGGCCTGCTCGCGAACAAGGTCGGCGACGGTCATGTTTCGCAGGCCGTCACCGGCCTGCCAGTACTCCTCAAGACGGGCGACCTCCTCGCTGCGCAGTTCCATCCACTGGCCGCGTAATTGGACAAGTCCCTCCTTCGTGGCCACGAGCTGTTCCCACTCCTGGCGCGTGAGCGGTTTCCCGTCGAACACGACTTGGGCTTGGAACTCGACCAGTGTGTCGAAGCCGAGAATGCCGGAGGACTCTGTTCCCACACTCTCGGAAGAGCCGAAGGCACGCGGAGCCAGGCGCAACCGCAGGCGACGCTGGCCGGTGGCGGTCCACCAAGCGGGCACGATGACCCGGAACCCCGCGCTCTGGAGGACTGGAGCGTGAGTCCTGAGGAATTCCAGTGCCGAATCGCGGTCTAGGTCCACCCCGGCAGGTGCGCCGCTGTTCATCCCTTCCCAGAGCCTTCCGTAGATTCGGGAGGCTTGTCCGAGCTGAAGCAGCACCTCGCGGACGCTACGCGGCGAAGGTCGCCCGGCCTCATCCGCAGATTCCCAGAAGTCCGCGAGAGGGACCAGAAGAGAGGGGTCGCGACGTGACGAGAGCAGCCATTCCAAGCGCCACGTATCGGGCGAGTCGCGATGCGGGTCGGCCAAGCGGAAACAGACCCTCTCGTCCGCCCCAAACGAGGATCGTTGGATGCGATCGCGCCAGCGCCTCCATTGCGCCCAGTCGGGCTGGTCGATTGGCAAAGGCTCGGAGAGCCGATACATAGCATGAGCTCTTGGAAGTGCGCGAGCTTCGGGAAGTGCGCGAGCGATGAACGAGCCTTCAACTTGATTCAGGGCCGATCTGGGAAAGCGAGTTCGCAGGACCATGCATTGGAGCTGTACCGCCAGGAAGTGCCGCACCAGGGCTTGGGGCTCGTGCAACGTCAACGCTCCGCCGTTATCCGCCGCTGCACCGGCGCGGAGTGCCCGGCACGCTCCGGGCATGGACCGCGCGAACTCCTTGACGATGCCTTCCTCTGCGGCATCTGCAAGCTCCCAGCCCGCTTCAAACTCGAAGGCCGGAGCCTTACGCCGCGCTCTCGGCTTGCCCGCTTTCTGGGCGAAGATCGCCGGAAGGTACTCGTGTCTGCGTACGACCCACTCGAGGGCAACCACCAGTCGGCTCCAATACCTGAGGTCGTGCCCGATCCGGGTGCTCGGGGCGCTGTCTGAATACCGCAAATCGTTCGAGGTCAAGAGCGTTAGTGGGTCGGGGGCGAAAACAGCATCAATTTGCCACGCTCCCCAAGACGTTGGCTCGGGGACTTCACCATTCAGGTCTGCCTGCAACTCGAGGGAAGGCGATGGTTTGATGCCATCGCCGGGCAACGTGGCCCAGACGCGGCTTTGCTTACTGGAGGGAATCCCGGAATCCTGCAACGACGGCAAGGACTCCGATACTGCATCGACCAGTTCGCTCCATCGCAGTTGGAATGGGTGCTCGGACTTCCGGGGCCTGCGGAGTTCGTCCGGACTCTCGGCCCATATTGCGAACCGACCGCCGTCTTGGTCAGGGAGCCAGCTGCCGTGCAGGACGGTCGGCAAGTGTGACGTTGGGGCCGTGGCGCTGGCGGCGGTGTGCCCAGACGGACGCTTCGCTGCAGTACGGATGGCCATTAGGTGCCCATCGAGCTATGGGACTGTTGAGATTTGAGTCTTCTCGGACGGAGCGAGGTGAGCGCGGCCAGTCGTTGGCGTATTGGTTGCCATGGGCGGTCTTCTGGCGTTCCCCGACCCCACACACACCACGAGCGCTCGATCTCGAGACCTCTAACTCGAGGGTTTCCCAAGCGGCCAATATACCCGATGTTCCGATGCTGCACGAACCTAGCATCACGTCACACTCAAGGCTGGAGCTGCTCGGCAGGGCGGATGGCCTGCGAGAAGCGGACCATGCCTTGAGTTCGCAGGCAATGGCTCATTCCGCAACAGGTCCGTCATTCGTGCATTCGGTTCCCGCTGGTTGGAACCATGAGTCCGCAAAGCGATGGGATCGCACGTGGTCCTGCTGTGCTCCGACCTAGGCCAGACGAGCCGGACCGCAGTCAGTTCAGAGTGCGTGAATGCCAGGCGAGCGCCTGCCTGCCCCCGCCTGCTTCGGCCATCCGCGCCGAACGGCTTGCCCGCCGCTATCCAGCCGACGCCGCTCGTCCGCGGCTGCCGCGTTCGACGGGCGGCTCGCCACGGTCGACTGTCATTCGCCCGGCTGGCCGCCAAGTACATCCTGTGCGGCTACCGCCTCGTCCTGACTGGCCGCGGGCTCTGTCTCCGCCGCCGTCTCTAGGACGGCCTCGGTGTGCGTGGCTCGTGCGCTGATTTCCAACCATCGCCGGTACAACTCGTCGCTACGTCGCTGGAGGGCCTCGAACTTTCTGTCGCTGCGGTCCATCACATCCCGGATTGCCTCTTCGCGCTTGGCAACCTCCCGCTCGAACCGTTCATCGCGCTTGGCAGCCTCTCTTTCAAACCGTTCATCGCGTTTGGCAGCCTCCCGCTCGAACCGTTCATCGCGCTTGGCCGCTTCCTGATCGAACCGCTCAGTGACCGCGCGCGTCTCGGCCTCGCGTTTGGCAGCCTCCCGCTCAAACCGTTCATCGCGTTTGGCGGCTTCTCTCTCGAACCGCTCGGTGATCGCACGCGTCTCGGCCTCGCGCTTGGCAGCCTCCTGATCGATCCGTTCCAAGAGAAGTTCAAAGTCCCGTCGGCGAGCGACACGGCGGCTCGCCCAGATGCTCACAATCAGCGCTGCGAGCGCTACCAACGCGGTTGCCACGGTCGCCACACTTCCGATCCACTGCGGCATTGCTCTACTATATGCCCACCTCCCCCCCCGCAACCCGGCTGCGCTTCGACGCTTGGGTGCGCGTGGATGCCGCGGTGCTCTCAAGGTTGCCGATGTGGCAGACGCCCGTACACTGAGGCAGGGAGATCAGAGTGATCACCCGCGCTCCGCGCCCGACTTGGAATGGTCACTCGGCGGGCGTCCCGAACCGAATGCCCGGTACGTCCATCGCCACATCGCTTGGCGTGGCGGGCACGAACTGACTGAGAGACCGAGGCCCTCGCGTGACCGAGTCCCGTTTAGCCCGCACGGGCAGTGTCCGCTAGTCCGCGATCTCGCCTGAACGACGAAGCCGTTTCAGCGGAAATCCTAACCTAGCTCGATCCGGTGTGCGTTCAACCGTTTGATGAAGGCCCGCTTTCCCTCATGCCTCTCGCGGATGGACTCGATTCGCTGCCGGAAGTCGACTTCGCTACCAGTCTCCCCAGCGAGAGCCCGCAGGTCGAGGAGCAGCTGCAGGGCTCGGTCGTAGCTGCTGGCATTCTTGTACTCGAGTTCCCTCTCGACCTCGTCCCAAACGCGCGCCCCTCGGCGCTTTATGGAGTCCAGACGGACCCGCTGTGCTCGCGCGGCCTCCTCTGCCTTGCGACGACGCTCTTCCTCCTTGCGCCTGACCGCCTCTGCCTCACGCGACTCGCGAGCAGCCAATCGACCATCGCGGATCTCCGAGACCGTTCGGCGCTTGAGGCCTGAGCGCCGTAGCGAGGCGTCCAAGGCAGTGCGTATCCTTCGCCGGAGTTCTGCGGCTACGTGGGCGTCGCCGTTCACGAGACGTAGCAGCAAGGCCGACTTCTCATCGTCTGGAATGGATTCGATGACCTCACGAGATACATCGGCGCGGCCTGCGCCACCATCGGAGACGGCTGGATGCTCGGCAGCCGCTTGGACTAGGCCCCGATCAACGCCAAAGAAATCACCCAATTCCCTGAGCGGAGCGGACAGACGGCCGAGCCCCGGTAGCGGCTCCTTCCGACCATCTGGGAGGAAGTCCCTCTCCACAGCTGTCAGCCAGAGGATATAGAACAACCTGAGATCACCAGCGAGCAGGTCGTCGCGCAGGGGCGCCAGCAAATCAAGCCATCCGTCTCCGTCTGCGTAGCCGTAGTTGTATCCCGAATTCTCTGAATCGAAGGTAATGGCGACGATCAAGTTCTCGCCCGAGCCAAACACCTCGACCTCGTCAACCTCGCTGATGAATTCGTCGAGCTGCGATTCGTCAAGAGTCTCCTTGGGTAGTCGCATCATCAACGTTCGCGTTCCCCAATTTGCGACGTACAGATGAAGGTCGAACCAACGCTCCATCAGCTTGCGAGGGTTTCCCCGGAAATCACCCCAGTGGTATTCGTTCGTGAACGACCTCGACGTAATCTCCGCCCGCGACGAAAGCTTCCTCAACGCCGCCTGGTCCGCCTCGTCAAGTGGACGGTCGATCGCTTGGAACTCGTAGTACTGGTACTCGCTCACGTGGTCGAAATCCTTATTGTCAGTGTATTGCTTTGTCGCATCGAGCAGATTGTGTGGGAGCAGGCACGATTCCTGTCAGCGAGCCGTGTGAAGCACGGTCAGAGGAGGCACGGCAGGCCGCTCGCGAGCGGCCCGCGGCTCCCCTCACGGCACAATCCCCGTTCGGATGATAAGCGCCAGAGCCCGGCTACTGGCCAACGGGCCAATGCTCAATTTGAATTCCGTCCATTGGGAAGTGACGCGGATTCCCGGTGGCCAGCACTGCGCCTGCGGCATGCGCCGACGCAGCGATCAGGCAGTCGGCTTGAGACAGCGTAATGCCAAGGGCGGCAAACTGCCGCCGCCACTCACCAGCCTGCTTGCCTTGCGCCCGCCCAATCGGCAAGATACGGAGACCATCGAATAACTGCTCTGCCGCTGTTGTCTCCGCTGCTCGCAACCCCCGAACGATTTCCTCGACATTGACCGGCGATGTGCATGGCGTGTCGCCTCGGGCGAACAGCATGCTCACCCGGTGAACCGCGGGTCGTCCACGAAGGTAGTCGATGAGCACGGTCGTATCCAGAAGGACTCGCATCGGCTCATCCAACGCGCCGGGGGTCGCCAGTGCGCTGGCGGCTCACCCATTCGGCGGGGTCATCATCCCATTCGTGTTCGCTGTCGCGAAGTACCCCAGCCGCCGCGCGCAGGTGCTTCATGCGACGATGCCGGTCAACGGCCTGCACGATCGCTTCCCGCACGAAAGCGCTACGGCGTCGCAGTCCGGCAATGGCATCGATGTCGCCGACGATCGCGTCATCGAGCTCAATGTGCATTCTCATGTGTATATATATAGCACAAAGCTATGGGCTTTTCATAAGGAATGATCTTAGAGGTGGCTTTGCATGTCGTTGTTGGCGCATTCTCTCGAATGCGGCCCTTCGTCAATCTCTTCGCCGAACCGCTCGGCTCCGTTCATTGCCTCGAGGTGGGTAGTTGCCCTTGCAATTTGGGCGGCTTTCGGGCCAGACTGACGGAAGATCGGACTCTTAACGAGCGCCGAACGAAGCGAAGGAGCCCGCGAATATGTACCAATCTGATTCCTCACAGCAGCCCACCCGTCGTAGCGTGCTGGGCTACGGCAGCGCGGCCGCAGCTACCACGCTTGCTTCCTGCGCGACCGGCGCCTCAGAGGATTCCGAGGAGGCTTGGACGGGGGCGGTCAACGGCCGCATCCGTCACTCGGTTTGTCTGTGGCCGTTCGAAGGTTCCGAGTGGGCTTGGGACCTAGAGACGCTTGCCGGGCATGCTGCCGACATGGGCCTGGAGAGCGTCGAGTTGCTTGCGCCCGAGCAGTGGCCGACGGTGCGCAAGCACGGCCTGACCTGCGCCATCGCCGGCAATGGCATGCCGGCGCCGCCCTTCATGAAAGGCCTCAACAACCCCCGCTACCAAGCCAGTGTCATCGAAACCACCAAACAGGTGATGGACGCTTGCTCGCAAGAGGGGATTCCCAGCGTGATCGCCTTCAACGGCTACAAGTGGAACGATGCGGAGGATCCCGAGAGCGGCGAGATCTCCCGGGAAGAAGGTGCGCGAAACACGATCGCAGGGTTGAAGGAGCTGGCAGCCTACGGCGAGGAGAAGGGTGTCACGGTGTGCCTGGAGATGCTCAACACGCGGGATGGCACACATCCCATGAAGGGCCACCCCGGGTACCAAGGCGACGACATCGAGTACTGCGCGGACATTATCCGGGAAGTCGGGTCGCCCCGGGCAAAGCTGCTATTCGACATCTATCACGTTCAGATCATGAACGGCGACGTGATCCGCCGCATCCGGAGCATGGCTGACCTGATCGGCCACATCCATACGGCTGGCAATCCGGGGCGCAACGAGCTGCACCTCAAGCAGGAAATCCACTACCCCTCGGTGATGGAGGCCCTCGCGGAGTCCGGCTACCAAGGCTATGTGGGTCACGAATTCATGCCGACCCGCGACCCTCTGGACTCGCTGGCGCAGGCAGTCCGGCTCTGCGACGTCTAGGCGGCGGGACAGGGTCGGCTCAACCCGTCTGGCGCGGACGACGCGCCAGTCTCGGCAATCTCGCTAACATCAGACAAGCAGGGCTGGTTGGCGATGGCTAAGCGCACGCGTGTTGGAATCGTAGGGTTCACCGGTTACAGCGGAGCGGAGTTGCTCCGCATCTTGAAGACCCATCCGGGCGCGGAACCGGTGTTGCTGGAGCACCGGCCTGTCGCGGACTCGGAGTTGCCGGTCGGCGAAGACACCCCGCGCATCCCGTTCGAGATGGAGGCCCTGGTCGGAGAGGGGGTCGAGATCGTCTTCCTAGCCACCTCGCTGGACGTCGCGATGGAAGCCACGCCCAAGGTCTTGGAGGCGGGCATGCGGTGCATCGACCTCAGCGCGGCCTTCCGCCTGCGCACGACGGCCAACTACCAACGCTGGTACAAGGTCGAGCACAGTTGCCCGGAACTGCTCGGCGAAGCCGCTTACGGACTGCCCGAATTCTTCCGCGAAGTCGTCAAGATTTCTCGTTTGGTGGCAAACCCGGGCTGTTATCCGACCGCGGTAAACCTTGCTCTTCGTCCCCTCATCGTGGAGGCGGTGCTAGACCGATCGGCCGGCGTGATCTGCGACGCAAAGTCGGGCGTCAGCGGCGCGGGCCGCAGCCCGTCGCTGAAGACCCACTTCTGCGAAGTGACCGAGAACCTCTCGGCCTACAGCGTCCTGAACCACCGCCACGTGCCCGAGATCTTGCACACGACGGACGTGGACGAGTACGAGCTCAGCTTCACCGCGCAGCTGCTGCCCGTCCATCGCGGCATCCTGGAAACGATCTACGTGCGGGCTGCCGGACAGGTCGAGTGGGAGGAACTGCGCGCGACGTATGACAAGTACTACGCCAACGAACCGTTCGTGCGCATCTATCCGGAGGGTCGCCTGCCGGACATTCGCAGCGTGCGCGACACCAACTTCTGCGATATCGGCTTCCAGGTCCATCCCGAGAGCCGCCGCGTGGTGATCGTCGCCGCAATAGACAACCTCGTCAAAGGTGCCGCGGGCCAAGCTGTGCAGAACATGAACCTGCTTCTGGGGTGCAGCGAGACGGACGGCCTGCTTGACGAGGCGCCGCAATGAAGCTGCTCGTCAAGCTAGGCGGCACTCTGCTGGAGTCAGACGAGAGCCGTTCTTCGCTAGCGCGCCAGCTCACCCGCCTACCGGCTGCCGGGCACCGCTTGGTGGTGGTCCACGGGGGAGGGAAGCGTCTCAGCCGCTATCTGGCCGGGCTGGATCACAAGAGCGAGTTTCGCGGCGGGTTGCGTGTCACGCCCCCAGAGATCATGGATGCCGTGCTGCGCGTGCTGGCGGGATCGGTCAACCGTCAACTGGTGGCGGAGTTGCAAGGAGCGGGTGCTCGCGCGGTTGGACTGACAGGAATCGACGCGGGAACCGTCCAGGCCTCCCAACTCGCGCCTGAACTGGGCTTGGTCGGCAAGGTTGAACGGGTCGCCCCCGAATTGCTGGACACGCTGACCGAACGCGGGTTCCTGCCCGCCGTCGCCTGCATTGCCGGCGGAGCCGACAGCGCGATCTTCAACGTCAACGCGGACCAGATGGCCGCGGCCTGCGCCGCGGGCCTCGCTGTGGATCAGGTTGTGTTCCTGACAGATGTCGGCGGAGTGCTGGACGAGCAGGGCAAGACGATTCCGAGCCTGTCTGCGCGCGAAGCCGAGTCCCTGATCGCCGAGGGCGTGGCAACGGGCGGGATGGAAGCAAAACTACGAGCTGCCATATCTGCTCTTGCGGGCGGTATCGGGCGCGTCTCGATCGTCAACGGCCATGAGCCGGACATCCTCGCACGGGCGCTGGAAGGCACCGCCCTCGGATCTGAACTATCGGCTTGACCGCTGGGCAGGTTGCCGCGCCTAGCCCGTGGCAAGCGCGAAGTTGCGGTAGGCGAAGAAGAACGCCACCAACGTAGTGGCCACGGCTACTAGGGCTATACCGCGCCATATGTCCTCCTTGTTCCGGTCATGGCCTGGCGTTCTGCACAGGTAGGCGAAGCCGAATCCCGACACGAGTCCGCCGAAGTGGGCGGCGTTGTCAATTGCCGGAAACAGGAATCCGAAGATGGCGATGAACAGGATCCAGCGCTTGCCGACAGACTGCAAGTCCGAGTTGAAGCTGATGCGTCCATAGGCGTACATGGCCCCGATCAGCCCGCAGATCGACGCCGAGGCGCCGATCGACAGGGAGTTCGACCACATCATGCTGGCTATGAATCCACAAACGCCGGTGACCAGATACAGAGAGACGTAACGCGCCGTTCCGAAGACCTCTTCGGCAATCGTGCCTAGGTTGAACAGCGACATCGAGTTGAACGCGATGTGCATCAATCCGCCGTGCAGGAAATTGGCAGTAACGAGGCGCCACCACTCCCCGTGTAGCAGGATCGACAAGCGGTACTTGCCGCCAAGCAATAGCAGGACCTGGCCGTCAATCCCGCCCAGGAAGTTCATCTCGCCGGTGAAGCGGGCGGTCAGCACCCACGACACCACGAATAAGCCGGCGTTGACGAGCAACAGCAGCTTTGTCGTGAAACTCATCTGCGCACCGGCGTTCCGGATGCGCTCCTCGCGCAGCAACCGCCGCCCGGCCGTCATCGGCACTTCGTGCTCGCAGTAGGGGCAAATCTTGTCGCTGTTGTCTATGAACGCCCGGCAATGCGGGCACATACGGGGCTTTGCCATTGCGAGCTTTCCATCTTGAGACGAATAGGGTGAGATTGCAACGGCGGATCCGGACGCTGCGGGGCAGGGCCTCTCGGCGGGGGAAGCAAGCGGGCCTCGGGCAAGGTTCTTTGAGAGGACTGCCGCGCACCGGCTGGTACGCCACGAATGGACGGTACGGAACAAACTGTGCCGAACGATTAGTCTGAAAAAGGCTTGGTCCTGTCAGATGGCTAGACGAGGTTCGACGCGTGTCAACGATCACCGCATCTGATGCGAAAACGCATCTTTCTCGTCTGCTGCGGCGAGTTCAAGAAGGCGAGCGATTCGTCATCACGAAGCATGATCGTCCTGTGGCTGAGCTCGTTCCATTCCGGGAACGAGACCCTGTCAGAATCCGCGCCGCGATAGATCGCTTGGCGGCGTTTCAGAAGACACACAGTCTGCGCGGCCTGTCAGTCCGCGAGTTGATCAAAGACGGACGTCGCTGCTGAGGGCCTTCGTGGCGGGACTTTCGCTAGACTCGTTTCAATCGGATCCATAGCGGCTCTACGGCTTGCGGATCGCCGCAGACCGAATCATCCGGTTTCCTAATGGCTAAGAAGTTCCTGATTGGCATTGACCTTGGCGGCACCAAGATCGCCGCCGCTGCCTTCGACCTTGCCGGCAAGCGGCTTGGCAAGATCGCCCGGTTGCCGACTATGGCGAGCATGAAGCCCGTGGTAACGCTAATGAACCTCAAGCGGGTCGTGAAGCAAGCCAAGCTAGAAGCCCACTTGACTGGAACTCCTGTCGCTGTGGGCATGGGCAGTTCCGGCCCGCTCGACCTAGAGAATCAGCTCCTTCAAGACGGGGATTCTCTGCCCAACCTGCTGGGGTTCGACATCGGCGGGTTCTGCCGCCAGGAGTTCGGCGCACCCTTCCACCTCGAGAACGACGCGGCTTGCTTTGCCCTGGGCGAGGCCGTCTACGGGGCCGGCCGCGGTCGCGAGATCGTGCTCGGGGTCACGCTGGGGACCGGGTTCGGTTGCGGTATTTCGATCGGCGGACGCATCTACTCCGGTGCGACCAACAACGCCGGGGAGGTGGCGTACTGTCCGGTGGGCGACTCGGACTTCGACACAGCCGGTGCGGGGAATGGAGTCGTGCAGCAGTACTTGAAGCACTGCGGCTCGGCGCAATCCGACTCCATCACCGCCAAGCGCGTGGGCGAGCTGGCAGAGCAAGGCGATGTCGCTGCCATCAAGGCTTGGGAAGGGTTCGGAACAGTCGTTGGGACGGCCATCGGGACACTGTGCTGCGTGTTGGATCCGCACGTTGTGGTGATCGGGGGTTCGGTAAGCCATCGGCTGGGCCTTTTTGAACCTGCTTTGGTGTCTGCAGCCCGGGCCATCCTGCCTGCCACGTTGCGCGACATGTTTCGAGTCGCTCCGTCCGAGCTTGGCGACGCAGCCGGAGTGACCGGTGCCGCGGAGCATGCCCGTCTGGCCTATAGCGGCGGACGTTCGCCGGAAACGTCGTGACCCTTAAGAGTTGGCTGGCCGCATCTTCGGATCCAACCTGCCGAGAGAGCGCAAGGAACATGTCTACGCAGGGAAGCACCAGTCGAGTCATCGCACACCTGGGCCTTCTCGTCATGGCCGTTCTTGCCACGGTCTCCAACTCGCTGCATGCGCAGTCGACTTGGCGCGGCCTGAAGGTCGAGCCGGAACGGCGCTGTTCACCCTACGATCCAGACGATTATCGGTATTCGCAGTCGGTAGAAGACCGCATCATCGCTGACTACGGCGGAGTCTACAGCCCGTATACGGGCCGCTGGTTCTCGAGCCAGCGCGAGACCGACATCGAGCACATGGTGGCCCGGTCCGAAGCACACGACAGCGGCCTGTGCGCCGCGGATCTCGCGACTCGGCGCCGCTTCGCAAACGACCTCCTCAATCTCACTCTGGCCAGCCCTTCGGTTAACCGGGGTCAAAAGATTGCCCGAGACGCGGCGGAGTGGCTGCCTGAGAAGAATCGCTGCTGGTTCGCGGCGCGAGTGGTTGAGGTGCGGCGGCGGTACCGTCTCACCATAGACCGCCGCGAAGCGGACGCGTTGGAGCGGGTGCTATCTGCCTGCGAGTCGACCGCGATGGTCAAGTACGGGCGCGGAGCGGTCTCTGACTCATCTTCGACAGTTTGATTTTCGTGTTTCGCTAAACCAAGCTATTACTATGGCTTAGAGAAGGCAGAAATCGGGCGTGGCACTACAATGCCCGGATTCGGCTGCGATTCGATTGCGCAAAGAGTTTCAGGCTGCCTT
>JAJDTX010000088.1 GCA_022826925.1 Bryobacterales bacterium
CGGCTACAGCCTGGGATGGCTGCGTCAGGAGGAGAACCAGTACCTCGCGGTCCCTCCGGCCGTGGCAAAAGACCTGCGCGAGGACGTGCAGCACCTGATCGGCTACCACCTGCACGACATATTCCTGGGATGGGTCGAGGGGCACGATCCTCACATCGTGCTGGAGGATCGCTACAGTGAGGTCATGCCGGCGGCCTCGGAGGGCGGCGAGTATGTCGACGATACGTTCGTCTTCAAGGCTGCGACGCTTGGCGAGCCGAGCAGGCACTGACGCGGGCGTGCATCCGAGACCACCGAGTGCGGGTTGCTTATCGGCTAAGGTGGCATGCGCGAGTAGCGGAACCCATACAAGTATCTCTCTTTCACACGATCTCGTCGGAAAAGACGGCGGAGTCTTGCCGGTGAGTCTGGCGCCGGCGTAAGCTTGTTTCGGCGAATGAGGACGCGCCCCGCTGTTGCGGCTGGGCCAAATTCGGGAGGGCGAGACAATGTCGATCACCCTTGATTCACAACGTCGGATCGTCAACCTCGACACGGCCGAGTTCGTACCGTACGGGCTGCAAGGGTCGGAGCAGTCCGACCTGACTTGGTGCAATGTCAGCTACGACGAGGCGGAGGGCGGCGGCTGCTTCCTGATCCGATTCAAGCCCGGCGGAACCTCGATTCCCCACGAGCATGTGGGCTATGAGGAGTTCATGGTTCTCGACGGCGAGATCGAGGACTGCGACGGCACCATCTACAAAAAGAACGATCTCGTGTCCCTCAAGCCCGGCTCCAAACATTTCTCGGTCTCGCACACCGGCTGCACGGTCGCGGTCTTCATTCGCGGCGGCTTCCGCACGCTCGAGAAAGACGAGCCGGTCGATGGCTGAGCTTTAGCCGCGCAAGAGACGGCCCAGATGAACACGTTGCTCGCGCGCTCGACGAAGACGAGGACGTTCACCGTTAGGAGCCGGTAACCCGCTACTCGGCGGCTTCGGCTTCGGCAAGCTCGGCGCTGAGCCTCTCGATCAGGGCACGCTTTGCGTTATCGTCGAGCTTCTTCAGCTCGTTGTTCATGGCGCGCTCGTTGACCGACTGGTTCCAGTAGTCGAGGGCCTCGAACCCGAGCAGTGCCCACTTGCCGACGAACTGGCGCAGCACCTCGTTGGTCGGCCCCATGATCCAGCCGGCCTTTGCGTCCCTGACCACGCGCTCGATGACGAGGCTCTTCTTGTAGCCGGTGCCGCCGCAGGCGTTCAGCATGCGGTCGGCGACCGTGTAGACGCTCTTGCTCGCGATGTATTTCGCCTTCCAGCTCCAGGTCAGGAACTCCGACCGGGGCAGCAGGTCGAGATCGTCCTCGTGGATCGTCCAGTCGCAGTTGTTGGTGACGGCATCGAGTTGCTGGGCGACGGCGAAGGTGTAAACGCGCGAGGCTTGGGTATCCATGATTGCATCGCCGAAATAGTCCTGGATGGACGGATAGTCGCAGACGCGCATGCCCACGTCCGCATGGGTCGTGCGCGTCACCTGCCGCTTGGCGAGGTCGATCGCGCCCATGCCGAGGCCGTTGTATGACGCGGCGAGCATCAAGAGGCCGATCGGGTCCAGTCCCTCGTCGTTCGAACGGGCGCCGTCGCCGGGCGGTCCCACCATGCGATCGGCCGGCACCTCCACGTCCGTGATCTCGATCGGCCCCGACTGATTGCCGCGCATGCCCATCGCGTCCCAGCTCGCGGGGTGCGCGACGACCTCGTCGGCGTAGATCAGGAACACGGACAGATCGGAGAAGTCGCCGTCAAAGTCCGGGCTGGTGGTCTGCGCCACGTAGAAGTCCGCGAACCCGCCTGACGTGGTCCATGAGGACTTCTTGTTGACCCGCCAGCCACCGTCGATCTTCTCGGCCTTCGACGCCATCGGATACCAGAAGTGCGAGCCGGTCTCGGGGTCGGAGTAGGACGCGGTGCCGATGAACACGTCGCGGTTCATCCTCCGCAGCGTCCTCTGGATCTCGGGATTGCCGCCTGCGCGGAGCAGCAGCGCGCTGACCGCGAGCAGATGCATGGTGTAGACCAGCGCCGTGCTGGCACAACCGTAGCGGGCGATCGTCTCCAGCACCATCGCCACGCAGACGTGGTTCTGCCCCATGCCGCCGTACTTCTTCGGCACGTGAAGGGCTAGCAGGTCCTGGGAGGCGAGCGCTTCCATGCTCTTGCGCGGAAAGATGCTGTCGCGGTCGCATTCGATGGCATGTGGCGCGATGGTCGAGTGGCAGAGTTCGATCAGCCGGGCCTGAATCTCCCTCTGCTCATCGGTCAGATACCATTGTGGATCGAAGTCATAGGACAATCCGAAATAGGGCTCACCGCCCCACATCTTCGTCACGGCAGACTCTCCCTTCGTGGTGAAACGCGATGCGACAACAGCGCTGCATTCTAGTGCTCTGATCGAGAAGTTCGAGTGGGTTGACGCGGTGCCCGCTGCCACGTCATGGCCGGACTCGTGTTCGTCGGTGGGGTCCGAGACTCGTCGGTGCCCTGCGTTTAGCGGAGGTAGTATGCTGCGCTGCGGATCGAGCTTTTCCGGAGACGAGCGTGCCGCGCCGGTTGGACATTGCCCAAGTCAACATCAGCGGCATTGCGGTGCTTACGTTGTTGGCCGGGCTGGTTGCCGCCGCCACGATCGACCCTCCCTCCGAGAACCGCGTCCCGAAAATCAGCGATGAAGACCGGCGGTTGACCGCCTATCACGAGGCCGGTCATGCCCTGATCGCCGCCACTCTCCCGGCGGGCGGGGAGATCCTGCAAGTGACCATCGTCTCGCGCTGGGGCGTGCTTGGCAGCGTGACCCGCGTTCCAGCGGATGGCGATCTGGACGACGAAGCACGGCGAGCACGCAAGGAGGCGGAGCTCGCCATTGCTCTGGGCGGTCTGATCGCCGAGGAGATCGCAAGCGGCGATGACGCGATGACCGAGGCGATGACGTCCGACATCAAGGCGGCGGAAAGGATCGCATACGACTTGCTTGGCGGTCCCGAGGCCGGCCTTACGGTCGCGGAGGCCGAGGCAGGCGTGCGCCTCTTGATGAGTGATGCGGAACGCCGTGCACGCGACATTCTAAACAGTCGCGAGGGGCAGCTTCACAGTCTCGCCACCGCTCTTCTGGAACA
Organism: Bryobacterales bacterium; assembly: GCA_022826925.1. Lineage (GTDB taxonomy): Bacteria > Acidobacteriota > Terriglobia > Bryobacterales > UBA6623 > VXMF01. Next base: position 3,152 of record JAJDTX010000088.1, read on the forward strand.
CGGCACGTTGGAGGCGGTGGACGTTGCGGACGTTCTCAAGGGCCGCACCGTGACCAGGATCGTCAGCAATTGATGACGATCCCCGAAGCGCGCGAAGCCGTTTTCCTTGCGTCGCGTTGCGCAACGTTCCTGCCCTGTCGACCGGAGCGCGCCGCGCCTGCCGTCTCAACGGCGAAGAGTTTTGCTACCGCACCATGTAGACCTTGCGCACGGTCTCGACGACCTCGCACGTGCCATTCCAGCCCGCGGGGAAGGCGCAGGTCATGCCGGCAGCAATCTTGATCACCGCGCCGTCATCCTCCGTATAGACCGCACGGCCGGCGAGCACGTGGAAGAACTCGTCGCTCTCGACTTCGCAGCGCCAACACCCCGGCGTGCATTCCCAGAGCCCCATCTCCGACGAACGATCCTCGTTCCGAAACAGGATCAGGCCACTCGTGCGAGATACCGGCTCGCCGACCGGCTTGGCGACCTCCCCCCAGTCGGTGAAGGATGCCGGATCGAGCGAGGCGGCATTCGCCAACACGTGCGCAGGCATTTCTAAAGGCGCTCCAGCAGGTCGTTGATGGCGTTGGCGGCACGCATACGGCCGTTCTGTGCCTGCATGTACTCGCTGGTCGCCGCGACGTTGGCCCGCATTTCCTGGTCGGTCAGAGTCCTTTCGATGTTCGCCAGAAGCTCCGCGTTGGTCCAGTCGTAGCGGTGCATCCCGATGCCGTGCTTTGTGTCGTTGACGCGCTGGGCATTGTCGTGGCCGTCCCAGACGAAAGGCATCACGATGGGCGGGATGCCGAAATAGAGGCTCTCGTTGAAGCTGTTGTTGCCGCCATGCTGGATGAAGGCGTCGACATGGGGCAGCACCGCGGTTTGACGGTACCACGACGCGATCTGCACATTGTCCGGCGGGATGTCGTACTGCTCGACGTAGTCTCCCACGTTGACCAGCACGCGATAAGGCGCGTTGGCGAGCACGCCGATGATGCGCTTGATGAGGTCGACATCGGCGACGCCAAGGCTGCCATAGCTGAAATAGATTAGCGGCTTGTCGTTGTTCGCCTTGAAGGTTGGCACTTCATAGGGCTCGCTTTCCTCCCGCACGCAGCCGTCGAGATAGACGAACTTCTCGGGATCGAGAGGGTTCCGCCGTGTGAAGCGCAACGGCTTGGGATAAAGCAGCAGATTGAGATATGGCGACGGCAGCACGAACTCCGGGAACGGCAGCCGCTCGCACCCTTGGGCTTCAAGAAAGTCGTTGAACCCGTCGTGGACCGGCTTGAGCTCTTTCTCAAACTCCGCCCGATAGGCCGCGAAGCATTCCTTGTCGTTCTCGCCGCAACCGGACAGATGAGGCGGAATGTCTGGGTCGATAATCTCATTCTCCGAGCACGAAATCATGCGCGCCCAAGGGCAGCCTGCCTGCTGCGTGGCGGGGTAGAGCGCGACATTGTCGTTGATGATCAGATCGGGAGCGATCTCGGCAAAGACCTTGTCGAGCCCGTTCTTCACCGACCATTCGGAGGTGTAGATGATCGCCTCCCAACAGCCTTTCACGTAAGTGGCGATCTGATCGTAGGCCGAAGTCTTGAAGGTCGGCATGTATCGGATCATGAAATCGTCCCAGTAGGCCGCTTGCGCCTCCGGGCTCATCGGCTCCATGCAGGAGACGTAGCGCTCGTCGAAGCCATAGCTTTCGACAGAACCCTTGAGACCGGGCTCGAGCACGAAGACAGGTTCGTGGCCCATATCCCGCAGGCCCTGGCAAATGCCCACTAGGTTCATTACGGGACCGATAGCACCGGGTTCGGGGAACACCGCAATCTTCTTTCCCATCCCATTCTCTCTCTATTGCCAGTGGTTGTGCCGGGCCTGTCCACCCGGAGTGCGCTTCTTCTCCTGTGCGAGCGCGGCCGGCGACGAAACCGGTTGTCGGGTATTTGTGTCCGAGGCCGTAGATTACTATACAGAGTGAGCGTCGCCGAATGCCTCGCGGACCAGCGCAAGGACCTGACATCATTACCTATAGGGGCGCCTCGGTGAGCGACGCGCACATCACCTCGGGCCGGTCGAGATGAGCGAGCAGGCGTTTTTCAGAGTCGAGAATCTGCAAAAGAGGTTCGGTGGCCTGGCCGCCATCGACGGGTTGAGTTTCGAACTGAAAGAGGGTGCCATTCACGGGCTCATCGGCCCGAATGGAGCGGGGAAGACCACCGTCTTCAACGTGATCACCGGCTATTACAGGCCGACCGCAGGCAAGATCTTCTACCAGGGCGAGTCCATCGGCGGCCTGCAGCCGCATCAGGTGGCCGCCAAGGGGTTGGTCCGCACATTCCAGGAGACGACGCTCTTCCGGGAGTTCACCACCTTCGAGAATGCTCTGATGGGGTGCTATCTCCACACCAAGAGCAACATGATCTCGGCTTTGTTCAACACCCAGCGAGCGAGCGAGCGGGCGAGCGACGCGAAGACCCTCGAGGTGCTGGAATTCCTCGGCCTCGCCGATCGCAAGGACGAGCTTGCTTCCAATTTGCCGCATGGCCTGCAGCGCGCCCTCGGTATCGCCGTCGCTCTCACGACGGAGCCCAAACTACTGCTGCTGGACGAGCCCTTCGCCGGGATGAACCCGGAAGAGACACGCAACATGATGGAGTTGATCCAGAAGGTGCGCAAAAGCGGCATCACTATCTTGCTGGTCGAGCACGACATGCAGGCGGTGATGGGCCTCTGCGAACGAATTACCGTGGTGAATTTCGGTCAGCTGTTGATGGAAGGCGCGCCGGACGAAATCAAGGACAACAAGGACGTCATCGAAGCCTATTTGGGAACCGGCCTCAATGCTGCTCGAAGTTAAGGACATCACCGTCCATCACGGGAGCGTTCAGGCGGTCTCGGATATCTCGATCTCGATCGACGAAGGCCAGATTATCACGTTGATCGGCGCCAACGGCGCCGGCAAGAGCACCACGCTTCGCACGATATCCGGGCTGAAACGCGCGACGAAGGGCAGCGTCTGGTTCGACGGTCAGCGCATCGATCGCTTGGCGCCGGAAAAGATCGTGCGCATGGGCATCGCCCATGTGCCGGAGGGGCGGCAGGTATTTCCCGATCTCAGCGTCAATCAGAACCTTCATACCGGTGCCTACCTGCGGAAGGACAGACAGGGTATTGCGCGTGACCTCGAAGACGTTCACGAGCGCTTTCCGGTGCTCAGGGAACGGCGCAATCAGCGAGCCAAGACGCTCAGTGGCGGCGAACAACAGATGGTCGCGATCGGCCGCGCCCTCATGTCCAATCCGCGGTTGATCCTGATGGACGAGCCGTCGCTGGGTCTGTCGCCGGTGATGGTGCAGGAGGTGGCGAGAATCATCCGCGATATCAACAGTCGGGGCGTTCCGGTGATCCTGGTCGAGCAGAATGCCGAGCTGGCCCTCATGCTGGCGAGCTATGGCTACGTGCTGGAAACCGGCCGCATCGCGCTCGAAGGCAAGGCGAACGATTTGCACGAGAACGATCACGTTCGCCACGCCTATCTCGGGGCCTGAGCGTCCGCGCCGATACCAGACAAGCCTCAACCCATGCGGCCCTGCTTGCTCGTCGATTTCCTGTGGGAGCAGTTCGCCGAGGAGGCCGCCGATTCCTCCGAGGCAGGCGTCGAGATCGAGCCGTTGTGGCGAACCGGCGCCACGCTGAGTCAGGCTTTCGACGAAGCGGATCCACGGCGCGCGGCGAGTCTCCATTGCCTCGCAGCGATCGCACGAGAGGCGGGCGACACGGCGGGAGCCGAGGCGCGGTATCGCGATGCCATCGCTGCCTGGGAGCGGGTGCCCGAATGGGTCTCGCAGATGAGTGTCGAGTTCACCGGGCGAAGCGCCTCGATGCACATCCGCCTCGAGATGAAACGGACGGAAGAACTGCGCAAGCTCAAGCGCAGCATCAACACTACCCTCGCCGAGGGCGGCCTCGCGGCGACGCTGAACAACCTCGCGGAACTCCTGCACACGATGGGGCGAACCGACGAAGCGGAGCCGCTCTACCGTCAAGCGCGCGAAATGCGGGCGAAGTCCCTCAGCCACCGTGAAGCCGGGGTGGCGATCATTTGCGACAATCTGGCGGACCTTCTGGAAGAAGCCGGGCGGCACAACGAAGCGGAAGAGCCTCGGGCCCGGGCGCGCGAGATTGATGCCGAGCCGTTCCATGCCGGGATCGAAGACTTTCGCAGGAAGCGTTGGCGGAAAATGACCGACACCCGAAAGTTAACGGCGGCGGTTTACCTCGCGCCACCGTGCCGCCGTGCCGGTACGCCCCCTACTCCCGCTTGACGAGAGTCCCCCCTCCACGGTTCCACAGCCAGGTCGACCACTGCAGAACTTTTCTGGGCAGACTGACCAGGCCTTCGGGCAGGAACAGCACCGTCGCGATCAGCACCAGGCCGTAGAAGCCGGGCCGCAGCTCATCCAGGCCGCGCAGGGATTCGTCGATGATTGACAGCACCGTGACGCCGATGATTGGACCCGCGAAGTGGCCCATGCCGCCCACCAGCACCCAGACCAGGACGAAGAGCATCTGCTTCAGGCCGAACAGACCCGGATTAATCGCTGTGACGTAGTGCGCCACCATGGCGCCCGCGATGCCCGCGAAAAATCCGCCGGTGACGAATGCGATGGTGCGGAACCGGCGCACGTCCACTCCGACCGATTGCGCCAGCGTGTCCTTGTGATGCACCGCGTGAAAGACGAAGCCGTAGCGGGAATGCTCGATACGGTACATGACGAACAGGCAAATCAGCCCCACGATCAGCGCGAAGAAGTAGTAGGGCACCGGGGCGCCCAGATCGATGTACAGCAGCTCGCCCAGATCGATTTCCAGAACCGGGATGCGCCGCAGGCCGCGAAAGCCGCCGAACGGATCGATGAACTGAACCCAGCACAGGCGGATCGCTTCGGCGGCGGCGAAGGAACCGATGAGGAAGTAGAACCCCTTCATGCGAAACAGCGGGAAACTCAGAATATAGGCGATGGCCGCTGCCGCCACGCCGCCGAGCGGCATGGATATCCACGGTGAGATGGGAAGCGCTGCGAGAAGCGCGCTCGCATAGGCGCCCACGCCCATGATCACGGCATGGGCCAGCGAAAACTCGCCGGTGATGGCGATGAAACGGTAGCTCACCACCAGAATGATGTTGATGAACATGAAAATCAGGAAATCGAGCTGATACGGCCGCAGGATAAACGGCAGGACGCAGACGACCGCCAGGACGACGGCGAGCCCGGCGATATTGCGGTGCGTCCGGCTAAACACTCTCTCGCGCTCCCATGATCCCGGTCGGCTTGACGATCAACACCAGAAGCATCAACGCCAGACCCAGGATGGTCGCGATTTCACCGCCTATGTAGGTGGTGACGAACGTGTGGAAGAAGCTGTAGACGACGGCCGCAATCAGAGCGCCTTCGATGCTGCCCATGCCGCCCACGATCATGACGATGAAGGCGGTGACCAGAACCGGATGGCCCATCTGCGGCGTGATGCGCACGAGCGGCGACATGACCGCGCCACCCATGCCCGCCATTGCCGCGCTGATCACCATCGCCAGCATGGAAATCTTGCCGATGCCGATGCCCTGCAGCGCCGCCGCTTCGGGATTTTGAGCGCAGGCGCGCATCGCCCAGCCGATCCTGGTGCGGCTCATGAAGAGCCAGAAGGCAACGAGGATGAATGCCGCGATCGCAAAGACGAACAGCCGCGAGTGGGAGATCGTGACGCTCTCGATCCCGAAGGCATGCCACGATTCCTTGAAATAGGGCGTCATGTTCTTCATGAGCCCTTGGCCGAACAAATAAACAACGAGAACCTCGAGGACGAACATCATGCCGACGGAAACGATGAGGCCGCCGAACAAGTTGCCGCGCATCGGGCGAAACAGCGCGCGTTCCATCAGGAGGCCGATGACCACCGTTAGGAATGTCGCGATGACGATCGAGGCGAAGAACGGGAGACCGACTTCCGCGTAGAGGTACCAAGTCGCATACGCGCCCACCATGTAGAGAGCGCCGTGGGCGAAATTGACGATCTGCATGATGCCGAAAATCAACACCAGGCCGACCGCGAAAATCGCGGTGAAGCTGCTTGCAATCAGCGAGTTCATGATGGTCTGAAGGATGAGTTCCAGATCCGTCATGTCTCGCTAAGGCCCGTTCCGGCCGATCGCCAGTGTGTGTCTGAGGAAAGAGTGTGCCCCGCCGGAGCGGGGCACAACGCCTGAGGTTCGCTTAGCCGGCGAGCGGAACGCCGAGCTCTATGAAGTGCTTCTTGAGAACGTCGAGATGCTGGTCGCACCAGGCCCTGACGTCTCCCATCTCGACGATGACGGCCTTGCCGTTCTGCATCTGAACGACAGGCCACTTGCCCAGCGCCGCGCTGTTCACGCCGAAGAAATCCTCGCCCCACCATTCGGCGTCGCCGAACGCGTGCGGCACCGGGCTCAACGAGCGGAGCGCCTCTGCGACCGCCGGCGGATCGAACGTGCCGGCCTGGCTCACGGCGGAGCGCCACATCTCGAGCGCTGCGGCATATTCCCACGAAACCGCTGTCCAGGCCCCCGGATAGCGCTCGTTGTAGGTTTGATAGAAGGCGGCCGCGTTATCGAAATGGGTGCCGCCGCCCTGCATGATCGGGTCGTCGAGATCCGGGAACTGCCAGAGGAATCCTTCAAGGAACTCCTTGCTGGTCTTGCTCATGATGTGCTCGTACTGGTCGAGCGTGCAGTTGACGAACTGACCCTTGTAACCTTGCAGGTAGGCTTGCTCGGTCAAGAGATTGACATAATCGGGATAGGCGGTGTCCCAGGTGATCACATCGGGATTAGCGGCGATCAGCTTCGACACCACCGGCGCGAAGTCGGTCACCTCGAAGCCGAACAGGTTCTCTTCGATGATCTCGATACCGGCGACCTCGAACGCGGCCCTGTAGGTCGCGAGCGAGCTCAGGCCTAGCTCGTCGTTCTGTGTCGCGATGGCCGCGGTCTTGATGTGCGGCATGTTGCGCGCGATGTAGTCGACGGCGGTCACATTGTAGAAAGGATGGACCTCGACCGGCGCGAACAGGTAGGGCGCGTCTTCGCTGATGTCGGTCGGAACCAGCGTCGTCGTCAGCATCTTGTTGCGGGTCATGAAGTCCTTGACCGCCTGCACCGGCGTGATGCCGAGCATAAGGACGATCGAGACCTCATCCTCGAAGAGCAGCTTCTTGGCGCCGACCGTCGCCTTGACGGCGTCGAACTCATCGTCATACGAGATGATCTCGACCTTGTACTTCTCGCCGCCCATGTCGAGGCCACCGGCAGCGTTTATCTGTTCCGCCCAGATCTCGACCCCGTAGAGTCCGGGAAGACCCCAGCCCGCGGCATCGCCAGTGAGCGCCGCGAGAAATCCGATCTTGACCGTCTTCTCGTCAGCGAAAAGCTTGGACGGCGTCGCGCCGAAGGCGGTCAAGCCCGCGGCAACGCCACCCGTTGCTGCCATAAACTTGCGTCGTGTGATGTTCGCTTTCATGGAGCAAGACCTCCCGTGATTGCTGATGTTTGCCATGATGGATAACTTTGTGAGCCACTCATGCGGCAGCAGAGAACCCCGCAATTCGTGTTCGGAATCGTAACCAACCGGACATTGCCCGGCCCCTGACCTTCACGGCCGCTGTGGTACTTAGCATTCGAGGGCATTTGCGCGAGTCGACTCTTTCTCGAAACACTGACCTCAGCTAGTTCGCGGTCATGGATGCGTTTTCTCGTCCCCAGATCATGCGCTCGCGGCGGAAGGGTTGCGGCCGCCGCGGATTCTCCGATTCGAACTCTCGGGCGAGGCGGTGTGCGTCGAAGATCGCATCGCCGGTGAGCCGCGGCGCATAGCAATCGCCGGCCTGGTAGATGCCCGCGATTCCTTCTTCTTCCCACTTTTCGCGACGCTCCCATAGCGACTTGTAGAGTTCGCTGTTCGCGAGCCGCGCCGTGACCAGAATCACGGTATCTGCGTCGATGGTCTGGGTCTCCCCGCCCATCCTGCGTACATGCTCGCCGGGTCTCGGCTCGATGGTGCGCTTGTAGCCGTCCCGAGAGAGGCTGAAGAGCTTCACCTTCACCACATTGCCTGGATCGCACTCCTCGACCCACGTGCCGCCATATTGGGTGATGCCTTTTTCGTGCAGCATGCGATGCAGGTTGGGGGCCTCGAGGGTGTATTCCATCAACGGTGCGGCCTCGGAGAACTGCGTGACGATCGACACTTGCTTGCCCCGGTCGGCCAGCATCTCGGCCATGCTGACGCCAGTGAAGTACCCGTCGGCATCGAGAATGACGACTCGCTCACCGACATCCTTGCCCATCATGACCTGCTCGGGCGTTGCGAAGTGGGGTGCCGCTGCATCGATGCCTGGAACGGGCGCCATCGTGATGTGGCTGAAGCCGTCCACCGCCCACCGGGAGCCGGTGCAAAGCACTATCTTGTCGGCGCCGTACGTCAGCACGTCATCCGATTCGAGGCGGGCGTTCGTGTGCACCTCGACGTTCGAGAGCTTGTCGAGCTGTGCCTGCCGGTAGCTGGTGATTCGGCCCCATTCCGCCATGCCCGGATAGCGCATAACATCGCGGATATGCCCGCCGATTTCGGATTCCGCCTCGCAGACGTGCACATCGTAGCCCCGCTGGCCCAGAACGCGAGCGGCCTCGGTCCCGGCGGGCCCTGCGCCGACCACGAGAACCGATCCGGCGTCCTCTACGTGATCGAATTTTTCCGGGTGCCAGCCGCGGCGATATTCCTCGTTGGCGACGGGGTTCTGCGTGCAAACGAGCGCAGTGCCCCGCTCCCATCGTGAGATGCAGATATTGCAGCCGATGCACTCGCGGATATCTTCGAGCCGTCCTTCTTCGATCTTCTGGGGCAGGAAGGGATCAGCGATTGAGGGGCGCGCGCCGCCGATGATGTCCGCCTGTCCGGAGCTGATCACGTGGACCATGTCATCCGGGCTGGTAAAGCGCCCCACGTTGATCACCGGCACCTTGGCGACGCTCTTGACGTGCTTCGTGAACGGCGCCTGGTGGTTCGCCTTGTAGAAGCGGGACGGGCCGGCATCTTCGCCCCACTCGCTGAACGTGGAAACGTTCACGTCCCACAGATCCACCAGGCCGCGCTGGGTGGCGAGCTCGATAAACCCGATGCCGTCATCCTCCGCCTGCACGCCGTCCGGCCCCATGATCTGATCGACCGAGATACGCACGGCGATCGCGCATTCGTGGCCGACGGCTCCCTTCACCTTTTCGATGGTCTCCAGCCAGAAGCGCGCGCGATTCTCGAAGGAACCGCCGTACTTGTCGGTCCGCTTGTTGTAGAAGCGAGATAAAAACTGCACTGGCAAGACGCCGTGTGAGCCGTAGACGTACACGATGTCGAAGCCGGCCTGCACGGCCCGTTTCGCGGACTCAACGTACATGTCCTGGAGCTCGATGATCTCGTCTTCGTCGGGCTCGTGCGAGTAAGTGCCGATCGACCAATCCGAGGTCGATTGCGTGGGAGACGACGGAGCGGCTCGCGTCTCCAGGTTCGCCGACGCCGAGCCCATATGCCAAAGCTCGACACCGGCGAGCGCATCCCACTTGTGCAGGCTGTCGCACATATGCCGAAGATTGATGATGTCGCCGTCGTCCCAGAGGCAGGCCAGCACGCCCGGCGAGGTGTCGGCCTCGTGGTCGATCGAGCACGCCTCGGTACAGACGCCGCCCCATCCGCCTTCGGCCTTCATGCCCCGAAATGCGGCCTGTGTGCCTGGCCGCTCCGAGCCCGCGCCGTTGCAGTGCGGAACCTGGTAGAAGCGGTTCTTCATCGTCTTCGGGCCGAACTGGATGGGCTCGAAGAGGACGTCGTACTTGGGGTCTCGCGCCATGATTACACTCCCTACAGACCGGCAGACCGGCGCACGGCATAACTTCTGTTCGGCAGCTTAAGTGGCTTCGAATTGGCAGGCAAGCACGTGCCAACTCAGCGCCGCGCAACGTCTGGTTTTCGATCCGGTGCCGATCGCGCGGCGTGGCGCCGTTACACGTCAGAAATAGAATAGCTGCTCCTGCGTGACGCCCTCATCGCCGAAACTGATCAAGCCGGCGCCCACGATGTCTCCGACCTGCCACTTGCACCATGCGGTGCCGCCCTCGACCACGACATCGGTGATGTCCATCCTGTCGCCGATCTTTCTTAGC
>JAJDTX010000024.1 GCA_022826925.1 Bryobacterales bacterium
AAGGCAGCCTGAAACTCTTTGCGCAATCGAATCGCAGCCGAATCCGGGCATTGTAGTGCCACGCCCGATTTCTGCCTTCTCTAAGCCATAGTAATAGCTTGGTTTAGCGAAACACGAAAATCAAACTGTCGAAGATGAGCCAGGCTGATGTAGGCATCGCCATGGGCACCGGTGCGGACGTGGCCATCGAAAGCGCCGGCATCACGCTGGTCAAGGGAAACCTCGACGGTATCGCCCGTGCCCGAAGGCTGGCGCGCGCCACCATGCGCAACATTCGCCAGAACCTGTTCTTTGCATTGGCATACAACGCCTCTGGTGTGCCGGTGGCAGCCGGGCTGCTCTTTCCTTTCTTCGGCATCCTAATCAATCCCATGTTTGCGGCCTTCGCGATGACCGCATCGTCGATTTCGGTAGTGCTGAACTCTCTGCGCCTACGCAAGTTGCGCTTCTGATGCATGCTGCAGCGCCTGCGTCACCCCGCGGGATCTATTCCAGCGCCCGATTGACGGTCAGTTCTTCCGCGATTCGCACGGTGGAATCCGCGCGGTGCGGGAGCGTGCCGCGGCACTGATCGGCTCTTTGGAGCCCGCCGGCTTGGGGACTGGCGAGGCCTACGGTTGAGGAGGCAGTGACCCGCGGATTTCCTTTCTGGATCAAGGCTTGGGGATCATCGCGCGGCGAGCTAGCCGTTCCATGATCCCCTACGCCATGTCCAGCTTCTGGTCGGGGTCAGAACAGCAGCTTGAGACCGAACTGAAGCTGTCGATTGTCCTGAGCCGTCCCTCCGATGACTCCCGCGTTGCGGTTGCCGATAGAAAGAACGGGCAGGCCGAAGTGAGGCCGATTGAAGAAATTGAAGGCCTCGAACCGGAACTCGATCTTGGAGGTCTCGCTAAGCGGCAGCGGGAAATTGCGGTGCAGAGCGAAGTTGACCATGTTGGTGCCCGGCCCGTACAGAATGTTGCGGCCCGAGTCTCCGAACGTGTACCGCTGCGGGAACGGGAACGCGTCGATGTCGAAGTAGCGGTCGATCGTCGGATTGGAAAGCGTCCCGTCCCGGATACGGTTCGGCCGCGATGTCGTGCCCGTGTTTGCGTTGTCAAAATTCAGTGCTGGCGTGAACGGGATCCCGTCGGAGAACGTCACAATTCCGGACACGTCCCATCCGCCGAGCAGGTGCTTGAGCGGGCCCTCGGCGAAGGGCAAGCTGTAGACGCCGCTAAAGACAAAGCGGTTCGGGATGTTGTGGTTAGAGGGGCCTCGGTTCTCGTCGAGGTTGCGAGTGTCCTGTATGCCTCCGTAGTCACCGGACGGACCGCAGCCGTCGCAATTGCCGAGGTTGCTGGCAGTGTCCAGAGACCTGCCGTGAGTGAACGCGGTTAGGAACGACAGGCCGCCGCTGAACCGCTTTTCCAGGCGCGTCGAAATTCCGTGGTAGCTGCTCGTTGCCCAAGGCTCGGTCCGGAAAATACGCGCCCGCGTGTACTCGCCGTGAGGCCTGCGGTTGTTCGGCGATCCCGGGCCAGGGGTGGGCTGGTTGCCCTCATAGGACGCGTAGAGCTGCCGGCCCGTGTTGCCGACGTAGTTGACCTCCCACATGATGCTGCCCGGCAGCTGCTTCTGGATGCTGATATTCCATTGCTGAATCGTTGGCATATCGAGCGTATGGAACCAGCTCCTCAGACGGGCCGTGGATCTCGGGTTGAGGACAAAATCCTGGGGGGCAATCGGGTCCGGGCGAGCAGGCAGGGCGCTGCTCAACGGTATTGTGCTTGACGGATTCAACTGGTCGCTTGGAAGCGAGATCCCACCGAATCCGAAGAATGGGGGGTTATTCGTCATGCGACGGTTCACTCCCGTCCCTTCGTCCTGGCCATAGAACACGCCATAGCCGCCCCGGATCACGAGTCCGTCGGCCGCACGGTAGGCGAACCCGAAACGAGGAGCGATGTTGTTCATGTCGGTGTTCAGGAGGCTGCGAGGCTTGCGGTCGTCTCCGGCAAGGATCAACTGCCCGAACAAGGAATCCTGCGGCTCGAGGATGAAGTTTGCCATGCGGTTGTCCAATTCGATAAACGGCTGGGTCAACTCGAAGCGAAATCCAAGGTTCAGCGTGAGCCTGGAGGTTACCTGCCAATCGTCCTGGAAGTACCAGTACAGATTCTGCTGCTGTTCTCGCGCTGTCGCGCGGGTTCCGGTTGTGATCCTATTGGGCAGTCCCAGCAGAAGGTCAGCGACCGAGGAGCCGGTTCCGGGCCGGGCCTGCGGATCCTGGGTGAACACTCCGTTGAAGCTAAAGCTCCCACGGCCCACTAGCGTTGCCGAAGTCTTTGCGCGGATCATCTGGTAATCGAAGCCAAGCTTCATAGTGTGCCGCCCCGACACCATCGACAGATTGTCGGAGAAGTTCCATACGGCCGAAGACTTCAGCAGCGGAAGGTTGCCGAATCCGGGCGGCGCCACGCCAATCGACGTAAGGCCGGCGAGGCCAAACGTTGGCGTGCCGCTGGTGACGCCAGGATCCAGCGCGCCGGGAATGATCTCGTCTCGCGGTGTCAGGCCGTCTTGGTCCACGCCAATTCGGTTCCATGCGAAGCGAAACTCATTGACGATGCTGGGCGAGAACGTCCGCGTATAGCCGTAGCCGATACTGAACGCGTCGCCCTCGCGGACGACCGGGTTGCCTGCTGGTGTCTCAAACACGGCGTTCTGCTGGAAGTCGGGCAGGTTGAACGAATAGCGTCCGAACATGCTGTCCATGTCGCTGACCCGCACGTCCCCTCTGGCGGTGAGGTTGTCGGTCCGGATTCCGTTGTTGGGGGCTCGCACGTAGTTCCGCGTGGTCCGGTCGAACACCGGGGCCGGGTACCGAGAGATGAGGTCCCGGCCAACCGGGTCCATGCGCGAGGACGGGATCATGTTGTTCTCGAACTGATCCCGGACGAAGATCTCGCCGTCTGGCCCCGCGCGCGTGGTGAACGGGTCGAACACGCTGCGGTCGCCAAACTCGCCCGCACGCTCCGCCGGCAGCGGCACATTGCCGGTCAACGTGGTGCCTTGGGTGATGTGCGTGCGCTGGTATGCGGCGTGCCAGAACACGCGGTTGCTCACGATCGGACCGCCCAGCGCGCCGCCCGCCTGGTGCTGGATGTAGAGAGGATCGACGGTAGTGGGCGGTGCGAAATAGTCCCTGGCATCGAGGTTGTCGTTGCGCAGGAACCAGAACGCGGACCCGTGGTATTCGTTGGTGCCGCTCTTGGTCACCACGTTCACGACCGCGCCTGCCGAAGCGCCGTACTCGGCCGAGAAGTTGCTGGTGTTCACCTTGAATTCCTCGACCGCTTCCAGCGACGGACGCATTGCGTCGCGCTGCCGATTGTCGAGCCCTCGCAGGTAGTTCACGTTGCGCGCGCCGTCCAGCAAGTAGGCGTTCTGGTAGCCGCGGTTGCCGTACGCCGAGTAAGTCTTGTCGCGGGAGCGGGCGTTCGGGACGGTTCCGGCGGTGAGATTGCCAAGGTCCAGATAGTTGCGTCCGTTCAGCGGAAGCTTCTGAATGGTCGTCTCGCCGACAACCTGGCCGATGCTGTGCGTCGTCTCCTCCAGCTGGACGGCCATGGCCTCGACCGTGACCTGCTCGGTGACAGTGCCGGGCTCCAAGATGAGCCGCAGGTTGATGACTTCATCCACGCGCAGCTGGACGTCCGACTGCACGAATTGCTTGAAGCCCTCGAGCTCGGTCGCGACGTCATAGGTCCCCGGCCTCAGCAGGGGAGCGGAGAAACGCCCGACTTCGTTGGACTCGACCCGACGGACCAATTCACCCGTCTCCGTGTTCGTGATCTGGATCGCAGCCCCGGGAACGACTGCTCCGGACTGGTCAAGGACGGTTCCGGCGATCTGGCCGGTAGATGTCTGGGCGCCAGCCGTCGACGCTCCCCACGCGATCGCCCAAGCGGCAACCAGTACTGATAAGAGTTTGCACCTCATGCGGCACCTCCTGATCGCGCACGGGAGCCGGCGCCCCCGGCGCCGCGCTCACTCTATGGGTCGGCTGCCCAGTAGGCAAGCGTGATCATTGCGGTTTCGGGGGAAATCGCAAGATTTTCCGTGTTGCGAGCGCTTGCTTTGTGTTTGTGTCTTGCCTGAGGTCCGGTTGGGCCTCTCCTGAGGGTTTGAACCGGAGACTTGTCACGCGGATACTGATCGGTCGATGGCGCAGCATGACCCAGCCGTCCACCCTCGATCGATGGGTCTGCGAACTGACTCAAGAGGACCGCTAGAAGGCCGGGGCGAAGGGGCTAGCTGCCGAGCTCGATAGAGGGCTCCCTGCCCAACATGCGCAGCCGCTGGCGCCTGCCAACCGACGTCCAAGATCGAGCGCAGTGCGCACAGACTGCTGACCGCTCCCTTTCCCCGCGACCCCTTCGGCTAGGAAACAGAGGTCGTGGCATTAAGGCAGGATGCTGAAGTAACTGGGTTTCTGCAAGACGGGCCCGTGGCTCATCATTGGTCCTGCGATTGCTCTGGCCGGTCGGTTTCCGCGCGCCGTTGGGTGGTCTCGCGATCTGGCCGTCCGACAGGTTCGGAATGATTTGCGCATAAGACAATCTGGCCTTCGTACACTCGGACAACCGACACACGGCCAACTAGGTTCGGCCCGCGCCAAAATGTCATGAGTGTCTGGGCCCCGCAAGACCTGGAATTCGAATCGCGACCGCCGCTCCCTTGGTGTGAGCCCATTGGATCATTCGATTGAGGGTCAACTTCACAACTGGGCGGGACGGTAGGGAGTGCTCCGACTATACGGCCGATCTTGCAATGGGCCAGGCCAGAAGGGATGGAGTCAGTCCCATTCCGGTGCGAGAAAATTTGGAAGCGGCGTGGTGCGAAGCAGTTCCCATTCCCGGCGGAGGTCATCTATCCAGTAAGGGACGGTTTGGTGACGCAATTCGAGCTGTGCTTCGAACAGTGAGGCCGGCTCCACGGCGGTGCCATTGGATTCGAACACCTCGAGGCTGCTGTCGTTGAAAGAGGCTGGGTTTCCGTGGAACCCTACGACAATGGGATGCAAGAACCGGAGGTAGCCCCGCCAAAAGTCGTAGTGCGTGTCATTCCCACCATGGTTGAAATTCCAAAAAACTAGATGCCTGAGGTGGTGCGGGGGGACCCCGCCGCCGCTGCTGCCGTACAATCTGCCGTTCGCGACCTGGTCGTACAAGTTGGCATAGGAGGGGTCCGTCTTATGGATATCGAGCGACTGGTTCGGACTCATGTCAAAACGCCAGACCACAGCCCCGGTTGCGGCGTGGCTCATGCCGACGCCATGAAGGTGGCCCGCAAGGTCTTCCGAGAGTCCGAACAGAATGCCGTTGCTGCCTTGACTGTTGATGGCAACATGCCCTTTGTTGCCCGCAAGCGTCACATGATAGACGGACACGGCTGCACTGGCAGTGATATTCAACGCGCGACTGGTGTTGACGAATGAGGCGCGCCGAACCCAGCAATTGACACAACGGTTGAGATTGACCAAGCTCCAACCTCCATCGTGGATGGCATTCTTGTGATGGACGAACTTCTCTAGGAACGAGCCGTGAAAGCTGATGTCTTCGATGCCGATTTCTTTTAGGGGCCGATAGGAGCGCACCCTCCAGCCATGCTCGGAATTGACATTGGCGTGGAGGGGTTCATTCAGGCGGATGCGATTGCCTTGGATTTCAGCAATGCTGTGCTCTTCGCGGATCTCCAGCCCTTCTGTTTGGAGCCTTCGGCCAAGGGCTCCCGGCGAACGAGGGGCGAGAAACTCATTGACTGCAGCGGTGCTCTTCATGTACACAGCAACCCATTGGTCCACTTCGAGCCCGGAGCTGTCTGCGACTGTGAGCCAGAATGATTCGCGGCGGGCGCTTTCGGCAATCGTCGTCAAGGTTGGGGAGGATGTGTTGCTCGGCTTGGCAATGAACATATAGGGCGAGGAGTACAGGTTGTCACCGGTCGGCGGCATGTAGTTGACCTGGCGGATGATCGTGCCGCCGAGTCGACACCCGCTGCCTCTGAGAACGATGTTGCTGCCGCGAATATAGATGGGCGTAAATTCACCAGCATCGTTCTTATCGGCGTCCGTATTGACCAGGAACTCCCCGGGTGGGAAGAAGACAATGCCGCTGCCGTTCGCCTCGGCAGCAGCAATGGCACTGATGATGGCGCTTTGATCGGAGAGGCCGTCATCGGCGACGGCACCGTACTGAGTGACGTCGAACACTGGATGTGTCGCGTCGGGAACCGGCCTTCCGAAGTAGTGGTATCCCGCGTAGGAAAAATCGGGCAGAATCGGTTCCGTATCGGTCTGCTTCGCTGATACAAACTGTTCCCAAGTTCGAGAGGAGCCGCCCTGCCGCAGGTGTGATATCCATTGCCTCCGGGTGTGGGCAAAGCCCGTCACCTGCGCCCAGAGCAGGATTCGATCCGAGTCTTCAAGTGCGTCGACGATGTCCCGGGGGATTGGAACTGCGATTCGGTTGGTGCCAGGCTGGATTGTCTGTGCCGACAGGGTTTGCGCTTCGCTCCCCACCAAGATACCGAGGGGTTGGGTCGCATGGTTTTCGAATTCGATCGGGAAATACCACCGGTCTTGACCGGAGCCGGATGCAGCGGGACGAGTTGCGGACTCTAACTGTAGTGGCGCACTGACCTTCCAGGAATAGGTCCGATCCATCGCGATGATATGGTCGACGAACAGGCGAACCGCTGAATCTTGGGCGCTGGTAGCCCTGAACGTAATGTATCGCCGGTCTTGATCGGGCTGTTGGTCGGCCCAGCCATCTAAGGGGTTCGCCAACTCGACGACTGCAAGTTGCCATCCCCGGGGAGTCGTGGTGCCCGACCAAATCTGGAATGCGACTTGTCTGCCGTCAGCCAGCGGGTAGTTCCGGACCCTGATCTTGAGGTCGCGCAGGCCATCGCCCTCGGCCTTCCACCAAAAGCTCAGGCTGTGCCTGTTCGAGATGTCTTTCCCGCTATCGACGAAATCGTAGGAGACGAATCCAACTCCCCCTGATGGCAGCGAACTAGCAATGGCGGAACTCCCCTCATAGGCGTCATTGGATAACTCGGCAGCTTCGGACCATCCCGACAGGTCTTCGCAATGGGTTAGGGTCTCTACCGGCTCTGCAAGAGCGGAGGTGGAGGCCCACAGGAAAACTGAAACGCCGATGAGGACTGACCGCATCGTGTTCTTGCCCCTAGCAGCCTGTGACAGAAGTCCTGAACAGGCAGATCGATTCGAAGTCCATCCTATCTCAAGCGCTTCAGCTTTTCAGACTGCTGTTGATGGCCGGTTTGGCACGATACAGAATCTCCCGCATGGTGCTCGACGTGTCCTGCGAGCGAAAAGCTCGCGACAGTCGACTCTTTCCGCAGGGGGCTCGGTGTCCCGCCTCAGCGAGGGGACGGAGAAACGCCCGACCGCGTTGGAACCGACACGACGGACCAGTTCACCCGTCCCCGCGTTCGCGATCTGGATCGCCGTGCCGGAAATAACTGCGCCGGACTGATTGAGGACCGCGCCGGCGAATTGGCTGGTACATGTCCGAGGACTAGCCGTCGACACTCCCCACGTGATTGGCCGAGTGGCAACCAGTAGTGCGAATAGCATGGACCTCATGCCATGCCTCCTGACTGCGCACCGGAGCCGGAGCCCCGGGCACCGCGCTCACTCTACGGCTCAGCTGCCCGAAAGGCAAGTGGGATCCTCACGGGTTCGAAGGAAATCGCAAGGCTTGCGGTGTGCCCACCGCTCGCTGTGGACGCGTGCCTTACCTAGGGCTGGATGGACTTTGCCCAGGGGGTGAGCTGGAGGCTAGGCACGCGGGTGTTGATCAGTCGACGCCGCGGTTTAGCTTGGCCTTCCGCTCTCGATCGATGGGCCCGCGAACTGAGTCAAGCGCACTGCTCGAAGGGCGGGGCGGGAGGCCTCGCTGCCAAGTTCGACGGAGCGCACCCTGCCCAAGAAGCGTAGCTGCTGGGGGCGGCCAAGCGACCTCCAAGATCGAGCGCAGTCCGCACGGACTGCCGACCGCTCCCATTGCACTAGGAAACGGAGGTTATGGCGTTAAGGTAAGATGCTGAAGTAACTGGGTTTCTCCAAGACGGGCCCGTAGCT
The DNA here is from genome assembly GCA_022826925.1 of Bryobacterales bacterium. GTDB lineage: Bacteria > Acidobacteriota > Terriglobia > Bryobacterales > UBA6623 > VXMF01. The sequence continues at coordinate 8,159 of JAJDTX010000024.1, forward strand.
CAGCTGGATAGAGCGGCCGCCTCCTAAGCGGCAGGCCGGGGGTTCGAATCCCTCCGGGCCCGCCATAGACAATTGGGTCCTATCTCTCGGGTCGCTCATTCGCTGAGGCCAGTCCTTGATTCGTGCTGCAATGTGCACTGCATCGGAATTCTGCAGAGAGATTCGTAATGTTGGACCCATACATGACCTCAGGCATTTCGGGAAAACGATCTAGGACCACGCAGGTGCGCCATGATGATCGATTGGCAATCTTGATCGACCGGGCAGCGATGTCGCTCGCCGTCGACAAGTCAGCATTCCTGCGCGCCGCAATTGAGCGCGAGGCTATCCGCGTGCTGGAAGCGCAGTCTCGGCATGTCTTGTCTCAGGCGGATGCCGAGCAGTTTGCTGCGGCCCTTGACACGCCCCCTGCTCCGACCCCGCGCGCCTTGGATGCGGCCCGGAACTATCGGCGGAGCGTTGTTCATGCCGATTGATCCGAAGTTCCGCGGAATCAAGAGTTTCGACATGAGGGACAGTACGTGTAGGCAAGCACTACAAATGCCAACGCACTGCTACGGGCCCCATCCTTCTCGTTCCGTTAGGGTGTTGCCGCAGGCACGTCCGCCGCGATTCCCGATCACGATTGGCCGCGAAAGCCGCTTGCCTGAAACCGCATGACGGAGCGGGGCGGATTCCGGCTGGCTCGCCCGCCATCCTTGCTTCGGGCCGGGCTTCCTGCACCAGTTTGGTGTGGCCTTTAGACGCCGAGCGCACAGATGACGGGCTCACCCGCGCGGATCTGCCTCCTCAGGCTTGGTGAGGTTAAGGCTTGATGCGCAGCTTCCCGAAATGGATGTGGGTCCGCGGCCTGACGGGAGTTCCGCTGTCCCACACAGCCCGGAAGTCGCCAGGAGCGACTTCAATCAGCGTCGGGTACGAGTTCTTGATCCCCGCGTCATAGAAGGTCTTCTGTTGGCTCCAGGCGCCCCCAGGCGCCTTGGTCTTGTAGCGCAGGGCCATGCGTCCGCCCGGCTCGCGTTGCGCCGGACCGTCGTTGTAGACGTAGATGTGCGTCCCGTCGCTGGACTGCCCGAAGAAGGCCTTGGACTTGGCGTTGTGCAGTTCGGGCTCTTCCCGGGCAACGCTCCAAGTATGGCCGCCGTCGGTGCTGACGCTGGAATAGGCCCGCGGAGGGTCCGTCGTAAGCTCGGTCTCGTCGTAGTTTGCGGTCCGCATCACGATCTTTAGCGAGTCAGCCGCGTCGCCCGGTGCGATGTTACCTTCGTGCAGAAACACCCGGGCAGTGGTTGGCTGAGGGATATACGCCTCGAGGTTCCACTCGAGCAGGCTGGTGCTGCTGAGGATGAAGTGGTCGCGGGAGCCCCTCGGGTCCTTTTGCAGCGTGTTGCGGTGGGCCGGCAACAGGAAGAGCTTCCGACCGTCGATCTCGGTCTCGACTATGCCGGCATTGGTAATAAGCGGGCCGGTGTAGCGCATTGACAGCTGGACCTGAGTCCAAGTGCGTCCGCCATCGGCCGTGAAAGCGGCGACGAGCTGCGATTCCTCGCTGTTCTCGAAGGCGATGGGACAGCGCATCGCGAAGCACCAGACGACGTCTTGCCCCGGGGCGCGATACAGGACCGGATTGGCATACCCGAACTGAATGTCACCTTGTCGACGTTGATGATCGAAGATAGCGACCGGTTCTTCCCACGTATCTCCGTCGTCTCGCGAAACGGTGGCTAGGATGTCCCCCATGTCCTTCTTCCCGTTGACCATCGCGCCGAACGCGACGATGAGGTCCCGCTCGCGCTCCCCTTGGACGATAAAGGGCTGCCAGACGCGCCACGCGTATGGATGTTGAGTCACGCGTCGGACGACGCGCACGTCGGACACATCGCCTTGGAAGCTCTCCAACTCTGCCGGGGCGGCGGGGCCGACGATCAGCATTGCGACCAGCGCTGCTGCGGCCGTCCAAACTGTTTTTCGAAGTGTGTCTTTGAGCGCCATTTCTACAAGCTAGCGCAGCGGCGGCCGTGATGTCAGGGCCAGCGATACGAGGAAGCGCCTCCCTGATCGCGGGCACTCAGCAATCGATTGCGACTCGCTGGCAAATCGTGACGGTGAGATGACCCTAGAGCGAGTAGAGTTCAGGAAGCGGAATGCGGGCCACTTCGATTTCTTCCTTCTTGATGGAATAGATCACCCAGAGATGCTCCCTGACGACGACCGAGTGGGGATACTGCCATCCAATTGATTTGGCCATTCCTTGTGGTGGCGATCGGGCGCGGGGCGCACTTGTCGAGATGACAGTGAGGTCAAGTGCGTTCGGGGTCCGTCTGTTGACGGTCCCCGGGGCTCCGGGTACGGCGCGTCGGCTTCGCTGCCTCAGCTCGCGGCGGCGAGCAGTGCGCGGAGGGTCTCCGGCGCGATGTTGCCGCCGCTAAGCACGCAAACCACTGGTCTGTTCCGGTCTCGCGGCGCAGCCAGCGCCGCGGCGACCGACACGGCCGCACCGGGCTCGACCACGAGCTTCTGCTCGACCGCCAAGAGCCGCACGGTGGACGCCATGGCTTCTTCCGACACGAGTTCGACGGATTCTACGTGCTCCTGTACGACCGGAAACGTCTGCGAGCCCGGTTCGAGCACCGTAAGGGCGTCCGCTAGCGATGCTGCCGGCGCTGTCCGCACAGGTCGTCCAGCTTCCAGGGACAGCTTCATCGATGGATTGGCTTCAGCTTGGACCCCGAATACGCGGCATGCGGGCCGACCGGCCTTTACGGCCAATGTTGTTCCCGCGATCAGCCCGCCGCCGCTGATCGGCACATAGAGGTCGAACTCACCGTCGACTTGCTCGAGTAGCTCAAGGCCCAGCGTCGCGTTGCCCGCGATAGTCTCCGGCGAGTTGTAGGGGTGCAGCAACCTGCGGCCGGATTCCGCTCGGATCCGCTCGGTGGCGGCGAAGCGCGCTTCGAAACTGTCCTCGCACAGCACGACGTTGCCGCCGAACGCTTCGGTGCGCCCTCGCTTGAATGCCGATGCTCCGCGCATCATGACGATCGTGGATTCAACGCCGAGCCGGGTAGCCGCATAGGCCACGGCTTGGGCAAAGTTTCCCGAAGAGTTGGTGACCACACCGGTCGAGAGGCATTCGTCGAGGTGGGTGAGGATCGAGTTAAAGGCTGCCCGGACCTTGAATGCGGCGACCGGCTGCATGGATTCCAGCTTCAGCAGAACCGGCCGGCCGAGCTCCCGGCTGAGGAAGTCCGACTCAACAAGCGGCGTCTTGTTCAAGTGTGCCGCCAGGCGCTCGCTGGCAAGGGCGACGTCATCGGCCCATGCGCGTGGATCACTTCTCTGAGCTAGGTTTCGCTGCATCACAACAATGCGAGTCTCAGCCCCGGGTCTTGGATCGGCCCGGTTTCGTCAACAAAACACGCCCCCTAGAAACCACGGTAGCAAGGGTAAGTTTCTGTACCATAAGATGATTCAAAGGGCGCAACTCGCCCTTGGAGCGTCGAGATGAATTCCCGCCACCTTCATCGCACTCCGCGCCTGGGCTTGCTTGTCACGCTGGTCGTGGCGGCCTTGGCCTGGGTGCTGCCTGCATTTGCGCAAACCAACACGGGTTCGATCCAAGGTGTCGTATACGACGAGTCGATGGCGGTGATGCCAGGGGTGAAGGTGACCGCCAGCGACCTGGCCCGCGGCGTCGAACGGACGGTGGTCACCTCGGAGGCGGGCGACTACGTGCTCACGCTGCTCATGCCGGGCGAATACCTGCTGTTGTTCGAGGCGGAGAGCTTTGCGCCGTTGACCGTTGAGGGGTTCGAGGTATTGGTTGGCGAGGCGGCCGAGTTCTCCCCGCAGCTAGCCGTTGCGGCGACTCAGGCCGAGATCGTGATCTCGGCGGACGCACAGCGGTCCGCGATTGAGCCGCAACGAGTTGCGCAATCAGATCACATCGACTCGGTCCGGATCGAGAACCTGCCGATCAACCGCCGCAATTACCTTGACCTAGCCCTGCTGACTCCAGGCGTGGTCGACACCAATTACATCGCCAACGCTACGGACCGTCGCATTCCGCCCACGCCCACGTCCGGGTTGGGTGTCGGCGGTGCCAACGGGCGCACCAACACCTTCATGATTGACGGCTTGGACAACCTGTACAACTCGGGAAGCGTCCGCTCGTCGATCAGCCAAGAGGCGGTCCAAGAGTTCCAGGTCAACCGCAGCACGTTCTCCAGTGAACAAGGCGGTGCCCCGGGCGGCACGGTCAACATCGTGACCAAGTCCGGCACGAACCAACTGCACGGAACCCTCTTCGGAGTCGTGCGCAACCGACGCTTCCAGGCACGGAACTACTTCGATCCCGGCAAGAGTGCCTATACCCGGGCCCAGAGCGGTGCCTCGATCGGCGGTCCGGTTATCAAGAACAAGACCTTCTGGTACGCCGCCTATGAACGTCTCGACCGACACGAGTCCCAGATCGTTCCACTGCTCTCCGATCCCTCGATCTTGACCTCCTTGACCGAGTCGCAGCAGGTCCTCGCCGATGTGCTGGGCACCTCCGGCCCCCCGTCGTTCCGGCCGATCATTGCCGAGCTCTCCGCAGCGCTGACTCCGGCCAACACTCCTGGCGTGAGGGAACTATTCGAAGACAACAGCGGCGTATTCCCGTTCTCCGAGCTGCGCCAGCAATTCATCACCCGCGTGGATCACACGTTCAGCGAAGACCACAACATGTTCTTCCGGGGCAATTGGACCGGGCAAGAGGGCCAGAACACAGATTTCGGCGCGCTCACGGCTCTCAACCGCGGGCGCAACAATGCCGTCAATGACTTCGCCGTGGCGCTCGGCGACACCTACGTCATCAACTCGAAGTGGCTCAGCGAGACCCGGATCGGCGCCGGATATCACGACTTCGGAGTGTACCCGACTGATCCTCACGGTCCGGCCATCAGCATCGGGGGCTTCGGCGAATTCGGCCGCGACTTCATCCTGCCGACGCACGTAGTCGAGCGGGTCCTGCAATTCCGACAGAATTTCATGCGCGTGTCCTCGCGTCACACGTTCAAGTTCGGCGTCGATTACAACCCGATGCGGGACGCGGTTCGATCCGAGACGTTTTTCAGCGGGCGGTTTATCTTCGCCGATGCAGTTCCTCTCGCGGCAGTCATCGACGGAGCCCTGCCAGGGGCCTCGCAACTCGTGAAGGGAGTCCTGGCCGGGATCGGCCACGCGGACCTTGCACCGCACGTAGACACGCCCATCTCGGCGCTGCAGGCGTTTGCCCTGGGTCTGCCGGTTGTCTACCAGCAGGGCTTTGGCGATCCTCACTGGCAAGGCTGGGCCAACCGCCTGAACTTCTTCGCCGAGGACTCTTTCCGCGTAACTTCGAAACTGAAGCTCACGCTCGGGTTGCGCCACGAGTTCGAGATCAAGACCAGGTTTCCGCGCGACTTCAACAACGTCGCGCCGCGCGCGGGATTCGCTTGGAGCCCCGATCCCAAGACGGTGATTCGCGGCGGCTACGGAATCTACTACGCTCGCATTGACGGGCAGGTCGCCTACATCAATGACCTGCTGGGCGACGCACAGCAGATTTACCAAGTGTTCATCCCGCTCACCGGCGTGGGAGGGATCCAGAGCACGCTCACCGGGGAGCCGCTGACGTCGGCGGAGATCTGGCAGACGCAGAAGCAGCGCGGCGTGATCGGTACGCGAGGGATCACGCGCGACGATCTCGCAGTTCACGGCATCGACCCCGGTCCGGGCTATCCCTTGCGCGTCGCCTTCCGCGTCGCCAAGGACACGGTCAACCCTTACGCCCAGCAGGGCAGCTTCGAGATCCAGCGCGAAATCAGCGGCTACTCGCTCTCGGCGGCCTACAACTACAACCGCGGCGTTCACATCATCAGGCCCCTAGATGTCAACGTCTACGAGGCCGGAACCAACGAGCAGGGCAGGCCCATTGTGGGCTTCCACAACCCGCTGATCTTGCAGGACAACCTCTACGGGAGCTGGGGCCGGTCCTACTACCACGCTCTGATCTTGCACTTGCAGAAGCGCTTCGGACAGACGTTCACCCTGTCGGCCCACCATACGTGGAGCAAGGCGATCGACGAGGCGACGGACTACAATTCGTCCTACGAGCCGCACCTGCAGTGGGACGCTCGCAACGAGCTCGCCCTGTCGCACTTCCACCGCGGCCATCGGTTTGTGGCCAACATGGTGGCGCAGTCGCCCTGGAAGGCAGGCAAGGGGCGCGGCTTCCGGCACAACCTGCTGTCGGACTTCTCGTTCTCAGGCGTGATCTTGGCCCGCTCCTTCGCTCCGTTCAATCTCAACGCGAACTTCGACACCATCGGAGACCGGCACACCGACACGCATCGGCCTTGGGGCCTTGGTCGCAACGTAGGCGTGGGACCGGCATTCTTTGGCATGGACATTCGCTTGACCCGCTCGTTCTCCCTCACGGAGGGAGTCGACCTGCGGATGGTCGGCGAGGCCTTCAACCTGCTGAACCGCACTAACTTCCGGGCCGTGAACGGCATCGTCGGCAACATGACGCTCGAGCAGGTCCCGGATCGCCCCACGGGTCGGCGCGGAAATGTCACGGACCCGTTCTCGTTCACTTCCGCCTTCGATCCACGGCAGTTCCAGCTCTCGCTGCGGCTGACGTTCTAGCGGCGCAGCCGCTGCCACCGACAACGGGCGCGCCGCCGCTCCGCGCAGGCGCCTCAAGCGCCCTTGCCGGCAGCCGGCTCGCGCGTGTCGCGGACCGGCGCCCTTGCGGTCAGACTGCCGCGAGCACCGCTGCTGCCGCGTTGTACCCACTTCTGACCGCGCCTTCCATCGTGGCGGGCCAACCGGTGTTGGTCCAGTCGCCGGCAAGGAAGAGATTGGGAAAGCGGGTGCGGGGGCCCGGCCGCGAGCCTTCCAGGCCCGGAACTGCCGAATAGGTGGCGCGCATCTCCTTGATCACCCGGCTTCGCCGCAATTCCGCCTCTCTGGCGAGGGGGAAGGTCTCCCTAAGCTGTGCCACGGCCCGCTCCGCGATCTCCGCAGGTGGGTCGCGTACAAGGCCGCGCGCCGCGCTGACGACCCCCAGGTAGTAGCCTCCCCCCTTGTGGAAGATCCACTGGACCTCCCCGTCAACCAGCATCGCGTGCCCGAATTCCGTGATGGGCCGGTCGAACCAGAGGTGGATTCCGACGATCGGAGAGGGCTGGAAGCGCTCTAGTTGGTCTTCCACGCCCAGCTCCGGCACCAGCGCCGTCACTCGGTCGAAAGGGACCGCGCTGATGTAGAAGTCGGCCGCTTGGTCGCGAGGGTCGATCGCCGTCACCTTGGAGCCGAGATGAAGCCGCACCGACGGACCGAACTGGCCCGCCAGGGCGGGGGAGTACAGCTCGTCAAGCGGCACGGCCGGCACGCCCATTTCATAGCTCGTGCGGGAGCCTAGCAGCCCTTCTCCAAAGACCTGCAGGGCTGGAAGCGCGGACGCGCGCTCGGGTTCCTCGTTCAGGGCGCTGACGATCACCGGCCGCCAGAAGTGCGCGATTGACCGCTCTGTAGCGCCGTGTTGCCTAAGCCAGTCCGCGAACGTGATGTCGTCTATATCGTCGCGCTTGCGCGCTCGCGGCACGGCTGCTAGGCAGCGGAGCAGGGAAAACTTGTCCTTCCAGCCCAGACCGCGCATTTGGAGCAGGGACCGGGCTAGGTGCAGGGGCGCGGGCAGGGGGTCCCTGAAGAGCGTGTCGTGCGTGCCGCCCCGTCCGACCAAGTGCAGGGTGGACTCGAAGACGATTCGATCCGCGACCCCGCACCTGCGATAGAAGTCCATCAGTTCTGTGCAGCAGCGCAGCAGGACGTGTTGGCAGTTGTCGATATGTTCGGAGTCCGGGTCGCTGGGAGTCAGGCGATACGACGCCGCCCGTCCTCCGAGGAACGGGCGGGCCTCGTGTATGTCCACGTCCAGGCCAGCCTCGCCGAGCCGCGCCGCGGCCGCGAGGCCCGCCAAGCCGCCGCCGACGATCTTCACCCGGGGAATGATGGCACCCTCCCGGTGGCCCTGAGCCAGAGGGCATGACTCGCGATTCCCAGCTTGCGCGGCTTGGAGAGCCCGAGCTCTTGTGACAACACGTCAAACTCCGCCCGCCGTATCCGTTCCAGAATCCCGCGGTAGGTGGCGATCATGGCCCACAGAGCCGCTCGGCAGGGCGGGTTGGTCATGCCGAACAGCGCGGCGGACTCCCGGTAGTAGCGATCGGCCCGTTGGTACTGGAAATCCATGAACCTCTGGAACCGATCCTCGGCTGCGCGCACTGTTCCGCCCAGAAGCTCGTCCCTGCTCATGCCGTACTCTGCCAGCTCGCACTGCGGGAGGTAGACCCGGCCCAGCGCGGCGTCGGCGGCAATGTCCCGCATGATGTTCGTCAGCTGGAAGGCGATCCCGCACCGCTCGGCGAGGGGCAATGCCTCGCGGCCTTCGAACCCGAACACGTGCATCGTCGTCATGCCGACCACGGAAGCGGCCTGATAGCAATAGCGGTAGAGGTCCTCGAAGTTCTCGAACACCTGCTCGGAAAGGTCGCCCTCCATGCCATCCAGCAGGTCGAAGGAGTAGGAGCGCGGAATGGCATGGCGCTCGCACGCATCGCAGAAGGCCGCCAAGACGCTGTCTTCTCTGGAGCCTGCGAAATGCCGCTGCAGGTTGTTGCGCCACTCCCGGATCGCTGCTCGCCGGGAGTCCGCCGTAAGGTCCGCTTGGTCGACGATGTCGTCACTGTGGCGTGTAAAGGCGTAGATCGCGTACATCGATTCCCGCTGCATTGGCGGAAGCAGCCTGAACGAGTAGAAGAAGTGCCGGGCGCGGGCCTTGGCGATACTGCGACAGTGCGCGTAGGCCTCTTCAATCGTGGGCATCGTGCGCCTCTGGAATCGCTAGCGGAGCCCGCGCCAAGCGGCGCGCCAAGACGCGCGCCAGTAGCGCGGCGTGATCCGACGCGGTCATGACGGGCCGCTTCGAAATGGTGTCGAACCCGGCCGAGCGAATCTTGGCAAGCACGGCCATGCCGGCCCTGGCGAACATTTCGATCTCGACGCCCAAGCGGCCGGACAGCCTATCTGCTAGAGGCAGGCCTGCGACAAAGAGCCCGTGCGCCCGCTCGGTCAGATCGCGCACGGTCTCGCGGAACTCCGGCGATGCGGCGCCGTGTGCCATGTCTGCGGCAAGCGCATCAAGGCCAGAGCCGTTCACCCGCATCACATCCTCGGGCACGTACACCCGGCCGATGCGCCAATCCCGGGCCACGTCCTGCCAGTGGTTGGCGAGTTGCAGGGCGGTGCAGATGGCGTCGGACAGCTCGAAAAGATCCGGGTCTCGGTAGCCGTTAATCCTCAGCACCAGCCTGCCGACAGGGTTGGCGGAGTAGCGGCAGTACTCGAGCAGGTCATCGTAGCTGGCATAGTCGCGCTTGGACTGGTCCTGCTCGAAGGCGCGCACAAGGTCTTCGAAGTCTTGGCGGGGAAGGACGTGGCGCGCAGCGGTTTCCTTCAGGCCCACGAACACGGGGTGGTAGGCCTCGCCGCGCTCCATTGCCACCAATTGCTCGCGCCACCACCGGAGCAGGTCCAGGCTCAGTTCGGGGTCGCCGGTCTCGTCGCCCAGATCGTCCGCCCAGCGGCAGTACGCGTAGACGTTGCAATAGTCTTGGCGCAGGCGCTTGGGGACAAGCAGGCTCGCTACGGAGAAGTTCTCGTAGTGCTCCCGCGTCAGGCTGCGCGTGTAGCGGAGGGATTCCTCCAGGCCCCACGCCGGGAATCTCCTGCCGTGCGCGCGCAGGAAATCGACGGGCTCGAGCGCGGGCATCCTCTTAGTATCCTGCCGCCACGCCCTCGCTTCTCGAGTCGGCCGCACCCATCAACGCTTCCGAACCCACCTCGATGGCCTCGATGTGCCCCAGGCGTCGACCGAATGACAGCTCGTGGCCAAACGCCCTGAGCCTCTCGCGGGTGTCGGCCGACGCGCCCGATGGCTCCATGTACAGCCGATCCGGCATCCACTGATGGTGGAATCGCGGGAAGTCCACGGCCTGCTGGACATTCATGCCGAAATCCACAACGTCCAACACGACCTGCGTGACCGAGGTAATGATCGTGGGCCCGCCTTGGGCGCCCAGCACAAGCCTGGTCGCGCCGTCGCGCACCACGATTGTCGGAGACATGGCTGACAGCGGGCGCTTGCCCGGCTCAATGGCGTTGTTCTCGCTTTGGAGCAGCCCATAGGCGTTGGGGCTGCCCGGCTTGGCCGTGAAGTCGTCCATTTCGTTGTTCAGCAGCACGCCCGTCCCCTTGGCGGTGACTCCGGAGCCGTAGCCTCCGTTGAGCGTGTATGTCACCGCCACGGCGTTGCCCGCGGCATCGACCACCGCGTAGTGCGTGGTCTCATCGCTTTCGTAGCCGCTCGGGCGGCTGTCGCCCACCGTAGCACTGGGGCTTGCCTTATCCCTGCGAATGCTCTTGCGACGCTCGGCTGCGTAAGCCTTCGACAGCATGCCTTGCAGCGGGATATCCACGAAGTCCGTGTCGCCGAAAAGGCGCGCCCTGTCTGCGAAAAAGCGCCGCATGGCTTCGGCCACGAGGTGAATCGTGGTAGCCGAACCGGCCCCCGAGGCAGCGAGGTCGAAGTCCTCCAAGATGTTGAGGATCTGGACCACGCCGGCACCGCCGGAACTGGGCGGAGGAGCGCTCAACACCTCGTGTCCTCGATAGGTCCCCAGCACGGGCTTCCGCTCGACAGGTGCGTAGCTGGCCAGGTCACTGGCGGAAATCGTGCCGCCGTTGGCGGACATGTCGGCGGCGATCAGACGCGCCGTCCGGCCCTCATAGAACTCGTCCGGGCCGACGCGGGCGAGCCGTTCGAGCGTGGCCGCTAAGTCCGGTTGCCGGAAAGTGTCGCCCATCTGGAATGGACTGCCGTCGTTCAAATAGATCCGCCGCGACTCGGGGAAGCGTCTCAGTCGGCTGCTTGACTTGAGCGACTGGGCCAGATCCCACGTCACCTCGAAGCCGTCAGCGGCCAAGCGCCGTGCGGGTTCGACCATGCTGGCCCATGTCTTGGTGCCGTATTTGTTCAAAGCCAGGGCTAGGCCCCGCACCGTGCCTGGCACGCCCGCCGCCCGGTAGCCGACCAAGCTCTCATCGGTAGGATTTCCGTCTTGGCCGATGTACATATCGCGCGTGGCCGAGCCCGGGGCGCGCTCCCGAAAGTCGATGAACATCGATCGACCGTCTGCCAAGCGCAGCAGCATGAATCCGCCGCCGCCGAGATTGCCCGCGTTTGGCTCGGTGACCGCGAGAGCGAGTCCGACCGCCACCGCCGCATCAACGGCGTTCCCGCCGCTGCGCAGCACGTCCACGCCGATTTCGGTTGCATGGCGCTCGGCTGTGACCACGATGGCATGGCGGGCGTAGACAGGCTGGGGCTCGAAGGCAGCAGCCTTGCCGCCGACGAGCAGTGCGAGTGGCAGCGCTCCCGCTAGCCAAGCCCGCCTCCAGGCGGATCTTGGCCGCAGTCGTGTTGGGGCAGGCCTCGATGCACCATGCCCGCCGGCGCCAGTCTCGAACAGAATTGCGTGGGCTTGTATCAACCGGGCCATTCTTTCTGTTATTGCAGCACACCCGCGAAGTGCGATGAGCTTCAGTGTCGTACAAGCACCCTATGACGGCCGTCCGGCCCGTGCCTGACGAGCCTGCCGCAATACCGCACGAGATGCTCGGAAGGCGCGATGTAGAGCGCTCAAATTAAATCTAAACTTTATAGTGCTGGCAAGGCGATCTTCGAACGGCGGTGCCGCACTACTGCAGCTCTTCGAGCAGGCGCTGCGCCTCGGCGGATTCGGGATGCTGCCTGACGACCTCTTCGGCAGCTCGTCGCGCTGCTTCGGACTGGCCTTGCAGGGCGAGCGCTTGGACGTGCAACATAGCCGCCTCCAAGCTGTCGGGCGCCAATTGCCTCGCGCGCTGGATTCGCTCCAGGGCCTGTGCGACGTTTCCGGCCTGAAGCTGGTAGCGCGCCAAGTTCAGTTGTGGAACGGGAGACTCCGGATCAGCCTCGGCGGCGCTCAGGAACGCCTCGAGAGCTTCGCCCGGGTTCCCGCTCTGCATGTGCAGAACACCGAGACTGGTATGGATCTCGGCAGTGTCGCGGCCAAGTTGCAGTGCGAGCTGGTACTCGACGAGAGCGTCTGCCGAGTTGCCTTGAGACGCGAGCGCAGCGCCCAGGTTCTCCCTCAAGCGGGGATCTTCCGGTTGTGCTTCAACGGCACGGCGGAACAGCGCCTCGGCGATATCCAGACGCCCCTGCGAGAAACGGATAGAGCCGAGGACGGAGAGGGCTTGGCCATCGCGGGGCTGGTGCTCGAGCGCCTGCTCCAGTAGCGACTCGGCCTCGCTGACGGCGCCGCGTCGCACTAGCAACGACGCCAGGTTGACTGCGGCATCGGTCATGTCCGGCGAACCGGCCAGAGCTTGCCGCAACATGGCTTCGGCGCGCTCGGCCTCGCCGTCCGCGATCAGCGCTCCCGCCAGATTATTCAGCAGGAGCGGAGAGCGGTCTCCTTGGGCGATTGCCTCGTCGAACATCGCGCGCGCGGCCGTTCCGAGGCCCCGTTCGGCGAATGCCGAACCTAGCTCCTGGAAGTCCCGGCGCGGCTGTGACTTGACCCAGACGCCCGCAAACGGCAGTGCTTCGGCGGTCCCGGCCTCTAGGTCAGCCAAGACCTGATCCGGCTCGACCTCGCCGCGATAGACCTTCACGATTCGGCCTTGGCCGTCCAGCAGGAAGCTCGTCGGAATTGCCAGAGCCCTGCGCCGGTCGAACAGACGTTCGTTGAGCACGCTGTAGGCCTCGGCCGTCTTCGCGTCAGCCAGCAGGACCGTGTACGAAAGTCCCAGTTCTGCACTCAGACTCTTGACGGCGTCGGATCGGGAGCGATCGTCGACGGATACCGCCAGGAGCTTGACGCCAGCAGCGCGCAGCTTGCCGAGCTGGCTCTGGAACACTGCGAGTTCGTTTCGACATGGCGGGCACCACGTCGCCCAGAAGTTGAGCAGGACCGGGCCTCCGCGCTGCTCGGAGAGGCGTACCCGGCCGGCCGGTCCGGCGATCTGGTCGAGCGTGAATTCCGGAGCTGGCACAGGCTCGGCGAGCCAGGTTCCGCTCTCGCCCGCGCTTGGCGAGCCGCTCGCGAGCTCGGATGCAACAGAGGCGGCTGCGGGCGGCGAAGCGGGGCGAACGGCGCCTTCGCCCTCGACCACCACGATGCTGCCTTGTTGCGGCGGCTCGTCGAATTCCTCGACCGCGCCCAAGGGCCAGCGCACGCGGACGCCGCGAACAGTCTCTGCGCCTTCTAGGCCGAAGGCTGCGACGCGCGAGCGCTGGGACAAGTAGCCGCTGCCCGAAACGATCTCGCGCATCAATGTCCGTCGGTCGGTAGTCAGCCACACGCGCCCGCCCACGCCGTCGCGGTTGCTGCTGGTTCCCTGCAGCCGAACCGTCAGGCTCCTCGTCCGGCCCGGGCGCATGTCGTTGCGAAACGCCCGCAACTGCCTGCCGTTGCGATTCTTGAGGATCAGGTCTTGGTCACCGTCGCCGTCCAGATCCAGCGGCACGAAGGCGCGCCCGTCGGAATCAAGGTCCAATCCGGTCAGGAACGAGAAATCGTCGAACGTGCCATCTCCGCGGTTGCGAAAGCACAGGTTGCGCTCGCGACCGCTCCAAGTCCCGTCGGAGCGGATCAAGATGTTGATGGCGCGCCAAGCGTCGGCGTAGCTCTTGGATCCCTGCGCCTGCAGGGGCGATTGCGACACGACCTGCCGCCAGAAGAAGCTTCAAAGGTCGTCCAGCCGCTCTCCCGTGATGTAGCCGTTCTGGACGAACAGATCGAGCAGGCCGTCGCTATCGAGGTCGACAAAGTCCGACGCCCAGGCCCAGCGCCCCGTTCGCACTCGCGCCTCTTCGCTGACATCGCTGAAGCCCCGCTCGCCGTCGTTGCGGAACAGCGAATTGCCCTGCGCCTGGCGCCGGAACAGGGCGCGTTGGCTTGCCGTTGGCGCTATGCCTTCAAAGTGTGGGCTGCCCGTGATGCGCAGTCCCGCCGAAGACCACATGTTCGCCGTGTAGAGATCCAGATCCCCATCGCCGTCGTAGTCCCCCCAGGCCGCCGACATGCCGGCGCCGAGATCCTCGACCCCGAGTTCTGCCGCGACATCGTCGAACGTGCCGTCGCCGTTGTTGCGATAGAGATTGTTGCGTCCGAAGTCGTTGGCCACGTACAGGTCTGGGTCGCCGTCGCTGTCGTAGTCTCCCCATGCGGCAGCAAAGCTGAAGCGGTCGTTGGTCGGCCCGAGCCCGGCCGAGTCGGCAACCTCCTCGAACTGTCCGCGGCCATCGTTGCGGAAGAGCAGGTTTGGCGGGCCGTTGACAGCGTCGTAGTAGGGGGTCGGCGCGTCGTACTCCGCTCCGGGCTGCCAGAAGTCGTAGCCGCACACATACAGGTCCAAGTCGCCGTCTAGGTCGTAGTCGGCCAGGGCCGCTCCGGTGAACATAGCCTCCCTGTCCTGCCCGACGTCGAGGGCGTCGTCGTCAAGCCGGAACTTGCCGCCGTCATTGCGAAACAGCAGCGGCGCCGCCCCGATCAGAATCAGGTCTTGGTCGCCGTCGCTGTCCAGATCGCCGAACAGCGCCATCGACGTCTCGTCGAGCACGTCGAGGCCGGCCTGGCGCGTCGCATCAGAGAAAGTGCCGTTGCCGTTGTTCTTCAGCAGGCGGTTCGGCAGGCCGCTGGGCTGGCTTACATACAGGTCGTCCAAGCCATCGCCGTCGAAGTCTCCCAACGAGACGCCCTGGTGCCCATAGATCGAAACGCCCAGCGCTGCATCCAGGGTGTCCCTCCAGTGGTCCACTCCGACGTCCAATTGCTTCCGGAGCGCATCGATTCCGCCAAAGACCTCGTCCGTGACCTCCCTGAAGCCGGTATGGTCTGCGCTTGCTTCCCTGAACGCTCCGAGGCGGCTGTCGAGCAGCTTCCAGCCTGCGGGAGCCTCTGACCACGACATGTCTATCGCCCCGAGTTTGGAGAGCAGGCGGCCATCGGACCCCTCGCCTCCGAGCTCGACTCTCACGGCGACGCGGGCCGGTCCGCTCGGCGCGCTGCTGCGGGCGGTCGCGACAATCTTGAATTCTGCTAGGCGGAGGGAGCGAAAGGCCCCAGTGTGCTGCTTGAGCGGCTCGAACGAGTTCGGATCCTCGACCAGCGCCTTGGCGATAGCCTTTAGCTCGGCGTTGATCGCCTCGTAGTCCTGCTCTCCGATCCAGGCATCGAGGCTCGGATCGACCTTGGCGAGCAGCCGGTCGACCGGACGCTGGCGCTCGAATTCGACCTGCAGGCTGAAGTCCGCGTCCTGTGCCGAGGCCAGGGCCGCGAACGCGGCCAGCGACGCTGCGCGAATCGCCTTCACCTAGCGTGCATTGTACTGAGGGCCGTTCCGTTCGCCGGGGGATCCGAGACGCCGCCAAGAGAAGCGGCCCGCTCCGAACGCCAATTCGGAGCGGGCCGGGGAAGCCAATTCGGCTGGCTGTGCGCGCTAGAACTCGAGGCGCAGGCCTAGCTGGGTCTGACGGCCGGTGCCGATCGTGCCGCGGATGCGTCCGAAGCCGGAATTGCCGCGGCGCCTCTCGGGGATCCTGAAGTTGGCGTGGTTGGCGATGTTGAAGAAATCGGCCCGGAATTCCAGACGCGACCTCTCAGTGATATTGAAGCGTTTCTGAATCGATACGTCCACGACGGCGAAGCCTGGCCCGCAGCAAATGTTGCGCGGCGAATTCCCGAACACGCCCACGCCTGGTGCGGTGAACTGGGAGGTGTCGAACCACTCCAACAGCCTGGCCTCCTTGGAACGCCCGCCCGACAGTACGTGGTCGCCGGCGACATTGGGTCGCTGGCCATGGCTGAAGGTGTTGCTTTCGTTTCGCTGCTCGATGATGCCGTACGGAGATCCCGTGCGAGCCTCTGCGATCACGCCGAGACCCCAGCCGCCGATGATCCCGTTGAGAACGGGATTCTCGATTGTGAGCGCCCTGCCGCGGCCCACGGGCAGTTCGTAAACTCCGCTCGCGACGACTCGATGGCGGATATCGTTGCCCGACAGCGCCTTGTCGAGGTGCCGTAGCTGGAAGTGCGTGTAGCCGTTGTTTTGCTCGCCCCCCAATTCGTTTGCCGACTCGACGTCGTCAATGAATTTCGACCACGTGTAGTTGATGAGGTAGCTCAAGCCGCTCGAGAATCGCTTCTCCGCCTTCAGATTCAGCGAATGATAGGTCGAGTTGCCCCAGTCCGGGCTCTCCACCCACACGGCGTTGTATTGAGGGAACAACCGCGCGTTCTGACTCTGGGTCTCCGGGCCCCTGCCGCCGACCAGCGGGATCATGTTCTGGTTGTAGTTTTGGCCGCCCAGCTTATGTCCGACGTTGGCTTGGTACTGGGCCTCCAGCAGGATGTTGTCCGGCAACTGCTTCTGGAGGGTGAAATTCCACTGTTGCGAGTAACCGTTTTGCTGGTGCTGCTGGATGTAGTCCGGAGAGACCGTGCGACGACCGGAGACGGTCGCGCCAAACGTTCCCACGCGATCGGCATCGGTGAACGGCTGCACCGCCGGCAGTCCCTCGCTGAGCATGAAGGCGGGAGTAAAGCCACCGTCGGGCGAGTTGATGTCCAAGGTCCGGGAAAACGTCCAGAACTGCGTGAACGGAACTGCCCGAGCGTAGGCGCCGTTGTAGTTGACGCCGTATCCGGCTCGGATCACGGTTGTGTTCGAGGCGCGGTAGGCGAGTCCGATGCGCGGCCCTAGGTTGTTGAGATCGGGGTCGTGGGCGTACTTGCCACGACCGTCCCGGCCGGCAAAGAGCATCACGCCAGGGCAGTTGCACACGGCATTGTTGCCAAGCGGATCAAAGCCGCTTTGATTGTTGCTCAGCTCCCAGCGGGGCGTGTCGACTTCCCAGCGCAGGCCCAGATTCAGCGTCAGTTTGTCGGTGGTCTTCCAGCTGTCCTGCACGTAGAAGCCCCAGTAGTCACTGCGCGTATTGAGAATGTCGGTGTCAATAAGTTGACCGCGGGTCGTCCAGCCGAGCAACAGCTGCGCCAGTGCGTCTCCGGCAGCCCGGTTGTTGAAAGTGAAGTTCCCGCCTGCGGCACTGTTGAAGTCATCTTGGTTGCGGGAGTAGCGGTACTCGATGCCCCACTTAATGCTGTGGTTGCCCTTGAACCAGGACGTGTTGTTGACGACTTGGTGGGTACGGATGGGCTTTTGGATGCGCTCCTGATTGCCAGCTCCCAGGCGCGTGTAGCCGACTAGGTTCACAGTGGAGAAGAATTCCGGGTCGACGTTAGGCACGCCCAACTCCCCGTTCTTGCCGCTGCCCGTGCCAAGACCGCGGGTCGTGAAGGTGCGGTTGCCGAACGTATAGCGGAACTCGTTCACCATCGTGGTGGAGAAGTTGTGGTTCCAGGTGGACGTGGACACGAGGTTCGAGCGAGTCTGCTTCGAAGCCCGGAAGTCGGCGAACTCGTTGGGGTACACGGGCTCGGGCTCGGCTGGTGCGTTGACGTTGCTGAACCGGCTGGAGATGCGGTCCTTTGGCCCGAAGTTGTGGTCGACCTTTATCGTGAGGAAGTCCGACACGCCGCGGTTGGACACGTTCTTGACGTAGTTGTCTCGCGGCGCAGAAGTCAGCGGCCCGGGGTTGTTGGGATCCGGGTACAGGCGAGCGAAGGCGCTGCCGAGAGGATCGATCCGGGAGGCTGGGATCATGTTGCCCGCGAAGGGCTCGCCGGTGAGCGGGTCGATCAGATCGAAACCCGCGCGTGCCGAGAAATCGCCGTTGTTCTTCTCCATCGGGTGGGGCACATCGGTGTTGGCGATCGTCAAGCCGTCGCTGCGGCGCTGTCCCTCGTAGTTGACAAAGAAGAAGGTCTTGTCCTTCTTGATCGGACCGCCCAATGAGCCGCCAAAGATGTTGTAACGCAGCGGTGCGATGCTGGGCGCGAAAAACGTCCGCGCGTCGATCGCATCGTTGCGGAAGTTGTGATACAGGGCACCATTGAAGTTGTTGGTGCCCGAGCGCGTGCTCATGATGATCAGGCCATTGCCGCTCCGCCCGAATTCCGCGGCGTAGTTGTTGGACTCGACCTTGAACTCGCGCAGCGATTCTACCGGCGGGTTGAGGTTGAGCTGGGCGATGCCGAGCGCCATGTTCTGCACGACGCCGCCGTCGAGATGCCACATCTGGTTGCGGGAGCGGCCGCCCGCCATGGAGAAGAAGGGCAGGTCGTAGAGGCCGCCGCCGGAGGTTGCGAAGGTCACATTGCCGGCCAGCTTGATCAGCTGCCCCGCCTGGCGGCTGCCGACCGGCATCTGGGCGACTGTGGTGCGCTCGATGAACTGGCCGACGGTAGTGTTCTCGGTCTCCAGCAGCGGCGCCGAGCCGGTCACCTCGATGGTCTCGGTGATCTCGCCGAGTTCGAGCTGGATGTTGACCGTCTTGGTCAGGCCCGTCTCCATCACCAGCCCCGACTGGCGGTAGGTCTTGAAGCCGACGGACTCGCAGCGCAGCTCGTAGGTGCCGGGCTGCACCAGCGTGAAGTTGAAGCCGCCGGACTCGTTGGTTTGCGTTACGGCCTCGACACCGGTATCCGAATTGGCTAGTACCACGTCGGCCGCGACGATGACGGCGCCGGTGGTGTCACTGACGGTGCCGGTCAGGCCGGACTGCTGAGCGAGGATCGGAGAGACCCCCAGCAACAGTGCTGTGACAACCGTCGCAAGTAGAAATCGTGCATGCATTGCAATACCCCCCTGATCGCAGAATGACCCCACCCGGGTCATGCAAACTTACGCAACATGCTACCACGGCGGGTTCAGTTCGGCCCCTTGTGGCCCTTGAGTGCGGCTGCTCCGAAAGCGCTTGGCCGCGACCTGCCTGGAAGCTCCCAACGCGGCCTGCGGAGACGCGTTAGAAGGCGCGCAATCCAGTCCGTTCGACGTTTCCGCGATGGCCACCGCACTGCCCGTCTCGTTGCGGCCCACGGCCCCGCAGGGCATGCTCTTCGTTACGCCCATCTGCGGTCTCGCGAACTCGTGATCTGGCCCGCTATGCCGCCAATCGCCGATCGCTCGCTACCACAGGAACTTCAGCTGGAACCGGAACGTGCGCCCGTCATTGAGCGTGTTGTTGATTTGGCCGAAGTTCGGTGAGGAAAGTCCTTTCCCCGGCTCGGCGAACTGCGGCGTGTTGAAGAAATTGATCGCCTCGGCACGAAGCTCCATCGACCATTCCGGCCCGACCCGGAAGCGGCGCGATAGCGAAGCGTTGACGTTGGCGATCTTGCCCTTGCGGAAGGTGTTGCGCCCGAGGCTGCCAGCTTGCTCGGCGGGTGCGCTGAAGTAGCGGAATGCGCTGCGCGGCAGCAGCGACTCGGATGTGTCCGGCGAGCCGATGACCCGTCCGAGGACCGAGGGGTCGACCACCATCGGCCGGTCGCCCTTGCGCCCGTCGATGTTGCCGAAGCCGGGGCCGTCCGAGCCCGACTCTACCGTGAAGGGCGTCCCTGACTTGAGCAGAGTCACCGTCGAGAGCGTCCAATTGCTCAGCAGCCTCCCTGGCCAGTGCGACACTAGGCCCCGAGGTGTTGTGTAGCTGGCCTGAAGCAGGAACGCGTGCGGTTGATCGAAGTCGCTGAGTCCCTTCAGGTCGCGTTGAGACTCCTGTTCCGTCTGGGCAACGGCGACCCGAGCGTCGGGCCCGGATGCCGTGTTGGTGTAGGAGCCCCCTAGGTCGATAGACTTGCTGAGCCAGTAGGAAGCGTTGAGTGACAGGCCGCGCCAGCTCGGAGCCGTCAGCGTGACGCGTCCCGCATCGAAATAACCCCGCGAGCCGTTATGGATGAACAAGTGCTCGAAAATGCTCTGGTCGGGGCGGCGATCATTGATGTTCCGGATGGTTGAGACGACACCGGGAACCTCGCGGGCACGATTCAGGAAGTACGTGATGATCAGCTTGTGGGCGCGGCTCCCGGTGTATCCGAGCTGCAAGCGCCAGTCCGCGGCGAGGCGCTTCTCCCAGCTGAAGTTGTACTGATGCGCGTAAGGCACGGTCAGGTCCGGGCCGGGCTCGACCCGGCTTGAGCGGGCGTTCGGGTCGCGCTTGGAGTGATCGACCAAGGAGCGCCAGTTGGCTAGGGGAGGCTGGATGAAGATCGATGTCACCGTGTGCGGCGCGTTCAGGCGCGCCTGGCCGTAGGTGACCGGAAACAGGTCGCCGTAGTGCGACGCAAAGTTGCCTCTCAGCACTCCGGCATTAGCGGGAAGGCGGTACGCGAATCCGAACGAGCCGGCGACGTTGTTCAGGTCCGAATTCATTGCCAGTTCGGTCTTTCCGGTGACATCGACCGGGCGGGTGAAGGGCTCGTAGCGGACGCCGAGGTTCAGCGTCAGGCGCTTGGTCGCTTGCCAGCGGTCGCCCAGGAAGAACTTGTTGGACCAGTTGCGGAAGCCGCGGTAGGTCGACCCCAGGGAGACGGCCATGCGGCTCGGCAACCCCAGGCGGAGGTTCGTGATCGCGTCGTTGCCGAAGTTTGCTGCGAACAGGAGCAGCCCGCGACCGGCGTCTGGTTCCTCGCCGTTGTATTGCAAGCGGGTCAGGGCAAAGCCCGCCGTGATCTGGTGGTTGCCGCGAGTGTGGTGCAGCGTGGCCGCTTGGCGCCAGCGGTTCTGGGCGCGATCGATCGGGATGTTGGGAAAAGGTCCTAAGAACGTGAGGTCCCGGGCGCTCATGAAGATCGGGCCGACGGCGCCCTCAGCCGGTAGCAGGAGGGTTCCGAGGCGGTCGAAGCCCGTGGAGAGCTGGAGGACCGTCGAGGGCGCGAGCGGCAGGCTCCAGGTGAGTCGAGAGGAATGCGACCTGTTGTCGGTGTCGGGATTCTGACCCTTGACCAGCTGGAACGCGTCGACATTCTGGGCCGTCCAGACGTGTCGCAGCGAGAGCTTGCCCCTGGCGACGCCGTCGCGGTCCAGCTGGACCCGGGCGGAATCGGTGTTGATCCGCTGCAGGCTGTTGGTGTTGTGGGCGCGGGCAGCAATGTCGGGCCGGTTCGGCGAGACCGCCGGAAACGCATCCAGGATCCGCTGGACTTCCAGGCGGGTGGCGGGATCCTTGGCCAGTGGCGTCCGCTCCTCCGGGAGGGGGATGAGGACGTTGCCGTTGACGTTTCCTCGGATCTTGTTCTGGGACCCGCTTAAGGTGATTGCGCCCAAGGCGCCTAGAGGTGCGGCGATATTGACGCCGTAGAGGTTTTCCCTGGCCGGCTGGACGGAACCCACCTGAAAGAACGAACGGGCCGAGAACACGCTGTTGTTGTGGCGCCAAAAGGCATCGCCATGGAAGCCGCCGGCCGATGCGGGCGGGGCATGCACCGGGGGCGTCGGAGGCTTTCCGTATTCGGAGCCGAAATAGCCTTGGTTGACGGCGAACTCATCGATGATCGTTGCGGTCGTGCCGAGGCGAATGTTGAGTTCCTTGAGAGCGTTGTTGTCGACGAGGTTGAACTGGACGTTTTCGTTGCGCCGGCTCTCGCCCGATTCCGAGGCCGTTTCACCTAGGAGGTTGATTTCCGTGCGCTGCGCACCGTCGCTCTCGGACTCCTCGGCGGCATCGCCTTCCGGCTCGGTCTCGGCGCTGCCCGCCTCTGAAGCGGCTTGCTGACCGGCCAGCTCCGGAGCGTGCCCGGCAGCGAGCATGAGAAGGAGCCCCGCATGTCCACAGACCAATCGACGAGGCAACAGCATCCGACCGTAATATCGTATCAGCGGTCTCCGGGCTGGGTGGTGAGACTCGGAGAACCAGACATCTTCAAATCTGGAACGTTACCCCTTGCCGCTTCGTGCGCACCGGTCGAGGCCCCAGGCTCGGCATTGCGCTGGCATGCCAACAGCAAGGCTTCTATCGGCAACAGCGACTCGCGCCCCTTGAAGGGTCGAATTGGGCATCCTCACCTCGATCCGTTATGAGACTGTGCGGCAAATGCCAAAGGCAGGCATCAGCGGGCGCAAGGTGCGGTATTGGGTGATTCCACCCGAGGCCGGCTGAGTTTGCGGCGTACATGGAGGAGGTACTCGAGAGCTGCGAGTAGCCGGTGCAGTTGGTGCGCGAGACCCGCACCCCAGTGGCGGCCACGACTGCGCATCCCATGCGGGCTGACCACGAGCACGAGCGGGAGGGCACGGAGGCACCAGGCCTGTTCTGTGAACCCTTGGCGGACTGACCGACAACGACAGCCCGCGAGCGGGGCACGAAGGCTGACTGGACGCGGGAAGTGGCCGCTCTGCTGGCAGGCCACGAGGCTGCTTGCCACAGATCACATTGGTCTAGAATCATGTGTCCGGGCTCTTGATCACACACCATAGCCCCAGCCGGAAATCCCGCAGAAGTTTCTATAATTAAATATCAATATCTATATTATGATACTATCTTGCTCGATCAATCCGGTGAGTTTGCGTTTAGGAAGATTATATTCTATATTGTGTGCATGCACTTGGATTCACATGGCAAGATCATGCTCTCTTTCGTCGTCGTCTTCGCTGACCTGCTGCGAGGCTTTGTCAAGCAGCCGTGGCTCAAGCATGTCGACCTTTCCACCATCAAGCCGCTCAAGACCGAGCACACCAGCGACAAGGGCGTCACCCGCCTCAACGATATGGTCTGGAAACTCCGCAAACACAACGGCGAACCTCTCTACGTGGTGGTCATGATGGAAATCCAGTCCAAGGTCGAACGCTTCATGGCGGCGCGCATGAACATGTACGTGGGCTTGCTCTACGACATGCTCGTGCGCTCGGGCCAGATCAAGGGCTCCAAGCTGCCCCACGTCGTGCCGCTGGTGCTCTACGGCGGCGAGCGGAAGTGGAACGCCCCGCTGGAGTTGAGGCAACTCATCGACGACAACCTGCCCGGAATGGGGTGCTATTCCAATCAGTTCAACTACCACCTCGTGTCGGTGCATGACTGTGCGGAACTGGACCCGGCCCAGCGGAATGTCGCAGACGCTTGGTTCCGGGCGCTGCGGGTGCGGGATTACCCGTCCGCAAGCGCCGCGCTAACACAGTTGATCGAGGTGCTGGAGGGGCCTGAGCATGCTAGGCTGAGGGCGATCGTTACAGAGTGGTTCTTGGATGTGGTGCTGAAGGTGTTCCTGCCTGAACGGGAACTGGGAGAGTTGGGGAACTTGCGAGCTGGGCTAGGTACTTGACTCCACACACCACTATATGTTGTGGTTAGGTCATGAAGCGAGATTACCCGAAGACACAGGTCGAGTTTGAGCAGCGATTCGCAACCGAGGAGGCTTGTCGCGGGTACATCGCTCAGTTGCGCTG
>JAJDTX010000016.1 GCA_022826925.1 Bryobacterales bacterium
CTTTCCGGTGGCCCCCTCCCGGCAACACCCGGACGGTGTCTTTCATTCGCTCCGTTGTGGTCCGCGCCGCACTTTGCTACCCCCCCCCCCCCCCCGAATCGCCCTTATTTCGCCTACCCTTCACCACTCAGAGACCATAGCGTTTTTTCCTTCCACCTACCGTTGTGCGGAAACCGACAGCGCATCAAGCATGGTGAGTGCTGTCTTGAGGGACACTTCCTTTGGAGTTGTGGCTGTGGACCCACTATCGGGGTTACGGCAGCAGACCTAAGCTCCGCCAATGCGAGCATTCTCACGCACGAACCGAAATCGTTTAGGGGTGGACAGGGAACCAGTCCAGGTAACGAGGTAGGAACCCTCAGTTTCAAATGCTGTCGAATATCAGACCAACCTGGGTTTGCATTCCGTTTGTTTGTCTGTTGACTCTGCCCGCGATGCCTCAGAGTCGTGTGTTTGTGCCTGACCCCTTACTTCACATGACGTTAGGTGATCTGAGCGATAGTCTGAACAGCGGAGCAGTCTCGTTGAATCAGGTGCGCCGTGCAGGATTGGAGGTGTTCACACGGCCACTTACGACCGTACAGGGCTATGGAGATGGCCCGTTCAGGCCAAGCGAATCTCCTCCCACAGCTCCGGGTAACCGACCGACGCTGCAAGGCAACGGCACGTCTCTCCGCGTCAACGGACTGGATGCCCAGAGCTGCAACGAATGCCACAGCATTGTCAGTCATGACACCGTGCCACCGAAGCTCGGGATCGGCGGAGTCGGAGGGCTGGCTCAGAACGCGTTCATCGGACCGACCCAGGTTGACGTTTCCGATGATTGGCACACTGCCTCTGGACGGGACGGATCGGCCGACTTCAACGGAAGATTCTCTAACCCTCCGTTTCTATTCGGCGGCGGTGGAGTAGAGCTTCTAGCCAAGGAAATGACCGCGGACCTGCAGGACTTGCTCAAGCAGGCCAGGTCAGCTTCTCCAGGCACGATCACTGCCCTTCACAGCAAAGGCGTTCACTTCGGGTTTCTCAGGACCGAGGAGGGCGGTGTCGTGAGCCTCGACCACTTGGACGGCATCGGATTCAAGGACAATGACGGCAAGAGGGCCGAGGATGTCTTGGTGGTCCGCCCGTTCGGGCGGAAGGGCGAGAAATTCAGCATGCGAGACTTTGGCCGGGATGCGATGGCCTTCCATTTCGGCATTCAGCCAACAGAGGTCGTCGGACGGAACACGGACGGTGACGGTGACGGGATAGCGAATGAGATGAGTGAAGCTGCCATGACAGCGTTGCAAGTCTTCAGCGTCACAAACCCGCCGCCGATCATGGAGACGATGGATCAGGAGGCTGACGCTGGTTTTCGTATCTTCACTGAAATCGGCTGTTCGGGCTGTCACCGCCCGGTCATGACGACTCGATCAAGGTACTTGCCAATTGCTCATCCTGAAGTGCCCCACGATCCTTCCGCGAACGTCTATGCCTTGATTGATCTCGTGGATGTTGGATTCGCCCCGGCCCCCACAGGCGGTGTCTACGTTCCCTTATTCGGGGATCTGAAACGCCATGCCATGGGTCCCGGTCTCGCTGAGAATTCCCTTCACGACCCCATCCCTAACGACGAATTTACAACAGCAAGGCTCTGGGGTGTTCGAGATACTGCACCCTACCTGCACGACGGACGTGCCTTGGACATCCGGTCCGCTATCCTCGCTCACGGAGACAAAGCAGCGAAGTCGAGGGACCTTTTCCTGAACCTCAAGCAGCAGGACCAAGTAAGATTGATTCATTTCCTAAGGGGGCTCCGTACACCAGACGACCCAAACGCCGAGCTGGTGGAACCGGTTGCCGAGTAGACAGAGAATGTACGCCCCGCCGGGGCCACTGCTGGGCTCGGAGCGGCGTGTGAAGACATGGGCCTGGGGGCGATTCCCGTTTCACAACGGGGCGTAGCCGCCGTCGACGAGCTTGTGGCCGACCGCAGCGAGAAACTGGCACGGGCAGAGCGGGTCGGGGATGGGCCGCTGGCAAATGGTTGCGCCCGCTTTGCCGCCCGCCCCGCCTAGGTCGCGCACGACAGCGGCGTAGTCGCACTACGACGCTCAGATCGTCGAACTGGCGACCGCGGCGACGATCAGCTACGAGACCGTCAACCGGATCAGAGCCCCTTGGCAACATTCCCGAGGTAGAGGAGTCTCGGGTCCGACCCGACTGGGAGGTTAGCTCGAAACAAGTTCAACCTCCGTTGAATCAGGGAAGCCAACCGAGCAGCCATCTCGGCAATGGAGAGAGAACTTGTCGCGGCAAGTAACCCTGAAAGGTGTTGGCTCACGTTCTGTCAAGAGTCTTGGCTGACTATTCGCGCTATTCGTGACGCTTCCGTTCCTCGAAGTTCTACAGTTCCGAATCCAAGGCGTTTATCCGGACGTCGTTGCTGTCGCTTGACTGGGCCGCACGCAGCTACGGTGAACTGCGTGAGAGTCGGAATCGGGGCCCTGTCTGCTATGCTCTACAAAGGGTTTTCACTCTTGGGCGGCCTCGCTTCGGCGCGGCACTGGGGCCTTGTAAGCGTATGTCTGGGCATTCCAAATGGTCGACTATCAAGCACAAGAAGGCGGCCACAGACGCGAAGCGCGGGAAGATATTCACGCGCCTGATCCGGGAGATCCAAGTCGCCGCTCGCGAGGGCGGGGCCGACGAAGACTCTAACCCGCGCCTGCGCACCGCGGTCGCCGCCGCCAAGGCGCAGTCGATGCCAAGCGACAACATCAAGCGCGCTGTCATGCGCGGCAGCGGGCAGCTCGAGGGAGAGACCTATTCGGAAGTGACCTTCGAGGGCTACGCTCCCGCGGGCGTGGCGGTCATGGTGGAGACCGTCACCGACAACCGCAACCGCACGGTGGCCGAACTGCGGCACATCTTCTCGAAGAACGGCGGCAACTTGGGCGAGAACGGCTGCGTATCGTGGATATTTCACAAGCGCAGCGTGATCACGGTTTCCAAGGGGGACGCGGAAGAGGACGAACTGATGGACGTGGTGTTGATGGCCGGTGCCGACGACATGCGCGACGAGGGCGAGCACTGGGCGGTGGACTCGGCGCCGGAGGATCACAACACCGTGCTGGAGGCCATCCAGGCCGCCGGCATCGAGCCGCTCTCGGCGGAAGTCTCCCGGGTGCCCGAGAACACGGTCAGGGTCGCGGGCAAGCAAGCGGGCAGCGTGATCCGCATGATCGAGAAGCTGGAAGACCAAGACGACGTCCAGAATGTCTTCTCGAACTTCGACATCGACGAAAGAGAGCTCGAGGCTCTTTCCGCGTGAGCGGCGGCCGCCGTGCTGATACTTGGCGTGGACTGCGGGTCGCGAGTGACGGGCTACGGCCTGATCGAGAGCATCGGCCGAGACGCTCAGGCCGTCGACTACGGCACCATCCGGCTGCCCGAGCGGCTGGAGTTGCCCGAGCGGCTGTGCATGGTGGCGGGCGGGCTGAGGCAGGTCTTGGAGCGCTTTTCGCCGGACGAGGCGGCCGTTGAGGATGTGTTCACGCAGAAGAACGTCCGCAGCGCGCTGGTCTTGGCCCACGTTCGAGGTGCCGCGATGCTCAGCCTCGCGGAAGCGGGCGTGCCGGTTGCGAGCTACTCGCCGGCGACCGTCAAGAGCAGCGTGGTAGGCCATGGGAGCGCGGATAAGGAGCAGGTCCGGCAAATGGTGAGCGTATTGCTGGGCGTGCGCGAAACCATCAATCCCCTGGACGTGTCAGACGCCCTTGCCGTCGCGCTTTGCCACGCGAACCGGCGTGGTGCCCCCGGGACGGGAGGGTGAGTCGGTGCCGGGCAGGGCCTTAGCGGTTGGGTTGCTGGCGGTATGCTCCGCCGTCGCGCAGGATGCGATCTACTTCGAGCGCGAGTTTCCGGGCTCCATTCCGGACCGTTTCGAGGTCAGGCTGACCGCCGACGGTGTCGCCACCTATTCCGAAGGCGGAGAAGACAGCGTTGATTACGAGGTCGGGCGGCAGGAAGCGGCCGCGCTGTTCGAGTGGGCCGCTGACCTGGACTACTTCGCCAGGTCGGTGGCCAGCAAGCGCAAGGTCGCATCGACCGGCCGCAAGCTGCTGCGGTACGAAACTGGCGGCCAAGTGCGCGGCGAAGCGGTCTTTGATTACACGGAAGAGCCTCCCGCGCGCGAATTGGCCTCGTGGTTCGTGCGGCTGGCCGAGACACAGCAGCACTTGCAAACGCTAGAGCGGCTCTACCGCTTCGATCGCCTGGGCGTGGACCAAGCCCTGGTCAGCCTGGAATCGGCGTTCGAGCGCGATCGGATCGTGGCGCCCGGCCTGCTAGAGCCGGTCTTGAACAAGATCGCCGAACAAGAGCGCATCGTGCACGTCGCGCGGGCGCGCGCCAGAGGGATGCTGGAACGAATCCATGCCAGCGCCTCGAATTGACTCTATCTCACTGATAAAAAACGACTTATAGTAATCTACGCAGACTCTCCGACGATCCGGTCATAGATCGCTTCCAGCTCGCCGGGGGACGAATAGGCGATCTCGATCCGGCCCTTGCGGCCGCGGCCCCGGAGCCGCACCGGCGCCTGCAGGACCCGCTCTAGGTTCTCGATCGCCGCGGCGATGTTCGGGTCCAGCGCTTGCGGCCGCCGCCTCTTGGCGTCGCTGCGCCTGCGCCGCACGTATTCCTCGACGGAGCGAACCGACATCTCGTTCTCGACCGCGCGGTTCGCCACGCTCTCGATCTCCCCGTCGCTGTCCAATGCGAGCAAGGCGCGCGCATGGCCCATCTGGAGCTTGCCGTCGCGCACCAAGCGGATGACAGGCAGCGGCAGCTTTAGCAGGCGCAGGTGGTTCGTGACAGACGTCCGACTCATGCCCGTGCGCTCGGCGAGCTGGTCTTGGACGAGGTCGAGCTCCTTGAGCATCTGCTCCAAGGCGAGCGCGATCTCTATCGGGTTGAGGTCCTCGCGTTGGATGTTCTCGACCAAGGTGGCTTCGAGCAGGCGTTCCGGCGCGATTTCTCGGACGATCGAAGGAACCGTCGGCAGGCCCGCGAGCCGGGCGGCCTTGAGGCGGCGCTCGCCGACGATCAGCGTGTAGCGACTGCCGGCGGGTCGCACGAGCAGCGGCTGCAGCACGCCGTCGGCGCGGATGGACTCGGCCAGGCCGCGCAAGGCTTCCTCGTCGAAGCTCGCGCGCGGCTGGACGGGGTTGGGGTCAATCAGGCCGACCGGGATCTGGGCCACGGCCTGGCCTGACGGCGCCCGCGGGGCCGCGGGGGTCGGAAGGATCGCGGCCAGGCCCCTGCCGAGGGCGGGTCGCTTCTTGCGGCTGGAGGGATCGTCGGTCATGGGTGTCTCTGGAGCCTCGTTAGCTATTGAGCGCCTTGCGCTTGGCGCGGTCTAGGATTTCGCGCGCCAGGGCCAGGTAGGCCGCCGCGCCCTTGGAGCGCATGTCATACTGCAGCGCCGGCATGCCGTGGCTCGGGGCTTCGGCCAGCCGCACGTTGCGAGGGATCACAGTCTCGAGCAGTTGCGGCCCGAAGTGCGCCCGCAGCTCTTCGGCAACCTGGCGCGTGAGCGAGGTCCGGCCATCGTACATGGTGAGGACCACGCCCTCGATGGCCAGCTCGGGGTTGAGTTCGGCGCGGACAGATTCCATCGTCTGCAACAGCGAGGAAATGCCCTCTAGCGCGAAATACTCGCAGTGCATCGGGATCAGCACCGAGTCCGCCGCCACCAGCGCGTTGAGGGTGAGCAGATCCAGCGCGGGCGGGCAATCCAGAAGGACGAAGTCGTAGGCGGCGTCGAAGTCTTCGCGCACGCGCCTCAGGCGCGAGGCCGGATCGGGGACTGACGCCAGTTCGACGTTGGCGCCGGCAAGGTGGGGGCTGGCCGGAAGCACGTCCAGCCCGGCGAAGTCCGTCTTGCGAACCGCCGCCTGCGGCGCGCTCTCGCCGACGATCACGTCGTAGAGCGTGGGCCGCTCCGCGGCCCGCTCGACGCCGAGCCCGCTCGACGAATTGCCCTGCGGGTCGCAGTCGATCAGAAGCAGCCGACAGTCGGCAACGGCGAGGGAGGCCGCCAAGTTGATGGCTGTCGTGGTCTTGCCGACGCCACCCTTTTGGTTGGCGATTGCTATCCAGGCAGGCACTCGCCGTCGAGAAATCTAGCCTAGCAGATCGCGGGCGGCAGGCCGATGTTTCACGTGAAACATTCCGGGGCCATCTCGATCGTTTCACGTGAAACATCCGACCGAGGGCCTTCGCCCCCGGTGCCCGCTCGCTGTCCGACGGCTAACTCTGCGCCGTCCAGAGCCGCCGCTTGTCGCTCCAAGGCATGCGCCGGTCCAGCCACGGGCCGAACGGCCCTTGGGGCGGGCGGTCCGTGCCCAGCACGGCTATGGCCGCTGCGCGCCCGGCCAGTGCGGGCAGGACGGTCGCCGGGGCGACCGCACGGAGCAGAGCCCAGTCCGCTTGCCCGCTCCAGTTCTCGATCCGGCAGGCGCAGACGCTGACATTGGCATGCGCGCGTCCGGCCGCGCGCAAGAAACTGGCTTTCTTACTCTTTGAATCGACTAGGGTTACGTCCGTTTCGGGCCGCAACACGGCGAACGGCAGTCCGGGAAACCCTCCGCCCGAGCCGACGTCGACTGCCGAGGCCATGGCGGGCAGCTCGCGATGAAGGAATGCCGCTTCCCCGAAGTGCCGCCGGGCTGCCTGCCGCGGATCGCTGACCGCAGTCAGGTTAATGCGCCGGTTCCACTTCTGCAATAGTTCGAAGTGCGCGCAGAAAGCCGCCAGCTGCGCGGCATCCAGCGAGATTCCGAGCTCCCCGAGCACCTCGTCGAGGGATTCCTCGAACGTCATGCGCCCAGGTGCATGTCGAGGATCGAGATCGCGGCCGGTGTCACGCCCGGAATGCGGCCTGCCTGCCCCAGGGTCCGCGGGCGCACCCGCTCCATCTTCTCGACCACTTCGTTCGACAGGCCCGGCAGGCCGCGGTACTGGAACTGTTCGGGGATCCCGCGGGCCTCGGCCTTCTCCAGGCGGGCGATCTGCCGCCGCTGCTGCTCCAGGTAGCCCACGTACTTGAACTCTGTCTCGATCGCCTTCCAGTCAGCCCGGCGCAGCGACGCTCCCAGCTCCCCCGGAAACGCGCCGCGCAGGTCGTCGATCCCAACCTCGGGCCGCCGCAGCAACTGGCCGAGGCTGACGCGAGTGCCCGGCTGGCCGATCGTCTCGTAAAGCGGGCTTGACAGGCTCGGCTTGTGCTCGCTCAGGAAGCGCGCGACGGCATCGCGCGCCGCGCAGGTCGATTCGTACCGGCTCCAGTGGCTGTCGCTGATCGTCCCGGCGGCGCGGGCCAGGGGCGTCAGCCTGCGATCGGCGTTGTCGATGCGCAGGTGAAGCCGGAATTCGGCCCTCGACGTGAACATTCGATAGGGTTCGTCGGTCCCCTTGGTGACCAGGTCGTCGATCAGGATGCCGATGTAGGCGTCCGTGCGACCGAGCACCAGCGACTCGCCCCCGCTCACGGCGCGGGCCGCGTTGATGCCGGCCAGCAAGCCTTGGCAGGCGGCTTCCTCGTACCCCGTCGTGCCGTTGATCTGGCCGGCCAGGTACAGGCCCCGGATTCGCTTGCTCTCCAGGCTGGCGCGCAGCTCGGTAGCGTCCACCGAGTCGTACTCGATCGCGTAGCCGGGCCGGATCATCTCCGCCCGCTCCAGGCCCGGCACAGATGCCACCATCCGCTCCTGGACGTCGATCGGCATGCTGGTGGACATTCCGTTCACGTAGACCTCGTTCGTATCGAGGCCCTCCGGCTCGAGGAATATCTGATGTCGGCGCCGGTCCGGGAACTTGACGATCTTGTCCTCGATCGACGGGCAGTAGCGCGGTCCTACGCCCTCGATCTGGCCGCTATAGAGCGGCGACCGCCGCAGGCTGTCTTGCAGGACTTGGTGGGTCTCTTCATTGGTATAGGCAATGTGGCACTGGATCTGCTCGCGCTCGATCGACTCGGTGCGGAACGAGAACGGGGTCGGCACCGCATCGCCGGGCTGGGGTTCGAAGGCATCCCAGTCAATCGTCCGGCCATCTAGCCGGGGAGGCGTGCCCGTCTTCAGTCGACAGCACCTAAACCCTTGATTACGCAATACTTCTCCCAACATTACAGATGCGGGCTCGCCGCTTCTCCCGGCTGGATAGGTGCGTTCTCCGATATGCACCAAGCCATTGAGGAAGGTCCCGGTCGTGATGATCACGGCTCCGGCCGCTATCGAGCGGCCGTCCCGCAGCTCGACGCCGCGAATCCGCCCGCCCTCGGTCAGCAGCCCGACTGCCTCGGCCTGCTTGATGTCCAGGTTGGGCTCGTTCTCGAGCAGCTGGCGCATGTGAACGCGGTAGAGCTTCTTGTCGCACTGCGCTCGCGGCGACCAGACCGCGGGCCCGCGGCTGGTGTTGAGCAGTCGGAACTGGATGCCGACCTCGTCGGTGACCTGTCCCATCACGCCGCCCAGCGCGTCGATCTCGCGCACTAGGTGACCCTTGGCGATCCCGCCCACAGCCGGGTTGCAGGACATCTGCGCGATCAGGTCTAGATTCAGGGTGACCAGTGCCACCCGCGCGCCGATCCGGGCGGCCGCGACGGACGCCTCGCAGCCGGCGTGACCGGCCCCGATCACGATCACGTCGTAGCGGTCCGAACCTGTTTGACCCCCCGGCACGGCACCGCCTCCCGTCCTGTTATTCTAGGCCCTTGCGTCTGGGTTGCGGGCCCGGCGGCGTGGAGTCCCCGATGAAGATCCTTGTTGTTGGCGGCGGCGGCCGCGAGCACGCCATGGCCTGGCGCGCCTCCCAAGATCCCGGCGTGGAACGCGTTTATGGCGTTCCCGGCAACGCGGGAATGGCCGCAGATATAGGTTGCGTTCCCGGCAATATACTAGATCCGAAAGAAATAGCCGCGCTGGCCGAATATCTCGGGGCCGACTGCACGGTTGTCGGCCCGGAAGCCCCGTTGGTCGCGGGCATCGTGGACGAGTTCGACAGCCGGGGGCTTGGCATCGTCGGTCCGACGCGGGCGGCTGCGCAGCTGGAGGGGAGCAAGGCGTTTGCCAAGGACTTCCTGCTGGAATGCGGCCTGCCCACTGCAGAGTCCGCCCTGCTTGATGACGTGGGCGCCGTGGACGACGCCGTGGGACAGTTCGGCTACCCGGTGGCCTTGAAGGCCGACGGGCTGGCCGCTGGCAAGGGCGTGATCATTGTCGAGGACGAGGCGCAGGCCCGTTCCACGGCGCGCGAAATGCTCGCCGGAAACGTCGTCGGCGAAGCCGGCAGACGCGTCTTGGTCGAACAGTTTCTAACCGGTGAAGAGGTTAGCTTCATGGTGCTGAGCGATGGAAAAGCGTTCTGCGCGCTGCCCGCAACGCAGGACCACAAGCGCGCGCTGGAGGGAGACCGGGGCCCGAACACCGGCGGCATGGGCGCGTACTGCGACGACTCGATCATCAGCGGCGCGATGAGGGATCGCATCGTGGACACCATCGTCGAGCCCGCCTTGGCGGGCATGCGTCGGCGCGGCACGCCGTTCAAGGGCTTCCTCTACTGCGGCCTGATGCTCACCGAGGACGGTCCGCAGGTGTTGGAGTTCAACGTCCGCTTGGGCGATCCGGAGACACAGCCGCTGCTGTATCGCCTGGAGGGCGGCTTCGCGGAACTGCTGGCGAGCGCCGCGAGGGGCGCTCTGGACCCGTCTCTTGTGCGGGCGAGCGCGAGTCCGACAGCTTGCGTCGTGATGGCCTCGGAGGGATATCCGAGCAGCTATCCGAAGGGTCGTCCTATCACCGGCCTGGCGGCCGCCGAGCAGCTGGGTGCGAAGGTGTTTCACGCCGGTACCGCCCTGGCCGGAGGCACGCCGGCGACCTCTGGCGGGCGCGTGCTGGGCGTGACGGCTAGGGGGGAGAGCCTCGAGGCGGCGCTGTCGCTGACATACCGGGCCGTGGGGGCGATCCACTTCGAGGGAGCCCAATATCGCCGCGACATAGGCCGGCGGGGCTTGGAGCGGGTCGCGGCCCGGAGCTAGGAGCGAATAGCAGCATGCGCATCGGATTGGTCGGCACGGGGGCGATCTCCCACAAACACGCCGAGAGCTACAGCGCGATCGGCTACGACTTGGTGGCCTGCTCGAACCGGGGCAGGCAGAAGGGAGAGCAGTTCGCGTCGCAGTACGGCTGCGACTTCGTGCCGGATTACCCCGGCCTCTGCGCCCGCGACGACATCGACGTCGTCGATGTCTGCACGTTCCCGGACTCGCACGTCGAGATCTGCCGCAGCGCCGCGGCGAACGGCAAGCATGTCTTGCTTCAAAAGCCCATGGCGCTCACGTTGGACGACTGCCGCACGATGATCGGGCTGTGCGCCGATGCAGGCGTGCGACTCGGCGTGGTCAGCCAGCACCGCTTCGACGAGAGCTCGATCTTCCTCAAGCGCGCCATCGGAGAAGGGCGGCTCGGGCGGATCCTGCAAGTCGACGGCTACGTCAAGTGGCACCGGCCGCAGAGCTATTACGATCGACCGGGCAAGGGCACCTGGGCAGTGGAAGGGGGCGGTGCCCTGATCAACCAGGGCATTCACACGGCGGACGTGATGCAGTACCTGGGCGGGCCGGTCAAGCGCGCCTTCGCGCACTGGCAGCTCGGCGCGACGCACGCGATGGAGGCGGAGGATCTGGTCAACGCCGTGCTGGTCTACGAAAGCGGCGCCGGCGGGGTGCTCCAGGCGGCGACCGCGGCTTGGCCGGGCTATCCGGAGCGGATCGAGATCCACGGCTCGAAGGGGACTGCGATCATCACCGGCGACCAGCTCACCGCGTGGGATGTCGAAGGCGATAGCGGGGACGACGCGCCTCTGGCCAGCGGCGTCGATTCCGGCGCGGCCGATCCGATGGCGATTTCGATCGCGAACCTTCAGCGGCAATTCCAGGATTTCGGCCGTGCGGTGCGCGAGGGCAGCGCGCCGCTTGTCGACGGCGCCGAGGGTCTCTCGGCGCTGCGCTTCGTGCTCGGCGTGTACGAATCGGCCCGCGACGGCGTACCGGTGGACCTGGCGTAGCGCGGGCCTGCGGGCAAGACCCTGAAGCTATAATCGGGTAGGCGGCTAGCCAGCCGGCTTGCCGGAGGAGCCGCCCGGCGCGCTGCTCCGGGCTACCCGCCGCCTTGACGGGTACAGATGCGCCTCCGCGTTATCGAGAAGATCGAAGACGAGATCCGCACGATCGAGGCGGAACTTCTCGACAAGCTGCCCGGGGAAATCCAGAAGGCCCGCGAACTGGGCGACCTCAGCGAGAACGCCGAGTACGCCTCTGCCAAGGAGCGCCAGCGTTTGCTCAATGCGCGCTTGGCGCAGCTGGTCCAGCGCTTGGCCAAGCTCCGGATGATCGACCTGTCGAAGATCCCCAAGGATGCCGTGGGCTTGGGCTCTACGGTCGTCCTGTATGACGTCGATGAAGACCGGGAGATCACGTACGAACTGGTGACCTCGGAAGAGTCCGACGTCGCTGCGGGCAAGATCTCGACCAGCTCGCCGATCGGCCGGTCCCTCATCGGCAAGCGTGAGGGGGACAGCGCCACCGCGCATACTCCCCGGGGCAACAAGGAGTTCGAGGTGGTCAGCATGCAGACCATCTACAGCAAGGGTGGCGGCGAGCGGGGCTAGGCATGTCGTTCACGGGGACCATTGGCAGCGGTTTCGGCAAGGTGCTCTCCGCCTTGGTGCGCTGGCTCACGCTCAGCGGCATCCATCCGAACGTGCTGACCTTGATCGGCTTGGTCGTCAACGGCGTCGCCGCTTGGATCCTGGCCCGCGGAGAGTTCCTCTACGGCGGCCTGATCATCCTGTCGGCAGCGGTATTCGACCTGACGGACGGCGCCGTCGCGCGCAGCGCGAACAAGGTCACGCGCTTCGGCGCGTTCCTGGATTCAGTCATGGACCGCTATTCCGACCTGATCCTGCTGACGGGGCTGCTCGTCCACTATGCCCGCATCGAACGTTTCAGCTATATCGTCCTGACGGCGGTCGTGATGACCGGAACGGTGCTGGTGAGCTACAGCCGGGCGCGGGCCGAGAACTTGATTCCGAAGTGCAAGGTTGGATTCATGGAGCGGCCCGAGCGCATCGTCCTCCTGATCATCGGCGCCCTGTTCGACCGCATGGCGCCCGTGCTGTGGGTGATGGCGGTGCTTTCCAACCTCACGGTGGTCCACCGGATCGTGCATACCTGGAAGGAGAGCCGCAAGCTGGCGGAGGTCGAGGTCTCGGACGCTGTCGCAGCCGCCGAGGCGGGCGCGTCGGGCCAGGCTGAACTGCAAGAGGGCTATCGGTCGGTCTAGCTGCGGCCGGACTGTCCGGACTCGAGGTGCCGGTTCAGGCAGAATGCCGCGCTGATCAAGCCGAGGTGCGTGAAGGCCTGGGGGAAGTTGCCCAGCGCCTGGCCGCTGGAACCGATCTGCTCGGCGAATAGACCGAGCGGGTTGGCGTAGGTCAGCATCTTTTCGAAGATCAGCCGCGCCTCGTCCACGCGGCCCGCCCGGGTGAGCGATTCCACCAGCCAGAACGTGCACACGCTGAAGGTGCCCTCGGTGCCCGCCAAGCCGTCGCCCGCCCCCTTGCCGATCTCGTAGCGATAGACCAGCGAGTCGGAGACCAATTCGTCCATCGTGCGGTCCAGAGTCGACAGCATGCGGGGGTCGGTGGGCGACACGAAGCGCACCAGCGGCATCAGCAAGTTGCTGGCATCCAGGGCGTCCGCCCCGTAGTACTGCACGAAAGCCTGCCGCTCGCGGCTCCATCCGTAGCGCATGATCGACTCGTAGATGCGGTCCCGGGCGCTGCGCAGCCACTCGCGGTTGTTGGGCAAACCGCGCTTGAGCGCGAGGCGCAGCCCTCTGTCGAGCGCGACCCAGCACTGCATCTTCGAGTAGACGAACTGCCGCTGGCCGCCGCGCACCTCCCAGATGCCCTCGTCCGGCGTCTCCCAGTGGCGGGCCACCCAGCGGAGCATCATGCGGATCTTGACCCAGAGATCGTAGGAGACTTGCGTGACGTACTTGTCGTACAGGTAGACCGAATCGAGCAGTTCGCCGTAGATGTCCAGCTGCAGTTGCTGGGCTGCGGCGTTGCCGATCCGGACAGGCGACGAGCCGCGATAGCCTTCCAGATGCGGCAGCTCGATTTCGGGGACCTCCGGGCTGCCGTCGATGCGATACATGATCTGCAGCGGGCCGGTCGGCGCGTCGTGCTCCCGAACGCGCGCCTCCAGCCAGCCCATGAAGTTCGCGGCCTCTTCGGTATAGCCCAGGCGCAGGAACGCGTAGATCGTGAAGGCGGCGTCGCGAATCCAGGTGTAGCGGTAGTCCCAGTTGCGCTCGCCGCCGGCTTCCTCGGGCAAGCTGCAGGTCGCCGCGGCCACGATCGCGCCCGTCGGCTCGAACGTCAGCAGCTTGAGGGCGAGCGCGCTACGCTCCACCATCTCGCGCCAGCGGCCCTCGTAGCGTCCCTTGTTCAGCCAAGTCCTCCAGTACTGGGTGGTGCGTTCCAAGGCCGCCTGCCCGTCCGCCGGCGCTTGGATCAGGCGCCGGCCCTCGCCGGCGCCGCCCTGCCGGAACACGAAAACGACCTGCTCCCCCGGCTCCAGCACGAACTCGGCTTGGACCCCCTTGGCCTTCTGCTGCAGCGGGATCGGGCTCAAGAGCGCGAAATCGGCCCCCGCCGCGCTGAACACCGCGCCTTCCGGCACGATCTCGGTGCGGTGCTCGGCACGGGCGTAGTCGTAGGCGGGGTCGCAGTCGAGCCGGCACGGCAGCATGCCGCGCACGGAGTGGACGATGCGGACGATTTCGTGCTGCTGGTTGTCGCCACGCCCGCCGATCGGCATGAAATCGATCACCTCGCCAACTCCTTCCTTGCTCAGGAAGCGCGTGATCAGAATGTTGGTCTCGGGCAGGTAGAGCTGGCGGTGGGAGCTGTCGCGCTCGACGGCGATCTTGAAGGAGCCGCCCTTCTTGTCGTCGAGGATGGCCCCGAAGACGCTCGGGGAATCGAAATGCGGCAGGCAGCACCAATCGATCGCGCCGTCGTTAGCCACCAGCGCCACCGAGCGCAGGTCGCCAATGACTCCATAGGACTCGATGGGCTTGTAGGGCATGGGCTTCCGCGGCTCGCCGCAGGGTACCGCAGTCTACCCGCCCCCCGCGCTGACTGTCAATCCAGCGGGCTCGCACTGCCGCGGAAGCACAAGCCGCTCGTGCAACGGCCCCGCTAGGCTTGTGCTAGACTCCGAATTTCGGGAGCGCGCAGATCCTGCCAGCTCCGCCCTTGCGGGCTTTCGGACCGATGTTGCTGACGCTTGAGAAGCGCCTTCAGGCGGCACTGTCGGAGCATATCTCGGAGCGCTACGGCGCGCAGGTCGAGGTGGTGACCGAGCTGCCTCGCCA
Organism: Bryobacterales bacterium; assembly: GCA_022826925.1. Lineage (GTDB taxonomy): Bacteria > Acidobacteriota > Terriglobia > Bryobacterales > UBA6623 > VXMF01. The sequence goes on from JAJDTX010000016.1 coordinate 14,493, forward strand.
GCCGGAGCACGGAGACCTCGCCACACCGGTCTGCTTCAGCCTCGCCAAGACCTTGCGCAGGGCGCCGCGTCAGATCGCTGCCGAGCTGGTCGCCGAACTGCCTCCGGTAGAAGGCATCCGCTCGCTCGAGGCGGCGGGCGCCGGTTACGTCAACGCCCGCTTCGACCGGGCCGCCTATGCCTCCGCCGTGATGTCGGGGCCCGAGGCCGTATCGGCGCCAGCGGCCAAGGTGATCGTCGAGCACACGAACATCAACCCCAACAAGGCGGCGCACATCGGCCATCTCCGCAACGCCGTGCTCGGCGACACGCTGGTGCGCTTGCTGCGCTCGCTCGGCCGGACCGTCGAGGTGCAGAACTACATCGACAACACCGGCGTGCAGGTGGCTGACGTGGTGGCCGCCTTTCACTACCTGCGGAAGCAGGGCGCGGATGCCGTGCGCGCCCTGGCGGCCGATCCCGGCACCCGCTTCGACCATCTGTGCTGGGACCTGTACGCCGAGATCTCGCGGCTGTTCGCGGCCAAGGACGAGCGGGCCTTCGCTTGGCGCGCCGAGACCCTGCACGCATTGGAATCCGGCGAGGGCGAGATTGCCGAGCTCGGGGCGGTGGTTGCGGACGCGATCGTGGCCTGCCACCTGGCCACGATGAGGCGCATCAGCGTCGCCTACGATGTCCTGCCGCGCGAGAGCGAGATCCTCAAGCTGCGCTTTTGGTCGGCGGCGTTCGAACTGCTCAAGCAGCGGGGCGCGATCCACTTGGAGAAGGCCGGCAAGAACGCCGGCTGCTGGGTCATGCCCGCCGCGGCGTTCGGCGGGTCGCGAGACGCCGCGCAGGGCGAGGCCGCCGACAGCGACGAGGAAGCGCCGGACGCGGACAAGGTGATCGTGCGCTCGGACGGCACCGTCACCTACGTCGGCAAGGACATTGCCTACCAGCTGTGGAAGTTCGGGCTGCTGGCCGGCAAGGACTTCGGATACAGGCCGGCGCAAGTCCCGTCTGCGGAAGGCACCTGGGTGACGGTCGCCGACGGCGGATCGAGCGATGCTCCCTCGTTTGGCGGCGCGGACGAGGTTTACAACGTCATCGACGTCCGGCAGTCGTACCTGCAAGATGTGGTGCGGGCAGCCCTGGAGGCGCTCGGGTTTGAACGGCAGGCGCGGGCCAGCATCCATTTCGCCTACGAGATGGTGGCCCTGTCTCCGCGCTGCTGCGCGCAGCTCGGCATCGAACTCAGCGAGGCGGACCGGACCAAGCCGTACGTCGAGGTGTCCGGCCGCAAGGGGCTGGGAGTCAAGGCGGACGACTTGCTGGACCTGCTGGTCGACACAGCCTTCGACGAAGTGCGCAGCCGCCACGCCGAGCTGAGCGAGGCGGAATGCCGCGAGATTGCCCGGCAAATCGCGGTCGGGGCGCTGCGGTACTTCATGCTGCGGGTGACCCGCAACACCGTCATCGCGTTCGACTTCCAAGAGGCGCTGGCGTTCGAGGGCGAGACCGGCCCGTACTTGCAATACGCCGCGGTCCGGGCCGGGAACATCCTGCGCAAGCACGCCGCGGCCTCCGGCGGCGAGACCGAGGGCGGAGAGCTGCCGGCAGCCGAAAGCCTGCGGCGGCACTTGGAAGACGAGAGCCTGTGGCAGCTCGTGCTGAAAATGTCGATGTCGCGCTGGGCCGCCGCACGCGCGGCCGAGTCCGGCGAGCCGGCGCAGCTAGCCCGCAACGCTTTCCAGGCGGCCCAGGCGTTCAGCAACTTCTATCACCACACGCACATCCTCAACGAGGGGGACCCGGAGCGCAAGGCCGTACTGCTGGCAATCGTCCAATTGGCGCACAGGGAACTGGCAGATCTGATGTCCGTGATGGGCATGCCGGTGCCGACGAGGATGTAAATCCGCGCGCGCCGCGTGAACCCGCCGGGCGCGTGCTAGATTCAGTGAAATGCGGACCCGCGCGATCGTCGATCTGGGTGCGATCTGCAAGAACTACGAACATCTGAAGGGGATTGTCGGAGAGCCGACGATCCTGATGTGCGTGGTGAAGGCCGACGCCTACGGGCACGGAGCGGTCACCGTGAGCCGCGCCTTGGCCCGGGCAGGCGCGCGTCATTTCGCGGTCGCCACGCTCGGCGAAGCGGTTCAGTTGAGGACGGCGGGTCTGGCCGGGACCCTGGGGGTGCTCAGCGGCTTCGAGCCGGGCGAGGAGCCAGAAGCGGCGGCGCGCGGGATCTACCCGATGGTCAGCTCCGAAGAGCAGTTGGAGCGCTGGAACGAAACAGCCGAGCGTTCGGGACGCAGGCTACCGTGCCAGTTGATGCTCAACACCGGCATGAATCGACTCGGCCTGGACTTCGCTCCCGGCAATGGCTCCGGGCCGCCGGCGCTGCTGGAGAAGCTGAGCGAGTGCAGCGCCCTGGACGTGCAGGGCGTGGGCACGCACTACGCGTCGCCGGAGAATCTCGACTCCGACCAGACCGAGCGCCAGAACGAGTTGTTCCAGAGACAGCTGCGAGCGCTGCGCGAGGCCGGCGTGGAGCCGCGCTACGTGCATTCGTGCTCCAGCGCCGCGATCATCCATCGCGCCGGGAACGCTTGGTTGCGGCAGAGCTGCACCATGGCGCGGCCGGGGCTGGCGCTGTACGGCTACGTGCTGAAGGCAGTGGGGCGCGGCGCGGGCAAGGCCACCGGCTTGCTGCCCGCCCTCGAGTGGCGCGCCCGGCTCGCCGCCGTGCACGACTTGCCGCAAGGCACCGCTGTGGGCTACGCGGCATCGTTCGTCGCGCCCCGTCCGATGCGCGTCGGAGTTCTTTCGGTCGGCTTTGCGGACGGGCTGGACAGGCGCCTGTCAAATCGCGGGGCGGTACTGCTCGGAGGTGCGCGCTGTCCCATCGTCGGTGCCATCAGCATGGACCTGACGATCATCGACCTCAGCGCCGCGATGTCGGCGCGGGTGGGAGACGAGGCCGTGCTGCTGGGAGCCGCGCCGCTGGACGCGGGCACTGTCGCGGATCAGATCGGCGCCGTGCCCTACGAGCTGCTGTGCCGCATCACCCAGCGGGTGCCGCGCGAATATACCGGCGCTGCTAGCGGCCGATAACCAGGCCGACAGCGTTGCTTGGCTGCCCGTCCGCCTCGATCACCAGCTGCGCCTCGCCCGGCGTTGCAGTCGCGGGAATCGCGAGCTCCACTAGGTACATGCCGACGTAACCGGGGGCGAGTTGCATCGAGGCGACCTTTGCCGGAACTCCTCCCAGCAGTGCCTGCACCTTGGCGACAGGACGGGGGGCGACGCTGTTGGGGGAGGGCATGCCGGCGGGCCACGGCGGATGGACCGCGCCCAGTCCGGCCATCATGATCAGCACGTTGCCGCCCGCCTTGGCCGGACGGTGCCAGCCGACCAGCGCCCCGGTCGAGGCGTCCAGGATCAGCGGCTCGCCGTCCACGATAAACACCGCGGGCGAAACTTGGGCGAGCGGGAGGTCGAGCACGTGGCTGGTGTCTCCCGCTTCGAGCTGCAGGCGCAGCGAGTCACCCTCCACCGCGTAGGGCACTTGCAGCTGTGTCCGGCCCCGGGCCGCTTCGAGAATCGGCGCGGGCCTGCCAGCGGCCCGGGCGCTCAAGGCCTCGGTCCCGAAGATGGTGAGCAGGCCGCCGGGTGCCGCCGGCCGGCCGGCCAGGTCGGCCGAGCTCAGCGCCCGCAGCGCCAGGTCCAGTCGCGGAGCGTTGGCCCAATAGACGCCAAAGCCGGGCACGGTCGCGTACAAGCGGCCGCGGCTCGGCTCGATCGCCAGGTCGTCCACGGATCCCCCGGGCAGGTCTCCGGTAATCGCGGACCAAGAACCTGCGGGTCCTGGCTGCGCCAGGTCTACGTTCGCGAAGTAGATCCCGAGCGGCCCCGCGACATAGACGGCGGAGGCCTCGGGATGGCCTTGCACCGCGGTCCAGCTCGAATCCGGCAGGTCCGAGGTGATGTCGAACCACGATCTGCCCCCGTTGGTGGAGCGCAGGATCCTGCCGCCGGCCGTGGCCAGCGCGGCCGCCTGCGGTCCGATGCCGGTCCACAGGCTCGTCACGGCGGATCCCCACGGGTCGGACCAGACTCGCTCCCAGTTCGCGCCGTCGGGCGAGAACCATATGCTGCCGTTCGAAGTGCCGGCCCAGAGGCCGTTGCCAGCGGCGAACGCGCTGATCGCCTGGCCGGCGCAGCCCGTCTCCGACGCGCAGCCGGTCAGACTGGGCGAGACGGGCTTGCCGTCGCGCCAGACGCGGTGCGAGACCGCGTAGCCGGAAGGCAGGAAACTCGCCGTGATTGACGGATCGGTTCTTTCCGCCAGGGGGATGCCACTCTCCGCGGACTGCGAGCCGGTGGTGGCGCGCCAAGTGCGGCCCGCAGCCGTGCGGATCAGCTCCAGCGTCCCCAGTCGCGGTGCCGCGAGCGAGGGTGCCGCGGCCGGGCTGGTGGCGAGGAAGCGCGCGGTCGGGAAATTGGGCAGCCTTGCGTTGAGGCTGCTCCAGGTCACGCCGGCATCGTGGGATTTCCACAGGCCCATCGAGTTGCCGACGACGATTACGTCCGCATCTGTCGGGGAGATCGCCAGCGCGGACTGCCAGCGTCCTATCAGCGAGTTGCCGCCGATGGCAGTCAGGTTGGTCCACTCGCCGCCGCCATCGTCAGAGCGGTACAGGTGCTCGCCGAGAGCGTAGGCCACGCCGGCTCGGTAGGGATTGCGCACCATGGTGGCGGACCCGCCGACTTGGCGGGCGCTCTCCAGGGCTGCCCGGAAGTCCGCCGCGGCACTGTCGGCACGCTCCCAGCTCAGGCCGAGGTCGGTGCTCGCCCATATTCCGCCGCCCTGCAGCGAAGCGTACAGGGTGCGGCCGTTGGCCGAGAACCATACGTCTTGCACGGATCCGCCGGCCGGGCCGGCCAGCCCGGCCGCAACACCGGAGCCGCCCAAACGCCGCCAGCTGAGGCTTTCAGCCGCAGCGGCGCTGGCGAGCGCGAGCGCTGCGAGCGCACAAAGTACGCACGACCGGATTTTGCGACGGCCTAGCATGACGCGGGTATTCCCGGCGGGCTCAAACCCTTCATTAAGCCTAGCCCTTTTTGATTTCGCTTTGCTCGCGTATAATACTGCGGATGCTACGCATAGCGCTTCTTGCGGCTGTCGGAGCCGCGCTGTTGTGCAGCGCGTGCAGCTCCGGGCCGCCTCCGGATGTCTCCGGAATGGTGCTGCTGGAGGGCGGCGACTTCACCATGGGCACCAACGACGGGGAGCCTTTCGAAGGGCCGGAGCATCCGGTCCGAGTGGGTCCGTTCTACTTGGACGAGCACGAGGTCACCAACCGCCAGTACGCCTCCTTTGCCGAGGAGACCGGCTACGTCACCGAGTCCGAGAGATTGGGCTGGTCCGGCGTCTTCGACCCGCGCCAGAACGGCTGGACCAAGGGGGACGGGGCGGACTGGCGCCGTCCGCACGGCCCGGGATCGTCTCACGAGCAGATGCTTGACTATCCCGTGGTGCACCTTTCCTGGGATGACGCCGTCGCGTACTGCGACTGGCGCGGCGCGCGCCTGCCGACGGAGGCGGAGTTCGAGTTCGCCGCCCGCGGCGGCCTCGAGGGCGCCAAGTACGCGTGGGGCAACGAGTTGACGCCGGACGGCGTCCACCAGGCGAATCTGTGGCAGGGCATATTCCCGAACGAGGATCGCACGCTGGATGGGTACGGCAGCCACGGCCCGGTCAAGAAGTTCCCGCCCAACGGCTACGGCCTGTACGACATGACCGGCAATGTCTGGGAATGGGTGCAGGACTGGTACGCCCCGGACTATTTCCGCTATTCCCCGGTGGACGATCCGAAGGGTCCGCGGAGCGGCGATCAGAAGGTCCAGCGCGGCGGCAGCTGGCTCTGCAGCGAAAACTACTGCCAGGGCTACCGCGTCGCCGCGAGGCAGATGACCGCACCCGACTCGGGCCTGAACAACCTAGGATTCCGCTGCGCCGGCGACGCCTCGTAGCCGCGCTCTGCAAGCTCAGGCCTGGGCGGCCTGCGACTGCGAAACGCCCTGCCCGCCGCGCCCGAACGCCCTTGCGATGAGCGGCGGCGCGAGCAAGGTCGTCAGCATGACCATGGCGACTATGGCGGAGAACGTCTCGGCCGAGAACAGCGGCTCGCCGGAGACCATCGCCGAGGATCCGACGCCGGCGAAGATCAGGCCCACCTCCCCGCGGGGAATCATGCTCACGCCGACAGCGATGCGGTTGATCTTCTTGTCCAGCACGCCAAGCGAGCAGATCAGCTTGCTGACAACGGCCGTGACGCTAAGCAGGGCGGCGAAGACCAGCACGGCCGGGAATGCAAACAGAGACAGTTCGACGCCCATGCCCATGTAGACAAAGAAGACGGGAACGAAGATGGCGCCGATCGGCGCCACGGACTGCTCGATCCTGTGCAAGGGCTCCTTTCCCCCGAAGTGCTTCGTGATGGCCCTGTCGAGCACCAGGCCGGCCGCGAAGGCACCCACGATGTCGGCCAGGCCTATCAATTCGGCGAGAGCGGCCATCACGAAGCAATAGGCGACCGAGAGCACGATTCCGCCGCCGCGCGACTTGAAGTGCTCCACCAGCGAGATGATCGGCATGATGATCGTGCGGCTCATGAGGATCGAGCCCGCCAGGAAACCGACCGCCTTGACAGCGATCAAGATGATCGGCAGCAGGCTGAAATCCGTTCTCAGACCCTGGTCTGCGGAATGCACCAAGCCGAGCATGAAGGCCAGGATGACGAGTCCGAGGATATCGTCCACCACGGCGGCGCCTAGCACGAGCTTGGACTCGGCCTTCTCGATTAATCCCAAGTCCTTCAGCACCCGCGCCGTGATCCCGACGCTGGTCGCAGCGAGCGTGGCGCCGACGAAGAGATGCGCGTACCATGCGACGTCCTCGGGCATGAAGGTGTACGACACGGCGAAGCCCAGCGCCAGCGGCGCCGCGACGCCGATCGCGGCAACAGTGACCGCGGACGGACCGACCGCCAGCAGGTCGTCCAAGTCGCACTCAAGACCCACTTGGAAGAGCAGCAGGATCACTCCGATCTCGGCGGCGACGGCTAGGAACGGAGTGTCCCGGAGAGCCTCCGCTTGCAATCCCAGCAGACCGAGGTTGCCTAGCAGGATGCCGAATACGAGCTCGCCCAAGACAGCGGGCTGCTTGAGGCGTTCGAAGATCTCGCCGCCTGCCCTGGCCGCGAGCAAGATCACCGAGAAGGCCAGCAGGAAGGAAGTGACGTCGCCGCCGTGCTCGCCGATTTCTTCCGGCCCCGAGGCCAGCCAGATGACCGTCCCGATCAGGGCCAGGCAGATCAGGCGCAGAAGGTACGACTTTGGGAATCGGAGGGTGTGCCCGTGAAACAGCCGCCCTCGCTCTCGCACCGGTCCCCTCAGGCTGGCGAACGCAATACACCCGGCCGCGGTGGCCGGCCGACGGCAGTGCCAGCCTCATCTTAGCGTTAGCGCGGGCGCGCGCCGGCCCCAAGCCTTGAGGCGAGATGTTTCGGAGCTCGTGCGATCAGGGCAGGTGCATCACGACCATCTTGGTCTCGGTCATCTCTTCGACCGCGTAGCACGGGCCTTCCTTGCCGAAGCCGCTCTCCTTGAGGCCGCCGTAGGGTATCAGGTCGGCTCGCCACTGGGTGCCCCAGCTGATATGGATGTCGCCTCAGGGGTTGGCACCGTCAGGAGTCTGGCGCGGCGGCCGGAAAGGGTCGAGCTCAAGGCAGTGGCTGCCTTTGACCTCGAGAATGCTCTGGTCGACGATGGCCTCAGCAACTAGCCGCTACGGCGATGGGCAGGTTCGGAGTGATCGACTCGGCGTCAGAACGTGATGATGCGAGCAGGCACTCCATTTGCAAGTGACCGAGCAACCTTGTATTGAGGCAGCCGCACTGCTTAGATTCGCATGTACGGCCTTCGTTACACTAGATCGACGACGAGACATTTGGCGTACTGGGGGCCTCTTGAACTTCCAATGGAACCCACAGCTTCTCAGACCGTCGGCGACCGCATTACGTTCGGCACCATTGGCGCCAGATTGGAGACTGTGCTCAGCCCATAATGCGTTTCGACTGTAAGGAGCATTGCTACCAATGAACGACGACGCCATCGAGGTCGAACTGGGGGAAACCGGTTTCGGCGAAAACTACATCGACCAAGAGGACCAGACAGCGAGCCTTGACGAGTATTTCGCCGCCCGCAAGCCGTTCCGCGTGGTCTATCAGACCTCCAACTACTTCCTGCCTCAGATCGTCGATTTGATCAAGGAGACGGGCAATCTCATCCTCAGGCCGGACTATCAACGTCGACCTAGGTGGAACAGCGTGAAGCAGTCCGCGCTTATCGAGTCGATGTTGCTCAACATACCCGTGCCGCCAATCTATCTCTACGAGAACGCCGCTGCACGTTACGAAGTTATGGACGGGCAGCAACGGATTAATGCAATACGGGATTTCTTTTCAAATCAACTGAGACTCAAGGGGTTGCAGATCCTGTCGCGCCTGAACGGTCTCAACTATCAGGAATGTCCTGCACACGTGGTGCGCACATTAGACCGGGCAAGTGTGTCTACAGTGGTGCTTCTGCTGGAGAGCGACCAGGGCTACTCGGGGACCCTAGACTTGAGGCCCAGCGATTTGCGGCGGCACGTGTTTGATCGCCTGAACACCGGGGGAATCAAACTCAACGCGCAAGAAATCAGAAACGCGATGAATCCCGGTCCACTGAGAGACGCGATCCTTCGAATGAGCCAGCTTCCCGTGTTCACGGAGGTGTTTAGGATACCGCCGTACGATCCAGAAGAAAAGGAGAGCGAGGAGCGGATAAAGAACAACTTGTATGCCAAGATGACGGATTGCGAACTGGCTCTCAGATTCGTCGCGCTTCGTGACGAAAACTTGATCCGCGGTGGCATGCGAGACATCCTTGATCGTGCGATGGCGAAGAAGCTCACGAGAGAGGAAGCCGATACCATCGTGGCGGAATTCGGCGAACGCCTCGAGTTCCTTTCCGAACTGTTTGAGGGTCGGCCGTTCCAGATCGAAGATGCTCATCAACAGAGCCGTCGGATTTACGCGGCCATCTACGATGCGTCGATAGTTGCACTGGATCGTTGTTGGGATCAGCGGGAGTCGATAAGGGACCGTGCGACCGAGATACGTCAGGGCCTGCGACGGGCATTTGAGGACGAAGAAGACCGCGCGACACTCACCGGACGGATCAACACAGCGAAGGCCGTTCGGGAAAGGATTTCCCTGTTCGGAAATCTGCTCTTGGGGAAGGGAAGCTGAGCGTGGTTTCTCGCTTCCGGGCGGTGGCGGACGAATTCTGCGCCGAAATCCAAGTGGTCCAAGCCCTTGTGTCTTCATTCGACCGTACCGAAGAGCAATCGAGATTGAAAGCTGCTGTTTCGAATGCTGCAGTACTCCTGCTCGCCGCAACTTTTGAGGGTTTCGTGAGGGACATGGCGGGCTTGGCTGCTCGGGCTGCCGTGGCCGGAGCAGGCCAAGTGACGCACGTTCCGAATAGGATACTGCGTACTGCGTGGCAGCGTACATTCAATTCCATCGCACGTTTTGAAATACCGCAGAACACGAGAACAGAGGCTATTCACCAGATCGTGGGTAAAGCCGAAGAGCGATCAGCGGCAATTTTCGCATTCTTGAGGGGTAAGACGAATCTGGACATTTATGCTGACCTAGTGCAGAACGACATCAACATGCGCACACAACGAAGAGGATTTTTTGCCTGGCGGCGCGGCAGACGGGTGTTGGAAGTGGGGCAGAATGCTCAAGGCCGCGCCGGTGGGCAAAGAATCAGATGGGCTAAACCGCCGGCTGATAAGTTTGGTATGGCGATTGCTTGAGCGC
>JAJDTX010000122.1 GCA_022826925.1 Bryobacterales bacterium
GGTGATCCGCCAGTGCGGTCAGTTGGCCCGGGAGGCGAAGCCGGAGGTGAGCAAGGCAGCCTGAAACTCTTTGCGCAATCGAATCGCAGCCGAATCCGGGCATTGTAGTGCCACGCCCGATTTCTGCCTTCTCTAAGCCATAGTAATAGCTTGGTTTAGCGAAACACGAAAATCAAACTGTCGAAGATGAGGATGGCAGTCCCGCCGGGATTGCCCGGCCCGCCGTTGGGCTTCTGGGAATAGGCGAACGCGCGTCCGATCAACGGGAACATGCCGAACGTGCGGAGGCCTCGCTGGTTGATCAATTGGTTCGACAGCGCAACGACTCGCGCGAACCCCTCGGGCAGCGCCAAGTGGGTCGCTGTGGCATTGGGCAAGTCCACGACCAGCAGACCGCGGTTACCGGCCAGGGGAGGCTGGGTGTTTCCGCGCGGATTGGTGCGCGTCGGCCCTCCGGTAGCCAAGGCGACGACCTGGCCTTGCTCGGCAAGCCGGTGCATCAAATTGAAGTTGTTGGACAAGATGCCGACGTCTTCTTCGAATTCCACCGTGCTGAACGTCTCGCTCACGCCGTCTAAGATGTGGATCTTCTGCGAGGTCTGCAGGGCGACCTCGCGAGCGCCATCCCCGAAGTAGAGATAGCTGCCCGCTACTCCCTTGGCGGAGTTGTCCAGCGGCTCCGGCGCTGGCACGGCCTTGGTACTGGCAGCCACAGTGTCGAACAGCACGAGTTGGTCCCCGGCGCAGATCTGGTTGAACTGCGGAAGTGCGAATTCGTCCAGCATCTGGGAGGTTGCGACGACCGCCAACTCACGGGTCAGAGCAATCCGCTGAAAGCGCACCTGAGTGTGACAGGTTGCGGCATACGAGCCGGCCGGGAATGCGGTCACGGAAGTCTCGATGGCAACGCTCTCGGGCGCCGGCCCTTCGCGATCCTCCGGCAGCGCCGCGTGGAAGGCTACCACGCCATCGCCGCTGCCGTCGGACGCCCGCGCCAGCACGTAGGCTGTCGGATCGCCGCGGAATCCGTTCTGGACCGCGGCGAGGGAAGTCCCGATCTGAACCCCTTGGTTGTTGGTGCGGCGCGGCGGCGCGATCGGATCCCAGCCGTCAGGGAACGCAGCCTTGCCGATCACGTTGGAGTCGCGGTCGAACAGCACCGCGATCGGCCTCCCCTCCGCGGCCTCGGGATCCGGACCAAGGAAGCGCATGCGGTATCCGTTTCCGAAGCCTGTGTTCTGGGCAACTTGGACGGTCATGCCATCCACCTCTAGGGGATCCGGAAAGGCGGCAACGCCAGGCAATTCGCCGACCTCCGCACCTTCGGCATCGATTAGCGAATAGACGGTGTCGTCGCCGGGTCGCAGCAGGCGCATATTGCGGCTGTTCCCAATCGCTGACTGCAACCGGTCCGCAGGCTGCGGCAGCTGCACGAGCTGGGCGGTGCTGCCCGCGGCTGTGTCGATCACGAGCAGCTGGTCCGTGATGCCCTCGCTGATCTCACCGGCCGGCTCGGCGAGCGCGGCCAGCATCGGGCTGTTGATCGATCGCTCGAACGGCCTGTAGGCGTTCTGGTTGAGCGCGTTCGGATAGGAAGGCAGCACGCAGTGCTCCAAGGTCGTCGTCGAGTCGCGGCGGAAGTCGAGCAGTTGCACGTTGCGAAAGCAAAAGTCGAGTTCGTCGACCGCGCCGCTGACCGCCACGAAATACGGGTTCAGATCGGACAGGTCAATGCGCCTGGGAGATTCCAGGTCGGCGCTCAGCGCCATGTAGCGCGGCGTAGGAGGACCGCCCGCGCCCCACACCGCGGCGCTTCCAATGTCCCCGGAATACCAGCGGAAGACTTCGCCCGGGCCGGCCAGCTCCGGCACTTCGAACTCAAGCTTGTACACTCCCACCATGTCGGTCGACAGAGCCGCCGACGTGACCGCGACGGACAAGCCGCCCAAGTAGGCCCGCTGCTCCGCCACAGGGGTCGCGCCAGCGCCAAGCGCTCCGCTGGCGACCGCTGGATCGGTCTGGCCCAGGCCAGCCGCGAAGATTGCGACGGTTTGCCCTTGCTCCTCGCTGCTGGCGGGACCGATGCTGCCGGCCGGGGCCGGGCCATCAACCCCTAGCGGTGGCGCGTCCGGGTTGTCGCCGCCCGTCTGCGTGATCAATGCACTCGAGCCCTCGTAGGTGAACAGATTCGGGTTGGCCTCGGAGACCAGGACAGGCATCGGCGCGCTCTCCAAGCCGCCCCGGCGCACTACCACGTCGGCCCAGCCCGGCTCGATCTCCCACGGAACCAGGACGTTGACCTGGGCCGGCGACACGAAGAAGATCGGTGCCGCAACCCCGTTGATCAAGACTTCCACCGCGGGATCTTCCAACGCCAAGGGCAGCGGCGCTGCGTCCGGCTTGGTGTGGGCGGCGGCCAACTGCTCGCCGAAGACGGCCAAGATACCGCCTTGGGCGACGACGGAGGGCGCAGACTGCAGGGAGACTGCGTTGACCGCCCCGCGAGGTGTGGTCAGGGGCTGCTCTGCGACAGCCGAACACAGCCCGATTGTGAAAGCTAGGGAGATTCGTGCAGAACGCATGGCTAGCCTCTCTCTGTCTGACTCTGAGCGCTCACTCAACGTTTCAGCGATGCCGCTAGAACCTATACGTCATCGATGCCTGCAGGATGCGCGGTTGCCGCGCTCGGGTGATCAGCCCGCCTTGGAGCGCATCGAACTGGGCGTTGGGCCGCTGCAGCCGCGTCATGTTCAGAGCATTAAACGCATCCATGCGCACCTGTAGGTTGCGGCGCCCCTCGAACCGGAAGTTCTTCTGCAGGCTGAGGTTCATGTTGACAGCCCCCGGCATGTCCAAGATGTTCCGGCCCGAGTTGCCAACCTGGAAGGGTTGGAAGCCGTGTTCGCTCTCGAAGCACTCAATCCCATTGCGGTTTTCAGTGCCGATGCAGGGAACCCGCTCGAATGCCGACAGATCGTACCACGGGAAGTCCACGCCTTTCAGCCCCGGGAATGCGTCCGGCTGCTGGTAGCCGTGCGTGATACGGTTCGGTCGCGGCGACTCACCCGCATTCAGGTCGACATTGGCCGTCATCACGGTGAAGGGCTGGCCTGAGTAAGCCGTAGTGGTCGCAGAGAGTTGCCAGCCTCCGAGGACAGCCTGAGCTGGACCGCGCATGTTGCGCAGGAACCGGCGGCCTTGGCCAACCGGTAGCTGGTAGCGCCCAGCCATGGTGAACGCGTGCCGCTGATCGAAGTTCGAGCGGCCGCGGTCGAGGCGCAGGTTGGTCGTATCGATCGCTCCGGCCCCACCCCCGCCGCTGCGGTCATTGGCCGCAGAGGAGTCATCGATAGACTTGCTGAATGTGTAGTTGAAGCGATAGAACAGCCCGCTGCGGCTGCGTCGACGCAGCGAAGCCTGCAGGGCCTGATACGTCGAATTCGCCCCGAACGAGGTGTAGTTCAGGCGGTTGATGCCATCGATCGGACGTGGGAACGTCAAGTTGCCGTTGGCGCCCTCGACCGCGAGCGCCAAGTCGCGGATCGGTTGGTTGTAGTCGTAGCGCCGCTGCAGGTGACTGCCCTTCGAGGCGACATAGCCGATTTCCAAGGCCTGCCCGCCGCCAAGGTCCCGCTCGATCGTGAGATTCCACGATTGCAGGTAGGCCGTGGGCGGGTCCGGATCAAAGCCGTTGACCGCTTGGATGCCCGCTCCGCCAACCCTCTGGCGTCCCTCCGGATAGGGATTCTGGAGCGTCGGCGGGGGGATGTTGCGGTTGCCCGCCGAGTTGTAGGTCTCGTTGAAGGTGAACGGGAAAACGCCCGCCAGCTGGCCCCGCACCGGACCCAGCAAATAGCCCTGATAGAAGATCCCGTAGCCGCCTCGCACCACATTGCGATTGTTGCCGAACGGTCTCCACGCAAACCCAAGTCGTGGCGCGAAATTGTTGAAATCGGGATCAATCAGCCGACGGGTCATGCCGACGTCCTGCGCGAGGACGGTGCGATCCGACAGCCCTTGGTCGGCCAAGATCTGGTCCAAGTCCGGCAACGCCTGGTCACCCGCCAGCACCACCTTGTTCAGATCTGGGTGGTAGGTCGACAGGCGATCATTCACATCGTAGGGCGGCATCTCGACCTCGTACCGGAGGCCTAGATTCAGCGTGACGTCGCGGTTCACTTTCCAGTCGTCGTTGATGAACAGCCCGAAGCCGTGACTGCGCAGTTCGTTGAACGTCGTCCGGACGCGCCGGTTGACACTCTGCAAACGGCCAAGGAGTAGGTCACCGACCGTGTGCCGGGTAAAGCGGCGCCCAAAGCGGTACGAGCCGCGCACGTTGTTGTACTGCGGCTGGTCGTACAGCACGCGGGAGGTGTCAAAGCCCATCCTTATCGTGTGGGTCTGGCGGATCCACGACAGGCGACCGGAGGCCTGCCAGTCCCAGATCTGCTGCTCGCGAGGCGTGCCGGCGCTCTGTCCCAAGGGCCAATAACCCTGCAGCGTAACCCGCGGCAGCCCCCGCAGTTCGGGAGCCAGATCGTCCGGCACGGGCAGGCCGATGGTGGCCGGGTCATCGTTCGCGGCGAGCGAATAAGCGTAGTTGTCGCGGTGGCTGAAACCGCCCGAAAGCTCTAGCACCAATGTCGGCGAGAAGGTGTGCGTGTGGCGCAGCGAGATCAGGTCGCGGCGGTCGCGCGCCTCGTCGCCCCAGATCGCCAGCGCACTGCCGGCGAAGGGATTCTCCAAGTTGTTGAAGCGCTTCTGGTAGCTCACCGAGAAGTTGTCGTTGGGCGAGAAGTTCTGATCGACCTTGAAGACCACTTGGTACCAGTCGTCGTCGTCCACCGCGGTCGAGATGTTGTTCAGTCTCAGGTTGTCGCGGTTGGGCAAGGGGTAGAAGTCGATCAAGCCCAGCGCGAGCGGGTCAAGACTGGCGGACGGGATCTGGTTGTTGGGAAAGCAGCCGCGCTTCACGCGCCGGTTGCACGCTCCGCTGCGATCCGGGTCGTTGAGATAGACCGGTTCGAGATCCCCGCCGGCCGTGCCTCTGGCGATGTCCAGAGTTTGCGAAAAATCGCCCGCCCGCTCCAGCGCGGTCGGCACGTTGCCCAGGCGCGTCCTAGCGATCGACTGTATGCGCCCCTCGAGGCTGACGAGGAAGAAACTCTTGTTGCGCACGATCGGGCCACCCAAGGTGCCGCCAAACTGGTTGCGGCGCAGCCGCAGGCGCTCCTCGTCAAAGAACCCACGCGCGTCCAGCACTTCGTTGCGCAGGTACTCGAAAGCCGAGCCGTGGAGTTGATTCGTGCCGGAGCGCATCGTGATGCCGATGATGCCGCCCGAAAAACCGCCGTATTCGGCGGAGAAGCCGGAAGTGACGACGCGGAACTCCTCGACCGCATCCAGAGGCGGCCGCACCTGCGCCCCGCCACCGACCGGATTGCGGTTGCTGACGCCATCGACAAAGAAGTTCGTCTGGTCTCCGCGGGCGCCGTTGACGGACGCGAACGAGCCTTGCCCGCGCCCGCGCGGCATCACGCCCGGCACCAAGAACGCGAGGTTGGTGAAATCGCGGCCCTGCAGCGGCAGGTCTTGAATCTCCTCGTGGACGATCACGTCGCCCTTGACTGCGCCGCGCTCGAGATTGATCGAGGGAGCGGCCGAGCTGACGGTCACGGACTCGGTGACAGCGCCGATCTCGAGCGCTACGTCGAGGCGCAGTTGCTGGCCCGTTTCCAGCTCAAGATTGGTCCGCACGAAGCGGGCGAAGCCATCGGAGTGCACCGCGAGTTCGTACGAGCCGGGGACCAGGCTGACCAACGTGTAGTAGCCGGCCTCGTTGGCTTCGGCCTGTGTTTCGATCCCGGTCTCGATGTTCGTGATTACAACGCTAGCGCCAGGTATCACTGCGCTAGCGGCGTCGGTGACAACGCCGGTCACGCCAGCTAGGCTGACCTGGGCCTGCACAGGCGCCGCAAGCACCGCCGCGAGCAGGCCCAGCCACAACGCTTCGCGCAAACTTCGAATCATGATTTCACCCCGTTTGCATTCTTGCGGACCGAGCAACTGCGCCGATCGAGCACACCCCGTCCACCATCCGCATCTAACCCTAGGGCAGAACATAACATGCTGGCAGGAAAGTTGCGGAGGCGAGACGTTAAGATTTCGCAAAACAGCGCCGCCCGCGACCCCGAATCGGATCTGGAGGTCAGCAAGCCTCGCGCACGGTGCATCCCCCCTTCTCATCCCGAACGGTCATGTCCCTCGACGATGGCGAGCTGGCGAGCGGGAGTTGGCGGGCAGGGATCGCTGGGATGGCGGTGGGCCGGTAGTCGCGCTAGTCGGCACTGGATGTCCTCGAGCGGATCGGCCAGGCTGTTCCTGCCGGATCTCAACGCGCCTGGCGACCGGACCCGACGGCGCGGAAACCGGACGCTCTCAGAACCGATAGCCGACAGCGAATGTCGACCGGATGAAAGGAATCCAGCCCACGCGCACCTCGGGCGACACGAAGAGGCGTTTCGTCAGGAACAGCCGCACGCCCGCGCCGCCTCCGAGATTGAAGCTCCCTCCGTATTCCCATTCAAGCTGCGCATCGGGTCCGCTGGGAAACAGGCTGCGGTAGAGCGTGAAGCCGAGACAGCCGGTTACGTACGGGCTGACACGACCGCCCGGAATGAACTCGTACTCGAAGACGGGGTTGATCAGAGTCGCGCGACGTTCGTAGTATTCGAAGCCGAACATATGGGCATGTAATACTTCGACGCCCACGCGCATGCGTGAACCAAGGGGAGCGGTCACAGCTCCCCCAGCCAGCCAGGCGTGGGGAGGGGTGTCCTCCAAACCATACGCATGACCGCCCAAGACCCGAACCTCGTTGTTTCCGGACGCGCCGAGCCCAGTCGGGACCAAGAGCGCCGCGAGGCAGAGCAGCCGCCAGGACACGCCGGATAGCATATCAGCGGTCGCGGCGCCGCCGATTCGGGCAGAGCCGGGCGTTCTCCAAGAGCGCTCCGGAAAGCGCTCCGAGGATGCGCTCCGCATCGGAGACGGCCAGCACTTCCGGAGCAGCTGCGCTTGAGGTCTGCAGATGGGCGAAAGGTCCCATACGGGGTCCGGTCTCGCGCTGCGCGCATCAGGACACCTGCCGCCTCAGCGCTGCGAGCGAGCCTGCCGTCCGAGCGACCCCAACACCAAGGCAAGCGTAGCCGCCGGCACGATCAGCGCAACCGGCATCAACCCCGTGCCCGCAACGCTGTACGCTCCCTCGACCGACAGGGAATCCCAGAAGAGGCCTGCCCACAGCACGACCACGGTCATGATCGACGCAGCCGCGCCGCGAGCAGTCGCCCGCGGCCAGAACAATGTCGCCGCCAGCATGGGCAACAGGCCGGCGAACCCGGTCAGCGCCCAGGTCCCCAGCGCGAAGATGGACTGGGAAGCGACGAGCGAGCAAAGGAACGCGAGGCCGAGGAACGCCAGCACGAAGACCCTCCCGAACCAGACTTGGCGTTCTTCGCGCAGCTTGCCGTCGAAACCGTAGTGGCGCACGATATCTTGCGTGAACATCGCGCCCAAGGCGAGAATCTGTGAGTCCAGCGAGGACATGATCGCGGCGAACACACCTGCGGCCAGGCAGCCGGCCAGTATCTCGCCGGTGTTCGCCACGATCAGCTTGACCAGTATCGGTCCGTCCAGCGGCGGCGCGAACTGCAGGCGGCCGATCGCGCCTAATGTCACGCTCGGGAACCAGATCGCGGCGACCAGAACGGGATAGGCCACGATCGCGAGCCGGAACGACCGGGCGCTTCGCGCCGAGAGCCAATGGCTGTAGAGGTGGGGGAACGCCCCGGTGCAGAGCGGCAGCAGCAGGAACGAGCCCATCTGCAAGAATGCGAAGCGGTCGGTGCCGAAACTCGCCATTTCGGCATATTCGGCGCGCAGCCGGCCCATCGCGGCACCGATCCCCCCGAACTGCGAGACCACGGCTGCGTAGGCGGCTATCCCGAACAGCAGGAACACGGTTGTCTGCAGCGCGTTGACCCACGCCGTGCTGCGCATGCCGCCATAACTGACATAGACATAGGTCACCGCGCAGACGGCCAAGCTGCCGACCCAGGGGGGCAGGCCCGCGCCGAGACCACCCGTCAAGACATTGAGCGCATCGCCCCCGCCCTTGACGCCGATCAGCAGATACGGCAGCATCAGGGCCACGGCGACGACAAAGAGCAGTGCGCCCAAGCCGTCCGAGCCGAACCGATCCCGCACCAGCTGCACTTGGGTGACGTAGCCGTGCCGCTTGCCGAGCTTCCACGAGCGGATTCCGAGGTAGTAGAACAGGAACGGCACGATGATGGCGGTGCTCGATCCCATCAGGGCGAATACGATCACGCCCCGCCGGTAGGCCTCTCCCGAGGCGCCGAGCAGGGTGAAGGCCGTCATGTTCGTCCCCAGCAGCGTCATCAGCAGGACGACAGGACCGATCGAGCGGCTCGCCAAGAAGTAGTCCTCGCCGGTGCCCCGGAAGAGCCGGTGGCCGAACAGGCCAACGCCTAGGACCACCAGAAGGTAAGCGGACAGAACCAGCAGGACCATGGCGCCTAGTCGTCCGCGTCGTCCGGCCAGCCCCAGCGCACCACCGCGGCAAGCAGGCCCGCGCCGGCGAGGCACAGGCCCACGTGGTAGGCGAGGTTGACGGGTATGCCCAATAGCAACCAGTCCTCGCCCCACAGCCAGAAGTTCTCAAAGCCGCCTGCAAGCAGTAGCAAGAACAACAGGGGCCAGCGCGGGTGCGAGCCGGGCATCGATTCAGTCCTCAGATCCGTAGCGGCAGTTCCGAAAACCCGCGGAAGTTCGGAGTCGTCACGCGACGCGCCCGATCGAGGTCAACGTTCCACGCGCGGCTGGCCCCAACCAAGGCGCGGAACAATGCGTTCGCCATCTCGCGGGCCAGCGGCGCCCCAACGCAGAAGTGGATTCCCTTGCCCAACCCGAGGTGGCGATTGTTAGGCCTCTCGATGTCGAACTCGTCCGGCCTCTCGAAGGCGCGCTCGTCACGATTGGCGGAACCGATGTGCAACAGGACTTGCGCGCCTCCGGGTATCAGCTTGCCGTGCAGTGCCACATCTCTGGTAGGGCTGCGCACGAAGCCTTGCGCTGCGGCGTCCCAGCGCATGCCTTCCTCGACAAAGCTGGGCACCGATTCCGGGCGCGTCCGGAGCCGGCGGTATACCGCCGGATGCGTTGCGAGGGCATACGCAAGATTGGTGAACAGGTTGTTGGTGGACTCGAAGCCAGCCGTCAGGAACGTCATGGTCGTAACCACGACCTGTTCGCGGCTCAGCCGACGGCCATCCTGCTCTGCTCGCAGCATCGCGCTCATCAGGTCGTCGGCTGGCCGGGCGACACGCTCGCTCGCCAATCGGTCCAGATACTTGGTCAACTCGCGCATCGCGACCGCCTGCCGCGACTCGCGGCCGGGGACCGGCTCTTCGCGCAGGAAGAAATCGTCGAGCCAGCGGCGCAGGGCCAGGAAATCAGCGTCCGGCACGCCGAACATCGTTCCCAGGATCGCCGCGTTGAGCGGCGCCGACACCGCCCCGACCATGTCGACCTCGCCACGATCCTGCGCGGCGCGAGCAAGTGCGCTCGCATGCGAGGAGATGCGCGGGGCGAGCCGCTCAACCGTACGGCGCGTGAACGCCTTCTCCACCAAGCCCCGAGCGAAGCGGTGGTCCGGGGGATCGGTCGTGCCTAGAGTCCGGCCGATCCGCTCCGGCATGTCGTTGACTAAGTTGCCGCGACGGGTCGAGGACCACGTCTTCCAGTCCCGGAAGGCGTTCGACACGTCCTCGAAGCGGGTCAGCACCCACAGTTGCTCCTCCGCCGAGAAGTGCGCCGGGTCGTCGTCCCGCAGTTCCCGGTAGTACGGGTATGGATTCTCGGCAGAGACGATGTCGAGGCGGTATGGCGTGATCGCCGCGACCATCCGGATCACCCGCCTTCCATCGCTTCGACCACGCGGTCCAGCGCATCGAAGAGCGCACGCTCCTCTTCCGCGTCGCGGGGCACGGCCCACAGGTCGCGGTGAAAGCTGCCGTCAGCAGCCGTCCACAATTCCCGCTGCAGCTGTCGACCGGCGTCGGTCAAGTGTACCTGGCGGGCCCTGCCATCGCGCGGATCGGTTTCGCGCCGCACCCAGCCGCGGCCCTCCATGCGACGCACCAGCGCGCCAATGGTGCTGGGATCGGAATAGCAGCGGCTGCAGATCTCCCGCTGGCTGACGCCGTCGCGCTCCGCCAGCAGGCTGAGCACCACGAATTGGTCGGCCGTGACACCGAACCGCTGGCGCAACTCGGCGTTGGCGCGCCGGTGGAGCGACTGATACGCCCGCCGCAAGCGAATGCCGAACGATTCTGCGAATTTCGAAGTCATCTAGCGCGGGCTTGACTAGTGTTGCGTAGACGCAATATCCTGTCAACGCTTCAGATCGCAAGGATGGCGTTTGCAGAATCAGCGGACCTGACGATGTACTATCGCGCGGCAGGCCCCCCAGATGCCCCTCGCGTAGTCTTTCTGAATTCCCTGGGCACTGACTGTCGTATCTGGGATGATCTCATACTCGAGCTCGGCGGGCGAATCTGCTCCCTGCGCTACGATGAGCGCGGCCAAGGCCTGACGCAGAGCCCGGACGGGCCCTACACGATCATCGATCACGCCGATGACCTGGCGGGCCTGCTCGACAGCCTCCGCTGGGGACCCGCGATCCTGTGCGGCCTGTCAATCGGCGGAATGATCGCCATGTCTGCCGCCGTACGCAGACCGGACCTGGTGCAGGGCTTGGTGCTGGCCGACACAGCCGATCTGATCGGCCCGCGTGAATTCTGGGACACGCGCATCAGCCAAGTTCGCGCCGACGGCTTGGAGCCCCTCGCGGCAACGGTCATGGACCGCTGGTTCGGCTCGTCGTACTGCCGCGAACAGCCAGTCGCCGTGCGGGGCTGGACCGCCCTGCTCGCAAGGGCACCGGTCAACGGCTATCTGGGATCCTGCGCTGCGCTGCGCGACGCGGACCTAGGCAGCCTGCTGGGCAGTATCAGGGTCCCGGCAGTCTGCGTTTGCGGCTCGGAAGACCAGTCGACGCCAACCTCTGCGGTCAGGCGCTTGGCAGAGCGGTTGCCGGATTCTACGTACCGCGAGATTCCCGGCGCGGGCCACCTCTCCCCGGTCGAGCGCCCGGACGAGTTCTCCTCTATCCTGTTGCAATTCTTGGAGGATCGCGTTGTACGCTGACGATCTCCACGGGCTCGGAATGCGCATCCGCAGGCAGGTCCTGGGAGACGCCCATGTTGAGCGCGCGGAAGCAACGAAGACGGACTTCGACGAGGCATTCCAACGCTTCATCACCGAATCTGCTTGGGGCTCGGTCTGGTCTCGTCCGCAGCTCGACCAGAGAACGCGGTCCCTTGTAACCATCGCCCTGTTGGGAGCGCTAGGGCACTACGCCGAGCTGGAAATGCACGTGAAAGCCGCCCGACGCACAGGGGCGCAGAGAAGCGAAATCGCAGAAGCGCTCTTGCACGTCGCCGTGTACGCCGGCGTTCCAGCGGCGAACAGGGCATTCGCAGCGGCCCGGCGAGCGTTGGAGGAAATCGACGCGCAAGCAGGTGCGGAATGACCTCCAAGCGGATCCTTAGCCCCCGCGACTGGTCCTCACACCCGCGCCAGGCACATCCTGAGTACAAGTCGACGCTGCTTCGCTCGCAACGGCAGCCCCTGGTTCCGCTGCCACAATCGCTGTCTGAGCTGACAGGCCCGGCCTTTGGGCACTGCGGCGTGACCGGCCTAGACGCCGACCTGACCCGCAACGCAATCCGGGCTGGCGAGGCCATCGGCGAGCGCATCGTTGTGGCAGGGCGACTCCTTGACGAGTCCGGAAGAGCGGTTCCGAACGCCCTGATCGAAGTTTGGCAGGCGAACGCGGCCGGCCGCTACGTGCATTCTCAAGACCAGCACGACGCCCCGCTCGACCCCAACTTCCTCGGCGCCGGCAGGGCGTTGACAGATAGCTCCGGGCGCTACCGCTTCACCACCATCCGCCCGGGGGCGTATCCGTGGCGCAACCATCCGAATGCTTGGCGACCGGCACATATCCATTTCTCGGTCTTCGGCACAGCATTCATCCAACGGCTTGTCACGCAGATGTATTTTCCGGGAGATCCGTTGCTGGCCCTAGATCCGATCTTCAATGCCACCGCCGACGCGACCGCACGCCAGCGGCTCGTAGCGGCGTTTTCGACGGAGCTGACAGAGCCTGAATGGGCCTTGGGCTTCGAATTCGATATCGTTCTGCGCGGGCCGCAAGCGACCCCGCTGGAGTCCTGAGGCCGTGTCATCCCAGACGCCATCGCAGACTGTCGGTCCGTTCTTCTCACATGCCCTGACCCCCGGCGCGACCGGCCACGCTCCGATTGCCGGAAGGCAGCTGGCCGATGAACGCACGCCCGGGACGTTGATTCGCATCGAGGGCCGTGTCCTCGATGGCGTGGGCCACGCCGTGACAGACGCCTTGGTCGAAATCTGGCAGGCCCGGCATGACGGCGCCTATCCCGACGGCTCTGATGCGTTTCGCGGATTCGGAAGAGCGAGCACCGATGCCGACGGGCGATTCTGGTTTCAAACCGTCAAGCCGGGCGCGCCGCCGGAGAACGGCGCACCGCACGTCAACGCCGCCGTGTTCGCCCGCGGCATGCTCAACCATGCTTTCACGCGCATCTACTTCTCTGACGAGCAGGAAGAGAACTCGCGAGACCTCGTTCTGGCCAGTGTCGATCCCGTGCGGCGGAAGAGTCTGGTCGCATCGCTGCGAGACCCGGCGGGCCCGCCGGTCTACGATTTCGAGATCTGCCTGCAAGGCGTCCATGAAACCGTTTTCTTCGACGCCTGAGCCCCGCCGCTCGAATTCGCGTAAGCAGGGAGGATCAAGTTGACCGCCTCGCCGTTTGACTCGTCCCTGCTGGGCACACTCGTGTCGGATCCGGAGACCGCGAAGTACTTCTCCGACGAGGCAGCCGTGCGGGCAATGCTCGACTTCGAGGCTGCACTAGCTACCGCGCAAGAGCGCCTCAAGGTGATTCCTGCAGGATCAGCCGCGCAGATCTGCCGCGCGGCCGAAGGATTCGAGCCGGATTGGGCGAGGCTCGGAACGAGCATGCCAGCGTCCGGGCACCCCGTGACGGAGCTTGTCCGCGAGCTGCGCGAAGCGGCCGGGCCAGCCGGACAGTACGTCCACTTTGGCGCAACGGCGCAGGACGTCATGGACACAGCCCTGGTCGTACGCCTGTCCCGCGTGCTGGCGGCGTTTGATCGGCGGCTACAGGATTTAGTCGACGTTCTTGCCGACTACGCTGACCGCCACCGCAACACAGTAATGGCCGGTCGCACCAGGACCCAGCAGGCCGTGCCCGTCACGTTCGGGCTCAAGGCGGCCGGCTGGCTGCTGCCGCTGGCGCGTCACCGCATTCGACTTGCCGAACTCTGGCCCCGAACAGTGACCGTGCAGTGCGGCGGCGCGGCCGGCACTCTAGGGACGCTGGGCACGAAGGGTCTGGCCGTGATGCAAGAGCTGGCCCGGGAACTGGGGCTCGGCGCCCCAGCCGCTCCGTGGCATGCGCAGCGAGACGGCTTCGCGGAACTGGCCGGCTGGTTGTCACTTCTCACCGGATCGCTCGGCAAGATCGGCCAGGATCTAGCCCTTATGGCCCAGACGGAAGTCGCTGAAGCCAGCGATGGCAGCGTGGGCTCGTCCAGTGCGATGCCGCACAAGGCCAACCCAGTCAACTCTGAGCTGCTGGTGGCGATCGGGCGTGCCAACGCCACCTTGCTGTCCTCCATGCACCAGGCCGCAATCCATGAGCACGAGCGAGGAGGCAGCGCTTGGAGCTTGGAATGGATCACCCTGCCGCAGATGACCACGCTCGCCGGAGCCGCGCTGCGAACGTCTCGCGAGGCCCTCAGTGGCCTCAGCGTTGACCCTGATCGAATGGCCCGCAACCTGTCCGCCTCATCGGGCGGCGTCCTCGCCGAATCCGCCAAAGTATTGCTTGCGGCAACGATGCCAGTAAACGAAGCGGCGCGGCGCGTCAGGGAAGCCAGTCAGCAAGCGCGCCAGACCGGGAGCGATCTGATTGAGATCCTGCGCCGCGATGGGCCCGCGGATGTCGATTGGGCCGCGCTGAGCGATCCGGCCAACTGGCTGGGCTCGGCCAACGCGTTTGTTGACCGAGCCATCGACACAGCACGGGCTGGGCCAGCCCCGCTGCGGCTCGGGTCAGACCCGGAACGACCGGATGCTTGACCGCGCCGGTTGACAGACCCGTGACAGGCGTCAACGTCGACCGAGAACCGCGCACTTGCAGCAATCGAAGGCTGCGCACATACGGAGTAGGTCCGCTGTGGGTCTTGCAGATCCACCCAGCGGTACCGAGACACCATGCCTCGAGCTCCAGTCGCTCACTGAGTCGCTCGCGTCCTGTCGATTCCTTGCTGCAAAGCTCGGGCCGGCGCCCGTCCGGCGAGTGCAGCCGGTCGGTCCGAGCCAAGGGGCTTGCGCTGAGGCCTGCCGCTCCCAAATGAAATCCTGATTACCATTTGGCCGTCTAATTGGCAATTACGACTGCAAGTCGACGGGAGCCATGACCGAAACCGATCCATCGAGCGTGGACAGACTGCACGGTCGCGTGGCTTTCCGGAGCCCGGCGGGCAGGCAAGGCCACCCTCGCCCGCACGCTGCCCGCCACCTAGAAGAACTGCGACCTGCTCCGCAATCCGGCCCGACGAGCGTCCCGCTGCCGCGCTTTCGCCGTGGGACTACAATATGCCCAGCAGCGATCCCTACGCGGCAAGGCCGCGAGAGGCGAATATGACGATGGCCAAGATTCTCGGCAGCCGGCGCTATGTCGAAATCCCGGGCAACGCGTCATTCGAGCTGCCGCCTCTGGTGCTGCACTCGGGCCCGGAGTCGAAGCAGTTGGACGCATTGGTCGACAGTGCCGGTGACATCATCGATTCGGAATCGTTGATCCCCGGTGCCACCCAAGACGCACTGAATGCGGAAAACACGCTCGAATCGGTCCGCTTCGGGCTGGCAGCGAATTTAGTTCACGAATACCGCGCTTTCGTGCGGCACTGGACATGGGGCGAGTCCGTGCTGGAGTGGATCCGCCAGTGCGAGACCAGCTTCGAAGTGCAACCCAACCTGCGCCGGTTGCTGCGCCCGGATGTCTGGCCGCACGCCGGGCGGGCCAGCTTCGTCACCCTGCTCGAGGACAAGGGCGCTGCCGACGAGAACATCGTGCTCCAGAACGCTATGGGCTACAGGCTGACCTTCCGCCAGCCCCCTCCCATCGAGTTCTTCTCCGAGAAGTTCCTGTTCTTCCTCAATTCCTCGCTCGGCAGGACGGCCTATGCGAACTGGGCGGACAACGACAGCCGCGACGTCGCGTCACTGCCTCCGGAGCGGTTCCAGTTCTTTGTGATGACAGACCAAATCCGCGAGGTCTGAGCGAGTTTTCGGACTGCCGCCGTGCGGGCCCTACCGCCCGATGTGACCAAGGCAGTTACAATGGCCTTTCATGGGCCTCGCGCCGGGACCTGCGTCCCGCGGCGCCTACGAGTCTTGAAGGGGGAACATCCAATGACAGAACCGACTGCTGCTGTGCCGCATACCAAGGAGAGCGTCACACGCCGCAACTTCATGCAGAAATCCGCCGGCACGGCGGCTGCAACAGCGGCGGGCCTGCAAATAGTGCGGCCGCAAGCCTTGCGCGGCGATGACGGCGAAAAGCTGTCGATCGGGATCGTGGGCTGCGGCGGGCGCGGCACAAGGGGTGTTGCGGAGGCCATTCGCGGAAACCCCAACTACGAGCTCCACGTGATGGGAGACCTGTTCGAAGACCAGCTCGAACGCTCCCTGCGGCGCTTGCGCGACTCGGACGAATTCCCGGCCGAGGTCAAGCAGCAGATCAAGGTTGCGCCTGAGAACCGCTACTTGGGCTACGACGCCTATAAGAAAGTTGTCGACTCCGGGGTGGACGTGGTCTTCCTGCACACTCCCCCGGGCTGGCGGCCGCTGCACCTCGAGTACGCCATCAACGCCAACAAGCACGTGTTCGCCGAGAAGCCGCTGGCCACGGACATGATGGGCGCCCAGAAGGTGATCCGCCTGGCGAAGGAGTCCGAGCAGAAGAAGCTGACGGTCATGATCGGCGCGCAGCGTCGTTCCCAGAAGGAGTACGTCGAGTCGGTGCAACGCATCCAAGACGGCGAGATCGGGGACGTGGTGGCCACCTATGCCAACTGGATCTCCGGCCCGGTCATCAAGGGTGCGGACTTCCAAGAGAGGCTCGACCAAGACTCGCTGGCGTGGCAGCAGCGCGCTTGGTACTCGCACGTGTGGATCTGCGGCGACCAGATCGTCGAGCAGCACCTGCACAATATCGATGTCATCAACTGGGTGTTGGGCGACACCCATCCGGTCAGCGTGGTGGCGTCGGGCGGCGCGGTCTGGCGTCCGCGCGAGAAGCTCTATGGCAATATCTACGACCACGTGTACGCCGATTTCGAATACGCCAACGGCGTGCGCATGTCGAGCCACTGCCGGCAGTACCCCGAACGCAAGGTGCGCCGCGTGAACGAGCTGGTGGTCGGCACCCGCGGGCGGTCAACCGTTAGGGACTTGGGCACGCCGTCGCAGACCAGCCCCTACGTGCAAGAGCACATCGACATGATCAAGTCGATCAACGGCAGCGGTCCGTACAAGAACCAAGCCCTGGCGGTCGCTTACTCAACCATGACGGCGATCATGGGCCGCGAGTCAGCCTATGCCGGCATCGAGGTCACGTGGGACATGGCGATGAATTCCAAGCAGAACCTGATCCCGGACAACCCGTCGCTTGACGGCAAGCACGACGTGCCCGAACTGCCGCGTCCCGGCGAGTACGAGTTCATCTAGCGACCGGCCGGGCCTGTATTCGTCGCGGCCGCGACCGCGGCAAGGGAGACCCACCATGGACCGACGCAGATTCCTGCAGGTCGGCGCCGTCGCGCCACTGCTGAGCTGGGCTTGCTCGAAGCCAGCCCCCGACACGCAAGCGGCCAGCGCGCCGCGCCTGATGGCGCAGGACAGGCAGCAGGTCGCCGTCGTCAACTCTGACGGGTCGGTCGACTGGTCTTGGCCGAACGGCACCACCGCCCACGACCTGCACCTGCTCGCCAACGGCAACGTCCTCGCCCCCACGTCGCACGACGCGCTCGCCGAGGTATCGCCGGAAAAGGAAACGGTCTGGGAATGGAAATCTGCGCCGACATCCGCCGAGGTGGACAAGATCGAGATCCACGGCTTCGAGCGCCTCGACAGCGGCCTGACCATGATCGCCGAGACCGGCAACAGGCGCATCATCGAAGTGGACCGCGACGGCAAGGTGCAGCACGAAATCAAGCTGCAGGTCGACAATCCGGACTCGCACCGGGACACCCGGCTGGTGCGCTCCACGCCGGACGGGACCTATCTGGTAGCTCACGAGAAAGACGGCGCAGTTCGGGAATACGCGGCCGATGGAAACGTGGTGTGGGAGTACAAGCTCGAGCTGAACGGCGACCCCACTCCGACCCACCGCGGCCACGGCACGTCCGTCTACTCTGCCTATCGCCTGCCAAGCGGCAACACGCTCATCGGCGGCGGCAACAACAACCGCGTGCTGGAGGTCAATCCCGGCGGCGAGATCGTGTGGAGCCTCGCGAGCAACGAGATCCCGGGAATCCGGCTCTTCTGGATCACGCAGCTGCACGCGCTTGCCAACGGCAACGTCGTGGTGACCAATACCCACGCCGAGGGCGAGACGCCCCAGATCTTCGAGGTCACTCGCGACAAGGAACTGGTCTGGGGCTTTCTGGATTGGGAGACTTTCGGTAACGACCTGTGCGCGAATATCCTGCTAGACAGCCAGGAAAAATTCGTCCGCTAGGCGCGCTTTGCGCCCGCCAGCGGCAGGTTGTCGGCCACCATTGCGGAGTTCTTCAGCTCGGAGTTCACGGCTGCGATGCGCGAATCCCGCAATACCCACAGGTAGCATTTCTGCGGAACTGACAGCTTGCCCGGCACGGCTCGCTCGATCATTGCCACGCGCTGGGGGTCGTCGGGCAGGCCGTTGTCGCGGCCGTGGTGGCAGGGGCGCGCGACCTTCATCGCGATCACGCCCACGTCAGCAGCTTGCGCCCGGTCCAGCGCGGCGTCGACATAGCTGTGGTTGACGATGTTGTAGGCCACCATGGCCGCCGAGTACTGCCCCGACTCCACAACCCCGTCCAGGACTCCGCCCGGATCGCTGTGCGCGGACACGCCGAAGTGCCTGACCTTGCCAGCCTTGCGCAGCGTCTCGAAGGCTTCGAAGATCTCGGGGAACGCGGTCACTTCGTAGGCGCTGTTGGCACCGTGCGGCACCATCAACAGATCGAGGTAATCGGTGCCCAGCGCTCGGAGGCTGCTGTCAACCGAGGCTAGCAGCCGCTCGCGATACTCGGACGGTCGATCCACGTTCTCGCCGTACTTCCGCTCCATCGCGTTGGACAGCAGAGACGCTCGCAGGGCGTTTTCCTGGCCTCCGAAGTAGTGGCAGATGTGATCCGGATCCAGCGCCCGCCGCCGCTCCAGCTCCTCGCTGACCTTGGAGTGGACTTTCGCCTGCTCGGAGCCCGCCAAGCTGTCGTAGATGGCCTTGAAGATCGCATTCCGGTTGCTATTCCAGATGCTGACCTTGGTGTTGAGGAAAACTCGTTCGCGCTTGGAGCCGGCAATCACCTTGGCGTAGCCCGATTCGCTGCGGCCGCGCCCGTAGGCCGGTGCCGTGTCGAGGTAGTTCAAGCCGCGCTCAATGGCTTCTTCGACGTGCCTGAAATTGTCGGGAGCGATCGTGTTGCCGCCGCAGACAACCTCCGAAACCATGTAGTTGGTGCGACCCAGGCGCCGATACGCCATGTCGGGATTTCGGTTGCGCCATTCAGCGGCATCCCCGGACTCGCTGGTGGCAGCCTTCGCTTCTAGCGCGATTGCCAGCGCCGCGGCGCTTCCCCCGCGAACGAACTCTCGTCGATTGACAGCCTGAGACGTAGACATGCCTACATGATAGGGAAAGTCTCGAGTGCCGGGTCGTTCTGCAGCTTGCAGCCCTCTCGGCAGCCCAACGCGGGCCCGGCGGTCCGCGCCCGTCGTTCGAACACGTTGACCTCGCGCCTGAGCCGAGCGGCCTAAACGCGCATCGCTCGGGCCCGGCCAAGCCCTCGAGCCAGAACCGGACCGACCGTGCTATCGGCTAAACGGTGCAGAGTTCGACAGCTTCGCGGAGCGAGGTCATCGGATCCCGCTGCGGAATGAACTCATGGGCGAAGTAGCCCTCGAAGTTCAAGTCGGCAATGGCCTTGGAGATCGCCTTGTAGTTGAGCTCCTGGGTGTCGTCGATCTCGTGGCGGCCGGGATTGCCGCCCGTGTGGAAGTGGGCGATGTGGTCGATGTTGTCACGAATCACGCGAATGACATCGCCCTCCATGATCTGCATGTGATAGATGTCGTACAGCAGCTTGATCCGCGGCGACTCCACCCGCTTCATCAGCTCAACGCCCCACGGAGTCGTGTCGCAGTGGTAGTCGGGGTGGTTGACCTTGGAGTTGAGCAGCTCCATCATGACGGTCACGCCGTCGTCCTCGGCCTGCGCCTTGAGGCGGTTGAGTATCTTGGCTGAGTTGTCCCAAGCCTCCTCGTCCGACATGCCGCGGCGGTTGCCGGAAAAGAGAATCAGGCTCGGCACGCCGGCACGCTTGGCCGCCGAGATGAGATCGCGGGCGTTCTTCTCGATGCTGGCGTGGTTCTCGGTGCGGTTGGTCCCGTCGGGGATCCTGCAGATGCCGTTGCCAACCGCACAGGTGAGCCCGTACTTCTCGAGCGTCGGCCACTGTTCCTTGGTCAGCAGCTCGACCGAGACAATCCCCATCTTGGCAGCGTGCTCGCACAGGTCTTCCAAGCTCATGTCGCGGTAGCACCACTTGCATACGGACTGGTTAAGACGCCCGTCGGCGCGTTTGTTCTCGGCGGCCAAGCCGATCTTGGTGGCAC
Organism: Bryobacterales bacterium; assembly: GCA_022826925.1. Classification (GTDB taxonomy): domain Bacteria; phylum Acidobacteriota; class Terriglobia; order Bryobacterales; family UBA6623; genus VXMF01. Next base: position 20,165 of record JAJDTX010000122.1, read on the forward strand.
TCGAGAGAATGCCGAACGACGCCGCTGACTTGATGGCTGTGCGCCTAGTCGTAGAGTTTTCGGGATTGGTCATCGCAATGGATTCTAACACCCTCAGGCCCGCTCGGCGCGCCGCTGCGGCCCGGAATAGGGGGAGCCACCGTCCTAGAGCGTCTTGCCGGTGATCGTCTCGTACGCCTCCACGTATTTCAGAGACGTGTTCGTGACGACATCGCCCGGCAGCTCGGGCCCCGGCGGCTGCTTGTTGAATTTCACTTCTTCCAGGTAATCGCGCACGTACTGCTTGTCAAACGACTCCTGGCCCCTGCCCGGCCGGTACAGGTCCAGCGGCCAATACCGCGACGAGTCGGGCGTGAGCACCTCGTCGCCGAGCACGATCTCGCCGTCAAGCATGCCGAACTCGAGCTTCGTGTCGGCCAGGATCAAGCCCCGCCCCAGCCCGTGCTGGGAGGCGCGCTCGTAGATGTTGATCGTCAGGTCACGCAGTCGGGCCGCCATCTCGCTTCCTACGAGCTCGGCAGCCTGGTCGAAGCCTATGTTCTCGTCGTGACCCTCGACCGCCTTGGTGGCGGGAGTGAAGATCGCGTCGGGCAGCTTGGCACACTCCTGCAGGCCCACGGGCAGCGCGATGCCGCAGACCGATCCCGTGCGCTGGTAGTCCTTCCAGCCCGAGCCGACGATGTAGCCGCGCGTAACGCACTCGATGGGGAACATTTCCAGCCGCTTCACCAACATCGAGCGGCCTTCGAGCTGGTCCCTGTAGTCGAACAACTCCGACGGGTACTCCGAAACATCCGCGGTGATGAAATGCGTGCCGATGACATCCTTGAGGAAGTCGAACCAAAAGATCGAGAGCTTGGTCAGCACCTCCCCCTTGCGCGGAATCGGCGTCGGAAGGACGACGTCGAACGCAGAGATTCGATCGCTGGCCACCATCAGCAGTTGGTCGTCGCCGACGGCGTACAGGTCGCGAACCTTGCCGCGAGACAGCAGCGGAAGGCTCGGGATATTCGATTCCATCAAGACATTGGACATGTGTGAACAGTTCTCCTCTCAACGCGCCACTTGGCGTCTCGGAACACTCCGGCTCCCGGCGTGGCGCAAACTGCAGCCTAGCTTTCGGCCACCTCCGCCCAGACTGCCGGCGGGCTCATCGGAAGCCGCTGCATGCGCGCTCCGACTGCCCGGTGGATGGCGTTGGCGATCGCCGCCGGCGGCGGCACGATATTGGCTTCGCCCACGCCCCTGACGCCGAACGGGTGGCCGGGATTGGCGACCTCGACGATGCACGTGTCGATCATCGGCAGGTCCAGCGCCGTCGGCATCCGGTAGTCCAGCAGGCTGCTGTTCTCCATCGTGCCGTCGGCCCCCATGAAGTATTCCTCGTTGAGAGCCCAGCCGATTCCCTGCGTGGATCCGCCCTGCATCTGGCCCTCGACATAGCTCGGATGCACGGCCTTGCCGACATCCTGCACCGCCGTGAACCGCAAGATCTCCACCTTGCCGGTTTCCGGATCCACTTCGACGTCGACGATGTTCGCGGCGAACGAGCCGCCAACGCCTCGAGGCTTGACCGTGGCGGTGGCGCTGACCGGGCCGCCGGTCTTGCTGGACAGGGCAGCCAGGTCGCGGAAGCCAATGCTGTTGCCGTTCGACGAATACATGCCCTTGGCGTGTTGCACCTGGTCGGCCTCCACGGACCACAGCTTGGCCGCCCGGGCCCTCATCTCGGCGACGATCTTCTGGGCGGCGTCGTGCGCGGCCCAGCCGGTCGCGAACGTGGTGCGACTGCCGCCGGTGACGGACGTGAATCCGACCGAATCCGTATCGACTACTTCCGGCAGGATCTCTTCCGCCGCGATTCCCAGCACCTCGGCCGCCTGCATTGCGATCGAGGTGCGCGTGCCGCCGATGTCGGTGGAGCCTTCCACGAGATGGACGGTGCCGTCCGTGTTCACGTTCAGGGTGCAGCTGGACTCCAAGCCGACGTTGAACCAGAAGCCCACCGCTACCCCGCGGCCTTGGTTCGGACCCGCGAGGGGCGCCGCGTAGTGCGGGTGGTCCCGGACGGCCTGCAGCACTTCCTCGCAGCCGATGCGCCGGTACTTCGGGCCGTCGGCGCGACGCGTGCCCTCCTTGGCGGCATTGCGCAGCCGGAAGTCCACGGGATCCAAGCCGAGCTTGGACGCCACCTCGTCGATCACCTGCTCGGCGGCGAACGCAGCCTGCGTCGCTCCGGGCGCGCGGTATGCCGCGGAGCTGGGCTTGTTGACGACGACGTCGTAGCAATCGACCGAGAGGTTGGCGCAGTCGTAGGCGGCGAAGACGCACATGCCGCCCGGCGCCACGAACGAGCCCGGGTAGGCGCCGGCCTCGTATGCCAGCGTGGCCTCCAGCGCCTGGATCTTGCCGTCCGCAGTGGCCCCGACCTTGACCCGGACGTGCGATCCGGGCGTCGGCCCCGTCCCGGTGAAAACATCCTCGCGCGACATGACGAGTTTGACCGGACGGCCGGTCTTGCGCGACAACAGGGCCGCGACCGGCTCCATGTAGACGGGGATCTTGCCGCCAAAGCCGCCGCCGATCTCCATCGGCGTGACCTTGATGTTCGAGACCGGGACCTCCAAGATCTTCGAGGTCACATCGCGCACGACGAAGGCGCCCTGCGTGGAGCACCAGATGTGCAGGCGGCCGTCGTGGTTCCAAAGCGCGGTCACGTTGTGCGGCTCGATATAGCCCTGGTGGACCGTGGCCGTGTCGAACGTCCGCTCTACTACCACGTCCGAGCCCGCGAACCCCTCCGCAACATCGCCCGCCGTCCAGTGGAAATGCTCGGCGACGTTGGAGGGCTTGTCCGTCTGCTCCCCGAACTCCTTCATGCGAAGGTCGGAATGCAGCAGTTCCGCGTCCGCGGCCATCGCTTCCGGCGCGGTCATGTAGCTCGGCAGCGGCTCGTAGTCCACCACGATGGCATTGGCCGCCTCCAAGGCAACATGCTGATTGCGCGCGGCGACCGCGGCCACGGCATGGCCCTGGTACAGCACCTTGCCCCTGGCGAGGACGTTCCCGTGGACATACGACAACCGCGTGTCGCCTTCTCCCACGTCGACTAGCTTGTCTTCCGCCTCGGGCAGGTCGTCGGCGGTGACGACCGCATGCACGCCGTCCATCTGCTCCGCCTTGGACGTGTCGACGGAGCGGATTCTGGCGTGCGCGTGCGGGCTGCGCAAGATGGCGCCGTGCAGCGTGCCGGCGAGCGCTAGATCGGCGCCGTAGAGTGCCCGGCCGGTCACCTTGTCCGCGCCATCGTGGCGCACCGGCCGGGTGCCGACTACGTCGAATGTCTGCGTGGCTAGCACCATGTTGGGTTCGTAGCTGTCGCGGCGCGGCGCTCCATTGCCGGACTTGCCGGCCGGAGCGGCCGACGTGCTCTTGGGTTCCAGTGTGGACGTGCTCATGACGTGGCCTCCTGCTGCATTTTCTCGGCGGCCGCCTGCACCGAGCGCACGATCTTGTCGTAGCCCGTGCAGCGGCAAAGATTGTTCGCCAACCAGAATCGGATCTCTTCTTCGGTCGGGTCCGGATTGCTGTCCAGAAGCGCCTTGGAAGCGACGATGAAGCCCGGCGTGCAAACGCCGCACTGCAGGGCCGCGCCCTCGAGGAAGGCGTTCTGGAGCTCGTGCAACGCGCTGCCCTCGGCGATCCCCTCGATCGTGAGGATGTCCGCGCCCTCGGCCTCCGCGCCGAGCACGAGGCAGGCCGGAACGATGCGCCCGTCCATTTCCACCGTGCAGGCGCCGCAATTGCCGTCGTTGCAGCCCTCTTTGGTGCCCGTCAGGCGCAGCACGTCGCGCAGCACCTCAAGCAGCGACTGGCGCGGCTCGCACAGGAACTCGGCCGCCTGGCCGTTGATCTTGGTCCGTACGTGAATGGATTGCATCTCGATGTTTCCCCGACTAGCCAAGCGTGCCGCCAGCCCGTTCGACCGCCGTCTCCAAGGCCCGCCGAGTCAAGACCTCGCACAAGTTGCTGCGGTACTCGGCAGTGCCCCGCATGTCGCTGATGGGCCGCGCTGACGCCTTGGCCGCAGCGGCGGCCGCTGCGATCGCGGCGCGGCCGACCGGCTGGCCGCTCAACGCGGCACCCGCCTCGGGGACGAGCAGCGGCGTGGCGGCGACAGCGGCCAGCGCGACGCGCCCGGAGTCAAAGCGGCCATTTGCCAGCCTGACGGACACGCCGGCGCCCGCCACGGCAATGTCCATCTCATTGCGCGGGATGAAGCGCAGATAGCAGGCTCCGGAACCGGGAGAGGGCACGGGCAAGTTGAGGGATACCAAGACTTCGCGCTCGCCCAGCGCGTTCTTTCCGGGCGCGGTGCAAAAATCTTCGACCGGGATCTCGCGCTCGCCTGCGACCGAAGCCACGCGGCAGGTGGCGCCGAGGGCGATCAGCGGGGGCACCGCATCGGCACTGGGCGAGGCGTTGCAGAGGTTGCCGCCCACCGAGGCCCGCCCTTGGATCTGCGTGCCGCCGATCATCGAGACGCTGTCGATCAGCGCCGGATACTCGCGCCGCACCGTCGGGTCGCCATAGATGCGATAGCAGGGCACCGCCGCGCCCAGCGTCAAGCCATTGCCGGGATCGTAGCGGATCTCGTTGAGTTCAGGAACCGCCTTGACGTCGACCACGACATTGTTGGCCAAGCGCCCGGCGCGCATCTGCACCAGCAGGTCCGTGCCGCCGGCGAGCGCCCGGGCGCTCGCCCCATGCTCGGCGAACGCCTCTAGGCAAGCCTCCAACGTGGCAGGGCGGAAGTAGTCAATCCAGTGCAAAAGCGGCAGCCTCCCGGGGCTCGCGCCGCACCGTCGCTTGAAGGCGGCGCCGGGCGTCGAACCGGTTATCCATTATAGGAATGCTCGGTGACGCTTGAATTACGGCCGCCCGAGCCGGGCGGCCGGGCCAACGCTTGACATTGCAGCGCTCGGAGTCGAAAATCGAGTTGCAGCCTCGATTGCCACAAGAAGGGCCCGCTCAATCGTCTTGGGAGTGCTGGGCCAGTCGGTGGTGATCGGAGCAAGCGAGGTTTTCTGTGCCTGCATTCGGTCAGCCCGACGCTACCACGCAGGCCGCATGGGAAACGGAGAGGCTCTTCGAGGAGCACTTCTCAAACCTAGTGCGCTACCTGCGCACTGGCGTCAGCAACACCAACGACATCGAGGACATAGCGCAAGAGACCTTTATCCGCTTCTTTCACGCACGCAGCAACGGCGAGGAGATCGCCAATCCCAAGGGTTGGATCTATCGCGTCGGCCGGCACCTGATGCTCGACAGCCTCAAGAAGTCCCGGCCACTGCTGCTGGACGAAGACCAGTGGAAGGATCTCGAGGCAGCACACGCCCACTCTCCCGGATGGGAAGAACAGGACCGGTCATTGCGCTTCTCGAAGCTCCCATGGAACACGTTGACGGCGATGGAAAAGGAATGCCTGCTGCTGCGGGCGCAAGGGTTGGCTTTCCGCGAGGTCGCGGAAGTCTTGGACGTTTCGATCTCGACAGTGGCGAGCTATGTCGCCCGCGGGATCAAGAAGCTCCGCAAGTCGGTTGCAAAGCCTAGTGAGACACCTAAGTCCAGAAGAGCTGCTCCTCTACGCTAACGGCGAATTGGAGGACCGCGGGCTTCGCCGGCACGTGGCGGAGTGCGTCGACTGCAAGTCACGCTTGGTCGACATGCAGGAGAGCTTTGTCCTGACTGCAGCCGCCATCCACGAGGCAATGCCCGCGCCGGCCCCGCGGCCAGAGCAATTCGCCGCGCTGCGCAAGCGCTTGGCGGCCGAGGCCCAGCTGCTTTCGCTCCACCTGTCCACCGAGGACCTGCTGCTTTCGATCGAGAACAGCCTGAGTCCGGAGCTCGAGGCGCACTTGGCGACGTGCGCCGACTGTCAACGCCGGGCGGCAGACCTGCACGTGCAGTTGGCCTCGATCGAGTACGAGCTGAGCCGGGAGTCGGCTTTCGAGCTGCCCTTGGATCAGAAGGCGGCGGCCTTGGCAGCACTGCGCGGCCGCCTCGAGCAAGAGGTCGAATCCCAACGGCGCGCCGACACGAAAATCTGGCAGTGGATGCCTCAGATTCAGCCGCACCAGATCCCGGCGCTAACTCCCTATGCCGCCGCCTTTGCGGGCGTCTGCCTGGCAGCCTGGCTGGGGTGGAACGTGATCGGCACGCCGGAACCGACCGCGCCTGTTACCACGGCCCAGCTGACGGAAACAGCTTCGCCGCCTTCCGCCTTGACCGCGGGAGCGCCGCAGGCCGTCGCGCTGGAAGTCGCGGCTCGAGCGACGCCTCGGGAGCGCTTCCAATGGATCGCAACCGAGCCGCGGCAGGCCGCTCCCGCGAGCATGCCGGCATTGGCCGCCGGCACCGCCCCGGAGGTGAGCGCCGGAACGGCGCCTAGCCACCTCGCGTTAGTCGCACTTCCGCGCTTGGATGAGCTGCCGAAGCCGCGAGCACCCTCGCCGTTGCTCGCAGAGGCTGTGCCGGCGGCCGGGAGCACCGCTCCCCCGACGGTCCGAACCGACCCCGAGGTCTTGGCCGAGGGCAGCTGGATGCTGATCAAGGCGGGCCTGTGGAAGGCAAGCCTCGAGGCGCGCGGGACGGCCGAGTCGATACGATTCGCCGGCACGGTGGCGAGCGAGCGGGAACGCGTGCGTGCGGAGAAGGCGCTGCTCGCAGTCGCCGACGGCCGCCCGATTGAGTTCGACATAGCAGTGCGCGGTGCGCGCGTCCCGGCCGAGGCCCTGCCGGATGCCGTTCGCGCCAGCCGCACGCGGAGTCTAGGGACCACGGTCCGCACCGCGTTGCTGCAACATTACAGGGATGCGGCCCGGCGCTCGTTCCAACCCTTGGATCGGAGCATGCTGGAGAACGAACTGGACCTGTACGTCAGCGACGTGATGCGTCATGACGCGGATCTGCTCGCACACGTCCACGCGCTGCACAACCTGCTCAGCCGCTCAGACACCGCCCGAGTCCGGGATGCCGACAGCTTCCGCCGCGCGGCACGCTACCACTTGGACGGCATCGCGCGGCACGAGGCGAGTATTCACGGCCAGCTTTCCGAAGCCCTGCCAAGGCGCTACTGGGCGTATCGCGGGCCCCGTGTCACGGCCGGAAACAGCTCTGACCTGCAAGCGACCGGCACGGCCCTGTTGCAAGACGCCCTGGCCCTCGACCAAGCGCTGAGCTCGCTGTTCTTCGGCGGCAGCGACGTGCTCGACATTAACGAGGGAAGCCCCTCCAGCGCGAGCCTGCTAGCCCGGCTCCGCCAGCGCACCCGACAGCTACGCTCTGCCATCCGGTAGCCTAAAGCTAGGGTGCCACGCCGCTTCAAGCGCGGTTGTCTGCTCGCCCTCACGCTGGCGCTGCCCGTCTGCGGGCAGTCTGGCGCGGGACTGGTCTCGGGTCACGTCCTGGGGGGGGACCAAGGGCCGCTAGCCGGGGTCGAGGCCCAGCTCATCAACCTGGGCAGCGCTCAGGTGCTGCGCCGCGAGACCGGCTCCGACGGGGCGTTCGAGTTCGACAATCTGATCTCGGGCCGCTACTCGCTGGCGCTTGTGCGCGAACGCTACCAAGCCTGGCGGAGCGGGCCTTTCGAGGTGCTCCCGGGGATCCCCGTGGCCTTTCCGCCAATCGTCATGCGGCGGCTGTCCGCATCGTCGACGCGGCCGCGCTCGGGCCTCGAAGAGATGGCCCTGGAGCACGGCCTCGCGCGCGAGCAGGTCGAGGCGCTGCCGATCGTGGTCGGCGCCGAAGGGCGCACGACCGTGGACAAGCTGCTGCACTTGGTGCCCGGCATCACTCCGGCCAACGCCCTCGACATCGATCCGTTCACCGGGCGCGCGGCGGCGGTCTCGGCGAACGGATCGCGCAGCTCGTTCATCAACTACAAGCTCGACGGCGCCTCCAACAACGCCCAGAACCGCATCACCGGAGCCCAGGCCGCCACGCTGGGCCCGACTCCGGAGGCGCTGGAGTCCATGCGCGTCATCACCCACACCTATTCCGCCAGCGACGGGCGCAACGCCGGTGCCGTCGTGGACCCGCTGTTCCGCTCCGGCGGCGATCAATGGCACGGCCAACTGCGCGGCTTCGGCAGGCCCCCTTGGAACGAGTCGTTCGGATCGTTCGACGGCGCCCACGACCGGGTCAGCGGATGGGCCGGCGGGGCACAGGCGGGAGGCCCGATCTGGCAGCGGCACGGGCTCTACGGCTTCTTTGACGGCGAAGCCTGGCTCACCGACCGGCGACATAACGCGCTGCGGCGCGGGCTGAGCGACAACGAGCGGAGCGGAAACTTCTTCGGCTTCGAGAACCAGCCGATCGATCCGCAGAGCGGCCTGCCGTTCCCGAACGGCAAGATCCCTGCCTACCGCCTCGATCCGCTCATGCAGCACTATCTCGCCACGTTCGTTCCGCCGGCGAACCTGGAAGGCGGCTGGATGCAGTTCACCGAGAATCTGCCGAGCCGGGGCCAAGTCGCGGTGGCCCGCGTTGACCAGCGTTCGAAGACACTGTCCCACTACTTCAGCCACTACCTTTACTCGAACCGCGTCAGGGAGCCCCCACAGGAAGCGTTCACCGTCTCGCCGGGCACGGTCGCGGACCGGCGCCAGCTATCCAACCACACCCAGTACGCCATTACGCACACCGTGGCTCCGAACTTCGCGCAGACCCTGCGACTGGCCATGCAGCGCCTGTCCAGCGAGGAGCACAGCGGAAACCCGCGCTACCGCGAGACCCCGGCCGAGGACCTGGGCTTCGACTACGCGGACCTCAATCCCAGATCCATCCCCAACGTGCGCCTGTGGAACGACTTCGGGCAGCTTCAACTGCATGTAGCGCCCTTTATCGACGCCGAAGACTCGGTGCAAACCACCCTGCAGCTCTCGCACGGCATGGAGTACCGTTACCGGCGCCAAGCAGTTCGGGCGGGATTGCTGATGCAGCGCGGATCCTGGCCGTTCACCAATCGGGAAAACTCCGCGGGCAGCTTCAGCTTCCCGGTCCCTCCCGACCCGCCGGTTCGCTTCCGCGGCCAAGGCCTGCGAGACCTGCTGCTCGGCCGTCCGGGCGAGTTCCGCCTGCAGACCCGGCGCAGCCTCGACCTGCAGTGGCACGAATTCGCAGCCTTCGCCGAAGGCGAGATCCGACCCTGGCGCGACCTGAAGATCACCATCGGACTGCGCTTCGAACAGCAGCCCCCCGGAATCGACAGGCAAGACCGGCTGATGACGTTCCGTGAAGGAACGCAGAGCGCCCGCTTCCCGGACTCCCCCCCGAACTTGCTGTTTCCCGGCGACACCGCCCCGGACGGCGAGGTGCTTCCGAGGTCAACCATCGAGACCCTCGGGCGCAACTTCTCTCCGCGCGTCGGCCTGGCCTTCTCGCCATCGTGGCAGGGGCGGGCGGCGCGCTGGGTGCTGGGAGAATCGGGCCGCTCGGTGTTCCGGGGTGCGTACGGCGTCTTCTTCGACCACGGCACGTTCGCGGGCTCAAGCGCGGCGGCGCTGTTCCAAGCCACCTATCCGCCGTTCAGCCAGGACAACCGCTACACCCTGCGCGAGCCTACGGGCATGTTCCAAACGCCGGGCAGGGTCATCGGAGACCCTGGCTTGACGACCATCCGCTCGCCGCTGGTGCGCTATCCGATCCTAGTCTTCGATCCGCGGTTCGAGAACGCCCGGGCCGAGCACTGGAATCTGAGCTGGCAGCGCCTGCTGCCCTGGCGCGTCTTCTTGAGCGGCACCTATCTGGGCACCCGGTCCTCGCGCCTGCAGCAACAGCGCGAGCTGAACGGGTTCGTGCGCAATCCGCTGCACGGCTTCGGATTCGTGCGCTACATGCGACGCTTCTCCCGGTTCGCCAACATCCGCTCGTTCGAAAGCTCGGGGACCGCGCGCTACCGTGCGGTCCAACTGCGCGCCAACCGTTACCTGCACCGCGGCCTTGCGCTGGACGTGGGATACACCTGGAGCCAGTCGTTCGACGATGGCAGCACGGTATTCGGCGACGAGCTGGTCGGAGAGGCCTGGACATATTCCGACTTCGACAGGCGGCACTCGCTGACCGCGATCTGGCTCTACGAGCTGCGCTTGCCGCGGCGCTGGACCGACCGCGTTCGCTGGGCTGGCGGGTGGACCGTCAGCGGCATCTGGCGCTGGCGCTCAGGGCTGCCGCTGGATATTCGACAGACCGAGGATCCGAGCTATACCTTCGAGCAGGTGGGCAGGCCCGACCGCATCGGTGCGTTCACCCAGTTCGACGCTAACGAGATCCGAAGCTACGCGCTGGTCGGGGACCGCAAGGTCACGGGGCACTTCGCGTTCGACCCGACTGTGTTCCGGGCGGTTCGACCGACGAGCTTCGAACAGGTGCGGCAGGGCAGCTCGCGGCGCAACGAATACCGCATGGCGGGCTTCCAGCAGTGGGACCTGCGCATCTCGCGGCTGTTCCAAGCTGCCGAACAGGTCTCCGTCGAGCTTGGCTTCGACCTGCTCAACGCCTTCGGCAATAGGAACTGGGCCGAGCCGTTCGGAAACATCGACCACGTCTACTTCGGGGTTGCCCGCATGTCCGGCTTGGGCCGCACGACACAAGCGGCCCTGCGGCTACGCTTCTAGGTCCGCGAACTGGTGCACGGCTACGTGCAAGTCCACGCTTGCCAGCACTCGCTCCACGTGCTGGCAACTCGCCGGCGACGGGCGGGTCATCGGCAGCCGGTAGCGCGCTTCATCCAGCACTCCCATCAGTTCCAAGGCCACCTTCACCGGTCCGGGACTGGTCTCGCAGAAGTTGGCATCCATCAACGGCAGGTAGCGCCGGTGGATGTCAAGGGCTTCCGCGAAGTCTCCGTTCAGCGCGTTGTCGCACAGCGCCGCCATCTGGCCGGGGATTTCGTTCGATACCACCGAGATCACGCCGGAGCCGCCCAAGGACATCAGCGGCAGCGTCACGGAGTCGTCGCCGCTTAGGACGGAGAACTCGCGGGGCACCTGCTGGCAGACCTGCGCCATCTGGCCGATGTCTCCCGAGGCCTCCTTGACGGCGACGATCGTGTCAATGGCGGCCAGGCGGCACAGCAGGTCGGGCTTGATATTGCAGCAAGTCCTACCGGGCACGTTGTAGACGATAATCGGCAGGCCGCTGGCCCCGGCCAGCGCGGAATAGTGCTGGAACAGGCCGTCAGGGGTCGGCTTGTTGTAGTAGGGCGTGACCGAGAGCAGGCCCTGCACGCCGAGGGCATCCAAATCCTTTGCCAAGGCGCAGATCGATGCGGTGTTGTAACCGCCGCAGCCGGCTACGACCGGAACATCCCCCGCCTCTTCCAACGTGATTTCGACAAGCCTGAGGTGCTCGGCCGTCGTCAGCGTCGGACTCTCGCCGGTCGTGCCGCCCGGGACCAAGAAATGCACCCCCGCGGCCACTTGGCGGCGCACCAGCGTGCGGAGCACCGGCTCGTCGAGCGAGCCGTCCGCCGCGAACGGAGTGATCAGAGCGGTACCGCAACCCTTGAACATCGTGCCCTCCCAACCGATCAGCTTCATTATTCTTGCACGCTTGCGGCGCTTGGTAGGATGCACCCATGCGTTTGTCCGGTGCCGCTCTGCTGTTGGTGCTCGCAGGCATGGCTGCGAGCGCAACGGCCCAGATCAACAGGGATCGCCCCTATCGCGGCCGGGATGCGATCACCCTCACGAGCGCCGACATCGAGCTTGTCGTGCTCAAGCGTGGCGGGGCGTTCGCTTCGCTGACTCTGGCCTCCGACGCAGAACGCTTGAACCCAATGTGGGACTCGCTGCGGGCCGACCGCGAGCAAGGCCGGCAGGAGCGAAGCACCGGAGCGGTCGGACACTTCATCTGCGTGGACGGGTTCGGCCAGCCGTCCGAGCAGGAACGGGCGGCCGGAATGGAGGGCCACGGTGAGGCTCACCGCCTGGAATGGCAGACAGATTTCGCCGGGATGGAGGGTGGCGCGATGGTGCTCAGGCAGTCTGTCAGCCTGCCGCGGGTGCGCGAAGTGCTGCGCCGCGAGCTGCGCCTGCCGCCGAACGAGAGCGTAGTGTACGTGCGCTCAGACTTGGAGAGCCGGCTGGACTTTGACCGCCCCGTGAACTGGGCCGAGCACGCGACGATCGGCTCGCCCTTCTTGGAGCGCGGCGTGACGGTCGTCGACATCTCCACGAATCGCGCCATTACGCGGCCCCGAGAAGGTGCCACCCGGGCGGGCCTGACCCACCGCTTGGCCAGCAACTCCGAATTCGCGTGGCCGATGGCGCCAACCCGGGCTGGCGGACTGGTCGATCTCCGTGCGGCGCCACTGGAATCCCACTCGCTGGACCACACGGCCCATCGGATGGACCCCGGCACGGAATGGGCTTTCGTGACCGCATTGCACCCGGTGAAGCGGCTGCTGCTGGGCTATCTGTTCCGCCCCAGCGAGTTCGCGTGGCTCCAGACCTGGGAGTCCTATCCGCAAGATCGCATGCTGGCACGCGGCTTGGAGTTCGCCACTCAAGCCTTCGACCTGCCCCGCCGCGAAGTGGTATCCCAGGGTCGGATCTTCGGCACGAGCCTGTACCGCTGGCTGCCGGCCCGGACCGCCATTTCAGCCGGATACCTGATGTTCTTGACGCGCACGCCAGAGGGCTTCCTAGGTGTTGACGGCGTTGACTGGGTTGACGGAGTGCTGCGGATCCGCGACGGTCGATCCGGCCAAGTGATCGAACTGCAAGCTGGCGGAGAGCTGCCCAAGTGACTCGGCGACACAGCTCTCGCAGCTGAGTGTCTTGTCCGGGGACGAGTGATTCCTCAGACTCATCAGCACCTAGGGTCCGAGGGCCTGTTGGGCAAGACCCCGCGGCATATCGCGACGCTTGGAGAGACACTGGATCGCACTGCCGGGCTGGCAGGCCGCCGCGCTCAAGCCGGCGGCCCGCAGGAGGCTCTGACTTGCTGCTGCAAGCGCCCTCGCCCTAGCCCATGCGACCTTCCTTGCCGCCTGCCGAGCAGCGCCTTGCGAGGCATCGCAGCACTGTTGTGTCGGCACGGCCCAGCCCCCGGCCGCGAGCGCTGCGACTATCGGCTCAGCGCCCCCGGGAGAGGCCCCTCGGTCACACGAGCAAGAATCCGGTCCAATTAAACGAGTCACGCCCCGCTAGCGCGTGTACTTGGCCCCGTCGCAGTTGCTCGTAAGTCATGTGACGTATCGTGAGAAGGGCCGTGATCCGCAACCACTTCATCGCGCGCAAGCCCGGTACGGACATCGCCGAGCGAGTGGATCTTGTTCTGCGCAAGCTCGGCAACCCCGAGCCGCCCTTGAACTTAGCCGCAGTGCGGCAGCTACTCGGGCTCGATCTCCGCTTCTATCCGACCGATGACAACGAGTTCTCGATGGAGGCCGTTTCCAAGATCATGGTCTCCAGAATGCACGTCTACAGGCGTCAGCTCTTGCTCATCGAGGCCATTCGCAGGTTCGATCTCAGCGCCCTATACCTGTCAAAGTGGCGAAGCATCTTCCTTGATCCGAGACTGCCCGACAAGAAGCATCGCTGGAGCGAGGCGCATGAGATCGGGCATACCCTGATCCCATGGCACGGCAATGCCGCCTTCGGTGACAACCGGCACACCCTGTCGCCGGAGTGTCGCCGGTGGATCGAGAGCGAGGCCAATTTCGCAGCTGCCAGACTGCTCTTCTTGGGCGATCGGTTCGGTGAAGAAGCGCGCTCGCGAGAGCCGTCCATCGACACCGTTCTGGAATTGCAAAGACTGTTCGGCAACTCGATCACCACCACCCTCTACCGGCTAGTGGAGTCCGCGGCCCGAGGACGTCCGATCGTGGGCTTGATCACTCGGTATCCGAGCACAGAGTCCGCGGACGACAACCATGAGCTAGCAACCCGCCGGGAACATTTCGTCCGGTCGCCGGCCTTCGCACGGCACTTCAAGGGCGTACGAGAAGACGAACTGTTCAAGCACATCGCGACCTATTGCAAGCAAGATTACTGGGGCGGCCCCGTCGGGGAGTCGGAACTAGTGCTTGCAGACGATAACGGCGTGCGGCACCGCTTCCGCTTCGAGACCTTCTTCAACCACTACGACGCGCTGACGCTCGGCGTGCACGTTGGCTTTGCCCGATTCAAAGTTGCTGCCAGCCGTTGACCGCATTGGCTGCGTCGCATCATCCCAGCCCCGATGCCAATACTGGCGAAGATACGAAGGAAGAGAATCGCTTCGACTTGGCCGCTATCGACGAATAGTTATTGTCCGAAGAGGACTTCGAATCCTAGGCTGGGCGAAAACTACTTGAAGCCAATGCGCCAATAGATCAGCGGACGTCTCAGAGAGGCGTGCGACGAATGGCTGCCGACGATAGTGTACGGCGCGGATTACGAATGGACACTCACCAAGCACTTCACAAGCGTTTGATATGGGCCGCGCTAGATTGAGTCCGGAGCGCAAACACGGCTTTGAAGGGAGGCACGGCGGATGCTTTCGCTCTCGGCCCCAACCGCCATTTGACCGATCTGGACTTGGATGCTGAGCGACATGTTGAACTCAGGGACCGCATTGATCGTGCCGCGCAAGCTAAGGCGTGAACCTTGAACCGGCAAGGCGCTAGGATTTGCGATTGGGGAGGGTACCCGAGTCAACCGTACGCATGCTATACTGCGGGCAGGGCAGGCGAACAATGGGAGAAAATCGATACGGCCTAACGGTGCCCGAATCCGTTTCGAATCATGATCTGAAGAAGATCGCTTGGGAATTTGCCCGGAACAAAGGAAATCTTGTCAAGCTCCCAAAGATCCTAGGTCTATCCGACGAGCGCTGGAATGAGTTTCTTGACTGGCTCAAGGACCGAAGTGCGCCCAGACAGCCCGACCCGCGCTACCCGATCCTGATTCCCGAAACAAGCCCGACTTCTTATATCTCCTTCGAGCGCGCCCTCAATCTCCGAGTTCAGAACGAATGGACGGGCGACTGGCACTTTCGGGTGAGCTTTTTCGGTTACCCCGAACGCTCTTTCGCTCCGCTGGCAGGCCCCAACGGCTTGGTAGACACCACACGCAGTCTGGGCTCGCGCGGGGTACGCGATATGGGCCGTCTGATCGACGACTACGGAATCAAGCCGTATGACGGCCCGGTTTGGGTGGCCAATCACTACCGGGCGATTGCTGACATCGCGTTCGACAGGATTGCGAACTGGCACTGGGAGGCTGCGACGTTCCCGGCCCACCAGATCGCCCAATGGCTGTGGTCGGAAGAGGATTTCGACATTCTGGTCGACGACTATCTGAAGCCAATGCGCGAACAAATCCGGGGACCTCGCAGGGAGGCATACGACGAATGGCTACCGACAGTCGTGTACGGCGCGGATTACGACTGAAGCCACACGAAGAGCTTCACGAGCAGTTGATGTGGGCCGTCCTAGAACGAGTCCGGGACCTAGACTTGGTCCTGAAGGGAGGCACGGCGCTCGCTTTCACACGCGGCCTCAACCGCCATTCGACGGATCTGGACTTCGATACGGGCCGACCTGTTGAACTAAGGGACCGGATCGATAGTGCCGCGAGAGCTCTGGGGGTCAACCTCGAACCGGCACGGCGACAGGATTGGCGTGATCATCAGCGCTTTCTTGCACGCTACCCGACGCCCCGTCGAGGCGAGGATGAGTTCTTTAAGGTCAACGTCCGATACGCGAACCCCCTGAGAGCCGAAGACATCGAAGTCATCGACGGGATCCGATCGTATAAGGTGCCCGTCCTCTTCGATCAAAAGCTGGCTGCCGCCGCGAGCAGGATCGAAGCCCGCGATCTATTCGATCTCGCGTTTGTCATGCAGCAGTACGGCGACTGTCTGCGGGATGATCAGATTCGAAAGGCAGACACCTTCACTGAGGATCTGGACCGGCTAGAACGGCGATACAAGAAGAGGTTCGAGCGGGATGGAGTCTTGAGGGATATTTCAGACGTTGAAGACACCGTGCTCCGGTTTCGCTTTGCGACTACAGACCAGCGAGATCTGAGGTGGCCACAAGTCCAGGAGCAAGGTCTCCCGATTCCCTGGGCAGTCCTCAACACGGTCTATGAGATCCGGAGTCGACTGCGGATGGCATCAGGAACCGGAGCCGAGCAGCAGGATCCCAGCCAGGGTGTCGACCAGTACTCGCTTCGTTCGCTGCAGGATGTAGACCGCGAACGAGCTCGTACGAGGGACGTGGACCTCGACTGGTCGATTTCTCGGTGACATTCCGCTCGTTGGGCGGTCATCGTGTGAGGTGGTCGCCGATAGTAGTTTCCTCCGCCGTGCCATATCTTGGCCTCTGCCAGTTGCTAAACTTCGGTTTCCGGCTTCAGCCGCTCAGACCGGCAGTCTTCCACTTCGACACCTTGTTCAACCACTACGATGTGCTGACGCTCGGCTTGCATGTTGGCGTTGCCCGTTTCAAGGTGGTAGCCAGCCGTTGACCGCGGCCTTTCCAACGAGCGCTGGACAGAGTTTCTGGAGCCGCTCAAGGACCAAAGCGCGCACAGGTAGCTCGATCCGTGCTACCCAATCGTGATTCACGAGACCAGCCCGACTTCATTCACCTCCTATAGGCGTGCCCTCAACCTCCATTTCCCAGGCGAATTGACTGGAGATTGGCATTTTGACGTGAGCTTCTCCGGCTATCCCGAGCGGTTGATGTGGGCCGCCTTAGAATGAGTCCGTGACAATGATGAATCGGAGACTGTTGGGATTTGCCCTCCTTGTGCTAGCGCTAATGATGCCGACCACTCCGGCGGTCGCGCAGAATCCGGAACAGATCAAGCGATCACGAACTGTCATCACCGCAGATACACGGAACGTTCGAACCTCTTTAGATGCCCAAGCCTTGGAGTCGATTCGCGAGGCCGCTGAGAACGGTGACGTTGGGGCCCAACTAACCCTCGGCATCGCTTACCAGGAAGGCCGGATCCTGCCGAAGGATTACTCCCAAGCCGCTCTTTGGTACCGCAAGGCGGCTGAACAAGGTGATGCAGGGGGACAACGGCTGCTCGGCGCCGCATACGACAGCGGCTTGGGTGTGCCCGAAGACCACGCGGAAGCAGCGCAATGGTATCGCAGGGCCGCTGATCAGGGCCAAGCATCAGCCCAATTGTCCATTGGGTCGATGTACCAGCGGGGCCGCGGCGTCCCTCAGAACGATGCAGAGGCTGCGGAGTGGTTTCGCAAGTCTGCCATGCAGGGGAACCGTGGAGGCCAAATCGCTCTTGGCGCGATGTACAAGAGTGGTCAGGGTGTGACGGAGGATCACGTTCGCGCCTTCGCTTGGTATGACCTTGCCTCCAAGCAGGGCAGCGCGGCGGCCGCTAGGTTCAAAGACGAGCTCCGGGCCCTCATGACCGCCGAGCAGATTGCCGAGGCGCACAAGCTCAACACCGAGCTACAGCTAACAGTGCCGACCAGTACGGCGGTCGCGCAGAATCCGGAACACATCAAGCGATCAAGAACTGTGATCAGCGTAGGTACGCGTACCGTTCGAACCTCCTTAGATGCCCAAGCCTTGGAGTCGATTCGCGAGTCCGCCGAGAACGGTGACGCTAGGGCCCAACGAATCCTCGGTATCGCTTACCAAGAAGGCCGGCTCCTACCGAAGGACGATGCCGAGGCCGCTCTCTGGTACCGCAAAGCCGCTGAACAAGGTGACCCGCTAGGACAACGGCTGCTCGGTGCCGCATACGACCGAGGCTTGGGTGTGCCCGAAGACCACGTGGAAGCAGCGCAATGGTATCTCAGGGCCGCTGATCAGGGGCAAGCATGGGCCCAATTGATCATTGGGGCGATGTACCAGCGGGGCCGTGGCGTCCCTCAGAGTGATGCACAGGCCGCGGAGTGGTTTCGCAAATCTGCCATTCAGGGGAACCGTGGAGGCCAAAACGCTCTTGGCGCGATGTACGAGAGTGGTCGGGGTGTGGCGGAGGACCACGTTCGCGCCTTCGCTTGGTATGACCTTGCCTCCAAGCAGGACAGCGCGGCGGCCACTAGGTTCAAAGACAAGCTCCGGGCGCTCATGACCGCCGAGCAGATTGCCGAGGCGCACGAGCTCAGCGCCGAGCTAGAGGAGCGGGTCAGTCAGGGCAAGTGAACGCCGCAAGGTCCCGAGGGCTGAGGAGGACAGATTCAAAGAGGGATTCGACCTTCATTCGCAGAAGAGGTTTCCGACAGTTCGCGGGGCCGTGATCGACTCGCTTCTGGATTGAGACGCCGAAAACGACGGCTGCTCTGCTCCTCCAGCACGCAGTGCCCGTCCGACGCAACGCTCGCGAACACGCTCCAGCCTAGCCACGGGGGTACTATCACCGATGCCTGAATACCGTTGCCGAGCCTGTGGGGCGCAGCTCCTTGTCCGTGTTCCGTTCAAGGGCCGCCTTGTCTGGACGATCTCCGAAAGCGACCCCGACTTCAGCTCGACGTTTCCCGAGCCGCGGGGCGAGTACGGCCCGGCCAAGCTGGTGTGCTCGGCCGACCCTTTGCACGACACCGGCTTCCACCTCGTCGATGGCAGCGTGGAGCGGAACCTGGCCTCCAAGGCTTGGGACTGAAGCTGCCTCGTCAGTCGCCAGCGGCCATGCCCCCGATGGTGGCCGAGTCCCTGCGGAAGCGCAGGACGGCCTCGACCAGCAACCACGCGCTCAGCACGAAGATCGAGGCAGCCACGCCCCACAGCAAGAGCTGCTGGTTGGCCCAGTACTTGCGAATGTCGATCACCATGGCAATGATGGTCACCGTCAGCATGAACGCCATCGGAGCGAGCGTGTAAACGTAATTGCGCCCCTTCTGGCGCAAGTAGATCGTCACCGCCAGCAGGGTCAGCGCCCCCAGCACCTGGTTGGTGCTGCCGAACAAGCTCCACAGCGCCAGCCCGACAGGCTGCCCCTCCACTTCGTAAAAGGCAAAGAATCCGATCAAGACCACCGCGAGAGTAGACGCGACGAAGCGCTGGCCCAACGCGGGCACCTTGACCGCCTGCGCGATCTCCTCGATGTTGTAGCGCAGCAGGCGCGTGCCAGAGTCGAGCGAGGTCAGCGCGAACGAGACCGCCACCAAGGCGATGAAGGCTTGGGCCAGTTCGAGCGGAATCCCGAGAGAGCTCAAGAACATGGCCGTGCCGTCGATGAACGCCTTCATCTTCTCGGCCAATCCGCTGGCCGTGCTCCAGCTCGAGTAGTGCTCGGCCCAGCTCTCCGCAGAGCGGAAGCCCGCCGTGCAGGCGAGCACGGCCAGCAGCCCGAGCAGCGATTCTCCCACCATGCCGCCGTACCCGATCGGCAGGGCATCGGTCTCCTTGTCAATCTGCTTGGAGGTCGTCCCTGAGGACACCAAGCCGTGGAAGCCGGAGATGGCGCCGCAAGCGATCACGATGAACACGAACGGAAAGATTGGCGGAGCGTCGTTCGGCTGTGTGTCCAGGACAGGCGCCGCGAATTCCGGCCGCAGCACGAACAGCCCTACATACGACGCGCCCAGGCCGAGGTACAGCAGCCACGAGTTGAGGTAGTCGCGCGGCTGCAGCAGTGACCACACCGGCAGAGTGGATGCCGCGAACGCGTACACGAGCAGGATCAGGATCCAGATCTCGCTACTGAGGTCCGGCCGACCGATAGCAAGGCCCACCCCAATCGACACCAACATCAGCAGGAAGCCGATCACGGTCAGGCGCACGACCGACACCCCGCGCTTGTACACCAGCCAGCCGATCACCATCGCAATGGCGATCAGGGTGAAGGTCGGGAAGACGGACTCGGGATAGAACTCCGCCGTGAACAGGCCCGAGACCGTGCGGACGAACACGCCCATGACCAAGCAGATCAAGAACAGAATGATCAGCAAGAAGATCCCCTTGGCGCGGCGTCCGATCAGGTCCTCGGCCACCTTGCCGATACTCATCCCGCGGTGGCGCATCGAAACGACCAGCGCCCCGAAGTCATGCACGGCGCCGATGAAGAGCGTGCCCAGGACAACCCAGAGCATGCCGGGCAGCCAGCCCCAGATCACGGCGATGGCCGGGCCGAGCATGGGCGCCAAGCCGGCGATCGAGGCATAGTGGTGGCCGAACAGCACCATGCGACGGCAGGGCACGTAGTCAACGCCATCCTTCATCGAGTGCGCCGGCGTGGCGGCGCTGGGGTCGAGCTGGAAGATGCGCGAGCCCAAGTGGCGAGCGTAGAAGCGGTAGACCACCGCGTAGACAATGAAGCAGCAGATGGCCGCAAGTGCAGGTTGCATGGAATCCCCTGTTGCCTGACGAGGCTCAGAGTATGATACCGCCACCGGGCAAGCAGCGCGGGAGCGGGATCGCAGATGGCGCTGCGGCTAGCGGACGGCAAGACAGGCGCGACTGAACGGGATGGCGTCCAGGTGCGTCTGATAGATAGAGATGGCCCAGCAAGACCCTAGAATGGAGGCAGGAGGGCGAGGCATGGACCGGCAGCGCCGAAATCGCGGATTTTCTCTGATCGAGCTCCTCATCGTGATCGCGATCATCCTGATTATCAGCGCCATCGCGATCCCGCGCATCACCAGCACCAAGCGCATGGCGAATGAACTTGCGGCAATCCGTTCGTGCCAGGCCATCAACACGGCCCAGATCCAGTACTTTGCTCAGTACGGCCGCTATGCCGCGTCGCTAATCGAACTCGGCCCCGTGCCAGGAGGGGGGCAGCCGTCGCCGGACGCGGCCAACCTGATGGACGAGAACCTCGTCGACGGCCTTCACCTCGGGTACGCCTTCTCGATGATCGGAACGCCCGCCGGCTACTCGCTCAACGCGGATCCGCAGTCGCCGGATTCGGGCAGCCGCACCTTCTATACCGATCACAGCACGACCGTCCGCTATCGCTTCGGCGCCGAGCCGGCGACCGAGAACGATCCTCCGATCGAGTGACCGCGTGCGGCGGCGCGGGTCGCCTACAGTGCACCGAGATCGAGCCAAACGGCGGCAGACCTGAAGCGCACGGCGATGGCAAGCAGACTGGAGGCCCGACTCGCTGACGGCAGCGCCCGAGCGGGCGTTGTGGGGCTGGGCTATGCCGGCCTGCCGCTTGCGGTCGAGCTGGCCCGCGCCGGTTTCTCGGTCGTCGGCGTAGACACCGCCTCCGACATCGTCAGCGAGATCAATTGCGGCCGCTGCAGCGTGCCGGATGTCGACGCGCGCTTGCTCGCGGAACTGGTGCGAGCGGGCCGCCTGCGAGCCAGTTCGGAGTATTCGGAACTCGCCACCTGCGATGCGGTCTCGATCTGCGTGCCGACTCCGCTACGCAAGACCAAGGATCCCGACCTTACCCACGTGCTAGAAGCTTCCAACGCTCTGGCAAAGCACCTGCAGCCCGGCATGCTCGTAGTCTTGGAATCGACGACTTACCCCGGGACCACAGAGGAGGCAGTACTTCCGATCTTGGCGGAGCGCGGTCTGCGCGTGGGAGCGGATTTCTTCCTGTGCTACTCCCCCGAGCGCGTGGACCCCGCCAATCCCGAGTACCGCACGAAAGACATCCCCAAGATCATTGGAGGCGTCACGCCCGAGTGCCTGCGGATGGGGCGGGCCTTCTACGGCAGGGCCATGGACACGGTTGTGCCGGTGTCATCCACCTTGGCCGCCGAGACCGCCAAGCTGCTCGAAAACACGTTTCGCATGGTGAACATCGGCCTAGCCAACGAGACCGCCGTCCTGTGCAGCCGCCTCGGCATCGACGTGTGGGAGGTCATCGAGGCGGCCGCGACCAAGCCGTTCGGGTTCATGCCCTTCTATCCCGGGCCGGGCCTGGGCGGGCACTGCGTCCCGGTCGACCCGCACTTGCTGTCTTGGAAATCCAGACAGGCCGGATACGAACCGCGGCTGATCCGGCTGGCATCGGAAATCAACGGCGAAATGCCGCGCCACGTCGTGGACCGGGTCCAGTCGGCGCTCAACGACGCAGGCAAGCCGGTCCGGGGCAGTCGGATCCACTTGGTGGGAGTGGCCTACAAGCGCAACGTCGGCGACACCCGCGAATCCCCCGCCCTCGACATCGCGGCCTTGCTGTCGGGCATGGGCGCCGGCATTACATTCAGCGACCCCCATGTCGCCGAGTTGCGCGTTGGCTCGCTGGCTCTCGACCGCAGCGACTTGATCCGCTCCGCCAGCGAGGCTGACATCGCGGTCATCCTAGCGGATCACGACGGCGTGGAATACCATCGCCTGTTGGAGGTAGCGCCGCTGATCCTGGATACTCGCAATGCGCTCAGCGGCACTTCGGCCCCACACCTGCTGCGGCTCTGAAGGCAGGGGATCAGCGCATGCCGACATACCTTGTCACCGGCGCGGCGGGCTTCATCGGCCATTGGCTCGCGGCACGGCTGCTCGACGCTGGCGCACAGGTCGTGGGGCTCGACAGCTTGAACGACGCCTATGACCCCGTCATCAAGCGCTGGCGGCTCGCTCAGCTCGAGTGCCGTGCCGGATTCCGCTTCGCTCGGGCGGACATCACTGATCGGAGTTGCCTAGACGCTGAGTTCAAGCGTGCCCGTTTCGCCGCCGTCTTCCATTTGGCCGCGCGCGCCGGGGCGCCCCAAAGCGTTGCGCGGCCAGGCGCCTACATCAGCGCCAACGCCATCGGTACGCAGCACGTGCTGGACGCATGCAGCGCGCACGGGGTGGAAAAGCTCGTGCTGGCATCGACTTCGAGCGTCTACGGGGCCAGCGAGCATCTCCCGCTCCACGAACACGGCGACACCGGGCGGCCCCGCTCGCCGTATGCGGCTTCAAAGCTGGCCGCCGAAGCGCTGGCCCATGCCCACCACCATCTGCACGGCCTTGCCGTGACGGTACTGCGCTACTTCACCGTATACGGTCCGGCCGGGCGGCCTGACATGAGCCTCTTCCGGTTCGTACGCTGGATTCGCGAGGGCCAGCCCATCACACTGCACGGTGACGGCAGCCAGTCCCGCGATTTCACGTATGTCGCGGATATCGCGCGCGGCACGGCGGCGGCCGAGGCTGTGACAGGCTTCGAGGTGATCAATCTCGGCTCGAACGTACCTGTAGCGCTCAGCGACGCATTGCGCCTGATCGAAGAGTGCTTGGGACGGAAGGCCGTCATCCGGCAGGCAGCGGTGCCGCGTGTTGACGTGCCGGCCACGTGGGCCGACATTGGCAAGGCCCGGCAGTTGCTTGGCTGGCAGCCGGAAACCTCGCTGCAAGCGGGCATTGAAGAGATGGTTTGCTGGTACGAGAACAATCGCGACTGGGCTCGCCGGCTGGCGCTTCCCTGAGCCGCGCTCGGTCGCGGCCGAGGGGGTCGGCAACCTGGCCGCGAGCGGTGCCAAGTCGCGGCTCGAAGACCCGTACCAGCGCACTGGGAAGCCCGAGGTGCTGATAAACTGTGGATTCAGGGTGTCGCGGGAATGGTGGCTTGATCTGCACCGTGACCGCAATGAATAGTGAATTCCAACGGTGGGACGCAATTTCCTCACGGTAGTGGTTGCGGCCTCGGTGGCGTTGTGTGCCGGTTCGGGACGGGCGCAGGACGGGTCATGGGACGAGTCCATCCGCTCAGCCCGCGAGGCCCTCGCAACCAAGGAGTTTGACCAAGCAGCGCGCCTGCTGAGGCGGGCTCGCGAGGAGGCGCGCGGCTTCTCACAGGACGACCCTCGAAGGGTGGTCCCGTTGATGGAGCTGGCCAAGCTGCACTTGAGCCGCGGCGACTACGCCGTGCCAGAGCAGCTCTACCGCGAGGCCGACGAGATCGGGCGCCTGGCGTGGGGTTCCGAGAGCCTAGAGTACGCGTCTTTGCTCAATGACATCGGGCGCTACTACCACCTCCGCGTCAAGTACACGGAGGCGGAGAACTTCTACAAGCTGGCATTTGCCACCCGAACACGCTTGCTCGGCCGGGATCACGCGGACGTGGCGGCGGTCGTGAGTAATCTCGCGGTGCTGTACGAGAACCAAGTGCTCTACGCAAAGGCCGAGTCGTACTACCGCACGGCGCTCGAGATCCGGGAGAAGAGCCTCGGCGAAGACCATCCGGACACGATCATGACGCTGGACCACATGGCACGGCTGCTGCACAAGCTGTCGCGACCGACCGACGCGGCGGAATTCGAGGAGCGCGCCCTCGAGCTCCGCCGCGAGCAGTCAGCTCCGGCCAACCCGGCGGACCTAGGGGCGCTAGCGGCGGGTGCCGGTGTCCAGCCGGCGGTCTTGATCGAGCGCACCGAACCCGACTACACAGACGAAGCGCGGATCGCAAATCACGAAGGTAGCGTGTTGCTCCAGGTCGACGTGGACGCGGACGGAATGCCTGCCAACATCGTTGTCCTGCGCTACTTGGGTCTCGGCCTCGATGACCGGGCCGTAGAAGCCGTGCGGCAATGGCGCTTCCGTCCGGCTCGCAGCGGGGGGCGCAGAGTTCCCTCCCGACTGCGGTTGGAAATCGCTTTCCGCCTGATCTAGCCGGGCGGACTCGATCCAGCCGGCGCTGGCTTCGCACAAGGTACCGTAGACGCGGTTAAAGGCGCTCCATGAACGTTTGCTGTCGCATGCGATCGCGCATCTTGAACGGCAAGATCCCGCAAATCCGGACCGCGACCGCCGTCGGCCGTGCTCCGCGATCGGCCAAGGAGCCTGGCGCGCCCCGCGCTGCGAGCTTTCGGGCGGCGTCGCGGGAATCGGTCAAGATCATCCAAGGGCACGCAGGGCCCGGGGGGCGAAGAGCGCGCCACGCTGGCCCGGCGTGGATGGCGCTCTTGCCCGCTGCAATCCCGCGCCCAAGCAGCCGCCAGCCCCGAAGAAGCCCTTCCTCCTGCTGGAAGAAGGGCTTTCGGAGAGGAAGCCACCGACTGAGGCGAATCAGCCGGCGGCCTCAATGGCCGGACCTACTCTGAGGTTGAGGTGTCGTAGTCGAGTTCGCTGCCGAAGAAGGTCCACTCTTCGAGCCAGTTCTCGTCGCCGAAGGCACCGACAAACTGCGCAGCGGTGTCGAGCGAACCATCGCTGGGAGGGGTGGCGGGACCCCCAATCCTCAGGGCGGAAGAACCGAGCATCGGACGCGGATCGGGGTTAGCCTCGTAGCGCACGTTCACCAGCATGGGAGCGACATCGGCGTACTGCACGGATGCAGCTACGCCACCCACGATCTGGGCGTCGCCGACCTGGCCGCCGTTACTGTGGATGATCGCATTGGTGATGCTGCTCGTGCCGGTCGTGAAGAGCGACGGCGAGTTGTCGCGCACGTCGAGGGCGTCGCCGCCAAAGCCGGTCAACACCACGTTGCGCGCCGTAATCGCAGTGCCGACGCGAATCCGCATGCCGTCGCCGGAACTCGAGCTTGGATCCGAGAGCAAACCGCCCACGAGGGTCACGTTGTAGAGGTGCGGGCGGGAGCGCGGCGTGCGGTCAAAGCCCTGGCTGTCGTTGTCGGCCTCGATGCCGTTGTCACCCTGCGGATCCTGCTGGATGAAGACGTACTGCGCTGTGCCGGTCCAGCCGAACGCCCAGTCGAGCGAATCGTCCTTGGAGCCGCTGGAGACGCAATGGGTGCAATTGGCGGTGCCACCGAAGAACTCGATGCCGTCGTCCTCGCCCTCGTGCGCCTGGATGTGGTCGATCACTGTGCCGGCGCCCAGGCCGTGGAAACCGAAGGCGTTGGGCTGGGTCTCGGGGTTGAAGTCAACACCGGCGAACTCGACGCGAACGTACCTTAGCACGCCGCTGGAGTCCATCGGATCGTCTCCGCCGTAGGTCGGCCGCGTCTCGGGGATCACGCCCTCGGCGAGGCCCGTGCCGCGAGTCATGGGGGCGTTGCCCAAGACGATCAGGCCCGCCCAGCAGCCCGATTCACGCTCGCCGACCGCCGCATCGCAGGTCATGACGATGGGGGCCTCGCGACGGCCCTCGGCCATGATCTTGCCGCCCTTTTCCACTACGATGACGGCATTCTGGCCTCTCGCTAGGATCAGCGTGCCGGCCTCGATGGTCAACGTCGCTCCAGAGTTGACAAAGACTTGGTGCTGGATCCGGTAGATCCTGTCGTTGGTCCACGTGGTGTCAGTAGAGATCTCGGTGTCGGTGCCGTCTGCGCCGAGCTCCACAGGCGACTCCGCCGAGACGACGAACTTGGCGTAGACCTTCTTCACTACCTGGGTGGCGTCCGCGCCGCGCAGCTCGCCGACCCAATGCCACAGGCCAGCCGCCGGCGCGGGCCCGCTCCAGATGTGACGCTGCGTGACAGCGGGCACTTGAATGGGAGAGAAAAAGCCCGCCTCCAATCCCACATAGTCAACGACATCCTCTGTCAGATTCCCCCGTAGCGGCAGATACATGCGCTCGCCGGTCTCGATATTCTCGCGGTAGAGGAACCAGGTGTAATTGTTCATGTCCCCCATCGGATCAAGGGTCAGATACACGTTCATCTGCTCGTCCGTCGAATAGCCGAGCTTGTCGGTCCAGATCATCGCCTTCATCGCCGTCGGCGATAGCGGTCCGCTCATTGCGGCGTCGTCCGCGGTTTGGGCCGCCCCGACGAACGGCATGGTGCAGAGAGAGATCGCCAGCAGGCGCCCAATCCAGTTGTGTGTCATTCAGTGTTCTCCTTACGGTGTATTTGGTTCAACTCGACGATCCCAGCTGTGTTCGCCGCGGTGCCGCCGAGCCTTCAAGGGGGTGCGGCGCACGCTTCCGCCGATGTCTGAGAAATCGCACGAAATTGCGAGCCGCAACGCGAGGCCTTGCGGCGGTGCCCCAGCCGCTCAACCTAGAATCCAAGGCTAGCCACGCCGTGTTACCCGCATGCAACAAGTCCGTTAAAAGTTCGTGAAGGCAGGCGGCCGCGCCTCCAACCGGCCGGTCGACCGGACTGCGTGACAATAGGGGTTTGGACACTTGCATGCTCTCACCCCGCGACCTACTAGAACGCAACGACCCCGATATTTTTGCGGCGCTGAACGGCGAGGAGGCGCGCCAAGCTTGCGGCGTCGAAATGATCCCGTCCGAGAACTACACCTACCCGGAAGTGCTGACCACGCTCGGCTCCGTGTTCACGAACAAGTACTCCGAGGGCTACCCCGGACGCCGCTACTACGGCGGACAGGAGTTCACCGACTCCATCGAGCGGCTGGCGCGCGAGCGTGCCAAGCAACTGTTCCGCTGCGACCATGTCAACGTCCAGCCCCTCTCCGGCGCCCCCATGAACGCCGCCGCGTATCTGGCGCTGCTACAGCCGGGCGACACCGTGATGGGAATGGACCTGTCCCATGGCGGCCACCTCACCCACGGCGCGCCGGTGTCTCACATGGGGCGCCTGTTCGACTGGATCCGCTACAAGACCGACCCCGAATCGGAGGGCCGCATCGATTTTCACGAGTTGCGCCAGGTCGCGGTGGAACGCCGGCCCAAGATGATCGTCTGCGGCTACTCCTCGTACCCAAGAGACTACGACTACAAGCCGTTCAAGGACATCGCCGACGAGGTCGGCGCACTGACCCTCGCCGACGTGTCCCATATCGGCGGGCTGATCGCCGGAGAGGCTCTGGCCAACCCGTTCGACGCCGGATTCGACCTCGTCACCACCACAACCCACAAGTCGATGCGCGGGCCGCGCGGCGGCATGATCATGTGCCGGGGAGAGTTCCGCAAGGCCATCGACCAGTCCGTCTTTCCCGGCCTGCAGGGGGGGCCGCACATGAATCAGGTGGCCGCGACCGCGGTCGCTCTCGGCAAGGCCCAGCAACCCGAGTTCAAGCGATATTGCCAGCAGGTGCTCGCGAACGCCCGAGCGCTCGCCCGGGCCTTGCTTGCCGGGGGAGCGGAACTCGTCACCGGCGGCACGGCCAACCACATGATGGTCGTGGACTGCGTGCGCAGCTTCGGCATCAACGGCCGAGTGGCCGAGAACGCCCTGGACGAGATCGCGATCACCTGCAACAAACAGGTCATTCCCGACGACCCTAACCCTCCGCTGCGCCCCAGCGGTATCCGCCTCGGCACGCCTGCCGCCACAACCAGGGGAATGGCCGAATCCGAGATGGAGGCATTGGGCGGCTTCATGCTGGAGGCCTTGCGGAAGCCCGACGACGAGGCCAGCCTCCGGAAGCTCAAGGACGAGGTGCAGGCGCTGTGTGCGGCCTTTCCCGTTCCCGGCATCCCAAGCTAGAGGGATCTTGATCCGCTACGCTTGAGACGCCGCCCGCCGTGATCTGGCGGAGCGGCGATGGCCCCTCCCGGCGGCAGTGCAATGGATTCCGAGCGAGCAAGCACTCCAAGCGTTTCGCGCTGGGCCTGGATCGTACCCATCGCCACGGTCTTCGTGTCGAGCCTGTGCATCATGGTGCTCGAACTCGTGGCGGGCCGGCTCATCGCCCGCCACGTCGGTAGCTCGCTTTACACCTGGACCTCGGTCATCGGCATCGTCCTGTCTGGCATCGCCGCCGGCAACTACGTCGGCGGACGGCTCGCGGACCGTTTCCCGCCCAAAGAGACGCTCAGCCTGATCTTCTTGGTCGCCTCGGCCAACTGCCTCCTGATCCCAGTCCTCAACAACCGCATCGGCGGCATGGAGTCCCTGCGCGAGCTCGAATGGCCTGTGCGGATCGCGCTGCACGTCTTCTTGGTGTTCTTCGCCCCGTCGTGCCTGCTGGGCATGATCAGCCCGTCGGCCGCCAAGATGGCCATCGTGCTGGGGCAGCAGCTCGGCCGCACGATCGGCAGTGTCTACTCGTGGGGCGCCATCGGCAGCATCCTCGGCACGTTCCTGACCGGCTACGTGCTAATCGCCGAGATGGGCACGACGGCTGTGTTGCTGTCCGTCGCCGGCGTGCTGCTGCTGATCGCGCTCTTGTACGGCGGGGCCAGCCTGCTGCCCTACCTGTGGACGGGCGTTCTGATCGCGGTCATGTTCGCCGCCTGGGCGCCGTTTCAGTGGGCGCAAGTGATCGGCGAGAGGCTCGGCTACCGGGAGCCGCGCATGGAGGCGGTGCTATACCACGACGAGTCGCAGTATTCAGTGATCCGCGTGGAAGAGGTCATCGAGACTGCGGGCCTGCGCTCGATGACGCTGGATCACTTGGTCCATGCCTACGTAGATCTGAACGATCCCGATAATCTGCACTACGACTACGAGCGCATCTATGCGGGGATCACCAACGAGGCGGTGCAAGCCTATCATCCCGATCACGAGGTGCGCGCGCTATTCCTCGGAGGCGGGGGCTATGTCTTCCCCCGCTGGTTTCTGCGCCACTTCCCGCGCGGCTTGGGGGAGGTCGTCGAAATCGACCCCCAAGTGACGCGAGCCGCATTCGACACGTTTGACCTCGAACCTGACACACCGCTCCGGATCGTGCACCTCGACGCTCGCAACCGGGTCGACGAACTCTTCTCGCAAGCCCGGCGCGGCGAGCTCGAAGGCAAGTTCGACCTTGTCTACAACGACGCCTTCAATCACTATTCGCCCCCATTCCACCTGACAACGCTGGAATACGTTCGCAAGCTCCGCGCAGTGATGAGCGACGACTCCGTGTTCATGGCGAACACGATCGATGTATTCCGCTCGGGCCGCTTCTTGGGCGCCATGATCAACACCGTGGAGCAGGTGTTCCCCTACGTGTATACCTTCGGAACCTCGCCAGGAGGGCCTACCGACGACGACGAGCGGGACACGTTCGTGGTAGTGGGATCGACGCGCCTGCTGCCCGTCCAGGACCTCGACTATGTCAAGTACGCGGCGGACCTGCTCTCGCCACAGCACACGGCAGTGTTACGCGAACGCTCGCGCGGGCTAGTGCTGACCGATGACTACGCGCCGGTCGACAACCTGCTCGCCCCCGTGATCCGCTTGGTCGAGCGCCAGTGACGGCGCAGCGGCGCACGTCACTGACTCCGGCCAACCTCGCGGACCCGCGTCTCGCTGATCAAGTCATAGGTGCGGCCGCGCCAGCGGATGCGACGTGTCAGCCCGGAGCGCAGGAAAGCATAGAGCCACACCCATGTCGCAAGCGGAGTAAACCAGAAATAGGCCCAGCCGTAGCGCTCGAGCCAGGCCTCGCGATCAGGGAACACCAGCGAGCACACGTAGGCCCGGGTGCCGCCCTTGGCCATGCCCGGGAGCAGGATCAGCGCCAGCGGAAACAATGCGATCAGGTCGCCTTGGATCAGCTTGAGCACGCAGAGCGCTTGCGCCGCGCAGTAGGTAATGTGGCTCAAGCAGCCGCCCAGCCATGTCTTGAAGCGATAGACCCGCGTGATCGTGGCCTGCCGCACGGCCCATGCCAGGAAATCCAAGGCCCCGCACTGGCCGGTTGTCGCCACCATCGCTTCGGGCAGGAAGCGGACACCCATGCCTGCATCGCGCAATGCCTGGGTGAGCCGCAGGTCGTCACTGACGGCACCCTGCCAATACTCGAGCACGCGGGCGTCTCGAAACGCATCGCGCGACACCGCGGTGCCCCCTCCCCAGGCGAAACTGCGGTCCTGGCTGTCCATGATGGTCGGGATGACGGAATCCCAGACGCTGCGCAGCAGCGGCCAGAAGCCGCCGTCTTCCGGGAAGTGCCAGCGGAAAGCCGTCGTGGCCCCGATACCCTCGTCGGCTAGCGGCGCCACGAGCCTGCGGATCCAATCCGCTCGAACCTGGCCGTCAGAGTCGGCGAAGACCAGCACCTCTCGATCTGCGGCCACCGCCTCGACGGCAGCCCGCAGGTTGTGGATCTTCTCCCCGATGTCCGGCGGAGGCTCGCCGGCGGCCACGAAGCGACACTCCGGCCCCAGGGTAGCCCTGGCTATAGTGACGGCCGCATCGCCTTCATCGGCGTAGCACACCGTCAGTTCCAGGTCGGGGTAGTCCTGCCGCCCCAGCGAGCGCAGGTTCTCGGCCAAGCCGGGCTCGGCCCCTTTGACGGGCACGATCAGGGCGACCGCTGGCCAGCCCCCGGCAGGCTCGGACAAGGGCTGCTTGGAACGCGACTCGGCATACTCCAAGAACCGCCTGCCGCCCTTGACAGACGCGAGCGTCGCCAGCACGGCGGCGACGGCGAAAAGCCAGAAAAGGATATCGACCAAGTGGGAGCATATCACGGGCTCGCGCAGGCCCCTCACAGCCGTCGTGATAACTTGTGGAAACTCATGGATCTCGCCAAAAGACGCGCGGAACTCGAGCGGCGCAACGCGGAGGCGCTCGCGGGCGGCGGCCCGGAACGGGTCAAGAAACACAAGGAGGCGGGCAAGCTGGCCGCCCGCGAGCGGCTCGAGCTGTTGCTAGACGAGGGCACGTTCCAAGAACTGGACCGCTTGGTGACGCACGACTGCATCGACTTCGGAATGGCCGAGCAAAAGATTCCGGGCGATGGCTTCGTGACCGGCTACGGCAAGATCGATGGCCGGCCGGCCTATGCGTTCGCGCACGACTTCACGGTTTTCGGCGGGTCGTTATCGCTCCAGAACGCCAAGAAAGTCTGCAAGATCATGGATTTGGCCATGAAGACCGGCGCGCCCGTGATCGGGCTCAACGATTCCGGCGGGGCACGCATTCACGAGGGCGTCGCCTCGCTAGCCGGCTATGCCGACATCTTCCTGCGCAACACCCTGGCAAGCGGCGTCGTGCCGCAGATTTCGGCAGTGATGGGACCTTGTGCCGGCGGGGCGGTGTATTCTCCGGCCATCACGGATTTCGTGCTCATGGTGGACCAGACCAGCCACATGTTTGTCACCGGGCCGGACGTGATCCGCGCCGTGACGCACGAGCAAGTCGGCAAGGAGGCGCTTGGCGGCGCCCGGACCCACAACGAAACCAGCGGGGTGGCGCATTTCTTGGCGGCCGACGACACGCACTGCCTGCAGCTGATCCGAGAGCTGCTGTCGTTCCTGCCGTCGAACAATCTGGACGACCCGCCCTGGCGCGCCACGGAGGACAAAGCCGACCGCGCCGATGCCGACCTTGACGAGGTCGTGCCGGCAGAACCGGACATTCCCTACGATATCCGCGACATCATCCACCGAGTGGTCGATGACTCCTATTTCTTCGAGGTGCAGGCGCACTTCGCCCAGAACATCGTGGTCGGCTTCGCCCGCCTCGCCGGACGGCCGGTGGGTATCGTCGCGAACCAGCCTGCCGTGCTGGCTGGGTGCCTAGACATCGACGCATCGCTGAAGGGCGCCCGATTCGTTCGCTTCTGCGACGCGTTCAACATTCCCATCGTTACGTTCGAGGACGTTCCGGGATTCCTGCCCGGCACTGACCAGGAATACGGCGGCATCATCAAGCACGGAGCGAAGCTGCTGTACGCCTACTGCGAAGCGACCGTGCCCAAGATCACGGTCATCACGCGCAAGGCGTATGGCGGCGCATATTGCGTGATGGGCTCGAAGCACATTCGCACGGACATGAACTTCGCCTACCCAACCGCCGAGATCGCGGTCATGGGCCCGGAGGGCGCTGTGAACATCCTCTATCGCCGCGAGCTCGCCGAGGCGGACGACCCGGAGCGCTTCCGCAGCGACCGGATCGAGGAGTTCACGGCCAGTTTCGCGAACCCCTATCGGGCCGCGGAGAAGGGCTGGATCGATGAAGTGATCGCGCCCAGCCAGACACGTGCCAAACTCTGCCGTGCGCTGGAAATGCTCGACACCAAGACCGAGCGATCGCCGCGCAAGAAGCACGGCAACATACCGCTGTGAGGGTGCTGGCGAGGACGGGCTAGCCCTGTTCGAGACCGCTGAAGAAGAAGGCCCGTTCGACAGCCGCCGTCTCTGGCGCGTCCGAGCCGTGGACTGCGTTGCGCTCGATGTTGGTGCCGTACAACTTGCGCACCGTGCTTTCCTCGGCCTGCTCGGGATTGGTGGCGCCCATGACTTCGCGCAGGCCGACGATGGCGTTGTCGCGCTCCAGAACCATCGGAATGATCGGGCCGGACGTCATGAAGTCGACCAGGCTGTCAAAGAAGGGCCGCTGGCTGTGCACGGCGTAGAAGGCCTGCGCCTGAGCCCGCGTCAGCGCGATCTTCTTCATCGCGACGATCTTGAATCCCTCTCGCTCAAGGTGGGCGATGATGTGCCCGGAATTGCCGGCTGCGACGGCGTCGGGCTTGATGATGGTCAGCGTGCGTTCCAGTGCCACGGGTTCAGTTCCTCCACGATGCGGTCGGCAAGGCCGGTCCGAGAGCGGCAGGCCAGCTTCAAATCAGCGCGGCCAAGGTCGAGCCAAGGTCCGCCGGGGTGGGCGCCACTGCGATGCCGGCGGCTTCCATCGCCGCCTGCTTTTCGGCCGCTGTGCCCTTCCCGCCAGAGATAATCGCCCCGGCATGACCCATGCGGCGGCCCGGCGGCGCCGTGGCCCCGGCAATGAATCCGACGATCGGCTTCTTGACGCGGCCCTTGACAAATTCGGCGGCCTGCTCCTCGGCCGTGCCGCCGATCTCTCCGATCATGATGATGCCGGTGGTGTCGGAATCCTCGTTGAACATCTCCAGCACGTCGATGAAATTGGTTCCGATGACCGGATCGCCCCCGATCCCGATACAGGTCGACTGGCCGATGCCAAGGCTCGAGAGCTGACCGACGGCCTCGTACGTCAGCGTCCCCGAACGCGAGACGACTCCGACCGATCCCGGCTTGTGGATGTGGCCGGGCATGATGCCCAGCTTGCACTTCCCCGGCGAGATTACACCCGGACAGTTCGGCCCGATCAAGCGCGTGGCGCTGCCGCGCAAGGCATCCGCCACGCGGACCATGTCTCGGGCAGGAATCCCCTCCGTGATGCAGGCCACGAGGGCCAGCTCCGCTTCGATGGCTTCCAGCACCGCATCCGCCGCGCCGGCGGCCGGCACGAAGGCCAGCGAAGCGTCAGGCCGCGCTTCGGCGACGGCCTCGCGCATCGTGTCGAAGACCGGGAAGCCCAGCGCCTCGCTGCCGCCCCGGCCGGGATGCACGCCGGCCACGACGTTGGCGCCGAACCGGATGCACTGCTCGGCATGGAAGAGGCCCGCGCGCCCGAGGCCCTGCACGACCACGCGGGTTGTCTCGTCTACCAGGATGCTCATACGCGATATCCCCTAGCCGGCTCGGGCGACGGCCTGCTGGGCGGCCTCCTTCATGTCGGAGGCGACGATGAAGTCCAAGCCCGAATCAGCGAGGATCTCACGCCCCTTCTCCACGTTCGTTCCCTCTAGGCGGAGCACCATCGGCACGCCGATCTTGAGTTCCTGCGCGGCTGCGACGATCCCCTCGGCGAGGACATCGACCTTGAGGATGCCGCCGAAGATGTTAATCATGATCGCCTTGACGTTGGGGTCCGACAGGATGATCCGGAAGCCGTTCTTGATCTGGTCCTTGCTCGCGCCGCCGCCCACGTCCAAGAAGTTCGCAGGCATCCCCCCCGCGTATTGGATGATGTCCATGGTGGCCATGGCCAGCCCTGCCCCGTTGACCATGCAACCGACGTTCCCATCGAGCTTGATGTAGTTCAAGCCGTGGTCGATGGCATCGGTCTCGAGCGGCTCCTCCTCGTCGAGATCCCTCAATTCCGCGAGATCGGGATGGCGGAACAAGGCGTTGTCGTCGATGTCCATCTTCGCGTCCAGCGCGACCGCGCGACCGTCCGCGGTTAGCACGAATGGATTGATCTCCACTAGCGAGGCGTCGGACTCGTCATGAGCCTTAGCCAGCGCCTGCATTGCTTGCACGGCGGACGCTCGGGCCTCCGGCGCGATGCCGAGAGCGAAGGCGAGACGACGCGCTTGGTAGCCCTGTAACTGGGCTCCATCGATCGCTTCTCGGAGAATGGCGGAGGGATCCCTGGCGGCAACCTCCTCGATCTCCACCCCGCCTTGAGCCGATGCCATGAAGACCGGCTTGCTCAGGGCCCTGTCCAAGGTGATGCCGAGGTAAATCTCGCGCTCGATCGGCAACTGTTCCTCGACCAGCAACCGCTGCACCAGCCGTCCCTGCGGGCCGGTTTGATGGGTCACCAGGGTCATGCCCAAAATGGCAGCGGCGTGGCGTTCGGCCTCGTCGACGCTGTGCGCCAGCTTCACTCCTCCGCCCTTGCCGCGCCCGCCAGCATGGATTTGCGCCTTGACCACGACCTTGCCGCCCAGATCCGCAGCGGCCGACCGCGCCTCGGCGACCGTCTTGGCCATCGAGCCCCGAGGCGTGGGCACTCCGTACGCGCGCAGAACTTCCTTGGCCTGATACTCGTGGAGCTTCATAGGAACGCGGCCGTGGGGTACGATCAGAAAACCGCGCAGGCCGCCAGAACTTCCAATATATCCGGGATGGCAGACGTAGCGCAATTCCATGCCAGCAGTCCAAGAAGCGTTGCATCTAGCCGCTGCGCGCCAAGACCTATCCGAGCGGCAGTCCGCCGCTGCCTTGCAGGAAATCCTCGATGGCCGGTCGTCGCCGCCGCTGATCGCTGCCCTGCTTGTCGCCCTGCGCATGAAGGGGGAGACCGCCGACGAGGTCACGGGCTTTGCGCGCGCCATGAGGGCGAGCGCCGCCAGCGTTCGCGCCGTGCGCACGCCTCGCGAGCAGCTTGTCGACACCTGCGGCACGGGGGGAGACGGCGGATCGACCTTCAACGTCTCCACGGCAGCCGCGCTCGTGGCCGCCGGAGCGGGCGTGGCGATAGCCAAGCACGGCAACCGCGCGGTTTCCAGCAAGTGCGGTTCCGCGGACGTGCTGGAAGCGCTCGGCGTCAACGTCAAGCTCAACTCTGACCAGGCGGCCCGCTGCATCGACGAGGTGGGTATCGGCTTCCTATTCGCGCAAGCGATGCACCCGGCCATGCGCCACGCGGGACCGGTGCGCCGCGAGTTGGGCATGCGCACCGTGTTCAACATGCTCGGCCCGCTGACCAACCCCGCCGGAGCCGCGGTACAGGTCATGGGCGTGTACGACGACCAGATCGTGCCGCTCGCGGCCGCCGCGCTGGCGCGCTTGGGCGCCCGGCGCGCACTGGTGGTACACGGCAGTGACGGAATGGATGAAATCACAACCACCGGTCCGACCCGCTTCAGCGAGGTAGTCCGCGGCAACGTCTCGAGGCAGGGATCGCTCGAGCCTGGCGAGTTCGACGTGCCGCAAGCCAGCGCGGCGTCGCTCTCCGGCGGCGATGTCGCCCGCAACGCCTCGATCATCCGGTCCGTGCTGGCAGGCGCGCGCGGGCCAGCGCGCGATATCGTGGTCGTGAACGCCGCGGCCGCGATCCACATGTCGGAAGCCGCAACCAGCTGGCGCGCGGCCGCTGCACTTGCCCAAGAGGCGATTGACTCGGGCGCGGCAGCCGACAAGCTCGCGAAGCTCTCCAAGTTGTCCGCGCGGCTGGCCGGGACGGGCTAGATCCGGCCGCTCGGCTCGGCGGGGATTCCCAGCTCGGCTGCGGGTACGCGGGTCCGTTCTTTGGTGGGTGCATCAAAAGGAAGTGGGGCCACCCGAGCGCGTTACCGTTCCGCCACAGCAATGCCTTGAGCAATGCCTTGCATGTCCGCTGCGCCGACGCATAGAGGGCCTTGGAGAACGATCCACATAACGAAGAGGATTTTTTGCCTGGCGGCGCGGCAGACGGGTGTTGGAAGTGGGGCAGAATGCTCAAGGCCGCGCCGGTGGGCAAAGAATCAGATGGGCTAAACCGCCGGCTGATAAGTTTGGTATGGCGATTGCTTGAGCGC
>JAJDTX010000184.1 GCA_022826925.1 Bryobacterales bacterium
ATTAAAAAAGTCCGGGATGTTTTGGACCGTCAAAGGCGCGAACGCCATCATCGCCTTGCGCTGCGCCCAACTCTCCGATCGATTCGACGACTACTGGGAGGACCGGGCGGCTGCATAGTTTCACAGAATTGTCGCGCACCCCCCAAGACCCCAAGACCCCAAGACCCCAAGACCCAAGACGTTCACAGGATCTTCACAGGTTTACAGCATGCTCCGGTGATGAGCGGGACAAGTTAGGCGATGGGCGAGGCGGGGCGGTCGGGAATCCCTGTCGACGGCACTCGCAGGACGACCTCGCGTGCGCGGGCGACAGCATCAGGGCTCGGCAAGCCGCTTCAACGCCGCGAAAAACGCGCGGGAAGCCTACGAGCGGACTCCCATGCGAAGGAGCACTGTCGCGTAGAAGCCGAGCTCGGCCTCCAATGCTTGCCGGATGTGCACTGCCTCCTTGAAACCGTGCGACTCGCCCTCGAACAGGTAATACGCCGCGGGGACGCCGCCGAGACGCAACGCGGCCACCATCGCTTCAGTCTGCGCCTTGGGGACAACCGGATCGTCCGAACCTTGGAAGAAGATCACGGGGGCCTTGACTTGTCCTGCGCGGCCCAGCGGAGAGCGCTCACGGAAGAGCGTCTCTTGGGCGGGCCATTCGCCAATCAGCGTGTCGTGGTATCTGGACTCGAACTTGTGCGTCTCCTCCGCCAGGCCCGCAAGTTCGCTGATCCCGTAGTAGGAGGCACCAGCTGCAAAGACATCACGGAACGCCAAGCAGCACAGAGCGGTATAGCCCCCGGCGCTGCCGCCCTTGACGATCAGGCGGTTTTCGTCGGCCTGGCCTTGGGCGACGAAATGCCGGGCGGCCGCGACGGTATCCTCGACGTCGACGACTCCCCACTGGCCGTTCAGGCGCTCCCGGTAGGCCCTGCCGAACCCGCTGCTGCCGCCATAGTTGAGGTCGGCGAGGGCGAATCCGCGGCTGGTCCAGAACTGAACGGTGAGCGACAAGGCGTCGCTGGCAGCAGCGGTCGGGCCGCCATGGACACGAACGATGAGCGGTGGCTTTTCCTCGGGCGGAGCCTCGAAGTCTGGATTGTAGGGCTTGTACAAGAAGGCGTGGACCGCTGTTCCGTCTCCGGAACGGAAATACTCGGAGCTCGGAGCCGAGAAGTAGCTAGGTACTTGCTCGGGAATCTCGGCGGAATCCCTGAGCGTCTCGATCCGGCGCGAGCTCAGATCCATGCGCACTAGGGCCGGGGACTGTGTCGGCGACGCCGCGCGAAACACCGCTTCGGTGCCGCGCACCGTGACGGAGTCGATCTGGCTGTACGGCGAGTGAACCGGATCGAGCTCGCCGCTGCCATCCAGCAGGCCCAAGCTCCAGCGGCCGTGCTCGCAGTACGCGGCAAGAATCCGGCCGTCACGCGCGAAACCGTACGTCGACATCCGGAAGACCCACTGCGGCTGCCCGAACTCCGCTTCCCGCTCGTGCAGCGGAACGGCGGCGCCATCGTGGCGGTACAGGTTCCAATACCCCGTCCGGTCGGACACGTAGTGGAGCTCTCCGGCCGGAGACCACTGTGGCTGGAAGATCGATTCGCTGGCACCGCCGGCAAGCTTCTCCCGCCCTTCCAGCCCGCCATCCGCACCAAGGTTCCCGACCCAAAGCTCGGTGCCGTCCCAAGGCATGTTCGGGTGCTGCCACTGGAGCCAGCACAGGCGCGCGCCATCCGGGCTCACGCGGGGATTGGAGTAGAAATCGGAACCCTTGAGCAAGCAGCGCACCGGCTGGATGCCGGGCCCCGATGCAATCGCAACAAGCGACTGCCGCGCTTCGCGACCCGATTCCGAGTGGTCTTCGCAGACGGCGATGATTCGCTCACGAGCCGAATCGACCTCCAGATCGGCATACCTCTGCGGGCCAGCCGCCGTCAGCGCCTGCGAGCGGCCGTCCGGGCCGAGGCGATGCAGCAGCCGGTCGCGAGCCTCGGAAAAGTAGACCGTTCCATCCAGGACGGCATAGGCGCCGCCGCCGTACTCGTGGACCCCGGTGCGCACGGACGAGGGGGCCAGGAGCAGATCGCGAATGTTCCCGTCGCGACCGCGACAGACCAAGGCCATGCGGCCGCCCTCGGCCGGCCGGCCCTCAAGCCAATAGACTTCACCGCCATCCAGCGTCGGCTCGCTTATCCGGATGGACTTGCCGGCCACCAAGTCCGCCGTGATCGGCGATTTCCAGAAGCCGTACTCCGCAACGACCCGCTCGCCCGCGCTCACGAGGCCTCCGCCGCCAAGATCGATTCGGCGTAGAGCAGCTCGCCGGTCAGGCCGTCGTAGTACTGGAAGATCGCTTGCGGCCGCGGGTACGCGACCCAGCGCGGGCGGCCCTCCGGCCCCGGGTTGTTGAAGACATTGCTGATGCGCACCACGCAATACACCGGCCTGCGGCGCTCGCTCGAGTCGTCGAGAAAGAACGTCGACCAGCGAATCTGGGCGTTGCGGCCGCGCGATTCGAAATCCCCGTTGGGCGGCCGGCCTGCCTCGGACACGAGGGCATGGTTGCCGGAGCTGTGCGGGCCGGCCGCGAACTCGCGGACGCGATCCGTGATCTGGATGGCGAAGCTGTTGTGCAAGTCGCCTGTCAGCACGAATACAGGCTTGCCAAGGCCGTCCCAGAATTTGATCAGCTCCTCCCGCTCGGCCGCCATCGCGGTCCAAGCCTCGTCTTTGTTGGGTCCGCCCATGCCCGGCCCGACATGCGGGACCATCAGGTTCACCGACGAGATCACGAACAGGAAATCGGCCTCGCTGGCCTGCATGCCCTGCTTCAGCCAGCGCTTTTGGCGCTCTCCCAGCATCGAGACTCCGGGCTTGAACGGATCCGCCTTGTCATGCACCTGCCGGTGGCTGCGCGTGTCCAGGAAGAAGAACTCGGCGTTGGATATCGCGCGCCGCCAGTAGTTCAGGCGCCCGATCGAGTAGGCGGCATTGCCATCGACGTCCGCCGCCGGATGGATCCTTAAGCTCGTATCGTCGAGCACCTGCTCGATCCGGTAGACTCCCGCATTCGGGTCGCCCCGGACGGCGTCAAGCTCCTTGAGGTTCACGCCCGCGTCAGGCTCGCCCCAATGGACCGTCAGAGTGGCTGCCTGGGCCAGGTCCAATCCGCTGAGGCCGCCGTCCTCGTCGCGCAGGATCGAAGCGCCTGCCTCCAAATTGGCCTTGCCGAAGTGGATCGGTTGGGTGTGGGCTACCTCGTTGGCCCACCCGAGGTAGTCGTACCAGCCCTGTACGCCGATATCGCGGAACACGGCCCTGCGGCTGCGCAGGCCGAGCGTGCCCGTACCGTTTACGTCACCGAGGATTTCGTGGTCGTCGAAAACGAAGAACGACGGCATCTCGCGGTGCCAGGCCGCCATGTCGAGGCCGCGCTCGAGATAGAGCTTGTAGTTCTGCCAAACTCCCGCGATCGTGGGAGCCAGCGCGACCACCCTGGGCGCATCTGAGGCACCGCTCTGCCGAAGCCACTCCGCGGCCGGGTAGTCCCGCTGCTCTTCGTACAACCAGTCGCCATTCTGGATCGCGAAGTGCGCCCGGTCATCGAGCTTGGCCAGCATCGTGCGAAAAGCGGGCTGGTCGGAATCAAATTGCTTGTTGCCGCAGGCGAACTCGAACGAAAAGTTGAACAGTCCTCGCGGGTTGACCTTAGGGTCCGCCACTTCCGCAGCCGCCGGCAGAGTGCGGAACGTCGCGACGGGCGGCACCGTCCCGGCCGCCTCCAAGCGGTAGGCGTACAGCGTGTCAGGCTCCAGCCCTTTCAACAGCCCCCAGCCCGTGTTGTCCCTGTCGAGGGTCGTGGCAATCGGCGCTGAGACCTGCTCGCCTGTGCCACCGACCGGCCAGTAGCGCACCCGGAAGGCAGCGGGCGCGCGCGTGCGCGCCCAAACCGCAACGCTGTCGGAGGCGAGTCGGCCCAAGATCGGGCCGTGCGAAATCTGCCCGGGCGAGGGCTGGTCGACGGCGCAGCCGACGAGGCCCGCCGCGAGCAGAACGCCCGCCCAAGCTTGCGGCTGCAACAGTCGGGCTCGGCCGGGCGCCATCACTGCACGGGCGGCTTGGGCAGTTGGTCCAAGAAGCCCTGCACCAACTGTCGGTTCTCTTCCTCGCCGAGATTCTTCTTCAACAACTGCTCCGCCGCCAGGATGGCCAAGCCCGCGGCCTCCTGCCGGATGTCGGAGAGCGCGGCTCGCCGTTCGACCTCGAGCTGGCGGCGCCCCTCCTCCACGATCTTGCGCGCTTCGCCGCGGGCCTCTTCGCGGGCCTGCGCGCGGACCCGCTCCGCGTCCTGCCTCGCCTCTGCCACGAGCTCTTGCGACTGGCGCAGCGAAGCCTCCATGTTGGCCTTGTTCTCCTCGATAGCCCGCTCGGCCTCGGCCTGGGCTTGCTCGGCCTTCTCCAGCGACTCGCGAATCCGCCCCTCGCGCTCTTCGAGCACGCCAAGAATGGGCTTCCACGCGATCAGCCGCAGCGCCAGAAAGGTAACCAAGAACGTCACCACGGTCCAAATCATCAGACCGGGCTCGAACTGGAGCAGGGCGTTTGCGTTATCACCGGCCATGCGAATTCCTCCGGCAGTTCCCCGCGCTCGGGGGCGCTAGAACAGCAACGCGACGAACAAGACGCCGAGCCCGATCACAGCCACGCCTTCCAGCAGGAAGAGCGG
Organism: Bryobacterales bacterium; assembly: GCA_022826925.1. GTDB lineage: Bacteria > Acidobacteriota > Terriglobia > Bryobacterales > UBA6623 > VXMF01. The sequence continues at coordinate 4,721 of JAJDTX010000184.1, forward strand.
CAGCTGGAAGGCGCCGCGGATGTCCTTGGCCGCCTGTGGCTGGCGCGCGATGCTCTCGACTGCGGCCGCCGTGAACTTGCCGATGCCGAGGCCGGCGCCGACCACGATGATCCCGGCGCCGATCGCGCTGCCGGCACCTTTGTCGAGCAACTGTGCGGACGCCATGGCCGGCATGGCCAGCAAGATGGCGAGGGCGAACAGGATGTTGAGTGTGCGATTCATTGCTTGGTTTCCTCCGTTGGGATGCGATATAGCTGCTTGAGCCGTGTCAATGTTCGTCTGCCACGAGCATTCCGACATACAGCGCCGTCAGCAGCGTGAAGACATAGGCTTGGATGAAGGCCACGATGAGTTCCAACAGCATGATCGCGGCCGCCAGCGGCACGGAGACCGCCGACACGGCCACGCTCTGGAACAGGAAGATGAAGCCGAGGATGATCAAGATGACGATGTGCCCGGCGGTCATGTTGGCGCCCAGGCGGATCATCAGCGCGATCGGCCGCACCAGCATCGAGATGATCTCGAGCAGGATCACGACCGGAGCGATGGCAAGTGGAGTGCCCTCGGGAACCATGTGCTTGAAATAGCCGACCGGGCCGAGGGCGACCATGCCGGTGACCACGAAGGTCAGAAAGGACATGAGCGCCAGCGCGCCGGTGACGTTCAGGTTGCTGGTCGCCGTGAAGCCCCCCGGAACCATGCCCAGCAAGTTGCAGGTCAGGATGAAGAAGAACAGCGTCAGCAGAAAGGGCGTGAAACGGCGGCCCCACTTCTCGCCCATGTTTCCGACCGCGATCTCGTCGCGCACGAACACGACCAGCATTTCGAGGGCGTTGGTCACCCCGCTGGGCGCTTCCTGCCCTCCCCGCGGGCGGCGCAGGAAAATCCCCAGCAGCACGATCAGAGTGACCGACGCGATCAGCATCATCAAGACGGCCTTGCTGACCCCGAGCGTCTCGACCGTCGAATGCAGGTACGGCTCCAGCCAGGCCGGCAGATGGATCTGGCTGTTGGCGATGTGATGCATGATCACATCGGCGATGCCCTCCTCCTCGCCGGAGGCGGCCAGGAAAGCCAGCGGCGGTTGCGCGCTCAGCACCGCTCGAAGTACCTCGTGTAGCGGACGCCCTCGAAGACCTGGGAGGCCAGGTAGCCCGCCAGCAAGGCCAGTACGTAGGCGCGAGCGTCGATCGCATCGCTGCTCAGCGACCAAGCGACAAGCGCCAGCACCCACAGCGCACGCAACCCGGCTCCGATGGCCAGCGCCGAGAACAGTCTGCGCTTGAGGGTAGGGGCGCCCAGCCGCAGCACCGCCTCGGATACCAAGGCGGTCACAAGCCCGCAAGCCAGCCCAAGTGGGATCTCCGCGTTCATTGCCTTGTCCACATCGCCTTGGCCAAGTTGTAGAAGCCGGCCACGATCCCCGCAAAGAGCCCGGCCACCGCCGCCGCCGGGTTGCAGTCCCAGCGCTGCCCGATCCAAGCGCCTACCAACAACCCGCCCAGCACCATTCCGCTCAACGACAATGCCGCCGCGAGGGCAGCATTGCGGGGTTGGAACGGCACCGGCTTGTCCTAGTCTTGGATGGGCTGTGGTGCGGGAACCTAGAGGTGCGCGGGGCCGCGATCCACGGCCTACCCTGACCATACCAGAATGGCGGTCTGGGATACAACATCATTGCTCGGTCCGGGATGTCGGATGTTCCGCGGTGACTGTCAATCACTGGGCGACGCCGGGCGCAGACTAGCTCAAGAATGATCGTAGGTGAACTTCAAGACCGTAGCGATTGCCACTACGCGAATCGAAAGTGCGTGAAATTGAATGCGGCTTGGTTTCCTTTAGCCAACGCCGCCAAGTAGAGCTTCAGGTCCGCCGTTAGGAGGGGAGTCCGGTTTGATACATGCTCAAGCAAGGCAGCGTCTGTGAGCCCGAGTCGGAGAAATTCCTGATTTGCGGATGCCGTCGCACTTGAGACGACAATCTCCCTGCTTTCGTGTATCAGCGATTTAAGCCTCCCCATGAGTTCCGAGCGCTCTGGTTCTCCGTGGTAAGCAAGAAGATTCGACGTTTCCGTCAAGGTGTTCGGAGTAACAAGCAGGTAGTCGTAACGAGACGTGAAGTCGAGCAATTTGTCATAGTCCTCAGGAGAGAACGCGCTCAACCGCCGGTGGTGATCGACGAGTCGCCGAGAAACATCCCCGACGATCCGGAGGACTAGCAGGTTTGCATCGATATAGATGCCAGGCAACGTTGATACCTCAGGCTAGCGAGCGGTTCTTTACTTCAATCACTGCACCGCTTGCGTCGACTATTCTGATGGCCTTATACTCCCGCTCGGGACGCGTCTCGGGCGTTGGACGGTCCCACAAGCGAATGAATCCAATGGTGATGAACCAAGATCTCGGCGCGTGGTCATCGTACTCAATCTCTTCGACGCCGACCTCGCCGATGGGTTCGTGGGCATATAGCTCCTTGACGAACGCTCTCGCCTGATCTACTGCTTCGCGTACGTTCATCATTGCCTCTAATGTGATCGCCCGTCATTTGAACGCTGGACAGCCAGAGTCCAAGAGATCGTCAGCTCATATTACCATCAGTTGGACTCCCTTCGGCCTGGATTGACTGGGCTGTCCGCCTCCTCGCCGCCCAGCACCATCCCGCTCAACGACAATGCCGCCGCGACGGCAGCATTGCGGGGTTGGAACGGCACCGGCCTGTCCCAGTCTTGGATGGGCTGTGGTGCGGGAACCTATAGGTGCGCGGGCCGCGATCCACGGCCTACTCTGGCCATACCAGAGTCGCGCGACCGGCCACAACCTCAGGCGCGCAGCGGGATGCGCGACAAGGTGCGGATCGAGGCAGCCTACTTCGACGCTACGTCGACCGCATGCGTCATGCCGAGCTTCGCCGACGGGACCTCTTCATCGGCTTCGGAACGCTCGAGGCAAGTTGCCCTTCGGCAATCGCCACCCACCTGAAATGCGCGGGTGTGTTCCGGACTCTAGAGAGAGCCAATGCGATCATTGCCCTCCGCGATACTCTGCGCTCCAATCGCTTCGATGCCTACCGAGAAGACTGTGCCGCAGCGTAGGTTTCACAAGATAGTCATGCGCCCTTGCTATAGGCAGGTCGACGTATGGGCTGAGGTCGCTCCGGGACCCCGTTCCCAAGCGAAGCCCTTGCGTCACAGGCTTTCAGGCTCGTTCGGCACTGATGAATCGCGAGCGCGATGTGCCGTGTCCGAGTCTACTTGCTACCGCCGGTCGAGCGTTCTACAGAACGCTCGGTCATTACGGCAAGGCGTAGTGCATGTGACGCGACAATACTGCGGAAGGAGGTGCCAGCAGCACCTTGACGGCCGCTCCGGGACTTGGCTCAGCCGCCCGCTCGATGGCTGGTCCTGAGGAGGCCCAGCGCATAGGCCAGACCGACGACGGGAACCACCGCGAATACCACTGCAAGTTCCCAGTCCCCCTTCACGGCCCCTGCGGCGATCCCCTGCGCAAGGGCCAGGTCGGCGATCACGTTCGCCAGCAGGACCGCCACGATGCCAATGGTCGCGGTCCTGGCGAGACGCGGCGCGAACACCAGCAGCAGCACTCCCGCGACTCCAAGGGGATGCAGGAACACCACCACCAGCCGTTGCCAGATGTCTCCGCCGTCCGCGAACGCGCCAGCGAGGCTCGTGAGTCCCACGAAGAGCGCGTGGACCACGCCCAAAACAAGCACCGCAATTCTGAAGACGGCCATTCCGGCATGATATGCGGGGCTCCCGAGCAACGTCAATGGCATCGGTCGGGCGGGCAGGAGGGTTTGACGGCTACTGGTTGCGCAGCTATGGTTTAGAGAATCCCTTGCGGCGCGCAATCCCGTCTCCGCCTACCTGAATCCATCCAGCTGCTGAAACCGCCATGTCCGGCCTAACCACTTCGCAGGCAGTTGCCGCGTTCTTGACGCCGACGGCTGTATTCGCCATCCTCCTCGCCCTGCACATCGTCCTGCCCGCCCGTCACGTCGACGGCTATTCCCGCGTGACGCCTAACCGATACCGTCTCAACGGTCTCGCCGTCTGCGTCTGCGCCCTTGTCATCTGGTGGTGGGAGCTGGCCTTTGCCCCGCTCGACTGGCTGTGGCTGGCAAAGTGGCACGCTCTCGCTGGGGCAGTCGCCTTGAGCGTGGTTCTCACCGTGTGGATGATCCGGCGCGTCCCCGCCGACGACCGCAGGCCGCTGGTCCAGTGGCTCGAAGGCCGGTCCCGCAACGTCCACTTCCGCGGCGACGTCGAGGCGAAGATGTTCATGTACATCTTCGGCGGCACCTACCTCGCGCTGAACGCCCTCTCGAGCGCCGCGTACCACTATGGCCAATACGGCGAGGCGGCGAACGCCGGCCTGTTCCTGCACTCGGCGATGTGGGTGTGGTTCGTGACGGACTACTTCTGCTTCGAGCGCGTCCAGCTCTTCACCTTCGACATCATCGAGGAAGGCGTCGGCTTCAAGCTCATCGTCGGCTGCATTGCCGTGTATCCCATGACGTATCCGGTCGCGCTGTGGGCAACGGCCGGTCTGGCCAGACCCGACATCGATCCGTCGTGGGACCCACTGTGGCTTGGAGGTTCCGCGGCGGTTTTCCTTGTCGGCTGGGTGATCACGCGCGGTGCCAACCTGCAGAAGTACATGTTCAAGCGATTCCCCGAGCGTCCGTTTCTCGGGTTCGTGAGGCCAGTCACGCTGGCGGATGGGGAGCGCAAGATCCTGTGCAGCGGGTTCTGGGGAGCCGCCCGGCATATGAACTACACAGGTGAGCTTCTCGAGGCGCTCGGCATGGCTCTGGCACTAGGACACTTCACGAACGTGTGGGCCTGGATCTACTTCGTCTACCTGACGATCTTCTTCCTCATCCGCCAGCGCATCGATGACGGCCGCTGCGCTGGCAAGTATGGAGAGCTGTGGACGCAATACCGGAGCAAGGTTCGGTATCGCCTGGTTCCGGGGGTTTACTGAGCGCGACTCGACCCTGATGCGCCGACCCGGGCCGCCTACTGCTGGGCCATGCGGTCAATATGCGTGCCCGCGCCAGCTTGCAATGCGATCGAGTCCTCGACGAACTCGGGCGTCAGCCGAACAGCAAAAAGACACCGGAGCCGATTGTTCCTGACGAGATACAAGCGCGTAGTGTAGTGTTACGAGATCTCTATGCCCGGACTCGACCTGTTCAGCCATCCGCTCGCCGGCCAGCCGTTCGGTAGCGCGCTGGAGCTCTGCATGCTACTCGTGGCGCTGACTTGGATCGTCTCGCTTGCCACCGGCGAAAGCTGCGTATGGCTGGACCGCCTGTGGTCCGTGTGCCCGCCAGCGTACTGCCTGTTAGTCGCCGTCCCGGGCGGCTTCGACGTGGCGCGAGTCAACCTCATGACGGCGCTTGCGCTCGTCTGGGGCGCGAGGCTCACCTACAACTTCGCCCGCAAGGGCGGCTTCCGAAGAGGCGGCGCGGACTACCGCTGGGGCGTCGTGCAGAAGCGGGTCGGCCCGATGAAGTTCCGCTTGCTGAACCTCGCCTTCTTCGTGCCGAGCCAGATGCTACTCATGTGGCTGTTCACCTCGCCCGTGCATCAGGCGTGGGTTTGGCGGGACCAGCCTCTCGGCTGGCTCGATGGTTTTTCCGTCGTGCTCTTCCTAGCGTGTTTCGGCGGTGAGTTCATCGGCGACGAACAGATGTGGAAGTTCCAGCAGGACAAGAAACGCAGGATCGCAGCCGGCGAGGAAGTCGCGCAGCCCTTCATAGCCACGGGCCTGTTTCGTTACAGTCGCCATCCGTCATATCTGTGCGAAATCGGGATGTGGTTCGCGTTCTGTCTCTTTGCTGTGTCGGCATCGGGTGACTGGTTCCACTGGACCGGGCTCGGCGTTGTGCTGCTTGCGGCGCAGTTCATCGGCGTGATCCGAATGACAGAAGAGATATCCGCGGGGAAGTACCCTACCTACGCCGAGTATCGGGCGCGGACGCCGATAGTCCCCCTGCCGTGGCTGCGGAGGTAGGGTCCGCCGTCTCTGGCCCCACCGAGGCTAGCGCAGCGCCGCCAAGACGGACTCGCCGGCCAGGTCGATGAACCTCTGGGGCAAGACGCCGATCAGCACGGTCAGCACGCCGCTGGCCACCAGCGCCGTCCGCGTGCCCAAGTTCATGTCCAGCGACGCCGGGCGCTCGGCAGCCTCGCCGAGCCAGCAGGCGCGAATCACGCGGAAGTAGTAATAGGCGGAGACCGCCACGTATAGCGCGGCGAACACCGCGAGGATGTAGTAGCCCTCGCCCAACAGCGCCAGGAAGATGTAGTACTTGCCGTAGAAGCCCGCCAGCGGCGGGATGCCCGTCAGCGAGAGCATGAAGATTGCCATCAATATCGTGTACCCCGGCGCGCGCCCGAACAGTCCGTTGAGGTCGTCCAGCTCTTCGGCGGCCTCGCCGTCGCGGCGCAAGGCGGCAATCAGGGCGAACGCGCCAAAGTTCATGAACACGTAGGCCAGCAAGTAGATCGCGATGCCGCGCAGGCCGGTCGCGCTGAACGCAACCAGGCCCAGCAAGATGTAGCCGCCGTGCGCCACCGAACTGTAGGCCAGCAAGCGCTTGAGGTTCGACTGCGTCACCGCGGCCAGGTTGCCGATGGTCATCGTGGCGATCGCGATAATCGCGAGCAGCGGGACCCAGGCCTCCGCCACGCTGCCGTAAGCCGTGACGAAGAGACGGATCATCAGGGCGAACGAGGCCGCCTTCGAAGCTACCGACACGTAGGCCGTGGTCGGTGTCGGCGCACCCTCGTAGACATCCGGCGCCCACATGTGGAAGGGAGCGGCGGCGATCTTGAAGAACAGGCCGACCGAGGTGGTGATCAGCGCCAAGATCATGATCCAGTCCAGCGCGGGCCGGGCGGCGATGGCTTCGCCGATAGCCGCCAGGCTGGTGGAACCGGAAATGCCGTACAGCACCGAGAAACCGTACGCGAGCAGGCCGCTCGAGAACGCGCCCAGGATGAGGTACTTCATCGCGGCTTCGTTGGAACGCTTCGAGTCCCGCAGGAAGCCGACCATCACGTAGAAGCTCAACGCCATGGTCTCCAAGGCGACGAACAGCACCACCAGGTCGTGGCCGGTGGCCATGATCGACATGCCGGCCTGGGCGAACAGGATCAGCGCGTAGTATTCGCCGCGCTGCTCGCCCTCGGACTCCATGTAACGCGCCGAGAGGATGATCGCCAACGCGGCCGCCAGCATGAAGACTACGTTGAAGAAGACCCCGAACCCGTCCACGACGACCGACCCGGCCAAGCCGGTCAGCGCAGCGCCCGAGCGGACATCGGGAAGGTATTGCAGCAGGATCGCGGCAACGACGGCTTCGCCGACCAAGGCCGTCACCGCATTCAGCCAGCGCTGCCCGATGCGCCTCACCAAGAAGGCGTCCGTGAGCAGGATCCCGCAGCCGAACAGGCAGAGGACTATCGCCGGCTTCAGGACATGGAAGTCGTCGAGGGTGAAGCTGATCGCATCCATCATTCGCTCGCTGGAGTCTCGGCGGGCAGCAGCCGCGAGAGCCGGACCGCCTCATCCGCCGGCTCCGCCGCGTTGCGGCTGAAGTAGCCGGGGTCGAGCCGTTCGACCAGCTTGTTGGTGGGCGCCTCGAGAATCTCGAAGAACGGCTTGGGGTAGAGGCCGATCCAGAAGCACCCGGCCACGAGCGGCGCCATGACGATGATCTCGCGCAGGTTCATGTCCTTGACGCCCTCGTTCTTGGGATTGGTGATCGGTCCCAGCATCACGCGCTGGAAGAGCCACAGCAGGTAGGCCGCTCCCAGAACGATCCCCAGCACGGCGAATCCGGCCCACCAGATGCTGACCTCGTACGCGCCGCGCAAGATGGTGAACTCGCCGATGAAGCCATTCAGGCCCGGCATGCCCATCGACGCGAACAGCGAGATCGCGAACAGCACCGTGTACACCGGCATGCGGTTGGCCAATCCGCCGTAATCGGCGATCTCGCGGGTATGGCGCTGATCGTAGACGATCCCCACTGCGAGGAAGAGCAGGGGCGTGGAGAGTCCGTGGTTGAAGCCCTGCAGCATGCCGCCGGAGATGCCGTTCGGGTTGAGGGCGATCAGGCCCAGCGTGCAGAACCCGAGGTGGCTCACGGACGAATAGGCCACCAGCCGCTTCCAATCGGACTGCATCAGCGAGACGAGGGCCCCGTAGATGATGCCGACGATCGAAAGCAGCGCAACCAGCTGCACCGTCAGCTCGGCCGTGGCACCCTTCGGGAACAGCGGCATGGCAAACCGCACCAGGCCGTACAGGCCCATCTTCAGCAGGATGCCGGCCAGGATCACCGAGCCCGCCGTGGGCGCCTCGGTGTGGGCGTCGGGCAGCCACGTGTGGAACGGGAACATCGGCACCTTGACTGCGAAGGCGACGAAGAACGCCCAGAACAGCCAGAACTGCATGTCCGGGCCGGTGTAGGCCGCCACGCGCAGCAGGTCCTCGAGGGCGAAGCTGTAGTGGCCGAACTGCGCGAAGTGATCGAAGTAGAGCTTCAGGATCCCCAGCAGCATCAGCACCGAGCCGGCCAGGGTGTAGAGGAAGAACTTGATCGCCGCGTACAGGCGCCGCCCGCCGCCCCAGATGCCGATGATGAAGTACATCGGCACGAGCATGATTTCCCAGAAGACGTAGAACAGGAATACGTCCAGCACCATGAAGACGCCGAGCATGCCCGCCTGCAGGAACAGGAAGAAGGCGTAGTATTCCTTGACGCGCTCCTGGATCGAAGACCACGAGCAAAGGATCGACAGCCAGCCGACCACCACCGTCAGCAGGATCATCAGGTAGCCGAACCCGTCGACGCCCAAGTAGTACTGGGCGCCCAGCGCTGGGATCCAGTCGTGCCGCTCGACCATCTGGAAGTCCCCGTTGGAGCTGTCGAAGGCGCGGATCATCGGGATCGTGACCAGCAGCCCCAGCACGGCGAAGCCGTTGGCCACGTAGCGGATCAGGTCCTTGCTCTCCTTCGGCAGGCACATGACCGCGATCATGCCGACGAGCGGCGTCAGCCAGATGATGCTCAGAATGTGTTCGCTCATTGTGTCCCGCGACCGGTCAGGTCCAAGCCGCTCTCCCTCAAGTTATGGTGAAAAAGAAGTACGCCGCGACCATCCCCAGGCCGATCAGCAGCCACAGCGCGTAGTTCTGGACCAAGCCGGTCTGGAACATGCGCACCGGGTACGAGGCGAACTTGACGCCGTACCCCACGAAGTTGACGATGCCGTCCACGACCCACTTGTCGAGGAACTTTGTCAGGTTCGACATCATGCGGGTCAGCCAGCCCGCGCCATTCACCGCCGCGTCGATCACGCGCACGTCGAAGCTGACGAGGCGGCGCCCGCCGCCCTTTGCGGCGAAGTTGACGAACGCGGCTCCGTAGATCTCGTCCACCAGGTACTTGCGCAAGAACAACCGGTGCAGGGCCGCTCCGAGCAGCCCCGACATCGGCTCGCCCTCGTAGCGCGCGGTGCGGAACATGCGGGTGGCCAACAAGATGGCCCCCAGCGCGAGGGCCACTGACAGTGCCATCAGGCCCCATTCCAGCAGCGCGCTGTGATGTGCCGCCTCCTCGACCACCACGGACTCCGCCAGCCAGTGCTCCAGGCTCGGCAAGGCATCGTGCACCGGGCCGAACACCGGCGGAGTGCCGATCCAGCCGGCCAGGATGCTGCCCGCCGCCAGCACGACCAGCGGCACGGTCATCGAGCGCGGCGACTCGTGCACGTGGGTGGCCGGATCGACCCGGTTGTCGCCGTAGAAGGTCATGTAGATCAGGCGGAACATGTAAAAGGCCGTCAGCATCGCCGTGACCAGCCCCAGCCCGTACAGCAGGGTGTGGTGCGAGGAGAAGGTCTTCCACAGGATCTCGTCCTTGGAGAAGAAGCCGGCCAAACCGGGAATGCCGGCGATGGCCAAGGCCCCCACCAGCATGGTCTTGTACGTGACCGGGATCTTGTCCTTCAGGGCGCCCATCTTGCGCATGTCCTGCTCTCCGCCCACCGCGTGGATCACCGAGCCGGAGCCGAGGAAGAGCAGCGCCTTGAAGAAGGCGTGGGTATAAAGGTGGAATATGCCGACCCAGTACGCGCCCACGCCGCAGGCCAGGAACATGTAGCCCAGTTGCGAGACGGTCGAGTAGGCCAGCACCTTCTTGATGTCGTACTGGACCAAGCCGATCGAAGCGGCAAAGATGGCGGTGACGCCGCCCACCACGGCTACCAGAAGCATCGCGCTCGGCGCCAGGGCGTAGATCTGGCTGGAGCGCGCCACGAGGTAGACGCCCGCGGTGACCATGGTCGCCGCGTGGATCAGGGCCGAGACCGGAGTCGGGCCCTCCATCGCATCGGGCAGCCAGACGTGCAGCGGGAGCTGGCCGACTTGCCCATGGCGCCGATGAAGAACAGCACGCCGATCAGCGTCAGAGGCCCGGCGGCCTCCTCGAGCTGGAATCCGCCCGCCGCCAGCGCCGCGCCGACCTCGCTGAACTTGAGCGTGCCCAAAATCGAGAATGCGGCCAGCATGCCCAGTATGAAGCCGGCGTCGCCGATCCGATTGACGATGAACGCCTTGTTGGCGGCATTGGAGGCGGACTGCTTGCGGAAGTAGAAGCCGATCAGGCCGAAGCTGCAGAAGCCGACGCCCTCCCAGCCGACGAACAGCAGGGCGTAGTTGTTCGCCAGCACCAGCACCAGCATGAAGAACAGGAACAGGTTCATGAACCCGAAGAAGCGGTAGTAGCCGCCATCGTGGGCCATGTAGCCGGTCGAGTAGACGTGGATCAGGAAGCCGATGCCCGAGACCACCAGCACCATCACGGAACTGAGCGAATCGAGCAGGAAGCCCCAGTCGGCGGTAAAGGCGCGCAGCCCGGCTTCGGTGCCGGAGTCGAGGCCCGCCAGCCAGGTCCACTTGACGACTTCGTAGCTGTGGCCCGGCACGCTCTGGAGCTGCCAGATCGCGCCGACCGAGAACAGGAAGGACAGCAGCACCATGCCCGGGCAGAGGATGTCGATCAGCTTGCGCCCGGGCGAGGGCTCGTGGTGGGCGGCGTGAGAGTCGTCCTCCGGCGGCCCCAGCGGGTGCTGCCGGTCCAGCCTGCGCCCGAAGAGCAGCATCAGGGCCGCTCCGAAGAGCGGGAACATCGGGATCAGCCAGATACTGTCTAGAAAGAACACCTGCCCCTCTCCCCTACCAGCGCAACAGGTCGATCTCGTCGGCGTGGACGGTTTGCTTGTTGCGGAACAGGGCGATCAATATGCCTAGGCCGACCGCTGCCTCGGCGGCAGCGACGGTGATGACGAAGATCGAGAAGACCTGGCCGTGCACCTGCTGCAGCGCGGCCGAGAAAGCCACGAGGTTGATGTTGACGGCATTGAGGATCAGCTCGACCGACATCAGCAGCACCAGGATGTTGCGCCGGATCAGGATGCCGATCACGCCGATCAGCATCAGCAGGGTGCTCAGCACGACATAGTGCGAAGTGGTGACTTCCAGCATGGTGTGTGGACCGCCCGGCTAGCTCTCCGTCTCGCGGTTGCGCGTCTTGGACATCACGATGGCGCCGATGATCGCCACCAGCAGCAGGATCGAAGCCAGCTCGAACGGCAGCAGGTACTGCGAGAACAGCACCAGGCCGACCGCCTCGGAGTTTTCCGACAGCGATCCCGGCCCCAGCGGCTCCGCCATGCCCGGATGATCGAGCATGCCGACGCCGTTGACCGCGATGAACGCCACCCAGAGGAACAGGGCCACAGCCGCCAGCGTGGCAGGCCATTTCTGGTTGGAAAAGCGCCGCTGGGTGGACTCGTCGTGGACGGGCACCAGCATGATCACGAACAGGAACAGCACCATGATCCCGCCGATATATACGATGACCTGCACGCCTGCCAAGAACTCGGCGCCGCGCGACAGGAACAGGCCCGCCACGCCGACCAGCGCGCTGATCAGCCAGACCGCGGCATGCACCACGTTGCGGCGCGTGATCGTCATGATCGCGCTGCCGAGGACGAGGGCCGCCAAGACGTAGAACAGGACTGTATCGAGCGACATGAGTGGTCAGCGCAAGCTTGGCGGGAATATGAACCCTACAGCATATCACCTGCCCGGACTGCTCCCCGCGCTGCGGCGGAACGCCCGGACGGCGCGCGTCAGTGCGTGTAGCGCACCGGCAGCGGCCCCTCTTCCAGCATCTGGCGATCCCAGATCTGACCCTCGCGGGTGTAGGTGGCAAGTTCGAAGTCCTGGGTCAGCTCGAGCGCGTCGACCGGGCAGGCGTCCTCGCACAGGCCGCAGAACATGCAGCGCGAAACGTCGTAGGTAAAGGTGGTCAGATCCTTCCGCTTGGTCTCGGGGTTGCGCTCGGAAGTGACCACGATCAGCTGCTCCGGACAGGCCAGCGCGCAAAGGTTGCAGGAGATGCACAGCGTCTCGGAGGTCTCCGGGTGCGTGTTGAGCCGGGGAGCCCCGCGGTAGCGCTCCGCGACCGGCGGCCGGTTGAGAGGGTACTGCTCCGTGACAACCTTCGACGGCTTCTGGTTCTTGAAGGTCGTCCAAAGGCCCTTGAGCAGGTCGGTCAACAGGAAGGTCTTGATCAGGCTGGCCATCGGTCGTCTCCGCTAATTATCGCACTCAGCCCAGTCCATAGCCGCGGCCCATTAGCTGCACGAATGCGTTGAGGATCAGGCCGAACATGCTGATCGGGATCAGCCACTTCCAGCCGACATCCATGAGCTGGTCGTAGCGGAACCGCGGGAACGTGCCGCGGTACCAGATGAACAGGTAGACCATCGCCGCGAGCTTGAAGGCGAACCAGAACAGCCCGATCATCAGCTCGTTGACGACCGGCAGGACGAACGCCGCGGCCACCAGCAGAAACAGTCCGGTCAGAGCGGCCATCACGAGGCGAAAGCCGACCAGGAATTGGCGGAATACCCCCTTAGAGCAGCCCAGGGCGATGAGGGCGAACAGCCCGGCCGGGAAAAGCGTGTTGAGCGGCATCTCCAAGGCGGCGACGTTCGGAAACGGGCGCAGCCAGCCGCCGAAGAAGAGCGTCACGCAGAGCGCGCTGATGACCACGATGGCGGCGTACTCGGCCAAGAAGAACAGGGCCCAGCGGAAGCCGGAGTACTCAGTGTGAAAGCCGGCCACGAGTTCGGACTCGGCTTCCGGTAAGTCGAACGGCGCGCGGTTGGTCTCGGCGGTGCCGGCGATGATGAACAGCACGGTGGGGATCAGCATCAGGCCGTAGTTGTCGAACGCTCCCCACACGCCGCGCTCGAACTGCGAGGCGATCACGCCCTGCATCGAGAGCGTGCCGGCGCACATGATGGCGGTCACGGTCGCGAATCCCAGCGGCACTTCGTAGCTGACCATCTGTGCCGCGGCGCGCAGCGAGCCCATCAGCGAGTACTTCGAATTCGCCGACCACCCTCCCAAGATCAGCCCCAGGGCCCCGATCGAGGACATCGCCAGAATGAACAGGATGCCGATGTTGACATCCGCCACGAAGAACCTGTCGCTCAAGGGCAGGACGGCGAAGGCAGACAGGGCGGTGAAGGTCGACAGCACCGGTGCCAGCCAGAAGATCCACTTGTCGGACTTCGACGGGATGACGTCCTCCTTGAGCATGAGCTTGAGAGCGTCGGCCAGCGGCTGCAAGACGCCGTACGGACCGACCCGCATCGGCCCCAGCCGGACCTGCAGGTCGGCAAGCACCTTGCGCTCGGCGAGCACGATGTAGCCCGCGATCAGCGGGAACACGAGAATGATCACCGCCGTCAGGATCAGGGGCGGCACGTAGGGGTTCGCGAGCAGTTGTTCCATGGCCAGTCCTAGCGGTCCACCTCGCCCAGCACGATGTCGATGGTCCCGATGATGGCGACCACATCAGCCACCAAGCTGCCCCGGCACATCTTGTCTAGCGCTCCCAAGTTCACGAAGGAAGGGGGGCGCACTCGCACGCGGTAGGGATTTAGCGAGCCATCGCTGACGACGTAATACCCGAGCTCGCCCTTGGGCGCCTCGATCGAGACATAGGCCTCGCCCGGCGGGGGCTTGATGACCTTGCCCACCTTGCCCTTGATCGGGCCCTCCGGCAGGGCGTCGACCGCTTGACGGATGATGCGGCAGGACTGGACCATCTCTTCCATCCGCACCATGTACCGGTCGAAGGTATCGCCCGTCTCGGCGGTCGGAATGTCGAAGTCGTAGTTCTCGTAGCCGCAGTACGGCTGTGCCTTGCGCAGGTCCCACTCGACGCCGGCCGCGCGGATCAGAGGCCCGGTGACGCCGTAGTCCTTGCAGTCGGCCGCGTTGAGGATGCCGACGCCCTTGGTGCGCCGGACCCAGATGCGGTTTCCGGTCAGCAGGTCGTGATACTCCTTGAGCTTCTGCTCCATCAGGTCGCAGAATTCCAAGCACTCCTTCTCGAAAGTGTCGTAAGTCTCATACTGCAGCCCGCCGATGCGGAAGGCGTGCGTGGTCAAGCGCGCGCCGCAGTAGTTCTCGAAGATCTTGAGGACCTCTTCCCGCTCGCGGAAGCATAGGAAGACGGGCGTGATGGCACCGATGTCGAGGGCGTGGGTCCCGAGCCAGAGCAGGTGCGAGGCGAGACGGTTGAGCTCGGTCAGGATCACACGCACGGCCTGGGCTCGCGGCGGGATCTCGACGTCGAGCAACTTCTCGACGGCCATGCAGTAGCCGAGCCCGTTGGACACGGCCGCCACGTAGTCCATGCGGTCCACGTAGGGCGCGAACTGCTGGAAGGTGCGGTTCTCCGCGATCTTCTCCACGCCGCGGTGCAGGTAGCCGATCACGCAATCGGTGCCGAGCACAGTCTCGCCGTCCAGCTTCAAGATCACGCGCAGGACGCCGTGGGTGGAGGGATGCTGCGGCCCCATGTTGAGGACCAGCTCGTTGCTGTCCAGCAGGGTCTCTGCCTGGACCTCGGGCGGGGCGAGTGTCGTCTCTGCCATTACTGAGCGCTCTCGATCTTGAGGTTCTCGCGAACCCAATCGGAATCCTGCTGCACGATGCCGTACTCCTTGCGCAGGGGGAAGCCCTCCCATTCGTCCGGCATCAGGATGCGACGCAGGTCGGGGTGGTCCTTGAATTCGATGCCGAACATGTCGTAGACCTCGCGCTCGAGCCAGTTTGCGGAACTGTAAAGAGCCGTGACGCTGGGGGCCAGCTGGCCCTCGGCCAGCGCCGCCTTGAGCCGGACGCGCTCGTTGGCCGAGTACGAGTAGAGCGTCCAGACGATCTCGAATTGCTCGGCCTTGTCCGGCCAGTGGACAGCGGTCACGTCCACGAGGTAGTCGAAGCCATGCTCCTGCTTGAGGCAGGAGAGGACCTCGAGCGCCGCCGCGATGTCCGCCACCAAAAGCTTCTGGCCGCCCAGCAGCACGACCCTGCCGAGGCGCTCGCCGAATCGATCCTGCAGGGCGGCGGGCAGGTCGCCCTCCCAAGGCTCGCAGGGCATCTCCGCGGGTTTCCTGGGCGCCGGCCTGCGGGCCGGACGGTCGGCACCTGCCGCCGCTGGCGGGCGAGGGCTCGGCGTCGGACGGGGCTTGTCGTCCGAATTGGGAGTATCAGGCATGGGTGCGGCGGGCCTCGCTATCGGAGCGTGGAGGGGCGCAAGACCTTAGTGGAACATAGCAGCCGGTGCGCTCGCAACCGCGCCACAACGAGGCCAGACGGCGGACCCTACGGCCCAGTCCCCGCACGCGCGCAGGGCCGATCACGGGCTGGCGGAGATCTGAGTGAGAGGCTGAACCCCCCGCAGCTCCGGAGGAAGCGGGAAGTGAACGTTTTCTTCGATCGCCTCGACCTCGACGACCCTTTGGAAGCCCAGCGAAGTCAAGCGGCGCACCACTCGTTGGACCAGAGACTCCGGCGCCGAAGCTCCGGCGCTAACTGCAACATTCCGCGCGTGCTCCAGCCACTCCGAGACGATTTCGCTCTCGTCGTCAATCAGGTAACCGGGCAGGCCTCGCTGCTGGCCGACTTCGACCATGCGGCGCGAATTGGAACTGTTCTGCGATCCCACGACCAGCAGGAGGTCCGCTTTCGGCACGATCTCCTTGACCGCCATCTGGCGGTTCTCGGTGGCGTAGCAGATGTCCTTGGCCGGAGGCGCCTGGATGCGCGGGAATCGCCGCTTGAGCACGTCGATGATGGAGTTGGCCTCGTCAAGACTGAGCGTGGTCTGCGTGAGGTAGGCGACACTCCCAGGCGGCACCTGCACTGACGCGGCCTCCTCCGGCGAGGAAACCACGATCGTCTGGTCGGGCGCCTCGCCGACCGTGCCGATCACTTCGCAGTGATCGCGGTGCCCGACCAGCAGGATCGTGCAGTGCGCCTTGGCGAACTTGATGGCTTCGAGATGGACCTTGGTGACGAGCGGACAGGTTGCGTCGATGACCCTCAGGTTCCGCTCGGCCGCGGTCGTCCGCACCGACGGGGCCACGCCATGCGCGCTGAAGACCAAGCGCGCGCCGGAAGGCACTTCGTCCACGGAGTCCACGAAGATCGCGCCGCGCGAGGCGAGCTCGCGCACGACATTTCGGTTGTGGACGATCTCCTTGCGCACATAGATCGGCGGCCCGTAGGCCTGCAGGGCTAGCTCGACGATGTCGATCGCGCGAACGACCCCGGCGCAGAAACCGCGCGGTTTGAGCAGTAGTACGGACCTATCGCTTGCTGAAGACATATCTAGGCCCGCGCAAACCCCCATCATAACCGCTCGGGCAGGCGCGCCCAGACATCGATTCTGACACCCGCACCCCATAGCGAGTTCGAGCCGCGCTGCCCGCAACCAAGCCTAGCGAGGCCCACTTCGGACCAACACGGCGAGACATGGAATCATCGGAAACCGACCTCGATCATCGACACCCTGGACACGAGACTTGTGGGGTGCGCGGGCGGTTGCCGGTGCGAGCCCAAGCATCTTGAGGCAGCGACACGCATCCTCACGATAGGGGGCAATCTTGCGAGACGGCGCCCGGGCTCTAGGGGTCGCGTTCCGGCAGAGGAGCATGGGCGGTCAGGGACCGGAGTTGCTCCTCCAGTGCCTGCGCTCTCTCTTCTGCCTCAATCGCTCGCTGCTCTGCTGCTCTGACTCGCTGCTGTAGTTCCTGCTTGTCTCGCTCGGCTGCTGCCAGGCTGCCATCGAATTCTTCCCCCGTGTCCGGGTCGATGAACACCAAGACCGTCGTCCCGGCCTGCCTCTCGCTGCGCAGATCCAGTCCCAGCACCCGGCTCCGCAACACACCGCCCCGGCCCACCGCCGGCCGCACCGGCTCAGACTGCCCCGCACTGATCTCGTAGCCCTTCAAGGGAGTCTCCATCAAGGTCCCCGCCGGGTCCAGCCGCCAGTACTCGCGAACGCCGATCCGGGCGTATTCCCGCGCCTTGTGCTCGGCATCGTGCTTCGCGGTCGACGGCGACGCCACCTCCAGCACGAAGTCCGGCGCCTTGCCCTCTTCCCAGATCCGGTACGAACCGCGGTTCGGCCGGTACTCCGCCCCGAACACCACTTGCAGATCCGGCTGCAGCTGAGCCTTGACGTTTCCGCGCTGGTAGTACACCAGCAGTTCCATGGCCACCAGCACGTCTGCGCGCTCGCGGAAGTAGTGGCGCAGGGCCGTCGTGGCCTGTTGCACGGCGTTGCCGTGCTCCACGCTCTGCGCGATCCAATTCCCCTCCGGGTATTCGACTTCGTCGGGCTCCGGTGCCAGCGCGGCGGCACGGGGCGATGTCAGTGCTGGAAGTTGGGTTTCTGTGGGGGCCATCGTTGCCGTGCAGCACGCAAGCGCGCTTGAACGTCCGTGGTGCTGAGTATACAGCTGCCCTGCTAGGACTGGCCGGGACCGCCCGGCTGGCGAGCTGATCGTGTTGCTGTTGTCAGCGCAACGCCGGGCTTGGCCCGACTACGCAGGGCACCAGCGGCGAGAGACTTGCAGCAAGCCTCCACGTTGCAGCGCTGCAAGGCGTCTAGCCACGATTCGCCTCCACAGGACGCCAGCGGCACTTCGGCGTTGGAACTTGAACCAATCGGCAGCCTTGCGCCGAGACAAGGAATCTAGCGAAGGTGGGACAATAAGGAGCAGAGCTGGACCCCGCGTCGCGCGCTTCGCCGCGCAGGCGCCCACCCTTAGAGCCTTGAGCGCGGGCAGCAGCGCAAGCAGCCCATGAATTCCTTCGCAACCAGAGACTCGCTCAGCTTGAACGGCCGAACTTACGCGTTCCACAACCTGCGGGCGCTGCCCGGCGCCGCCGTCTCGCGGCTCCCGTACTCGCTGAAGATCCTGTTGGAAAACCTCCTCCGCCACGAGGATGGCAGCAGTGTCACGCGGGATGACATCCAAGCCTTGCTGGACTGGGAGCCCAACGCGGCTCCTTCCAAGGAGATCGCGTATCGACCGGCCCGAGTGCTAATGCAGGACTTCACGGGCGTGCCCGCGGTCGTCGACCTCGCGGCGATGCGCGAGGCCATGCTGGACATGGGCGGGGACCCGTCAGGGATCAATCCCTTGCAGCCGGCCGACTTGGTGATCGACCATTCGGTCCAGGTCGACAACTTCGCCTCTTCCAACGCGCTGTCGCTGAACAGCGCCTTGGAGTACGGGCGCAACCGGGAGCGCTACCAGTTCCTCAAGTGGGGCCAGAGCGCCTTCCAGAACTTCCGCGTGGTGCCCCCGGAGACCGGTATCGTGCACCAAGTGAACCTGGAGTTCTTGGCCCAGGTCGCGTTCGCCTACGAGCAGGACGGCGAGACTTGGGTCTGCCCGGACACGCTCGTCGGCACCGATTCCCACACGACCATGGTCAACGGCCTGGGCGTCCTCGGATGGGGTGTTGGCGGCATCGAGGCCGAGGCGGGCATGCTCGGCCAGCCAGTCTCGATGCTGGTTCCCCAAGTGGTGGGCTTTGAACTCACCGGACGCCTGGCCGAGGGCGCCACCGCGACGGATCTCGTGCTCGCCATCGTAGAGCAGCTGCGCCGCCACGGCGTGGTCGGGAAGTTCGTCGAGTTCTTCGGAGAAGGACTGGACGAGCTGCCCTTGGCGGATCGCGCCACCATTGCCAACATGGCGCCGGAATACGGTGCCACCTGCGGGCTGTTCCCGGTGGACTCTGAGACGCTTGCGTATCTGTCCCTGACTGGGAGGTCTGATGACCAGGTGCGCTTGGTCGAAGCCTACGCGAAGGCCCAGGACTTCTTCCGGCTGCCTGGCGACGCGCCTGCCGCGTATTCCGAAACCCTGCGGCTGGAGATGGCGGACGTCGTGCCGTCCATCGCGGGGCCCAAGCGCCCGCAAGATCGAATCGCCCTGAGAGACTCCGCGCGCTCGTTCGAGCGCATGCTTGGCGAGACGCTGGCCGCGCGCGGGGCCGGTCCCGGCCAATCTTCTGTCGCGGTCGGCGCAGAGCTCGCGGCAGTCAAGACCTCGATCCGCGGCTCGGAGTGTGCGCTGGAGCACGGCGCGGTGGTCATCGCGGCCATTACGAGCTGCACCAACACCTCGAATCCCGCGGTCATGATCGGAGCGGGACTGGTCGCCAAGAAGGCCGTGGAAAAGGGCCTGCAGGTTAAGCCGTGGGTCAAGACCAGCTTGGCTCCGGGCTCGAAAGTGGTCACGGATTACCTGGCCAAGTCCGGGCTGGACACCTATCTGGACATGATCGGTTTCAACCTCGTCGGATACGGCTGCACGACCTGCATCGGCAATTCGGGCCCGCTGCCCGAGGAAGTCTCGGCGGCAATCCGCGAAGGCGATCTGGTCGTCGCGTCGGTGCTGTCGGGCAATCGCAACTTCGAAGGGAGGGTGCATTCGGAGGTGCGAGCCAACTACCTAGCGTCCCCGCCCTTGGTAGTGGCCTACGCCATCGCAGGGAACATGCAAATCGACCTCGCTAGCGAACCGCTTGGCAAGGACTTGGAAGGGAACAACGTCTATCTCAGCGACCTTTGGCCCAGTCAGCAGGAGATCGCTCGGACCACGGCGGCAGTCGTGGACTCGACGATGTTCCGCGACAGCTATGCAAACGTCTACGGCGGCAGCCAGCGCTGGCGGGAGCTCAGCGCCACCAGCTCCGATCTTTTCGCGTGGGACGAGGGCTCGACGTATGTCCGGCGGCCGCCGTACTTCGAATCCATGGGAGCGGAGCCCGCCGCGGTGTCCGAGATCAGCAACGCCCGGGTGCTGGCTGTCCTCGGCGACAGCGTCACCACGGACCATATTTCGCCGGCAGGCGCGATCAAGGCCGACAGCCCCGCGGGCCGCTACCTGATCGAGCACGGGGTCGCGCCAAAGGACTTCAACTCGTACGGCTCGCGACGGGGAAATCACGAGGTCATGATGCGCGGCACGTTCGCGAACGTGCGCCTGCGCAACCTGCTCGCAGCCGGGACCGAAGGCGGCTGGACGCTCCATCTGCCCGATGGCGAGCTGATGTCAATCTACGAGGCCGCCATGCGCTACAGGGCCGAGGGCGTCCCGCTGGTGATTCTCGCCGGACGCGAATACGGCACCGGCTCATCTCGCGACTGGGCCGCAAAGGGCCCATCGCTGCTGGGAGTGAGGGCCGTGCTGGCGGTCAGCTACGAACGCATCCACCGTTCGAACCTAGTCGGCATGGGCATCCTGCCGCTGCAGTTCCTCGAAGGCGACGACAGCGATTCCCTGGGGCTTACCGGACGGGAGCGTATCAGCATCTCGGGCCTGGGAGACGGCTCGGCGTCCACGGTGCGAGTCGACGCGGTGCCCGAGGGCGGCGGGCCGGCGATCTCGTTCCAGGCGCGCGTCCGCATCGACACGCCGAAGGAAGTCGAATACTACCGGCACGGCGGCATCTTGCAGTACTCGTTACGACAAATGCTGAAGGCTTAGACCGTAAGCGGCAAGCGCATGGATGCATGGAAGGCCAATCTGCGCATCGTGCTGGTCGAGTCGCGCAACTCGTTGAACATCGGCGCGGCGGCGCGCGCCATGTACAACTTCGGGTTTGCGGACCTGTGGTGCGTGCGCCCCTACGAGCCATCGTTCCGCTCGGCGCGGTCCTCGGCCGGCGCGGCCACGGTCATGCAGCAGGCGCGCGTTACGGACGACTTGGCAGAGGCGATATCCGACGCCGAGTTGGTGGTGGCCTGTAGCGGCTTGGAGTCCCGCAAGCAGCGCCATGTGCAGCGGCGGCTGCCCGCCGGCGGGGACGCCATCCGGACGCACATCGAGGACCGCAAGGCAGCGGTGGTGTTCGGCTCGGAGAAGTTCGGGCTCTCCAATGACGACCTCAGCCATTGCGACTGGGTGTTGTCGGTCCCCACCGACGAAGCGTGCCCGTCGATGAATCTGGGGCAAGCGGTCGCCGTGTGCTGCTACGCGATCGCCCGCAACGCCGTGCCCCAAGAGAGCCTGCAGACCCCGGCCAGCGCGCCAGCGGGAGTCCGCGAGCGAATTCTCTCCCTGCTCATGCCCATCCTGCAGGAGTCCGGGTTCCTCCACGACGAAGGCATCGAGGAACGGACGCGCAAGCTGCGGCGTTTCGTGAGCCGCCTGCGGCTTGCGCCGGAAGACGGTCGCATGCTGCTGGCCATCCTGCGACAGATCGATTGGAAACTCGCCCACCCGAGCCTGCCGGCCAGCGAGGCAGAGTCGAGCCAGGGACCCGCTTCAGAGACGCCTGCCTCATAGCAGGTGGTCGGAAAAGGACGGTGATGGCCGTCGCTGAGGCTTAGGGCTGGGTGGCGCCGGACTCGGTCGCCTCGGCCTGCTAGCGGCGAGGCGAGGCTGCGGCTTGCTAACGGTGCGCCGCCGTGGCGGCCTGGAAACGGGGCGCGGCGCGGGGCGCTCTGGAGGCTCGTTCGCGTCGGGATCGAAAACGCGGACGTACGGGCCGTACTGGAACCGCCGGTTGCGGCGGTAGCCGGTGATCTCTTCCAAGATGCCCATGTCCACGAACCTCGCGACGAGCTGGTTCGCCGCCACATACGAGGTGCCGGTGATGGCCTGAATCTCGCTCACCGTTGCTACGGGCTCCGTCGTCAATCGCCCGAACACACGAAGGCCCCGGCCAACGGCGTGTCCCAAGCCAGCCGACAATGCCTCGCGATGCTCGCGGGCCAAGATGGCGCAGCTGCGGATCATACCGGCCGCTTCGGCTGCCGATTCGGCTACCCCCCTGACGAAGAAGTCCAGCCACAGTGCTGTCGGGCCGCGGAGCTGTGTCTGGTACTCGCTGCCACTG
Organism: Bryobacterales bacterium; assembly: GCA_022826925.1. Classification (GTDB taxonomy): domain Bacteria; phylum Acidobacteriota; class Terriglobia; order Bryobacterales; family UBA6623; genus VXMF01. The sequence continues at coordinate 27,052 of JAJDTX010000184.1, forward strand.
GATTGGAAGTATGGGGACATGACTAGCGCGCCGGCACCCGGAACGCCGACGCGTCGGAACATCGCCAGCCCGGCGATCCGCTCCAAGCGACCGTCCGAGCCGGTCGGGAGCAGCCGCGCGAGCTGCGCCTGCGCAATGCCGATTCGCACTAGGTCGGGTAGCCCCCCTTGTGCCATTAGGAAGTCGTCCAACTCGACCAGCGCTGCCGCTAACTTCGCTTCCGCCTTCCCGTTAGCGCGACCGGCAAGCTCGCCGTCCCCTGCGAGGGCTGCTTGAACAGCGTCCAAGCGGTCCGGAGTCAGTGGCTCTGCGCCGGCTTCGGCAAGGCCGCACGTGAGCGCCTTGCGGCAGCGCAGGGGCGCGATTGCGCCTGCGCCGGCTTCGTCGTCATCTGGACCCACGGCAGCAGCTAGGACAGCCGCGAAGCCCCTAGACTCGCTCTCGATGCGACACGACAACACGGCTTCGCGAAGCAGCTGCATCGCTTCGAACGCCGAGGCGTCCGAATGCGCGCTGAAGGCCCCATCCACCCGCCACAGGGCCAATCGGGCCTGATCGAGCAACGCGCTCAGCTCGGCGGTGACGGACGGAGCGGGGATGGGGGGAAAGGCCATTAGCTCGGCAGGCTCGCATCCAGCCCCGGGATGCCGCTCGCCTCAGCCAGCGCCCCCTGACGATACAAGCCGGAACAGTTCGCTGACGATCGAGGCGCCTGCACCGCGCCGCCGATCCAGATCGGCAGCGCAGCATTGGGCTCGCAGTGTGGCACAGCCAAACTTTAGCATGCTGCGCAGATCCAAATCTGCTCGAAGGACTCAGCCTCCCGCGATCAGAGCGCGGGTGGGCGGGTGTGTACAATGACCTAGTTTCAAATGACCAGACTTCAAGACACGCCTGCGGAAGCTGCCTTCCGCGAACGCCTGCGCGCATGGCTTGAGGCGAACACGCCCAGCATTGGCAAGCACGACGTCGACGCGCTCAAGGCTTGGCAGCGGACGCTGCACGAAGCCGGCTGGCTCGGCTTGACCTGGCCGGCCGAGTACGGCGGCCAGGGGCTGGGCTTCCGCGAGCAGGCGATCTTCAACGAAGAGGCCGCCCGCGCCAGGATCCCTCCGAGCATCAACAACATCGGCCTGATGATCGCGGGGCCGGCGCTGATCGCCGTCGGCAGCGAGGCTCACAAGAAACGCTACCTGCCGAAGATCTTGAGCGCCCAAGAGATCTGGTGCCAGGGGTTCTCCGAGCCCAACGCCGGCTCCGATCTGGCGGCGTTGCAGACTCGCGCCGTCGACGATGGCGATGACTACGTCATCACCGGCCAGAAGATCTGGACTTCCAACTCGCTGATCGCCGACTACATCTGGCTCCTCGTGCGCACCGATCCCGATGCGCCGCGACACAAAGGCATCACCGCCCTGGTGGTCGACATGAAGAGCCCTGGCGTGACCGTCAAACCGTTGCGCCAGATCACGGGCGAAGCCGAGTTCGGCGAAGTTTTCTTCGATGAAGTGCGCGTGCCGAAGGCCAATCGCGTCGGTGCCGAGAATGACGGCTGGATCATCGGCATGAAGACGTTCACCCGAGAGCGCGCCAACATTTCGGTTGCCCTGAGCGTGCGCCTGCAACAGCAATTCGACCGCTTGCTGGATACCGTCCGCGACCGGGACGTGCCGCTGGACCCCCAGCAGGCGCGCGACGTGGCGCAAGCCTACGTCGACAGCGAGTGCCTCACGCTGACTTGCGAGCGCATGGCCGACAGGCTGTTCGGCTTTGAGTCTTCGGTCGTCAAGGTCGCTTGGGCAGAAATGAACCAACGCCTGCAACGGATCGGGCTGTCCACGCTCGGCCCCGACGCCCCGCTGCTGTCCGCAGGGGGCTTCGACCAAGTCGACGACACCACCGCCACGTTCGGCACCGAAGCCCTGGCGGAAGACGACGAATCGTACGCCAAGAGCTGGCAGTTCGGATATCTGCGGGCGCGCGCCAATTCGATCGAGGGCGGAACGTCCGAGATCTTGCGCAGCGTCATTGCCGAGCGCGTGCTCGGCCTGCCACGCAAGTAAGGAGCGCACCCGTGGACTTCAGTCTCAACGAAGAACAGGTTCTCCTGCGCGATTCGGCGCGCGAGTTTCTCGGCCAGGAGTGGCCCAGCGCCGAACTGCGCCGCATGCTGGATGCGGCTGATGGCGCCGTCGCGGCCGGAGCGCTCTGGTCAAAGATGTCTGATCTGGGCTGGCCCGGCCTGCTGGTCAGCGAGGACTACGACGGCCTCGGGCTGGGCATGTTCGACCTGGCCGTGCTGATGGAAGAGACCGGCGCGGCTCTTATCCCGGGCACGCTGCATGCCAGCGGCCTGCTGGCGGCCAGCGCGCTCGAGGCGCTGGCCGACGAGGACAGTTGCCAGAAGTACCTGCCGGACATCGCAGAAGGCAAGCTGAAAGCCACGGTCGGAATCTACGAGCCGGGCTCGGGCTGGACGCCGATGATGCTGGCGCCGGAAGCTGGCGCGGCAGTGACGAAGCGCTACGTCCCGGATGCGGCCGGCGCCGATCTGATCCTGTTCGTGAATCGGACGGGCGGAAACGGGGCCCAGATCGCCATCGCGCACGAATCCCAGGCCGAAGACCTCAATTCGATCGACGTGACTCGAAGCCTGTGTCAAGTGACCTGTCCGGCAGACAAGCTCGAAGTGCTTGGCGAGGGCACGATCGCCGATGTCCAGGCCGTCATCGACCGGGCCACGATCGGACTCTCGGCCGAATTGATCGGCGGCTCGGCGCGGGTCCTGGACATGACGGTCGAATACGTCAAGAACCGCAAGCAGTTCGGGCGTGCGGTCGGCACCTTCCAAGCGGTCCAGCACAAGGCGGCCGACATGCTCATCGGAATCGAAAAGGGCCGCACCGGCGTCTACTACGCCGCTGCCGTGGCAGACGAGCGTCCCGACGATCTGGCCCGAGCCGCCTCGGTGGCGAAGGCGACCGCCAATCAGACAGCGGTCAGCGTCGGCGAGCTGGGCATCCAGCTGCACGGCGGTCTCGGGTTTACGTGGGAACAGGACCTGCACCTGTATCTGAAACGCGCCAAAGCGGCCGAGTTCACCTACGGCGACACGAGATGGCACCTTGACCGGATCGCCCACGGGCTAGGGCTGTCCTGACGCCAGGGCTTCCAGCTCGGCACCCAGAGCGCGGCGGTGTTACGCTCAGATCGCCGCCATGTCAAGACTTGTAGCCGCTTGCACCGCGCTCGTCGCATTGCTGGGTTCCTGCGCGGAGACCGGCGAGGCGCCGCCTGAGAAGCCCAACATCCTGTTCGCCATCGCGGACGACGCTTCCTTTCCCCATATGAGTGCCTATGGCACCGAGTGGGTCAACACGCCGAACTTCGACCGCGTCGCGCGCGACGGCGTGCTGTTCTGGAACGCGTACACGCCCAACGCCAAGTGCGCTCCCTCGCGCGCGTCCATCCTCACGGGCCGCAACTCCTGGCAGCTCAAGGCGGGCGCAAACCACATGGCGTTCTTTCCGCCAGAGTTCAAGACCTACCCCGAAGCGCTGGACGAGAACGGCTACTTCGTGGGCATGACCGCCAAGGGCTGGAGCCCCGGCGTCGCCGTCGACGCCGCAGGCAACCCGCGCAACCTCGCCGGCACTCCGTTCGACGACCGCGAGACCAACCCGCCGACCTCCAAGATGAGCCGGACGGACTACGCGGCCAACTTCGCCGACTTTCTCGCCGCCGCCCCTGAAGACCAGCCCTGGGCGTTCTGGTACGGCTCCAGGGAACCGCACCGCGCCTACGAGTTCCGCTCCGGCGCGGAGCTGGGCGGCAAGCATCCCACAGACATCGAGCACGTCTTCGACTTCTGGCCGGACACCGAAACCATACGCCACGACATGCTCGACTACGCCTATGAAATCGAGTACTTCGACGCACACCTAGGCCGGATCCTCGGCGCGCTCGAGGAGAGCGGGCAGCTCGCCAACACGCTGATCATCGTCACCTCCGACAACGGCATGCCGTTCCCCCGCGTGAAGGCCCAGGAATACGAGCTCTCCAATCACCTGCCCTTGGCGATGATGTGGCTCGACGGCATACCGCATCCCGGCCGCTCGATCCAGGACTTCGTGAGCTTCGTCGATCTCGCGCCCACGATCCTTGACGCCGCGGGGATCGCGTGGGATGCGACAGGGATGCACCCACCCGCGGGTCGGAGCCTGCTGGGAGTGCTCAGGTCCGACCGGGACGGCCGGGTCGAAGCCGACCGCGACCACGTCCTGATCGGCAAGGAACGGCACGATATCGGCCGCCCGAACGACTCCAATTATCCGATCCGCGGCATCGTCCAGGGCGATCTGCTGTATTTGCGCAACTTCGAAGCGGACCGCTGGCCGGCGGGCAATCCGGAAACGGGTTACCTGGCGGTAGACGCGAGCCCGACCAAGACCGCGATTCTCGATCTGCGCCGCTCTGGCGGCGAGACCAGATTCTGGGAACTCGCATTCGGCAAGCGCGGCGAGGAGGAACTCTACAACATCGCCGAAGACCCCAGCTGCCTGAACAACCTGGCGGGCGAGTTGGAGTACGCTCCCGCCAAGGCCGAACTGGCGGCGCGGCTCGTCTCCGAGCTCGAAGCCCAGGGAGATCCGCGCATGGCAGGGCAAGGGGAGGTTTTCGAAGCCTATCCGGTCGCCACGCGCTGGGCCGGATACTACGAGAAGTTCATGGCGGGAGAGATCGACGTGGCCGTCTGGATCCTGCCCAGCGACATCGACCCAGCCATGGACTGAGCGAGGCGGAATCAGACCGCTGTCTCGTCCTGGATCGCGGAGGCGCCGGTCTCTTCGTTGTCCCGCAGCTCGGGAATCTGGACCCGCACGCGCACGCCGCCGCCGGCGCGCGGCTCCAGCGAAAACTGAAAGTCTGTTCCGAACAGCACCCCGAGTCGCTCGCGCACGTTTCCGAGGCCGATGCCCCGGTTGAATACCGTCGGCAGATCTTCGATCGGTATGCCGACGCCGTCGTCCTCGATTTCGATCTGCAGGCGCCCGCCTCCCAGCGCGCCGGCAAGGCGGATCGTGCCATCGCCCGTCTTGGGCCCGATGCCGTGCTTGATGCAATTCTCCACGATGGGCTGCAAGAGCATGCTTGGCACCAGCACGTCTGCGATGCCGTCATCGATATCGCGCGCGATGCGCAGCCTCGAGCCGAAGCGCACCTGCTCGATCTGAAGGTAGTCGTCGATGACCGACAACTCCTCCCTCAGCGGCACGAAGGCTTCTTGCTTGCTCAGCAGGCGGCGCAGGATCGTCGAGAGGCGATAGACCATCTGGCGCGCCTGCTCCTGGTCGCTGCGGATCAGTGACGCCACCGAGTTGAGGGTGTTGAACAGAAAATGCGGGTTCATCTGGCGCGTCAGGCTCTGCAGGCGGGCCTCGGTCAGCAAACGCTGCTGGTTCTCGATCTTCCACTCGTTGCGCGTGTTGTTCCAGACCTTCAGGGTCAGCCCCACCCCCATCACGGTCGCCACATAGGAGAGCAGCATCGCCAGCGGGCTTGGCCCGGACGCGTCTTGGTACAGGTCAAACACCAGTCCTCGCCCGGCGATCTGCGCGCGGACGAACTCCACCAGCGCGCAGGAGAGCAGCATCACGACTTGGAAGACGCCCTCTGAATTGGGGATGCGCCGCCGTGTCCAAGCCACCAGCGAGAACATGAAGAAGGGCGAGAACCGCCAGACGTCCTCGGGGTCGCGAGCCCCGGACCGCAGCAGCCCGCCCAGTGCGCCGAACCCCACCAGCATGGGCAGCATGGCCCACTCGAAGTCGGGCCCCAGAACGGCCGGAGTCGAGATCAGCGCGCCGGCAATGGCACCTGGGACGAATCCTCCGACCAGTCCAGAGACGAACGCCCCTTCGGCACCGACTTCGGCTGCCGTGTAGCCGAGCACCACCCGGACCAGCGAGCCGCTGGCAAACACCACGCCGAACAGCACCGCCAGCTCCAAGCGCTGCCTGAAGGTGCGTTGCTCGCGCAGGAACAGACGCTTGGCGAAGTTCGGGCGCAACGCAATGCTGGCCATCGAGGCCAGCACGGCGACCTTGACGAGCAGCGTGACTAACAGGTCGGCGTCGGCCATGTCGCGAGGCGTGCGCAACGCCCTCCGCCTTGCGAATCGTCGCGCCCGCCTATAATAAATCTCTCGGGACCTCGGGCGTTTTCGATCCGTTCCCGGCCCCGGCGACAGCCCGTCACCGGCAGCAATCCCGATGTCCGGCAGCCAGCCAGCAGCAGTTGAGCATTCGGTCGAGTTGGTAGCCGAAGCGGACTTCCCATGCCGCCACGGCGACTTCCGGATTCTCGGCTTTCGGGGCGTGGGGCCCGGCGGCGAGCAGGAACTGGTCGTGCTCAAGAAGGGCGAGCTCGCAGCTGGGGGCGAGGCACCGCTGCTGCGCGTTCACTCGCAGTGCCTCACGGGCGAGGTGTTCCGCAGTTTGCGCTGCGACTGCGGCCCCCAATTGGCGCTGTCGCTGGAAATGATCTCGGAAGCCGGCTGCGGCCTGTTGATCTACGACCCGCAAGAGGGTCGCGGCATCGGCCTTCTCAACAAGCTCATGGCATACCAGCTGCAGGACGAGGGCGCGGACACGGTCGAGGCCAATCAGAAGCTCGGGTTCGGCGCCGACGAGCGCGAGTACGGCTACGTGGTTGCGGTCTTGCGCCACTTCGGCCTGCAACGCGTGCGCATGCTGTCCAACAATCCGGCCAAGGTGGAAGCGCTGGAACGCGAGGGGATTCGAGTCGTCGAGCTGGTGCCTTGCGCGCCGCAGGATGCCGGGGATTTGGCCCAGTCCTACTTGCGCACCAAGCGGGACAAGCTAGGGCATTTGGTCAAGGGCGTCTGAGCCGGCGCGCGCTCGCCCCAGATCCGGCGCTAAGGCGGCATCGGCCGCCAAGTCTCTGTACGACAGCAGTTCGATCCCGTTCTCGGCAACCGCCCGCCTGACTTCGTCCGAGCATAGGGCGCGCATTTCCATCTCGCGGCTCTGCTTGAGCCTGGTGTCCGCTCTCTGCAAGTCGGGACCGCAGATGCCCGGGTGGCACATGAGTTCTCCGATCCCGCCAGGCAGGCCGGCGAGCAGCGCTACCAGCCAGCGGGCATCCATCGCGCCGGTGCCGACGAAGCCGGCGAAGTAGTCGCTCGTCCGACAATGCGCCCGGCGCAGGCGTTCCTCGAAAGGGATCCGCCACGGCCGGATCGCAAGCGCCAAGCCTGCGCGCAGCGCAGGCGCTAGGCCGACAGGCGTGTCGAACGGCTTGCGGATCCAGGGAATCCGATAGCGGTCGGCCAGGGTCGCGACTGCTTCCAGCACCACCGGCAGCAAGTGGACATGCTGGTGCGTGTCAAGATGGCTCGGCCGGATCCCGTGCTCGAGCAGGGCTTCGATCTGAGCCCCAAGCTCGCGCAGCGCCTCGTGCAGCGTCGGCGGATTGGCCAGCAGCCTGACTGCCGAGCGCGGCAGGTGTGTTCCCGGCGAGGCGAGGGACCCGCCCTGCACCAGAGTCAGGTGGCAGCCCACTCCCAGGCTCGGGTGCCGATGGGCGATCCGCACGGCATGCTCGAAGGCGGGGCCGTTCGCCATCAGGGACGTCGAGCGGACAATCCCTTCAAGGTGGCTGCGCAGGATTCCTTCGTTAACGTCGGGGGTGAAGCCGAAGTCATCGGCGTTCACGACGAGGCGCTTCACCGCCACGCGTCGATACAAACTGAAAGCGGCGGGGCCGTCGCCCCGCCGCTTTGGTCAACCACAGGTTCACAAGGAGAAGGAATTCGAACCGTAGTTTTTGTCAGCACTCCCTAAGACGATTGAGTGTCGCGTTCTTACGGCAAGAATTTCGAATCTCCGAAAATTCCCTCGATCCGCCAGCTGCTGGAAGCCGCTCAGAAGCGATCGGAGAACGGCCCGTAGCTGAAGAACAGGCCGAGCAACCCGGCTGCGACGACGTAGTACATCATCGGGTAGATCGTCCGGCGGATGAGCAGGCCCTCGCGGCCGACCAAGCCGACGGTCGCGCTGGCCGCCACTACGTTGTGGACGGTAATCATATTGCCGGCGGCGCCACCGAGCGCTTGCAGGCCCAGCACGACGACGTGCGGAACGCCGATGCGGTCGGCGACACCGTACTGGAAGTGACTGAACATCAGGTCGCTGACGGTGTTCGACCCGGCCACGAACGCGCCCAGCGCTCCGATCATGGCGGCGAAGAACGGCCAGGCCTGGCCGGCGACCGCCGCTGCAAACTCGGCCAGTTCAAGCGGCATGCTCTGCAATCCAGAGGCATTGGTGTTGGAGTCGATGAAGACCCGCACCAGCGCCACGGCGAATAAGAGCGCGAAGGCGGGCCCGGCCAACATGCGAGCGGACGCCGAGAAGGCACTCTTGACCTGGGCTCCCGACATGCTGTGGATCGCCGCCGTGATCAAGCAGACGACGAGAAAGATCGTGCCCGGCAGGTAGAGCGGCTGGATGCCTTGGCTCAGGTCCGTGCCCAAGATCCCGGTCCAAGTGAACTGCACGCCGGCGAGCCAAGCCTTGAAGGGCAAGCCGGGCAGTCGGGTGATCACTAGCAGCGCGGCGACCAAGACGTAAGGCATCCATGCCCGCGCCAGTGACATGTGCTGCTCGTCGGGCTTGGTTTCTCCGCTGAAGGTACCCATCCATTCTTTCTCCCAGCCCTCCCGCGGAGGGAAGTCCCAGGGCGCGACATCGGAGAGCAGGAAGCCCTTGCGGGCTGCGATGACGACGATGCCCAGGCCGATCAGGGCGCCCAGCAGGGTGGGGAACTCCGGCCCGAGCAAGATCGCGACGAGGATGTACGGCACGGTGAAGCAAAGACCGGAGAAGATTGCGAATTTCCAGATGCTCAGTCCGTCCTTGAAGGACCGGTTAGCGCCGAAGAAGCGGGTCAGCATGCCGCAAATGATGAGCGGGATCAGCGTCCCCACGATGGCGTGCGGGATCGCGGCGAAGACACCGATCTGATAGATGAACTCCATGTACGGGATCGAGGCCTGTGCCAATGCGGCCTCGACGTCAGGAACGTTGAGAGATTCGGCCATGCCCACGAGGATCGGCGTGCCCACCGCTCCGAACGTCACCGGCGTGCTCTGGATGATGAGCGTGCACATCACGGCGGCCAGTGCCGGGAAGCCCAGCGCTAGCAGCAGCGGGCCGGCCACAGCGGCCGGCGTGCCAAAGCCGGACGCCCCCTCGATGAACGCGCCGAACATCCAGGCCACGATGATCAGCTGGACGCGGCGGTCGCGCGAGACGTTCATGAATCCCTGGCGGATCGATGCCGCCGCTCCGCTCTCCGAGAGGGTTTGTAGCAGGAGGATGGCTCCGAAAATGATCCACAGGAGCGAGACCGCGATGATGACGCCTCGTAGCGAGGCAGCCGCGACGTGGACAGGCGCGACATCCCACAGGAAGAGCGCGAACGCCGCTGTCATCACATAGGCCACTGGCATCGCCCGCGTGGCGGGCCAGCGGAGGACGACAAGGAAGAACATCACCGCAATGATGGGGAGGAGCGCCACAAAGGCATAGAATCCAGATGTTTCGGGCATGAGCGAATCAAGCCTACTCAGCGGATAGCTCGAGTGTCAAGGAAAGGTTCCCGAGAACGAGCGACGGGCCAGCGGCCAGCGGACTCGCGCCCGTCGCAGCCATTGCGATGCCAGTAATCCCGAGCCCGGGAATGGAGAGGCGCGCGTCGGTCGCACCTCTGATCGCTCAGCGGTAGATGCCCGGCGCTAGCCGGCGTCGCGTGCACCGCGAAGGATACCCGCGCCGGCGGGGTAACTGAGGCGAAGCGCCCTCAGAACGAATACAGCAGTGTTTCGGCCGCCACCGCTACGCCGCCGTCGCCCTCATCGATTCCGTCCTCGCCTTCGGACAGGTCCAGCTGCCGATAGTACAGGCCATCCTTGCCGCGGAAGATCTCGATGTCGGACGGCCGGGGGAGTCGATCCTGGATCAGCGCCTCGGAAAGCGGATCCTCGACGCAGCGCTGCAGCGCCCGACGCAACGGGCGCGCACCGTAGCTGCGATCTCCGAGAGTCTCGTCCAAGATGTACTGCGCCGCATCCACGCTTAGCCGGATCTGCAGCCCCTTGCTGAGCAGATTGCCATTGATCTGGCCGACCAGCATCTGGACGATCTCCAGCAAGTCCTCGTCGCTTAGCGAGCGGAAGATGATCGTCTCGTCGAGTCGGTTGAGGAACTCCGGATTGAAGGTCCGCTTGACCTCGTTCATGACCTCCTGCTCGGCCTTGGTGTCACTGTACCCCAGCGACTGATCTTGAAAGCCCATCGCCTTCTTGAGCTGCAGGTGGCGGGCGCCGATGTTCGAGGTCATCACGACAATCGTGTTCTTGAAGTCCACCGTGCTGCCCAAGCCGTCGGTCAGCTGGCCGTCTTCGAAAACCTGCAGCAAGATGCTGAACAGATCGGGATGCGCCTTCTCGATCTCGTCCAGCAGGATGATCGAGTAGGGTGCCCGCTTGACACGCTCGGTCAACTGGCCGCCCTCTTCGTAGCCCACGTAGCCGGGCGGAGAGCCGATCAGCTTCGATACCGAGTGCTTCTCCATGAATTCGGACATGTCGAAGCGGATCAGCGACTTCTCGCTGCCGAAAAGACAATCGGCAAGCGCTCGCGCCACCTCGGTCTTGCCGACGCCGGTGGGGCCGAGGAAGAGGAACGACCCTGCCGGACGATTGACCGGCTTCAAGCCGGCGCGCGAGCGGCGGATCGCGCGGGCAAGGGCCGAAATGGCGCTGTCCTGGCTGACAATGCGCCGGTGGAGGTCCTCCTCGAGCCGCAGCAGCTTGGCCATCTCTTCTTCCTTGATGGAAGTCATGGGCACGCCGGTCCAGCGGGCGACGACCTCTTCGATGTCGTCCTTGCCGACCGTTGCCGTCACGGCCTGATCCTGCTCTTGCTCGCTCTGCAGCCGACGCAGGTTCTCGCGATCCTTGCGCTCCTCGTCCGAATAGAACCGCGCCTTTTCGAACTCGTGGTTGGCGATCGCGTTCTCCATGCGATGGACGATGTACTTGATCCGCTTGTGGATCTCGGCCGACTCGTCCGACATCTTGGTCTGCTCGAGCTTCACGCGCGCCCCCGCCTCGTCGAGCAGGTCGATCGCCTTGTCGGGCAGGAAGCGGTCGGGGATGTACCGGATCGAGCTGTGAACTGCGGACTCGATCGCGCTGTCGGTGTAGACCACAGCGTGGAATTTCTCGTAGCGCTCCTTGATTCCCAGCAGCACCTGCACCGCCTCGTCCTCCGATGGCGGGCTGACCTTCACAGCTTGGAAGCGGCGTTCCAGCGAACGGTCCTTCTCAATCGATTTCCGGAACTCGTTGGGCGTCGTCGCCCCGATGCACTGGATTTCGCCCCGTGACAGCGCCGGCTTGAGGATGTTGGCGGCGTCCAGCGAGCCCTCGGCCGAGCCGGCCCCGACCAAGGTGTGCAACTCGTCGATGAAGATGATGGAATTCTGGTTTTCCATCAACTCCTTCATGATCGTCTTGAGGCGCTCCTCGAACTGCCCGCGGTACTTGGTCCCGGCGACGATCAGAGACAGATCCAGCGAAAGGATGCGCTTGTCCGAAAGAAACGGCAGCACCACGCCGCTGGCGATGCGCTGTGCCAGACCTTCCACGATGGCGGTCTTTCCCACGCCCGGCTCCCCGATGAGCACGGGGTTGTTCTTGGTCCGGCGGCACAGGATCTGCACCACGCGCTCGACCTCGTGCTCCCGTCCGACGAGGGGGTCCAGCTTTCCTTCGGCCGCCTCCTGCGTCAGGTCGCGGCTGAACTCCGCCAGCATGGAGCTCTCTTTCGGCCGGTTTGACAGCAGCTTCTCGGACTGGACGCGGGCCAGCTCTTCGCGGATCGTGGACAGCCGCAGGCCGCGCTCGTGCAGGATCTCGGCCGCGAAGCACTTCTCCTCGCGCAACAGGCCCAACAGCAGGTGCTCGGTGCCAATGTGCTTGTGCGAGAGCCTCTCAGCCTCTTCAGCGGCATAGGCCAGGACGCGCTTGCACTCGTGGCTCAGCGGAAGGTCAACCGAGGTGGAGACCTTTTCGCGAATCGTCGTGTGGGCCTCGATCTGCTTGCGGATGGAATCGACCGCGGCGTGCGACCGAAGAAACCGGTTGGCCAGTGCCTTGTCCTCGCGGATCAAGCCCAGCAGCAAGTGTTCAGTCTCGATGTATGGGCTGCCAAACTGGCTGGCCTCGTAGCGGGCGAAGAAGATCACTCGCCTGGCCTTTTCGGTGTAACGTTCGAACATGCGGTTTGCCTCAGCTACCCGCAACGTGACGGCTGCCGTCTGCTGCCGATCATCATAACAGCAAGCCTGAAGATACCTCCCGGGCAGTTTGCAACTGCTCGTTGAGCAGGGGCGAGGCATGCCCTGATGGGCCGTACAGCGGATCGCCCGCCAGATACACCAGGCTCCGCTGGTGCAACCAGGGGCCGAGGGCCCGGCGAGCGAATGCGCCCGTACTGGCGGCAAGTCGACCGTCTACGAGCCGATCAGGCGGGCCGAGCACCGACGCATTTCGCATCGGCGAGTGGTACCGGCGCCGCCGCGATACCTAGCGAGGTGCGCCTCAGCCCAAAGGCACCGAGGTCCCGAATCCTTGCTCAAACGCCTACGCAGCATCGATAGCAAGACCGGCGATTGCGGGTCTGGTTAGGATTTCAAGGGAATGAGCCGACGCGCAATCCAGCGCCAATCCCCAGCTTCGTGGCGGGCGGGCGGTATCGCCGGGTGCTTAGGCTTGGCCGCTAGCGGTCACGGTCGGATGGAGTGGTGCGGGCCGTGAGGGCGCGGAGTTGCTCCTCTAGGGCCCGCACTCGTTCGTTCGCCGCGCTGGCCTCCTGCTTTGCCGCGCTGGCCTCCTGCTTAGCTGCCCTTGCATCTCGCTCCGCGATCCGCCGCCGCCGCTCGGCTTCTTCCAGCGCACCGTCGGTCTCTTCCCCGGTGCGCGGATCCCGGAACACCAGCACCGTCGCCCGGGCCTGCCTCTGGCTGCGCAGTTCCAGCCCCAGCACCCGGCTCCGGAACCACCGATCTTGGCCGCTGCTCGCCACGGGCTGCACCGGCTCGTACTCCTCCCCGCTGGCCTCGTAGCCCTCTAACGCTGACCCCATCAAGGTTCCCTCCGGGTCCAGCCTCCAGTACTCGCGAACCCCCATCCGGGCGTACTCCCGCCGCTTGTACTTGGCATCGTGTTCCGCTGTCGCCGGCGACGCCA
>JAJDTX010000105.1 GCA_022826925.1 Bryobacterales bacterium
TAGCGCGTCGTGAACCGGAGCTCTTTGCGCACTGGCGCTCGATGTATGGGCGGGCTGGTTAAGAAGAGCCGTGTGAGGGGAGACCTTCACGCACGGTTCTGAGAGCGCCCGAGGGTGAGATTCCCTCGGGCGACTCGACCCATCATCATCCTCTCTCCTCGCTTTCCCCTCCGCGGTCCCGAGGGAGGCTGCGCGAACTCGGCAGGTAGGCTTGCTTGTGCCAAATTTGGTCTGGCATAAGCAGATGGAAATCCGGTGGGTTTGCCCGCACGACTGCCCCACCAACACCGCCGGGGCGGCAAGCGGGCACACCACCGGCGCAGCAGCCCGGCGGCCCCGCCGCCGCGCCCGCAACCGAGGCTGGCCTCAGGCCGCCTGCTGCTGGCGACCCCAGGCTCGCTCGAACTTGACGATCATGAGCGAGGCGTATGAGCTCAGGGACTACTTCGAACCGCCTGCTCTCGCCTCTCAGGAGAAGCTCTGATCGTGACTTGTGGGGCAACGGTAGTGGGCCCTAGGGGATGCCGCACAGATCGACGGGATCGAGCCGGAGGGTGCGCACGGCGACGTACTCGCGTCCAGCGTCGGCGGCGACCTGCCGCGCGATTTGCGACTTGGCCGCGCCGGGCGGCCCCCAGATGATGCAGGGCTGTACATTGCGGATGGCGATGGAAGGCTATGGTTGAGCGGGAAGGAAGCGGATCGCGTGGCGACACACCGCCGGGGAATCGGAGTTCGCCAAGCGGATCGTCCGGTGCCGAGCCGACGGGCAGGTGCCGTCGCCGATCCGGTGCCGGGGCAGGGGGGCGACGCTCCTTGCGAAAGCCGCTTCAGCGCTTCCCGTTGGCCACGGTCTCCTCAGCGACGGAGGACTGGTTGGTGATATGCCCGTTGTGGCTCTCGGCGAGGTTGATCAGGAGGATGGGTTGATCGGACTCCACCGCAAGGCGCCACTGGCCGGTGCCATCGCCCAAGCCACCGCGCAATCCGCCCTCCAAGCCGTGGCCGGTCTCGAGTTGCGCGGCCTCTATCACGCGGGACTCGCCCGCGCCCACGGTCAGCCATACGACGTCGCGTGACAAGGTTCCGTAATCGTCCGCGCCACGGATCAACACCTGGCTGGCGAGCAACCCCGGATTCACGATCCGCAGCTTGCTGGCCGGGGAGGTGTCGCCCGCCGGATTGAACATCGTTATCTCGTATCTTTGGCCCGACTCGTTCACCACTTCGTGCATTGGCGTGAGGGAACCCGTCTGCGTGCGAACATACGCCAGCACTTCAACGCCCGGTTCGCTGGAAATCTCCAGACGCCAGTCGCCTAGGCCGGCTCCGGTGCTCCCGGACAGGCCCCCGGAGGCATTGCCCAGCTCCAAGTCCCGGGAGTTCAGATGCACAGCCTCGCCCGCGCCAAGCGCTAGGCTCAGCGGCGCATAGCGCCTTCCTGTGTCGTCGTAGGGCTGCATGCGCACCGGGACGATGGTCGCCGTATCGTTGATGATGCGTACCAACCCCTGCCGACCCAGCGCATCCGATGCCGAGGGGAAGTACGGCACGGTGTGGACCCCTTCGGACCGCAGTCCCGGGGAGGCATCGCCGGACAGGTTCGTGAGATGCCCGTTGCTGCTCTGAAGCAGGTTCATCACCGCCAGATCGCCACCCGATGCGATGCTCAGCCGCCACATCCCCCGGCCGTCCCCAAGCGCCCCGCGCAAGCCGGCAGCGCCGCGTTCCAGTTCGGCCGCCGTAAGCAGCACGGACTCGCGGGCGGGAATATCCAGCGTCACCTCGCCTCCCGCCATGCCGCCGTCGTCCATCCCGGTGATCCGCGCCGTTAGTGCCTCGTCCCCCCGGTTCACCAGCCGCAGCATACTCGCTTGTCCTGTGCTGTCCGCCGGACTGCTTGCCGGGTTGAAGGTCGGCACGCGGTGAAGGCCTTGTTCGGACTCCGCAATAGCGTGCATGGGGGCAAGCAGACCGTCGTATGCTCGGACGTAGGGCAGCACCTGGATGTCTTGGTCGCTCGAAACATCTAGGCGCCAAGCGCCCGTGCCCGGTCCGATGGTTCCCGTCAGCCCCTTGGCCGCGTTGCCCCATTCGAGGTCGCGCGCAGTGAGATGGACAGACTCGTCGGGGTCGATATGAAGCGTGACGGGCTCCGGACTCCATCCGGCATCGTCGGTGGCCCAAATCTTTACCGCGCCCGTTTGGAGGGAGCGGTTGACGAAGCGCACCACGCCGTCATGCATCGGATTGGAGGAGCTGGGCATCAGCGGGGCGAACGACTGGCTGATCACGTTGGCGTCCCTCAGACACTTCAGCACATCGGTGATCGGCTTCCATCCACGCCACACCGACTCGCCCGTTTCTGCTTCCTTGACGGTGTAGGGTGTTGTCGGATTGGCGGTCGCGCCCACCCAGTCGGGGAGGGTCTCGTCGGTCCGTTCCCGCTGGAGGGCGATCAGCACGCGGTACCAGTTCGCTCCGTAGTTCGGGGCTTTGGTCGAGTTCGATGTGTAGTACTCCACGACGGTCTTCCACGTGGCGTCGCTCACGCAGGAAGAAGCGGGCGGATCGTCGCCCCCCAGGCACTGCAGCACATCGGTAATCGGCTTCCAGCCACGCCACACCGACTCGCCCTTTCCCGCTTCCTTGACGGTGTAGGGTGTGGTCGGCCTGGCTGTTGCGCCCGTCCAGTCTGGAAGCGTCTTGTCGGCGCGCTCGCGCTGGAAGGCGATCAGCACGCGGTACCAGTTCGCTCCGTAGTTCGGGGCTTTGGCCGAGTTCGATGTGTAGTAGCCCACGACGGTCTTCCACGTGGCGTCGCTCACGCAGGACGAAGCAGGCGGCGAGTCGTCGTTGTCGCGCACCGTGACCGAAGCGGTGTCGTTCGGGGACGCCGCCGCCGTGTAGCCCGCGCCGGTCTGGATCGTGACGCTGATCGATCCGTCCGGTTCGTCGGCGTTGTCGTCCACCGTCGCGACGCTGAGCGTGGCGCTGCCGGAGGCCGATACCGTGACCGTCTTCGGTCCGGTGGCGCCGGCGGTCGCGAAGTCGCCGTTCTGGGCGATGTTGAGCTGCACCCTCAAGTCGGAAACGGGCGCCGGATTGGCGTTAACCGTGAACTTCGCGCTTGCGCCCTCGTCCACGGCGGCGCCCGCGGACAGGCTCAGTTCGGGAACGGCTTCCGGTTCAGATTCCGATTCCGCGCGTGCCCGGGCGTACGCGCCGTCTTGGTTGTCACTGGTCCTCAGGTGGTCATCCTCGTCCTCGTGATGCTCGGGGAAGCCGCAGCCATGGGATTCCCCGATGGTCCCCAGCCACGTCTGGAAAGCTGTGCCTTCTTGGCCTGTGGTGGGAGCACAAATCCCCGCGTTGTTTCTCACATCCAAGTGCAGGTGAGAACTGGGCGGGATGGCCGTGAGTTCGGCTGGGAGGGTGCCCGATAATCGATTGTCTTGAAGGTACAAGTCGTGAATCACGGTCCAGTCCCCGAACTCTGCTGGGATGTTCCCCGTCAGCCTGTTGCCGGACAGATTAAGATGGGTCAGATTCGTGAGTGTGCTCAGCTCACTTGGGATGTGTCCGGTCAGTTGATTATCGGACAGATCAAGCTCTGTGCTGAGCGCGATCAAGTCGCCAAGTTGCGGCGGAATGGTCCCAATCAACCCGTTGTCGCGGAGGTCAAGCAAGTATACACGCCCCATATTGGGTCCACCGGCAGCTACGCTGACACCGTGCCATCGGTTCAGGGGGTTGCCGCTAAGCCAATTGGTATTGTTCGTCCAGTTCGGGCCGCCAGTGGCATGGTACAGCGCTTCCAAGGCCGCATAATCTTGTGGAAAAAATTCGACTCCGCATATGGGAGTGCCATCTTGGTTCTCACCCTGTTGGATTTGGCCCTCAGCGCAGTCACCCTGATTCTGAGCGGTAACGCACTGCTCCATACCCTGTAAGGTGCGCGTCACCCGATCCCAGCGCTCTCGCAGGAACTGACGCTCGTTGGCCTTGGATTCCCGCGCCGTCAGGGGCTCCGCCCCCGCCGCCAGGGGTGCCGCGTCCGTGTCCCTGCCAAGGGCAGCTAGGACCCGGTCCCAGCGCAGGGCGTGGGGGGCGTAGTATTGACGCTTGAACCGCCATTCGTGGACCTCGCGCACTGATACAGCGTCGGTCGGAAGGTAGGCCGCGCAGGCCTCATAGTCCGATGTGCCCGCACTGGCCGGGGCCGGGTCGCTGGGCACCGGCGGTACGGGCGACGGGTTGCCTAGGGAGCCCCAAATGGTGAAGTCGACGGAGGGCGCGCTGTTCAGCGAGTTGGGGACGCCCGTCACGCCCATGTAGTCGGGGGTCTCGGCAATGAACACGCGGAACCGCTTGTGAGGCTCCGCGCGGGCTTGGTCTGTCACGGGGATGTGGACAAATGCGGGCTTGCCCAACCCGACCACAGACACCGAGTAGTAGACCGTGCTTGAGGCGGTGTCGCGCTTCGGCTTCCCGACCCATGCATAGTCGTCAGCGTATGCGTATGCTCGGCCGAGGTCGTCGAAGTCGGTACTGAGGTTCTGCACGCCGAGGGTGACCATGAAGGCCGTGGAGGAGCCTCTCGTTACGCCGTCGACCGTCACGGGCACATTCTTGCCCACGTTGCCGGGCAGCAGCACCGTCACCTTGCCTCCTGCGTCGACGATGCGGCTGCCGAGCCGTTCCCCCCCGAACACCTGCAACCCGATGTTGTGTCCGCCGCTGAGCGAACTCTCCTTGACGAATACCTTGGCGCTCGTCTCGCCCGGCACGAAACCGACCCCGGTGATTCCCGTAACCGAAGTGAGCCGGAAATCTGCCGTGCGGATGCCCGAGGAGGAACCGTTCACGGTGTTGGCCGCGGCGTTCAGCTGGAGTCGTATGTCCTGATTGTTCATTGGAGCGCTCGGACCGGTGATCGTCATCGTCCCCGTGCTCGTGGTGCCGCTGGTGTGAGACGAAAGCGCCACGCCCGTGCCGGACACGCTCGCTCCGGCATTCAGAGTGAGGCTATAGTCCACCGTCAGGGTCTCTCCCGAAACCAAGGCACGCGACAAGCGCAGTGCCATGGTCGCCGAATCGCCGCCGCCCTCGCGGGCGATCGCGTCCCGTGCGTGCAGCGACACTCTCGGCGGCGGGATGTCATCGTTGGTGATGGTCACCGTCGTTGTCGATGGCGAGACCACGTCGACCCGCGACTGCCCGGTGGTGAGCGCTACGGTGAATGTCTCGTCCCATTCTGCGTCGCCATCGTCAGCAATGGGGACGGAGACATATACGGCTGAAATGCCTCCGGGAATCATGAAGTTGATCGCGTCGCTGTCATAGTCGACGCCCGATCCCGTGCCGCCGCGGCCCCCGGTGGCCGTTCTGTCCGACGGTGTCAGCGTCAGGCTGATCGGCACGTCATTGTCGCCGGGAGACACTCCTCCCGCTCCCCTGACAGAGCCCGTCTCGATGGTGAGCACCACCTTGCCGGCGTTTTCCACCACCGTATAGGTCGCACGATTGATTCTCACCGCAATACGGTCATCGTCATTGATCGTGATCGTGGTCGATTCGGGCGAGCCGACGGTGTAGCTCGATCCGGGCTCCAACGTCAGCGTGAAGGTCTCGCCGAGCTCGTAGAACATGTCGTTGAGAATTTCCACCGTGAAGGTGTGCGACGTCTGGTTCGCCGGGTAGGTGAACGTCTCCAGAGCGGTGTAATCGTGCTGGTCCATCGTTTCGTGGTCCGACTCCAGGTTGACCGTCAGCGCGCCGCCCGGCGCGGGGCTCGCGTTCACCGTCACACTGACCGTCCCGGCGTTCTCGGCGACGGAGTAGGTCGACGAGGCGAAGGTCAACACCGGGGACTGCGCGGCAGCTTGCGGGGCGAACACGGCCAGCAAGGGCAGGCACAGCACGGCCGACAGCAGTCCGCGGCGGGCGTGAAGAACGCCCGCTACAGCGCGGGCGGAAGGAAGATCAAGGCTGCCGGAAGAAGGAGGGAGTTGGCGGTTGTCGGAGCGCCCACAGGCGGACTCAGCCTGAGAAGCTGCGCTGCTTAGGTGGCCGAGCGATTGAGACGCAGGCAGTGCGACTTGGCTGGCAGCTGGGCTATGAGAGGGCGTGAACCACTGCTGGCTACTCCTTTCTGAAGTGGTTCCGGAGTCGCCGTGACGCACAGCCATGCCTCGTATAGGTGCTCGATGGCACAGACTCCTTACTGGACGTTTCGTCACGTACCTCTACCGGCGTACAAGTCCCTCTAGCGCTCGCTGTCGCATCGGGGGCGTCGGTTGCTCCCGGAGAGCTGACTCGTCGGCGTCCGGCCCCCACCCAGCAGCGGCGTCCTAGCGACCAGGAGTGCTGGGGTGTCGTCGCCAGCGGTGGGGTCAGCGCCGCTCCCTACGACGCCCTCGGTGAAGTGCCGGCTCAGATCGAGGCTCGGCACTGTTGCGCTGCGATGCTCTTCGCCGCCGTGCTCCCGGATGAATTTGTGGGTAACTTCAATCGTGCCGACGGGGGAAGTGATGTCCGTCTGTGCCGGCAGGGCCGGAGTTGGAGCAACGACGGAGAATGCGAGAAACCACAGGTTAAGGGGGAGACGGCAGTGTTGTAAGAGGATGCGGTGGAATCGGCCTGCGGCCAAGCCCTGGGGGCTTGGTTCGGCTCCGCAAGACATCTTATAAGGATCGCCGATTTCGGGTGTCAAGGGAATCTCGCGACTGATCCCCGGAGACGATTTCTCTGTTAGCGGGCCAACTAAGCCTTCGAGCGGGCCGTGAAGGGCAGGGGTGGAGCTAACGATTGAGGATTGCTTTCCAGTCTTGGCAGAGAAGTTTGACGAAGACGCTCTTGACGGGCTGGTTGTACTGGTGATGAGTGTCGAGTTTGCCGCAGGCCGGTTTGGCCGAGATGGATCCAGTTGGCGGCGCGAAAGCAGGTGCTGGCGTGCTGCTGCAGATCGCAATAGGTTTCCACCAGCGCGGGCCGGTCTCCATAGCGCTTCCGGAAGTCTTCGGGCAAACGGCGCAGGATCGTGCCGAACACCTTGGAAGCGAGCAGGTGACAGCGCATGGAGGGCCGGATCAGGAGGCGGCTCAGGCCCAGCACGCGGTGCAGCCGATCCACACGTCGCGGGCCGCGACTCCTAGGGCTGAGGCGGCGAAGCTGATCGCCCCTAGCACGCCGTGCTCGGACTCAATCAGGTAGCGCAGCTGGGCACCGACATGGATGACGGCCCCTCGGGGATGCTCTCAGTCGACGAGTTCGTTTCAGGTCTGGCGCTGCTGCGGGGTGGTTACCAAGGTCAGTTCCAGGCCGGCCAAGGCCCCGGTCGCCATGGCGTGGGGCCGGCAAAGCGATGCGACCTTGGCGGTGCAGGCCGCGCAGCACTTTCTGAGAATGCGCCAGCTGGAGTTCGCCGCGAGCGTTGACAAAGCCGAATTTGCAGCACACGTGGCGGGCGAACGCGGCGCGGCTGGTGTTACCGGCCTGTGCCAGCAGCGCTTGCAGGGTCGCGACGGCTGCAGCGATGGACAGGTTCTGCCGAATGCAACGTTTGTCGAGCATGCTTCAGACATGCCACAACGACCGGAGCATCGTTAAGTGTGCGATGTGGGCATGGGTAGCCCACGGCAGCCAATCGTACCGCGCCCACTCGCGGGAGACTAGCCAGCGAGTCGCTGGCGTGACCTGCCACGCCCAGGTTTAGTGCGCTCCCTTGCCCGCGAGAACGACGGGAATCGTGCGGGCCAGGACCTGTAGGTCCAGCAGCAGCGACCATCGATCAATGTACTCGAGGTCCATTTGCATCCACTCGTTGAAATCTAGCCTGTCGCGCCCGCGGATTACCCACAGGCAGGTGAGGCCCGGGCGCATGCGCAGCCGCCGCCTCTGCCAGATCTCGTACTGGCTTACCTCGGACGGCAGAGCCGGGCGTGGGCCGATGATCGACATGTCGCCTTTCAGTACATTCCAGAACTGGGGCCACTCATCGATCGAGAACCGCCGCAGGAATCCGCCGATCGGCGTCAGCCGGGGATCGTCGCTGATCTTGAAGGCCGGCCCGTCCTTTTCGTTGAGGTGCTCGAGCCCGCGCTGCTTCGATTCGGCGTCCGCAACCATAGAGCGGAACTTGTAGCAGGTAAAGAGCCGGCCGTTTAGGCCGCAGCGTTGCTGCCGAAACAGTACCGGCCCCCGCGAGGTGAACTTGACCAGAACCGCTACCACCAGCATCGGCACGCCGAGCGCCATCAAGCCAGCAGCTGCCAGCAGCGCGTCCGAGACTCGTTTGACGAACAACTGCATGTCGCTGGCCGGGGTGATGGAGAACGTCAGCATAGGAAGGTCGCCGAAGCGGTCGAAGTGCACACGGCTGTGCTCGTGCGGAAAGAAATCGGCGACCACCCGAGTTGTCACGCCGTGCTCGTCGCATAGAGCGATCACGTCGCGCATTTCTCGCAAGCGCTCGACCGGGACCGTGAACGTCACCTCGTCGATTGGCTGGTCGGTCAACAGGTGCGGCACCGCGGCCAGCGGGTACACCGGGTAGGGCCGGCTGAGGGTCACTCGGGATGCGCTTTCTCGGTCGCAATCGATCACTGCCACCAGCTTCAGCCCGTGGCGCTCGGACGCCTCGATGTCGCGCGCGAGCTCGGTGGCGCGCGTTCCGCTGCCGACGACAACGACAGAAGTCACTGTGCCGGCCGCCCGGCGCAGGCTGCTGCGAAATCGCTCCGCCAGAGCTCTCTGGATGAACTGCAGGGTGACAAGGTAGACGAAGAACAGAACCAGGAACAGGCGGCTTACTGGCGGGTTGAAATGCAGCAGGTAGAGCAACGTCAGCAGCCCCAGCGCGGCTGCCAGCGCCTGCCGCAGCGTGCCGGCGAGGATCGGGGGACGCTCCGCTGCGGAAAGGCTCGCATAAACGCGGGTAGCCCTGCCGCTGGCCACCACGGCGAACAGCGCGGCCGCCAACACGACGAGCTTGTCCGTTGGATCAAGGTAGAATTCGCGCAGGGGCAGTGAAGCGCGCGTCCAGTAGGACGCTTGCAGCGCGAGCACGACTAGGACTGCGTCAGCGGCGGCGATCAGCAGGGCTTCGCTTCGTTGGTGGCGCTGGAACACGTGGGCACTCTGGAACGCGGCTGCCGCTTCGGGCGGCAGTCACACATGCATAATACGGATATGGAACAAAAGCCAACTACCGGAATCGTCCAAGAACAGCCCCAGCCGGACAAGGTCCGCGTTGTTCGGGCCGACGAATACCGGGAGGACTACGCCAATAGCGTGCAGGTGAACGTCAGCGTTTGGGACTTCTTCCTCCAGTTCGGGCGGCTTACCGTCGACACTGGTAGCGAAGTCACGTTCTCCTCGTTCGCGGGTGTGTACATGAGCCCGCAGCAGGCCAAGGCGTTGCATCTCGTGTTGGCGCAGAACGTCGCGCAATACGAATCCGCCTTCGGCAAGATCCGAATCGACAACCCCAGCCCGGTCCCGGGCGACCAACGCACGATAGTGCAGTAGCCCAGCGGTCAGGCCGTGCCGGTCAGGACTTCGATGGCTTGCTTGATAAAGGGGTCGCCCACTTCTTCTTCCGCCCTGTTCCGCGCCTCCGGCGTGTCGAACAAGCGATGCCTCGCCTCGCGGAAGCGCCGCAAGTCCCGTTGGGAGACAGCGCGATCCGGCTCGACGCCTTCGTTGTGGATGACTTCGCCGCCAGGACCGTGGTAATTCGCGACAGACAGGATCAGGGCCGCCCCGTCGTCGAGAGCGATGGTTTCTTGGATTGCGGCCAACCCGCCGGTCTCTTCCCCGACTACCTCGCCGCGATCATTCTGCTGGATGGCGGCCGCTGCGATTTCCGCCCCGCCCGAGGTCGGGCGGTCCACGATGACAACGACCGGAAGCTCGGTCACGGCTGAATCGGCAGAGGCATCGAACAGCTTCGCCGAGTAATTCTGCCCGTCCAGCTTGGTGATCGTGCCGCTGTCCAGCAGCAGGTCTGCCAAGGCGATGCCGGCATTCGGGCTTCCCATCGCGTTACCGCGCAGGTCTAGAATCAACTTCTCGGCGCCGTCAGCTTCCAAGCGCCGGATAGCCGCAGATACCTGGCCGACGTGGCTGTCGGTCAGGAAGTCCGCATCCACGTAGCCGATACTGTCTTCCAGCATGCGGGAGGTGATTTCCGGGAGGCTGGGATCGGTCCGTTCCAAGGTGTGCTCGACTGGCGATTCGTAGTCGGACGCCGGGCGCACCATGACCTTGACTCCGCTGCCCGCCGCGCCGCTCAGCATCGCCTGCAGGTAGGCCGGGGGCATAACCCTAGTGCTGACGTCATCGATGGCGTCCAGCAAGTCGTCGGCACGGATCCCGGCCTTGTCGGCCGGCGAGCCCGGCACGACCGACAGGATGCTCGTGTACGCTCCCTGCTTGCGCACGACCATTCCGCTCGCAAGGCCGCTGCCCCCGTCGGAATTGCGCAAAGCCTCTTGATAGGCGTCGAATTGCTCCTTGGAGAGGTAGCTGGATGACGAGTCGAGATATTCGACCAGTCCGTGCAGCGCACCCTGTGTGACTTTGGCGATATCGGGCTCTTCGACATAGTCGCTCTTGATCCGGGCGAGGATCTCGGTGTACACGGCCAGCGGCCGGTATGCCCCTTCCTGCTGCTCGCTCTTGCCGAGCACCGCTCCCACGACCAGCAGGACTGAGATCAGGCAGGAGCTGCAGATCACGCTGAGTTTGAGTCGGGAACCCATGGGATGCTTCATCATACACCGCAGGCCGCTACGACTGGCCGGGAATCCTCCTGTCCGGCGTCGCGTTCCGGACCGTCCCCTACGGAATCGGCAGCGGCCAAAGCAATCGCACCAGGACCATTGTCAGCGCGATCCCCGCTGCGGGAGGATCAACGTGGGTGTCGCCGTGCTGGTGGAATACCCGGGAGAATCCCTCTCCCGCGAACGCGCCTGCGATTCCGAACACGGGACCCATTAAGAAGTCCCCCGAGCCCAGCGCCGCAGCGGCCGCTGGCAGGGCCATGTGGTGTGTCACCGGAACCTTGAGGCCGAGCTGGGCGAACACCAGCGATGTAGCCGCGATGCCGAAGCCGATCACATCACCGCCGCCTTCTGGCCCGAGCGTGATAGCCATGAACGCCGACAACAGTCCGACGCCGAACCCGATCACAGCGCACTGAGAGGGGCGCTCTTGGTGCCTGACCCAGTTCCGGCTCTCGTCGGGACGAAACTGCCGGCTGGCCAGTCCGCTCCGACCGAACAGCACGCGCGCGATCATTGCTGAGATCACCACCGTCATCGCAATCGTGTCGGTGCGCGGACCGAGCCCAACCATGCGCCAGGCGAGTTCCAGCAGGAAGCCAATCGAACCGAAGGCCCCTCCGACCAAGAGCACGTCCGGTCGGTTCAGCCCCATCAATGGCAGCGAAATGTCGCGACCGCTCGCGACGTAGCCGCGGCGAAAGGCATAGGCCGTTGCCGCCGCGCCTCCCCCGAAGGCAATGTGCGGCCCGAAAACAGGCCCGAAGGCCACGTGCGTCAGCACGTCCGTGCCTCCGCCTGCTGCGGATACAGCCACGCCGACCAAGACCAGCAGGCCCGTGAACACGAAGGATGGCAGCGTGCCGATGGCAGCCGCGAACAGGCCGCCGCCGAACGCGGCCAGCAGATGGATCCACTCCAAGGCCATCGGACGGGACTCTATAGGCTTGGATCGCGGGGGCGTGAGGTCAGATCGGCAACAGCGCCTGACTGCCGATGACCGGGCGGCTCACTTCCTCAACAAGGGCCTGCAGGTCGTCGGGCCTGCTGAGAATGTCGGTTTGCGCCGCGTCAACCACGATCAGCTCCATCGGATCGTACTTACCGAAAAAGTGATCGAACGCACGCACCATCGCCTCCAAGTAGGCGTCTGAAACGTTGGACTCCGGCCCGGTCGAGACCCGCCTTCGCAACAGCTCCGGCGTGGCCTTCAGGTACACCGTCAGCCCCGGAACGGGCAGTTGGCTCTTGAAGGCCCGGTAGTAGGAGTCGTAGATCAAGATTTCGTCGTCGTCGAGATTGAGATAGGCGAAGATCTTGTCCCGCTCGAACAAGTAGTCGGCCACGACCGGGATCTGAGAGGTCTCGATGCCGGCCTCCGAGCACTGGCGGAAGCGCCTTAGCAGGAAGTGCATCTGTGTGCGGAAGGCGGCACCCGGTCTTCCAGTGTAGAACCCCCCCAAATGGGGGTTTGATCCCTCGTCGAAGATGGCGCGGCCGCGCAGCCGCTCGGCCAGTGCCGCCGCCAGTTTCGACTTGCCTACCCGCAGCGGGCCTTCGATGGCGATGTAATGCAAGGGCTTTCTCACGCGAGATCCTTCAGTAGCTCAGCAAGCGCTGTGCCCCGCCTGGCGGATCCAGCTTGAAGTATTCGAACGCTTGCAACGTGCCCACGCGTCCGCGATGCGTGCGGTCCAAGAAGCCCAGTTGCATCAGATACGGCTCGTAGACCTCTTCGATGGTGCTCGCATCTTCGCCGACCGAAGCGGAGAGGGTGTTGATGCCGACCGGGCCGCCCGCGTACTTTGCCAAGATCGTCTCCATGATCTTGCGGTCAATCTCATCGAGGCCGAGCGGGTCCACTTCCAGCATATCCAGAGCTGTACAGGCGACCTCTTGGTCGACGCGACCGTCGGCGCGAACTTCCGAGTAGTCGCGCACTCGGCGCAGCAACCGGTTCGCGATGCGCGGCGTTCCGCGCGCCCGGCGCGCGATCTCTTCGGCGGCCTCTTCCTCGATCTCGACCTTGAGCAGCCCTGCCGAGCGGAAGACGATGCGCATGAGGTCGACCGCATCGTAGGGGTTCAAGCGCAGCACGATGCCGAACCTCGTCCGGAGCGGCCCGCTGATTAGGCCTTGGCGCGTAGTGGCGCCGATCGCCGTGAACGGAGGAATGGGAATGGAATGCATGCGTGCGCCAGGTCCCGTGCCGACGACAAGGTCGACCCGAAAGTCCTCCAGCGCGGAATAGAGCATTTCCTCGATATCGGGCAGCAGGCGGTGGACCTCGTCGATAAAGAAGACCTGCCGATCCTGGATGGTCGTCAGCATGCCGGTCAGATCCAGCTTCTTCTGCAGTACGGGCCCGGAAGTGTAGTCTGCCCGCACGTCAAGCTCGTTCGCAATAATCGTGGCGAGGGTCGTCTTGCCTAGGCCGGGCGGGCCGTAGAGCAACACGTGATCGAGGGCATCACCTCGCATCCGCGCCGCCTCGACTGCTATAGACAGGTTTTCCTTCAGCGTGGTCTGGCCGATGAATTCGTCCAATTTCTGCGGCCGGAGCGTGAGATCGGACTGGCGGTCCTCTTCGGAGGCTGCCGGACCGACGATGCGCTTAGTGGCCATGTTGACGACCGTTAGCGCTTGATCAGCTCCATTGCTTGACGGAAGAGCGCCTCGAACTCTGCGGGTGCTCCGTTCTGCCTCGCCTTGCGCACGGCCCTGTTGGCGGCGTCCGCGCTGCAGCCGAGGCTGGCCAGAGCGGAAATGACGTCTTCCTCGACCGCGCCGGCGCCGGTATCGCCGCCATCTTCGCCGGTTGCGACTGTCCCCAGTTTATCCTTCAGCTCGAGCACGATCCGCTCGCCAGTCTTCTTGCCGACTCCCGGGATGCGCACCAGCTTCTTGGAGTCTCCGCCTTGGATCGCCGCCAGCAACTCAGCGGTTGGCATGCCCGACAGCAGCGTCAGGGCGAGGCGCGGTCCGACCCCGCTGACGTCGATGAACTTCTCGAAAAGGCCCCGGTCCCTCGGGTTGTGGAAGCCGTAGAGGGAGATGACACCCTCCCGCATGTGTGTATGCACGTGCAACGAGACGTCTTCGCCCAGCTCTCCGACTTGGCTGTAGGTCTCGACCGGGACCGCAACCTCGTAACCCACGCCCCCGACATCGACGACGACTTTACCCGCTTGCTTGTCAGCGATCTTTCCTCGCAGAGACGCAATCATTGCAAGCCAGAGATTATATCGACTGGGACAACCGCATTTGCCCTTCGGCGTCGTCCGTTTGGATCTTGATCACGCGGCCATGGTCGCCGTCGTAGTCCAACCGGACCTCGAGCCGAGCCCCGGGCAGTTCGCTGTCGAAGCGCTCCCCCCATTCGATCAACACGATCGCATGCTGTTCCCAGACGTCTTCTAGCCCGAGCGTTTCCAACTGCGGCACCGAGTCCAAGCGATACAGGTCCAGATGGTAAACCTTGGGCTCGCCCTCGTACTCGTGGACCAGTGAAAACGTCGGGCTGAGCACTTCTTCCGGCGGCGCTGCCCCCAGTGCCTGCACGATTCCCTTGGCCAGCGTGGTCTTGCCCGTTCCGAGGTCGCCGATCAGCATGACGACTGCCGGTGGGCTCAACATGGCGGCAATTCGGGCGCCCACCTCGGCTGTCTCGGCGGCCGAGCGAGTGCGGTAGGTCACGCGCGCACCGTTTCGAAAGCGGTCGCAAGATGTCCGGCGATATCGCTGGCGAGCATGCCCTGCTCGCCTAGGCTCGCCGCGGCCGCTTCGCCGGCAAGTCCGTGCAGGTAGACGGCAGCGGCGACCGTGTGCAAGACCGGACGCTGCGGGAACTGCGCCAAGAGGGCGGACACCATGCCGGTCAAGATGTCGCCTGACCCGGCCGTTGCCATGCCGGGCGTGCCGGTGGGGTTCACTACCACGTCCCCAGTCGGCGCCGCGATCAGACTGCGGTCCCCCTTGAGCACGGTGTAGGCCCCGGTCGTGCCTGCAAGGTCCCGCGCTGCCCCGATCCTGTCCCGCTGGACCTGAGCCGAGGTCTTGTCCAGCAACCGGCCCATTTCGCCCGGGTGGGGCGTCAGGACGGTCGGGGACGGTCGGGCCCCCAAATCGAGCCCCTTGACCGCGGAGAGCCCGTCGGCGTCAATCACCAAGGGCAGGGAGCACTCCTGCGCCACCTTTCGCACCAGTGCCTCGTTGGCTTCGGATCGCCCGATCCCGGGGCCGATCGCGACTACCGTCTTGCCCTCGTACATACGAGCGTCGAACGAGGCCGGCCCCAGTGTTCCATCGGCGAGCGCGCTGGCGGGTTCCAGCATAAGCTCGGGAGTCGTCCCGATAATTCTGTCGGCAGTCCCGGCCGGGGCAACCACCGTGACCAAGCCCGCTCCAGCCCGCAGAGCTGCCGTGGACGCCATCAGGATGGCTCCCGGCTTGGAACGAGACCCGCCGATTGCCAGGACGTGGCCGTAGCTGCCCTTGTGGGAGGATCGGTCGCGGGTAGCGGCGTATTCGGCGACGTCTGCTGGCTCGTTCAGCAGCAGTCGAGGCCCGGGCAGCGCCTCGATCACGGAATCGGCAGTGCCGATTCTGGCCACCGAGAGGCTCCCGAGGCTCTCGCAGGTGGGGCCGACGACTTGGCTGACTTTCGGGGCCGTGAACGTGACTGTCATGTCCGCCCGCATGGCCGGCCCGGGGCTCTCGGAGGAATCGCTCCCGAGACCGGAGGGCATGTCTACCGCCATCACCCTAGCGTTGCGAAAGCCAGCATTGACATCCCCGATCACCTGCGCCGCCAGCCCCTTGGCAGGCCCGCGTGTGCCCGTGCCCAGCAAGGCGTCGACCACCAGCGTTGCATCCCCGACCCGCGGCAGCAGAGCCGCCCAGGCCGCTTCCGAGACGACTGTCTCGGCGCGGAAGTCCTGGGCCGCGAGCATGTCCCAGTTGGCGCGGGTGTCTTTCGACAGCGCAGTGGGCTCTGCGAGCACGGCCACGGTCAGGTCGAGCCGCGGCAAACTCTGCAGGAGTTGCCTTGCCACGGCGAGGCCGTCCCCTCCGTTGTTGCCTTTGCCGCACAGCACCAACACCTTCTCGGCGGCTAGGGTGGGAAGCTCTTCGGCCAGTTTGCGCGCCACCGCCTGTGCCGCGTTCTCCATCAGCACCAGGCTTGGAATTCCGCGCTCTTCGATCGTGGCCCGGTCCGCCGAGCGCATCTCTGCGGCCGTGAGGGCACGCAGCATTAGGTGCCCTTTGGACGTTGCAGCCTGTCCAATGTCGTCTTCCGGCCCATAATGACGAGCACGTCGCCCGCGCGCATGCGGGTGTCCTGCGGCGGGTTGAAGCGCATCTCCGTGTCTTGCCTAGACAGAGCTAGCACGATCATATCGAGATTCTTGGCGAATCCGGCTTCGGCTAGGGTCTGGCCCAGCCAGCGGCTGCCGCCAGCGACCTGGAATTCTCCCAACTCAAGCTCCGCCCCAGACTCCTCCAGCAAGCTGGACTCCTCCAGCAAGCCGGATACATCCAAGAAATCGGCTACGTGAGGTCTCGACAGGCCCTTTGCCAGCCGATAACCCGAGAAGGCATAGGGCATGACGACGTCGTTGGCCCCGGCTTGCAGCAGGCGCTTCTTCGCGTCCAGTGACGAGGCGCGGGCGACGATCCGCAACTCCGGATTGAGCACGCGGGCCGAGAGCGTGATGTAGACGTTGTCGGCGTCGCTGGACAAGGCCGCCACCAAGCCCTTGGCGCGTCGCGTGCCTGCGTTTTCAAGCGTTTCTTGCAGGGTTGCGTCTTCGACCAGAACGGGTACTCCTATGTCGCGCCCGTGTAGCTGCGTCGGCCCGGCCTTGTCCACAGCTACGACTCTCTGCTTGTCGAGCGCCAGTTGCCGGGCCGCGCCTCGGCCCACGCGGCCCAAGCCGCAAACGATGTAGTGGTCGGAGAACTTGTTGAGCATGCGTCTCAATGCTACCTGTTGGAACCGGTCGAGAATCTCAAGCCGGATCAAGGCGTCGACAAGCATGCCGATAGCTACGAAGATTACGCTGAATCCGGTAATGATTAGGATCGCATTGAAGTAGCGTCCGTACCGGCTCAGTTCTATAGTCTCCTCGTACCCTATCGTGGTCAGAGTTACGAGCGTCATGTAGAAGCTGTCGAACCAACTCTGGCCCTCGATCAGCCGAAAGCCGACTGTGCCGCCTATCAGAGCGCTGGTAGTTACAGCGATCAGTATCTTGATCCCGGTGGCTCGGGATTGCCATCCGATCGTCATCAGCGCCTCCGCAGAACCAGCATTGTCATGTCGTCTTGCAGGGTCGAGTCACTGGTCCAGCGGAGGACATCGTCCATTACGCCTTCGATCACGGACTGCAGCGCTTGGTCGGCACGATGGCTGACGGCCCGGCGCAGCCGCTCTTCGCCGTACTCCTCGCCTTGCGCGTTTTCCGGCTCGGTCACCCCGTCTGTGTAGGCCACCAAGATGTCGCCGCTCTCGAGAGCGACGCTCGTAGCGGAGTACTCGGCGTGCGGAAACGCGCCCACGATCATGCCGTTGATCTCCAGCCTGCTGATCTCGCCGTCGCGCAGCAGGAGCGGCGGCAGGTGCCCGGCGTTGGAATAGGTCAATTTGCCGCTCTCCGGATCGTAGGCCCCGAAGAACAGGGTGGAAAACTTTTCCGGCGCGGTTCCCTCGCACAATTGTAGATTGGCGCGCTCGACCACCAAGCTGGCGGCCTGCTCCAAGCCGTGCGGGCTGTCGGAGCTCAGCAGCGAGACTTGGGTGCGCAGGATCGAATGCAGCGAGGCCATGACCAAGGCTGCCGAAATGCCCTTGCCGGAGACGTCGCCAAAGCTGATCGCCAATTTGCCGTCATCGAGATGCACGTAGTCGAAGAAGTCTCCTGATACGGCGCGAGCGGGTCGGCACACGCCCAGCGCTTCGAGGTCGCCGAGCTCCGGCGGGCTCGCCGGGAAGAGTCTGACTTGGACTTCGCGGGCGATCTCAAGCTCGGCCTCAAGTTGCTGGCGCCGCTTGGAATCTTCCATGAGACGTTCCAGCGACGCGGTCATGGCATTGAACGACTTCGACAGGTCACTGATCTGATCGCTTCCGCGAACATCGATCTTGTAGGCAAAATCGCCTCGGTTGACGTGTCTCGTGCCGACATAGAGATCGTTCACTGCCCGGGTCAGGGTGCGTGTCAGTGAAAGGGCGACGATGAACGATACCAGCAGGTTGCCGAGGAACAGCCCAGCGAGGATGTAGCCGACGACCGTAAACAGCCCAAAGGTCATCTCGGTCTCTTGGGCGAAGATTCGCTGCCACAGGGCCGAAGGGCGGGTCCGGAGTAAGAATGTGATTGACCGGGCTTGGTCTGTATTTGGATCGACGACTACGGTTTGGACCGGCCAGTTGATCTGCCAGTCGAACACACTGGCAGGCGCCGGAATGCCGCCGCCGACTGGCACGCGTCGACCCAGCGCCGCAGCCGGTCGGGCACCTTCTGCTGGCACGTTCGCTCGTTGTGGCAGTTCCAAGATCCCAAGGCCCGGGATGATGCCGCTCAAGGTCGACGAAGTTACCGCGACAACTGCAACGACACGCTCGTTCGACGATCCCTCTTGGGCCACTGCCGCTAGGAAGAATGTGTCGTCTTTGCGCACCAAGCCCCCGGACTCGTGCAGCCGAGATGGCAGCACTCCCGCGAGCGAGCCTTCGGGATACGACGCTGTGGTGCCGTCGAGTTCGGCTTGCAGCATCAGCCCGGGAAATCGGGATTCCGCCTGGCCGTGGTAACGGAGCAGGAAGGCTGGCCTGTCGGCCGGTGGCAGATCGCGCAACTGCCACAGCAGGGGTGCTGCCGCGGCTTCCATGCGGGAGGCCTGCCGCGAGAACTCCTCGGTGATTAGGTGCGCGGTCACCGGGCCGAGCAAGAGGATGACGCCCCACGCCACCACCAGCGCGCCCAGCGAGATGGGCAGCACGCCGACGAAGAAGAAGACCGCGATCATGCGGTGGCGCACGCGCCACAGCAGTTTGCGCACCACCCAGCGTCCCAGCGCCATCAGGCGGTACACCGCGAAGAGGCCGCCAAACAGCACCAGCAGCGCTTGGATCAATTGCAGATGTGGCTCGAGAGTGGATACTACTGACCGCAGCAGCCACAGCGCGGCCATCAGGGCCGCCAGCAAGAGCAGTACGCTGTCGATCCGATTCAGCTTGAGACGGGGCCAAGCCATCCAGACTCACCATTCTAGGTGGAGCGCCCCGAGCCCCTGGCAACGAGACGCTGTCGAATCCGGGCGATGAGTTCAGCGAGGCATTACACTCTAGTCAGCTATGGCGCGGTTGCTAAGCCAGCTTGTGTCACCTTGGCCGGCCCGTGGGGCCGTGCTGCTCGTTTCGCTCCTAACGGCCGGAGCAGTTGCGCAGGCAGCGAACCGCGTGATGGTGATCGACTTGGACACGATCGTGCACCCCCTTACGGGCGAAATCGTTGCCGATGGCCTGCGCGAGGCTGAATCGTCGGGTGACCGAGCCGTGGTGTTACGGCTCAACACGCCGGGCGGGATGCTGCAAACGACCAACGAGATCGTCCAAGCCATCCTCGCTTCACCGGTTCCAGTCATCACCTACGTTTCGCCCAGCGGCGGCCATGCGGCTTCGGCGGGCTTCATCATCCTCGTCTCGGCCGACTTGGCCGCAATGGCTCCGGGGACGAACACCGGGGCAGCCCATCCAGTCCTGGCTCTCGGCGGCGAGTTGAAGGGCACGATGAAGGAGAAGGTCGAGAATGACACGGCGGCGTCTTTGCGGGCTGTCACCGACAAGCGCGGGCGCAACAGCGAGTTGGCTGAGCAGGCGGTGTTGGAGAGCGCCTCGTTTACGGAAGAGGACGCGCTGGAGTCCAACCTCATCGAGGTTGTCGCAAAGGACATCGACGACCTGCTCGCCCAGATTGACGGACGCACGATCGTCCGCTTTGACGGCAGTGAGCAGATCCTGGCGCTGGCGGAGGCCGACACCTACGTGTTCGTGCCGAATCTGCGCCAGCGAACGCTGCTTCCGTTTGTGGATCCGAGCTTGGCCCTGCTGATTCTGGCGCTCGGCGCAGCAGGCGTGTACATCGAGTTTACGAATCCAGGCTTGGTGTTTCCCGGCGTTGCTGGCGGGATTCTCCTGATCTTGGGCCTGATGGCCCTTTCGTTGCTGCCCATCAACGTTGCCGGCGTCGCCCTGACCGTGCTGGCATTGGGGCTGTTCGTGCTCGAGGCGTTCACTCCGACCAACGGGATCCTTGCGACGGGCGGCATCATCGCGATGGTCTTGGGGCTGGTCATCCTCGTTGACACCGACGTGCCCGAACTGCAGGTCGGATGGTTCTCCGCTGTTGGCATTACCCTCCCGTTCGCCGCGATCAGCGTGTTCCTGCTGCAGCTTGCGATTCGCTCGTTCCGGCTCAAGTCGGCGACCGGCAGCGAAGCGATGGTCGGCGAGGTCGGCGAAGTGCGCGATGCTCTGGATCCGGAAGGCAAGGTGTTCGTCCACGGCGAACTCTGGAACGCCCGTGCGGCGTCCAGCATTCCTGCAGGCCAGAGCGTTCGCGTGATCGCGGTGGACGGCATGTCTCTCGAGGTCGAGCCGAATCAGAGCTGAGATGGCCGCGCTCAGGGCTGCGATCGGCCCGGGCGAGAACGGCTCGGGCAGGAGCTGCGTTGCCTTGCCAGTGACGGCCTAGTATCCTCAGAGCATGCCGCAGCCTGCGGATTTCGGTCCGCCGCGCCAAGGAGACTCGCATGAACTTCACCCTGTTCCTGATAGGAATCGTTGCACTCTACTTGATCAACTGCATCAAGATTCTCACCGAATACGAGCGTGGCGTGATCTTTCGGCTCGGACGCCTTCTGCCTCAGCCCAAGGGGCCCGGGATCATCTTCGTGTTCCGCCCCTTGGATCGGATGGTGCGCATCCCCCTACGGGTGGAAACCCTGGAAGTTCCGTCCCAAGACGTGGTGACGCGTGACAACGTCACGGTCAAGGTCAGCGCAGTGGTCTTTTTCCGGGTCATGGATCCCACCAAGGCTGTAGTGGAGGTAGCGCACTACATTCACGCCACTTCTCAGCTGGCGCAGACGCGACTTCGTTCAGTCTTGGGCGAAGCCGAGTTGGACGAGTTGCTGAGCCAGCGGGAGCAGCTCAATGCGCGCCTGCAGTCGACGCTAGACGAGCAGACCGGCACGTGGGGCATCAAGGTCCAAGCGGTCGAGGTCAAGCATGTGGACCTGCCGGAGCAGTTGATTCGGGCGATCGCGCGGCTGGCCTATGCCGTGCGCGAGCGCCGCGCCAAGGTCATCCATGCGGACGGCGAGTTGCAGGCCGCCACCAAGTTGACCGAAGCCGCCGGCAAGCTCAGCGACCAGCCGGCCTCGATCACTCTGAGGTACCTGCAGACCCTGACCGAGATCGGCACCGAGAAGAACAGCACCATCGTGCTGCCGCTTCCGGTGGACCTCTTCCACGGCTTGTCTAAGTGGACCGCCAGCATGGGCAACGGCGATGACCAGCGGGGCTGAGCGGAATCCGACACCTACGGACTTGAAATAGCTTCGGCACCCTTTCGCCGCCCGTCACGGCTGCGTAGAGTGCGCCGCCCAAGGCTTGGGGTACTCCTCGGCGCCCGTGGCGTTCCGCAAGCAGGGTTTGGCGAGCGCGGGCCCGCCGCTTCCCCGGCCGGTCCTGCCACCCCTTGCGACGGCTGCGAGTGTCCCACATCACCTGCGGACTCGCGAAACTGCGGAGTTGCATTGCTCGGGTCTTGTTGTCGCGGCAGGCAGGGTTCCGGCCGCCGGCAGCTGGTTGCGTCACAGACCGGAGATTTTGGTTCGCTTCGGCACAAATTAGATAAAAATGTTTTGGGGTTCGCTACAATTGAGTATGGCTCGGAAATCTAGGACCAAAGCCGCAGACGAGATTGAAGTCGTCTTTGGATTCAAGCAGGTTCTCGGGCTGATCCTGTTCAGCGTCGCTGCGCTCGGCTTGGCCTTTGTCGTTGGGGTCGAGCAGGGACACAAACGAGCCCTGCGCGGCGATTCCAGCTTGCTGGCCTTCTTGGAGAACCAGGCCAACGCTCATACCGAACCTGTGGCGATACCCGACATCCTGTTTGAGCAACTGGAAGAAGAGCGCGCCAAGGTCAAGGCGGCAAGCGAGGCCGAGCAGTCCGCCGGCAGCGGCCGGCAGCGCCAACTCATAGAACGGGTCAAGCCCACGGCCGCGGTCAAGGCCCGGCCGAGCCCTGAAGAGCCGTTGGCCGCTGACGCTCCCTCGGAGAAGCCGCCTTCTGACGACTCGCCCGTCGCGGCCGAGTCGACAACAGTGGCGCGCGAGCCCCCGCCACAGCCCAAGGCCGAGCTTGGCAAGAAGCTGCACTATCAGGTGGCCGCCTTGAACTCGCGCAAGAACGCCAAGGGCTTGGTGGATTGGCTGCGCGCCCAAGGGTTTCCGGGGCACATCCAGCCGGCCGGTGACGACGGGCTCTATCGCGTCGTCGTCGGACCGTTTCCTA
Organism: Bryobacterales bacterium; assembly: GCA_022826925.1. Classification (GTDB taxonomy): domain Bacteria; phylum Acidobacteriota; class Terriglobia; order Bryobacterales; family UBA6623; genus VXMF01. Next base: position 22,373 of record JAJDTX010000105.1, read on the forward strand.
CCGACAGGGAAGCCGAGTCGGCCAAGGTTCGGCTGGCGCAGGATGGCTTCGCCGTGATGGTGCGCAAGCTGTAGGGAGCTCCGGCCGCCTCAGGCCGGTCCCGAGCGCCGGTCCGCGGCGCTGCGCTGCAGGTCTTCCTGCTCGCGGCGCAGTTCTAGGAAGCTGGCGAGGCGGTCAGGATCGATCGATCCATCTTGCGCTGCAGCCCGGATGGAGCAGCCGGGCTCGCTCTCGTGGCGGCAGTCTCGGTAGTAGCAGTCCTGTCCCAGGCTTGAGATCTCGGGGAACACCTGGTCAACGACCTCGGGACTGCTCCACGGATACAGCTCGCGGATGCCGGGCATGTCCATTAGCAGGCAGCCCTTCGGATGCACTACCAGCTCGCGCCGAGTGGTCGTGTGCCGCCCCCGATTGTCTTGGCTTCTGACACTGCCGGTCGCGAGCTGCTCCGACTGCAGCATCGCGTTGATGAGCGAAGACTTGCCCGCACCGGATGGTCCCGCGAGCGCGATCGTGCCACGCTCCGGGAGCAGGCCTTGGAGGGTGCCCACACCCTGGCCCGTCGTGGCACTGGTCGTGATCACCGGGTAGCGGGGATCCGCGTTGCGCAGCGTTCTGGCTGCTGCCTCGGCAGTCGGGCACTCGTCTGCTTTGTTAAGCACGATCAATGGCGCGGCGCCGCTGGCCAGCACGCTCGCTAGGTAGCGTTCGATCTGCCTGGGGCGCAGTTCCCGGTCCAGGGCCGTCACGATCACGGCGACATCGATATTCGCCGCCAGGACTTGGCGCTTGGCGGCATGGCCCGGACGGTTGCGAGCTAGCACGTTGCGCCTCGCCAAGATCTTGGAAGCGATCCGTTTCTTCGGATCGAACAGCACCCAATCGCCGACCGCTGCCGCGCCAACGTTTCGCGGAAGGCTTACACGGACGGTCCGGTCCTCCGCGAATACATCGACCTTCCGCGCCGTCGCCAGGCGAACGCGGCCGGTTTCCACGCCGGGCGGGCCGGGAAGCTGACGCTGGAAGAACGGCTCCCAGCCGTAGGCGTCGAGGCTCATGCCCGCGTGGGCGCGTCGGCAGGGGTGCGCCGGCTGGCTGCGGCCAAGGTGTTGGACATCAACATCGCAATGGTCAGGGGCCCGACCCCGCCCGGCACCGGCGTGTAGGCAGAAGCGCACTGGGCCACGTCACCCGGATGAACGTCTCCTACAAGAGTGCTGCCACTCTTGTCGAATCCTTCCAGCCGCCGGGGGTCGTGCGCGAAGAGGCGATGTACCGTAGCGGCATCCTGCAAGCGGTTGATCCCGACATCGAGCACCACTGCGCCGTCGCCGATGTGTTCCCGTGTCAGCATGGCCGGCCTTCCGGCTGCGGCCACTAGGATTTCAGCCCTCCGGCAAACTGTGGGTAGGTCGGGAGTCCGAGAGTGGCAGATGGTGACTGTGGCATGTTCGGCCAGCAGCAGCAATGCGGCCGGCTTGCCCACGATGTTGCTGCGACCGACGACGACGGCATGGCGGCCCTTAATCTGAATCTGGCTGCGCTTGAGGATTTCTATGAGGCCGCGCGGTGTGCATGGTGCTAGGCAAGCCTGCCCGCTCGCCAGCTTGCCAACGTTGACGGGATGGAATCCGTCGACATCCTTCTCCGGGGAGACACACCCGAGCACGCGCTGGGCATCGATGTGGCCGGGCAGCGGCAGCTGAACCAAGATGCCGTCGATATCCTCGCGCCCGTTGAGGTCCTCCACCACTGCCACCAGTTCGGGCGTCGTGGTCTCTGGGGGCAGGCGCAGGGTCTCGGAGTGGGCCCCGATACGGTCGCAGGCGCGGATCTTGTTTCGGACGTAGATCTTGGAAGCCGGATCGTCGCCGACCAGAATGGCGGCGAGGCCCGGGCGAACGCCGTAACGTGCAGCTTGCTCGACCCGTGAGACCAACTCTGCTAGCACGCTGTCGCGGATTGCCTTGCCATCCAGAATGCGCGCGACCATGCCGAAAAGGGAATCTTATCAGACCGTGTCGGCTATACGGTGGTGGGGGATCGAGTAGCTTGGCACCCTTGGCACCATAGGCATGCACTTGTCCGCCATCCAGAAGGGCGGTCCTTGCATGAACTGCGTTGCGAACTGGGGAATCACGCAGGAGGATCCCCGGGGCTCAATCTTGCTTTTCGCGCGGGTGTCCGGCAGAATCACGCGGCGGCTTGCGGTCTTCGTACAGGTTGACGAGAACTCCTTGGACTGGAACCGAGAGATCGGTTGCACTCAAACTGCGAAGACGTGCTGCATGCTCGGAGCTGTGGGCACAACGGCGGTCAATGCCACGAGGCTGCTTGGCGGCCGAGTCAGCGCACTCTCGGCCACAAACCTCCTTCATGATTTGGTCAGCTGGGATCGTTGAGCATATTCGACTGAGGTGGTCGAGGCGGTCTGGGAGTGGCCATCGCCGCACACAAGGTGAGGTCAGATTCCTTCAGTTGGGGCTATGGGCTAGTTGGCGGACTTCCTCAATAAACTCGCCCAAGGTCTGGATTTCAGTTCGAACGCGACTTGGGAAGCGACTTTTCAACGGTGCCGGAACAACGAGTTTGACACCAGACTCGGCCATCTCCTTGTATTGCGATTCCGAAACGCCCTCCTGAACGGTCAGCAGATGCGTCCGCGAGAGCTTTCGGTCAGCCTCGTTCAAGACCTGTCTCCAGCGGTCCCGACAAGTTGTCTTTACTGCAAGCATGCGGAGCTGAGCGTCAGGAAAGCTCGGGTCCAGATATGCGGCTTCCGAGGGAAACACGAAATCCGGCCTCCGGCCCCGGGGGGTCACTATTTGGTGCGCGAAGTGCTGATTCTCCAGCAGGCCCTCTTCCTTGAAAATCTCCCGAGCATGGATCTCAAGTGAGCGTCCCGATCGAGCCTTGCGGCGCTGCAAGATCGATTGCGCTAGGTTCAGGAATGCATCCATGTCCTCGAATCCCTGCCTGATCTTTGGCAGTTCCACTGCTTCCTCGACGCTGCGGTACAACTCGTACTCGCATTCGCGTCGCTTGATGAGCCTCCCGTCCGGAGGAAGCGAGCTATACGTCTTCAAATCCCACGACTTCTGGGCCAGTTCCGTGCCCGAAGGGTATTCTTCCAGCCATTGCGAAGGGATCTCGCTCGGATCAAGCCAACAGTCCTTACGAAACTTCTTGGCAGCGAAATCAGAATCCGTGTCCGGGTGCGGAACTAGTAGCGTGCTGGTGCCTGGCTCAACCGGGCCGATCCGGCTTTCCATCAGTTCCTCGTCCGATTCATTCCGACAGACCCAGACGTTGCACTGTGCCTCGCTGACTGGAGTGGCTTCCGAGAACGCGAAAACGACCACTGCCCCCGTGCTCTCCGGATCCAGTAGGGCCGAGGCATGACCGCCCAAGCCAGTTATCCGCGTTTCGTCTCTTGTTCCAGAGCGAAACCTGTTGTTGTACCAGACAGCCCGCACCCGACGGTGATCGTCGTGAGAGTCGATATAGAGGTCAAGCCAAGTGTCCGGGTTCACTGCATCCGGCCTGTCTAGGGCAGGGAACAAGCCGAACAGGAATCGCTTCGGCAAGTAAGGGCCTGCCTGATGAGTCCCGTTAGCGAGCGTGTCGTTCCCGGATAATCGCTTTACGTACCAGTGCATACCCCGACGCGAGTGGCCATCGAGCCATTCCTGCAGATCAATCGGCATCGGAAGAACCCTCCATCGATTTGCGCTTGCTATCTCGAGACCACCAGAACGCGCCTCGCCTCATCCAACGGCACGCTAGAAGCGATCCAGCCGCCGACTGCCGGGCATATCAACATCAGCCATGGAGCGGAAGCCTCTGCTGACGGAAAGCGATACCTGCAGGCTCCGGTATCTCAAGCCACGGGGCCATCAGGCGGGCGACCGCCGCGACGCACGGTACAACGACGGAATTGCCGAACTGGCGGTAGGCCTGTGTGTCCGACACAGGAATGGTGAACTCGCGCCCGCTCGGGCTATCGAAGCCCATCAGGCGCGCACATTCTCTCGGAGTCAGTCTACGAGGATTTCCTAGCTCCTGCGCTACCAGAATCTCGGAACCGTCCTTGTGGTATCGAGCGGAGAGTGTTCGCGACACGTCCTCCCGACCGACCAAGCCGAACCCGAACCCGTTTCCGGCAGCCCTGTGCTTCTCGGCATAGGACTGAAGATAGCTCCACAGGTGATCCGACAACGTGTATTTGTCTGCGACTCTTGCTTCCGGTCCCACCGTATACGGTTCCTCCGAATCTTCGGACCCATCCTCAGGGTGGAGCACTGCCCCCAGATTTGGCCCATTGATCACGCTGGGGACCTCAAGGTCATCGAAGTCGAAGCCGTTTGGCTCTCGGAATCCGACGACGAAGATCCGCTCCCGGTGCTGAGGCACCCACGATCGCGCATCCAAGACCTTCCAGTAGACCCGATAGCGAAGATCCTCGGTCAGGGTCCGGTGGATAACCCGAAACGTTCTACCTTTGTCATGGTTGACAAGATTCTTCACATTCTCGAGCACAAATGCGCGAGGACGATGCGCTTCAATGATCCGGGCCACGTCAAAGAACAACGTCCCTTGTGCCTCGCAGCGAAAACCGTGAGGCTTGTTTAGGGCATTCTTCTTGGAGACCCCCGCGATTGAGAATGGCTGGCACGGAAAGCCGGCGAGTAGAACATCGTGCTCAGGGATATCATTGACATCGACCTGGGTGATGTCGCCATCGATCTCATCCTCGCAGCGATAGTTGGCAAGATAGGTGACCTTCGAAAACTTGTTCCACTCGCTTGTGTAGACACACTTCCCTCCGAGAGGCTCGAATCCTCGCCGTAGACCCCCTATGCCTGCGAACAGGTCGATGAATCGAAACGTCTCGAGTTCTTGGCCAATAGAGCGAACGCTATCAACCACGCTACGAAGGTAGTGAAGTGCGGCCGTGCGGGGCACACCCTCACCACGGTCCCAGCGATAGATGGTTCGGGCGGAAAACCCGAGGCGATCTGCGAGTTCGTCAATCGACAGATTAGCTCGCCTTCGCAGTTGGGAGAAGTCGGAACTGTGCGAGTGAGATTCCATGATCGAGCCACGCTCTGGGTATATTTTTGACATTACGGCAATTGTTGTCACGTGTCAAGTGTTTTGTCGTTATGGTGAGAAAATATCGGACAAGGCGATGAAATTACGTAACTGCAACACTCTTCTGTAGATTTGGCGAATGGGGATGCGCTGAACTGAGGTGACGACAACATGCAGTGCCCCTCCGTAATCTTCATTCGGTTGCGCGCAAGGTGCTGCTCTCCGGGTGCCCGCGTTGCTGGTCCGACAGGAATCATGTCCGAGCTTACCGACCCACAAGCGTTGCAGTCGGCAGGGATCGACACCCCAAGCTATGGCCGGGATCGCCAAGGCTAGGCGACCGAGCCCAATCCGTTCTCGACGAGCCCTGTCAGCCGATTGAGGGAAGCGGAGCACCGCCGACTATGGTGACGCTTCCATGGCGTCGCAACGCTCGCCCTCACGCCGAGGGTGGGGCAAGAAGCTTGGGTTCGCGTCCTCGGAATCCAGAGTCTGCAGAAACCACACGTCGCTTTGCAGATCAGCTTCGGAATACTGCGAAGCTATCACGCGGGCGGTGGTGTTAGTGCTTCGCACCATCACGAGCGGTGTTGCAACCGAAGCATGCGGAACAGGCCGTCGGACTCTACGAGAGAGAACGGCCGGAGCGGTGCAGACACCGCCTTGGACGGCGTGAGCGCATTCTGCCCCACAGCGAGAATTCTGTCCAATTCGGGAGCGTTCCTGTGGTCTTCTGGTAATAGGGAGCACCTTGATGGGCGTGCTGCCGACACCCGTGACGACCCCGGCGGCGATCGGATAGATGAATTTCAACTCCTACGACACGGAAGGATTTTACGACGAGCTATTCCAAGCCGATGGCACGCCGCGCGGCAAGTTCCGCCTCCTCGTGGACCGGATCAACTCCCTGCCCGAGGGGGACTTCCAGCGACGGCAGCGCGCCGCCGAGCGCAACCTGATGCACATGGGCATCACGTTCAACGTCTACGGCGATGACCGCGGCCAGGAGAAGATCTTCCCGTTCGACCTCGTGCCGCGCTTGGTCACGGCCGAGGAGTGGGACTGGATCGACCGGGGACTGCGGCAGCGCATCCACGCGCTGAACCTGTTCATCGACGACGTTTACCACGACCGCAAGGTCATCCGGGACGGTGTCATTCCCGAGGAGATCGTCCTCTCCGCCCAGGGGTTCCGCGAGCAGTGCATCGGGCTGAAGCCGCCGCAGGGCGTATGGTGCCACGTCACCGGCACCGACTTGGTTCGCGACTCCGACGGACAGATCTACGTGCTGGAAGACAACCTGCGCGTTCCCTCCGGCGTGTCCTACCTGCTGCAGAACCGCGCGGTGCTAAAGCAGACGTTTCCGAAGGTCTTCCGCGGGTTGGGGGTGCGCTTGGTTGCAGACTACCCCGGTCGGTTGCTCGCCATGCTCGAGGACGTGGCGCCACCCGACGCCGAGCGGCCGCAGGTGGCGGTCGTGACGCCGGGCCCTTTCAACTCGGCCTATTTCGAACACTCGTTCCTTGCCCAGCAAATGGGCGTCGAACTGGTGGAGGGGCGCGACTTGGTCGTCGAGAACGACACCGTCTACATGCGGACCACCGCCGGCTTGGAGCGTGTCCATGTCATCTATCGCCGCATAGACGATGACTTCCTCGACCCACAGGTGTTCCGCCCCGACTCCATGCTTGGTGTTCCCGGAGTGATGGATGCGTACCGCAAGGGTCGAGTCACGCTGGTGAATGCGCCCGGCACGGGCGTAGCCGACGACAAGGTGATCTACGCCTACGTGCCGGAGATCATCCGCTACTACTTGGGCGAGGACATCATCATTCCCAACGTGCCCACGTACATGTGTTGGGATCCGCAGCAGCGCCAGCACGTGCTGGAAAACATCGAGCGGCTGGTAGTCAAGCCCGCGAACGAGTCGGGCGGCTACGGACTGCTCATCGGTCCCCACGCCAGCGAGAGCGAGCACGAGGAATTCAGGCGGAGGATCCTTGCGAATAGCCGCAACTACATCGCCCAGACCACGCTGTCGCTGTCGCGTGTGCCGACCTTGGTCGATGGCCGCTTTGAAGGCCGCCATGTCGACCTGCGGCCCTTCATCCTGTACGGACGCGAGATCTTCGTGCTGCCGGGCGGCCTGACCCGCGTAGCCTTGCGCAAGGGGTCGTTAGTGGTGAACTCGTCGCAAGGCGGCGGGAGCAAGGACACATGGGTGCTGGCTTCCGGCAAGGACTTTGCGCCTGCCTAGTCGCGCTTGGCTGCGCACGGGCGGGGATATTTGAGGAGCCGGGACACGCCAGATGCTGAGCCGCGTCGCAGAGTCTCTCTATTGGATGAGCCGCTATATCGAGCGCGCCGAGAACGTGGCTCGTTTCGTCGAGGTCAATGAGCACCTCATGCTCGACCTGCCGCCTGGCCTGCCGCCGCAGTGGGGTCCCTTGGTCGAGATCACCGGCGACGCCGAAGCGTTCAACAAGGCCTACAGCGCCGCGGACCAGGAAGAGGTGTGCTGGTTCCTGACCTTCGATCCCAACAATCCCAACTCGATCATCTCCTCGTTGCGGTCCGCGCGAGAGAACGCCCGCTCGGTCCGCGAGATCCTCTCGTCGGCGGTGTGGGGCGAGATCAACGAGGCGTATCTGTACGTCGAGAGCCAGGCCAATGCTAGCAACGAACTTTCGTACGACTTCCTCCGCCACGTCGTGCGCGCCAGCCACAGCGTTGAGGGAGCGACCAACGCAACCCTGTCTCACTCCGAGGCATGGCACTTCAGCCGCATCGGGCGCCTCTTGGAACGGGCGGACAAGACCACGCGAATTGTCGACATCCGCTATTTCATGCTGCTGCCCACGCCCGCCGACGTGGGCAGCCCCACTGACGACTTGCACTGGACGGCAGTGCTGCAGTCTGTGAGCGCACTGGAGATGTACAGGCAGCGGCACGGCATGGTCCGGCTCGACAGGACCGCCGAATTCTTGATCTTGGATCCGGAGTTCCCGCGATCGGTGCGGAACTGCCTGCGGCGCGCTGACGAGTCGCTGCATGCCATCACTGGCACTCCGCCGGGGACCTTTCGCAATCTGGCCGAGCGCCGTCTCGGCCGTCTCGTGTCGAGCCTTGACTATACTGCTGTAGATGAGGTGATCATTGAGGGCCTGCACGAGTTTCTGGACCAGCTGCAGGTCGGGCTCAATCAGACTGCCGATGCCTTGCAGGGTTCGTTTTTTGCCCCGCAGATCACGAGCGGAGTCGGATCAGCGGGAACTGCCTTGACATGACGTTTTGTCTCGGAATCAACGTCCAGGACGGCTTGGTCGGGATCGCCGATACCAGGCTGACGTCAGGCAACGAGTGCCTGACAGCCCGAAAGGTCACCACTTACGAAAGAGACGACGGTGCGCTCTTCGTCATGACATCTGGGTTGCGCTCTATACGGGACAAGGCGCTCACATACTTTGAAGAGGCGCTGGCTGAGAGCGAGGAGCCCTTCACCAAGCTCTACCAGGTCGTCAACCTCTTTACCGACCAAGTGCGCCGAGTGTCGGCCGAGGACAAGCAGCCGCTGGCGGATGGCGGGCTGTCGTTCGACATGAAGGCGTTGATCGGCGGTCAGATGAGGGACGACCAGAGGCACAAGCTGTATCTCGTCTATCCGGAGGGCAACTGGGTGGACACGGGCCGGGCAACGCCGTATCACGTCATCGGCTCGACGGGGTATGGCAAGCCGATCCTCGACCGCACCCTGACATACTCGGACCCAATGCGGCACGCCTTCAAGGCGGGCTGCCTGGCATTCGACTCCACCCGCATCAGCGCGGCCGACGTGGATTTTCCGATCGATGTAGTGCTGTATGCGCCGGATTCGTTCCGCGTCGTCGAGCACCGCTTCCAGAAGGACGACCTTGCCTCAATCTCGAACTGGTGGCAGGAGCACTTGCGCATCACGATGCGGGACTTGCCCGGGGAATGGCTGGAGGAGGCCTTTGCCAAGCTGACTCCGAACGCTGACGGCAAGAGCGGACAGCCCTGACTCGCGCGGCAGTCTCGAGCATGCGCTTCGTTGCGAGCCACACAACGCGGTTTCGCTATAGCGAGCCGGTATATTTGGAACCGCACGTCATTCGGCTCAGGCCTAGGTGCGACAGCTTCCAGCGCCTGCTGCGTTACCGGCTCAGGGTGACCCCGGAGCCGGAATTGCTCAGCGAAGCGTTGGATGTCGAGGGCAACGTCGTTGCGCATGCGTGGTTCTCCGGCCTGACGCAGACTCTGGACGTCACCAGCGAGTTCGAGGTCGAAACGCTGCGGAGCGATCCGTTCGATTACTTGGTCATTGGCGATGGCACGGGAAAGCTGCCGTTCGAGTATTCCGTGGCCGTGCGCGGTCGCCTCGCGCCAGCGCTGGAGCGGCCCGCCGGGGCCGATCCGGCTGTTGACGAGTTCATTCGCCCGATCATTGCTCGGTCCGGGCGCCAACCGCTCGCGTTTCTCAGCGTGCTCAACCAAGCGATTCACAAAGCATGCGCCGTGACCGTGCGTGAGCACGGCGAGCCGTTGCTGCCCGCCCAGACCCTGGCCGCCGAGCGCGTTGCCTGTCGCGACCTCGCCGTCCTCTTCATGGACTGTTGCCGTGCCGTCGGCATCGCCGCCCGCTTCGTGAGCGGTTACCAAGAGCAAGGATCTGCCAGCCGCTTCATGCATGCTTGGGCGGAGGTGTACCTGCCGGGCGGGGGCTGGCGTGGATACGACCCCACGCAGGGCTTGGCGGTGGTCGACCGGCACGTAGCGGTGGCGGCTGGGAACTCCGCTTCCCAAGCGAGCCCGATACAGGGCAGCTTTCGGGGGGACGCCGAGGCAGCGCCACTGAAGGCCGAGATCCGGATCGGCCGCCCGGACGACGGATAGCCGGGCGCTGCCGCCAAGCGACGCAAGGCGGGATCCCGGAGGCGATACGGCAGCGCGCCGCCGGGTTCGATGATCGAGGGCCGATCTGGCTGACCCACAGGCCGGCGGCCCCTGGCCGAGCGGGTGGGTAAAATAGGCGTTCGTGGCCTCTTCAGATTCTCGCGCCCCTAGAGCCATTCGCTACGAGCCCGACGAAAAACCACCCGTTGCCCTGTCGCTTGGTCTGGGGGCGCAGTACGCGCTGCTCAGCATCAGCGGCATCGTACTCACGCCCGCAGTCGTGATCCGGTCGGCCGGCACCGGCGAAGACTACCTGTTGTGGGCCGTATTCGCAGGCCTTTGCGTGTGTGGCATCTCCACATTCGTGCAAGCCGTCAGAGTTGGGCGTGTCGGTGCGGGCTATATCCTGCTGATGGGAACCTCGGGAGCCTTCATCGCGGTCTCGGTGTCCGCGCTGGCAGAGGGCGGCCCGGGCCTGCTCGCGGCGCTGGTGATCGCGTCCTCGCTGTTCCAGTTCCTGCTCGCCTCGCATCTTTCGCTGCTGCGACGCGTTATCACTCCGCTGGTAGCTGGCACGGTGATAATGCTGATCGCCGTCACGATCGTTCCGATTCTGTTCGAGATGTTGGCGAACGTGCCAGAGGGAACGCCTGCGGGCGGCGCTCAGGCTTGCGCCGGCGCCACATTTATCACGACTACGGCGCTGGCCCTGCTCGCCTCGGGAGCCTGGCGGCTGTGGGCGCCCGTAATCGGCGTGGGGGCGGGCTGTGTCGTGGCGTCGTTCTACGGGTTGTACGACACTTCGATGATCGCCGCTGCTCCGTGGATCGGCCTGCCGACAACGGGCTGGCCCGGGATCGATCTGAGTTTCGATGGGTCGTTCTGGGCGCTGTTGCCGCTCTTCGTCTTGGTGACAATCGTTGGCGCCATCGAAACGATCGGGGATGCCATCGGTATCCAACAGGTCTCGTGGCGCGAGCCGCGCGCCACTGACTTCCGAGCTGTGCAGGGAGCAGTGGCGGCCGATGGACTGGGCAATCTCCTTTCAGGCCTGACGTGTACCGTGCCCAACACCACCTATTCCTCGAGCGTGGCCATCACCGAGTTGACCGGCGTCGCCGCGCGCTCCGTAGGCGTTTGCATCGGAGGCCTGTTCGTGGCCGCTGCGTTCGTTCCGAAGCTCGCCGCGATCATCCTGGCGATCCCCGATCCAGTCGTATCGGCCTACGTGCTGGTGCTGTTGGCGATTCTGTTCGCGCTGGGCATTCGAATTGCGATCAAGGACGGCTTGGACTATCGCAAGAGCGTCGTTGTTGGAGTCGCCTTTTGGCTCGGTGTCGGGTTTCAAAACCAGCAGATCTTCGCCGACAGCTTAGGTGAGCTCGGGGCATCGATCCTCGGCAATGGCATGACGGCTGGTGGCTTGGCTGCAGTCTTGATGGTAGTTGCGATGCAAGCGACCAAGCCGAAGCGGCTCACTCTCAAGACGACCCTGACGGCCAAGTCGCTGCCGGGCGTCGATTCGTTCCTGAGCGAGTTCGCCGAACAGCGGCGCTGGGACGACGAATCCGCGAACCGCCTGCGTGCCGCCGGGGAAGAGGCGATCCTGAGCCTTGTGCCAGCAGATGAAGACGGAGAGGCCGCCGGTCCTCCGAAGCACCTGCTCTTGGCTCTGTCCGGTGATCGCAATGCCGCGGAGATGGAGTTCATGGCCTCGACGGCTGAAGAGAATATCGAGGATCGTATCGCACTGCTGGGCCGCTGGGCAGACCAAGGCGGCGAGGAGCCGATCTCGCTGAAGCTGTTGCGGCACTACGCCAGTTCGGTGCGCCACCAGCAGTACCACGACATCGACATCGTCACCGTGCGCGTGGAGAGGCAAAGCGGTCAGGCAGCGCACTGAAATCGCGGCTTGCCCGAGCCTGCGACCTAGCTGCGAGCGGCGTAGATCGGCCCGCCAGAACCGCGGCTGAGGGTGTCTCTGGAATTGTTCCGCTGGGCAACGCGGCACATCCGGTTCCGAAACGATTGATTCCGACGGTTGCTATCGCGTTGAGGGTCGGAAATCGCGCCCGCGGGGCGCTGGCCACAGCGCGCCGGATGCAGCGTTGTCGCATGCCGGAGACCCGTGGTCGAGGTGGCCGCACGCTGCGCTATCGTAGAACTGCTAGCGGGCCATGCCCGGCTCGCGGAGCAGTCCTAGCCTGTGGACCAGCAAGCGCAGATTCTCGAACGCGAGGTTCTGTCAGGCTCGGTCGAGCGGGTCGTATTCCACAATTCCGAGAACGGGTTCTGCGTTTTGCGCGTGCAGGTTCGCGGGTTGCGGGAACTGCAGGCTGTTGTCGGCCGGACGCCCGCGGTCAGCCCCGGCCAATGGATCACGGCATCCGGCCAGTGGGTGAACGACCGCTCGCACGGGCGGCAGTTCGAAGCCTCGTACATCAAGGCCTCTGCCCCCGAATCGGACTCCGGTATCGAGAAGTACCTGGGCTCCGGCGCGATTCCCGGCATTGGTCCGGTCTACGCCAAGAAGCTCGTCTCCGAATTCAGCGGCGATGTCTTCAAGGTGATCGAGACCGATCCGGCGCGACTGCGGGAAGTGCCGGGCATCGGGCCGGTCCGCGCCAAGCGCATCATCGAGGCGTGGGACGAACAAAAGGTCGTGCGGGAAATCATGATCTTCCTGCACACGCACGGCATCGGCTCGGCCCGGGCGGCGCGGATTTACAAGACGTATGGCGCGGATGCCTTGCAGGTGATGAGCGAGAACCCGTACGTGCTTTCAAGGGATATTCGGGGTATCGGATTCAAGGTTGCCGACAGCATCGCAATGAAGCTCGGCGTGGAACGCGGCTCTCCGGTTCGCATCCGCGCCGGCATCGGCTACGCGCTGAGCGAGGCCATGGGCGACGGGCACTGCGGCTTGCCGCGCGAGGAACTGCTCCGGACGGCCAAGGAATTGCTCGGTGTCGCGCCCGATCGGATCGAGCCAGCCCTGCGGGCCGAGATCGAGGAGGGCAATGTCGTCGAGGACAGCGTAGGGGAAGAGCCCTGCTTGTTCCTGGCCCGCCTCCACCGAGCCGAGCGGGGGATCGCCAAGGTGCTGAGCGCGGCGTTGCGCGGAGCGCCGCCATGGCCCCGGGTGAACACGGATCGGGCGGTCCCATGGGTCGAGCGGCAGATCGATCTCAGACTGGCACCGAGCCAGGTCGAAGCCGTGCGGTTGGCATTGCAGTCCAAGGTGATGGTGATCACCGGCGGTCCGGGCGTGGGCAAGACCACGATTGTCAACGCCATCTTAAAGATCCTGCAGGCCAAGGGAGTCGCGATCGCGCTTTGCGCGCCGACGGGCCGGGCGGCCAAGCGGCTGGCCGAGACCTCCGGCATGGAAGCCAAGACGATCCACCGGCTGCTTGAGTTCGACCCCGGTCGCGCTGGGTTCCGCCGCAACGTCGACAAGCCCTTGGACTGCGACTTGCTTGTGGTGGACGAGACCTCGATGGTCGACGTGTCGCTGATGAACTCGCTGATGCGGGCGCTGCCCGGGCGCGCGGCTCTGCTGCTGGTCGGAGATGTCGATCAGCTCCCCTCTGTCGGCCCGGGCCAAGTGCTGGCCGACCTGATCGCGAGCGAAGCGGTGCCCGTCGCGCGCTTGGTCGAAGTCTTTCGACAGGCTGCCAGCAGCCGCATCGTCGTCAACGCGCACCGGGTCAATCGCGGCGAGCTGCCGGAGCTTGGCAAGCCGGAAGGGGAAAGCGACTTCTACTTCGTTCCGGCCGGCGCGCCGGATGAAGCGATCGGAAAGACCGTGGAAATGGTGCGCAGCCGGATTCCTCAGCGCTTCGGGCTCGATCCGGTGCGCGACATCCAAGTGCTGTGCCCGATGAACCGCGGCTCTATTGGTGCCGGCGCGTTCAATACCGCGCTCCAGGGTGCGCTGAACCCGCCTGGGGAGCAGAAGCTAGACCGGTTCGGGTGGAGCTTCGTCCCGGGCGACAAAGTGATGCAAGTCGAAAACGACTACGACCGCGATGTGTACAACGGCGACATCGGCAGGATTGAATCGCTGGATCTGGAAGACGGGACGATCGAGGTGGATTTTGACGGACGCAAGGTCGAGTACGCCCTGCGCGATCTAGACATGCTGGTTCCGGCGTTCGCCACCACGATCCACAAGAGCCAGGGATCCGAGTATCCTGCCGTGGTGGTCCCGCTCATGGACCGCCACTTCGTCATGTTGCAGCGCAACTTGCTCTACACAGCGATCACGCGGGGGAAGCGACTTGTCGTGCTCGTCGGCCAGCGCAGCGCCGTGAGGCGAGCCGTGCAGACATCGACCCAGTCGCGCCGCTGGTCCAAGCTGCGGGAGCTCTTGCAGGCCGGTGCCGGCTCGGACCGGCAGGGCAGGCTGGCCGCTACCGGCGAGGCCGGCTTCGCCTAGCCCGATTGGCGCAGCCTGCCGCGCTCGAAGCTGAAGACCCGGTCGCAAAGCGCGGCAAACGTCGGGTTGTGCGTCGCTAGCAGGATTGCCAGCCCTTCTTGACGAGCCAGCTCGAGTAGCATCTTCATGACGGCCTCGCCGGTGCCTTCGTCGAGGTTGCCCGTGGGCTCGTCAGCGAGCAGCAGCCTCGGCTTGGACACCAGTGCTCGGGCGATCGCAACCCGCTGCTGCTCGCCGCCGGACAGTTCGCCGGACTGGTGATCGATCCGTTCTGCCAACCCCACCCGCTGCAGCCAGGTCTGCGCTTCCTGGTGGCCGGAGTCCTGCGACACACCCGCGATGCGGAGTGGCAGGGCTACGTTCTCGATGGCCGTGAATTCGGGCAGCAGGTGGCAGTTCTGCCACACGAAACCGACATCGCAGTTGCGATAGTCGGCCAGCTGAGTCTCGCTCAGCGACGCGAGCGAGTCTCCGCGAAAGAGCACCTTGCCCGTGGTGGGCTTCTCAAGCGCGCCCAAGATATGCAGCAAGGTCGATTTCCCGGCGCCGGACTTGCCGACGAGCGCGACGCTCTCGCCCTGTCGGATCTGGAATGTCAGCCCCGCGAATATCGTCAGCGCCTGCTCGCCGCTGCGAAACGTCTTACCCAGGCCCTCGGCGCGGATCACTGGCTCGGCCATCTGCGCGAAGCCCCTGCATCCATCCTAGCTTGAACACTTCCCGCAGGACATCTGCAGGCGCCGCCGAGGCGTCGATTCTACAGTCAGCCTGGGCGTAGGACTCCTTTCGGGCCGCGTAGATGCGCAGGAAGCCGGCGCGGTCGCGAGCCAGCGGGCGGTGGGACTCGAGCCGCACCCGTTCCCACAGCGCGTCGGCCGGGGCGTCGAGCCAAACCGTGGGACCCGCCTGTCGCAACAGGCTGCGGTTTCGCTCGAACGCATACGTGCCCCCGCCCAGAGCCACCACGCGCGGCGCACCGGCGCGGCTCGTTTCGGCCTGCTCTCGCAGCGCTGCGTGCTCGAAATCGCGGAACCCGTCCTCGCCACTTGCCTCGAAAATATCGGGAATCGAGCGTCCCGCGAGCCTCTCGATCTCGGTATCTAGGTCGATGAACGACCATTCAAGCGCCCTTGCAAGCTGTCGGCCGATGGTGGTCTTGCCGGATCCCATGAAGCCGGCCAGGAAGATCGCCCCCGGGCTTTCCGGCCGCGGTCCTGCGCCGTGCGCGTCGGTGCTCACCCTTGGCCGTCCCTGCGCATCTTGCGCGACATGGCGCTGTGCACCAGGGCCGGGCAGAGACGCTCCGCCGCGATTACAAGCCAGCCGAGACGCGGTACGACCACCGTCCGCTTGCGCTTGCGAATCCCGGAGCGAATGGCTTCGGCACACTGGTCGGGGGTGAGCGCAAACATGCCGCGTCCGGGCAGCGGCTTGGCCGAAGCACCTTGCAGCATGTTGCTCATGAATGGCGTGCGCACGTAGCCAGGGCAAAACGAGAGCACGTGAATCTCCCGTTCGCGCAATTCTGCCCTCAGGACGTTTGCGTAGGCGTTTAAGGCATGTTTCGACGATGCGTAAACGCCCATGCCGGGCAGGGATAGCTTGCCGGCAATAGAACTCACCATGACGATGCTGCCGCCCGGTCGCATCAGCGGCAGAAGTTGTCGCGTGATCTCCACGGGCGCCAAGAAATTCAGCGCCAGCAGGTCCCGGGCATGATCGGGATCGGTCGAGTCTGATGGCGCGAGAATGCCGATGCCTGCGTTATGCACAAGAATATCGAGAGCTTCCAACTCCTCCAGCGCACGAGCGCAGAACGAGGAGCGGGCGGCAGGATCGGCGAGATCCGCGTCGATGATTCTGGCACCGCCAATCAGGCGGGTGGTTTCCTCCAACGCCTCCCGTCGACGCCCGTGAAGGACCATCTGGGCACCGTCGCGGGCGAGCCGGATTGCGCAGGCTCGCCCGATTCCCGACGAGGCTCCCGTCACCAGCGCGGTCTTGTCGGAAAGCTCAGCCGCGCGCATGGTTCAGCCTCGGCCAACCCGGAATGGCAATACTGTAACATGGGCGGCGGCAACTGCTGGGCGGCGCGATCTAGCGCAACGCGCCGGTGTCAGGAGCCTTGGACGCTGCCCGCGGGTGCTGGGCTAGGCCGCTTCTGGTCTTCGCGCCGAGGTTGCTGGCGCCGCAAGAGTTTGAACGGGTTTGGGGCGTGATTCGGATCGCAAACGGCCAAGGATTTTGGGGCGACTGGCTCGAGGCCCCGCGGCGCATGGTGGCGGGAGGGCCGATCGACTATCTGGTGCTGGACTATCTCTCCGAGGTCACTATGTCGATCTTGGAGAAGCACAGGCGGCGCGACCCCGACAAGGGCTACGCTACCGATGCCGTCGATCTGGCAGTGTCCTTGCTGCCGCGCATGCTGGAGCGCGGAATCAGGATCGTCACCAATGCCGGCGGCGTCAACCCGCGCGCCTGTGCAAGGGCAATCTTGGAGAAGGCGAGCGCTGCCGGCATCCGCGATGCGAGGGTGGCGGTCGTGCTCGGCGACGACATTCTCGACCGAATCGACGAGATGACGTCGCGGGGCGTCCGTTTTGACGAGATCGACACGGGGCGGCCGATCGAGGAAATTCGCGCCGATCTGCTCAGCGCGCACGTCTATTTGGGCGGGTTTCCGCTTGCGGAGGCCCTGGCGACCGGGGCGCACATCGTGATTGCAGGCAGGTCAACCGACACTGCCCTGACGCTGGCGCCCATGATCCATGAATTTCGTTGGCCCGAGCAGGATTGGGACAGGCTCGCGGCAGGCACGATAGCCGGGCACATCATCGAATGTGGCGCGCAGTGCACCGGAGGGAACTACTCGGTAGATTGGCAGACCCTTCCAGACATGGCAAACATCGGATTTCCGATTGTCGAGGCCGGCGCGAGCGGTGACTTCGTGGTCAGCAAGCACCCCGGCACCGGAGGGCGGATCACGCTGGCTTCGATCAAGGAGCAGCTGCTCTACGAACTTGGCGACCCCAAGGCATACCTGACGCCGGACTGCAGCGCCGATTTCACAAGCATCGCCCTGCGCGACGACGGTCCGGACCGGGTCGCGGTCGAAGAAGTGCGCGGAGGTCAGCGCCCGCCGACTTTGAAGACCTCGATCACATATGCGGCGGGCTATCAGGCGGTCGGCGCCTTGGTGTACAGTTGGCCGGACGCGGCCCAGAAAGCACGCGCCGCCGAGAGGATGGTGCGCCAGCGCTTGGACGATCTGGGCTTGAGGTTTGATGAGGTTCAAGCCGAGTTGCTGGGCTTGGACGCTTGTCACGGCCCGGTTGCAGCGCCGAACCCCGATCCGCCCGAGGTCCAGTTGCGCATTGGCGTGCGCGCGGCCGAACGCGCGCCAGTCGAGCGTTTCAGCCGCGAGATGATCCCGCTGGTGCTGAACGGGCCGCCTACGGCCACCGGCTTCGGAGAGGGCCGGCCGCGCGTCAGGCAGGTCGTCGCACACCATGCCTCGCTGCTGCCGCGCGAGGAGATCAGCACCAGCGTGGAGGTGTTTGACCTGTCGTGAGCGCCCCCGTTGCCGAGGGCTAGCGCGGGGCGGGCAGCATGTTGCGAATCGCTGCGATGCGCCAGCCGTCGTCGGTGCGCAGGCACACGAACGTGCTCCACATCTTGCGGTCCGCGGCCCCAGCGCTGCCCGCGATCACGTAGCGGGCATCGGCCACTGCCACGCCTGGCGCGGGAAACCGCACCGTTTCGACCGTCAGCGTGCGGGTTCCCGGATTGCGGCGCGAACTGGAGAGCATGCCTTCCACCAGAGCCTCGCGTCCCCGGCGCCACACGCCCGAAGACACCAGCTGGTCGGCGTCAGCGGTGAACAGCTTGCGGATGGCTTGCGGGTCCCTTGACTCGCGCGCCGAGGCGTAGCGGCCAACCAAGGCCTTGATCTCGTCCGTGTCATCCTCGGCCCGCGCGCTGGTCGCGCCGGCGATGACGAATAGGGCGGCAATCAGCGAGACGACAAGCGATCGCGATGTCGACGGCATCTTCGGGTGTTTCCTGCCGGGCTAGTAGACTCCGACCGTTACCGAGCCGGTCTTGGAATCTTGGTACGGACGCACGTTGCGGACCCCGTCCCAAGGGTACAGGTCGATCGGGCGCTCGCGTTCGCAGATGTCGCGCTCGGGGAACCTGGGCATGAAGAACTCCCGCGTCAGGGTGGTCAGCACGGCCCTCCCGGTCGCGCCGTACTCGACGACCTCGTCGAGGTTGTCCGGGTTGCAGACCTCCAGGGCGGCTCGCGGCTGGGGAGGGTAGTAGATGATGGCGTGATCGTCGGCCGGGTCGAACGGCTTGTGGCATGCCAGGCCCATCAGCGTGTTGCCGTAGGTGGCTGCGAAGTAGGCGCCTTCAAGCAGCTCTTCTCGGGCGAAGCGGTGGAACTCCGGCGTCATCTCGGTGCCGCCGCAGAACACGCCGGTAATTCCGAACTTCTTCAGCGAGATCCGATCGCACAGGCCCTCTAGCAGCTTCGGCGTCGCGAACAGGCAGCGGATCCCGGGGTGCGCCTTCAGGATGGTGATGGCTTGGTCGAGGCAGTGCTGGCGGTAGCGCTCGGCCTCCTCGTACTGGCCGCGCTTGAGCAGCTTGACCACCCAGCGCGGGTCTAGGTCGACCGAGAACGAAATCCCGCCTCGGACATGGGCGAGGTGCTCGACTGCGAGGCGCAGGCGCCGCGGCCCGGTCGGGCCGAGGTGCAGCCAGTCCGAGCCCGGCGGAAAGAACTCGTCAGGCAGGGTCTTGGAGAACTCGGCGTAGTCAGTCTGGAAGTCTTCAACGTTGACCCGCGACTTGGGCACCCCGGTCGTCCCGCCGGTTTCGAAAACGTACACGGGCTTGCCCGCCAAGCCCTTCGGCACCCAGCGTCGTACCGGGCCTCCGCGCAGCCACTCGTCCTCGAAGGGCGGCAGCAGGCGCAGGTCGTCGAAACAGCCGATGCGGTCGCGCGGGTCCCAGGCCAGGCGCTCCTTGGCGAATTCCAGCCAGAACGGGCAGCCGGTCTCCGGGTCGAAATGCCACGCGACGGTCTCCCGCACGTGCGCGTCCAACGCAGCCTTGGCGGCTTGCATTTTGCCTTGGCCGTCTGACATGCCCGGCCCTTCAGTCCGCCGCGATCGCATACAGGTGCGACCTGGTCATGATGAACAGGGTGCCGTTGGCCGCCACGGGAGTGGAGTAGATCACGTTCCCGAAGTTGCTCTCGGACAGCACCTCCAGTTCCCGGCCGGCCTTCAAGACGGACAGGTCGCCGTCCTCGTCCCCGATCATCACCTTGCCGTCGACCACGTAGGGCGATCCCCACACTGCCGCCAGCATGTCGTGCTCCCAGAGCAACTCGCCCGTACCCAAGTCCAAGGCATGGAAGAAGCCCGAAAAATTGGCCGCATACACAATGCCGTCGTGGATGGCCACTGTGGAGATCGTCCGCCGGAACGGGTGGTGCCAAACAACGTGGCTCCCGGTCACGTCGCCGCTCCCGGAGGCGTCCACCGCCCAGAGGTGCCCGACGCCCTCGCCGTGCTCGGGATCTTGGCCGACCGCGATGTAGACCTTGCCATCGAGCATGACGGGCGTCGCGATGATGTTGTTGCGGTCGCCCCGCCCGTGCTTCCATTCCGATTCTTTCGGGTTGGCGTCGAATTTCCAGATCAGATCGCCGGTTTCCGGCACGAAGCTGTACAGCCAGCCGTCGCCGCCTGCGAATATCACTTGGTTCTTGCCCCCGGCGGATCCGTATGCCGGCGAAGACCACTGGCCGTGCAGGATATTGCGCCCGGGAGAGCTGTCCTCCCATACGACCTCGCCGGTCTTGCGGTTCAGGGCCAGAAAGCTCGGGCCGCGCACGGACGGAACGTTGATGTGCGATTCGTCCACGCCGTTCGAAGTGCTGACGAAGAGCAGGTCGCCCACGATAAGCGGCGAAGTTGCGGCCAGGTTGTGGGGGAACACGCCGAGATCGTTGTACATGTCCACCGACCAGATCACGTCGCCATCGGTAGGATCCTGCTTGGCTTCGTCCTTGTACGGCCCGTCATTCTCTCCGTCGCGGAAGCCTTCGGCGTCCAGTGCCACCACTTCCGCCCGGTTGGAAACGTAGTAGACCACGCCATCGACCACCGCTGGCGAGGAGCAAACGCCCTGCTCGGGCCAGTCGTTAACACGCCCGGCCGCGAGCTTCGCGTGAGTCATCTGCCACAGAAACTCGCCGGATTGCTCGTCAAAGGCCATCAGCACGCCGCGGTCGCCGCCATAGGCCTCGTCGCGCAGCAGTTCGTTATTGGTGCCGAGGAATACCTTGCCGTCCGCCACCACCGGGTTCCCGTAGGACTGGGAACCGATTTCGGCCCGCCACTTGATTTGGTTCATCGACTTGATATCCCAAGTGGTCGGAATACCGGTCTCGGACGAGACCATGTTGCGCGACGGATCGCCGCCCCACATCGGCCAGTCGGCGCCCGTTGCGACCGGTGTAAGCGCGCACGCAAGCGCAATGGCGAGACAGTGGCTTGGAATTGGGCGAGCTAGCATTTGGATCTCCGGTTGCCTGCGGTCAGTCGCCAAAGGGCGTGACCTTGAGGTTGTCGTAGTAAATGTCTGCCGAGGAGTAGCCGTAGATGCCCGGGCTGCCACGGTCGTGTCCGACGGGGTCCACGGCTTCGAGCGTCCACGCCTCGGGCTCGGCATCGCCTTTCGGCCAGGCTTTGCCGCGAATCGCGGTGCTGCCGTCCGCGGCGGGCTCCACGCGAAGTTTGACGTGGTACCAAACCTCGGGGTCCCATTCCAGCGGGACCTCCTTGGAGAAGCGGCCCAACTCTGACAGCCAGGTGCGAACCATCAGGGATTGGGCGTTTCCCATCAGAGCCAGCGTGTAGCGGTGCGAGACCAAGCCCATGTCGGCCATGCGCCTGCGCTGCTCCATGGACATCAGCTCGGCCTCGATCTCGTATCCGGTCTGGCGCGGGTTGCCGACATAGACCGTCGTGCGCCAGCTGCGCGGGTCGCCCGACGGTTTCTTGAGCTGCTTGCCGCCATCTGCGTCGACCACTGCGAAGCGTCCGCGTGCCGCCGGCCAGCCTTGCGGCACGCTGTCTGCCGGGTAGCGCTCGAAATCCTCTGTGAAGCCACCGCTTGGCCGCACCGAGACGCGCGCTTGGCCGGTGAGCTCGCCGATGGTTGCGACAATCAACCCGCCTTGCGGGAACAGGCCGCCTGCCGTGAAGTCTCCATCCGCGCCCAGCTCCCCTTCGAGTCCGCCTTCGATCGACCATGCCGCGCTGCGCTCGCCGATCAGTCGGCCCTTCGCGTCGAACAGCTGAGCCCTGAACCGCGCCCGGCCGCCGGGCACGAGGATGGTCTCGGCGGGCACGACTTGCACGTGAGCCGGTGTGGCACCGGCTGGTGCCGTGGTCGGCTCTCCGACCACATCCGGGGCGCTGCCGGCCTTGCCCTGGGAGTTGCCGATGCAATAGAGCATGTTGTTGGTGACGAAATAGATCCGGCCATTGGCGATCGCCGGCGGGCCGTTGATCTGGGTCGCGCTGCCATCGGCATTCTTGAACTCGTCGTGATCGGTTCGTGTTGGCTCTTGCCGCCCCGCGAGCCGCAGGATATGCAGCTGCCCGTCCATGTCCGAAACGTACAGCTTGTTGTCGCCGATGACCGGCGACGAGCGCTGGGCGATGCCGATGTTCCGTGCCCACAACTCCGCGCCGGTGGCGGCGTCGAACGCGACCAAGTTGGCGGAGTTGTCAACGTGATAGAGAATGCCGTCTTGGATCGCCGGCGAGGCATAGCCCGCCGCGAAGCCATCGACCATCCATAGTTGTTTCGGCCGACCGTCCGCGACGTCTGCGGCAGCCAGTGCGACGATGCGCCCCATCGACGTGCTGGCATCGACATTCTCCTCGCTGTGGGAAGCGTAGACCGTCGTGCCATCGACGACGACTGACGAGTTGATGCCTCGTTTAGACAGGGGGAACTCCCATACCTTGATCCCGGTGGCGGCCTGCATTGCGTAGATGCCGCCATCCCCGTTGCCGGCGATTAACAGGCGGCTTCCATCGATCTCGCGCACGACGGGCACGGAATAGGTCGTGTCATAGGGCGCTTGGCCGGGGGTGGAGAGCCAAACCGTCTCGCCGGTACGTTTGTCGAAAGCATAGAAGCGGTGGCGGGGAATAAAGGTGGAGCCCCAGCCGGCCGACAAGTAACTCACGAACAGCAGGTTTCCGTCCAGAACGGGCGTTACCGTGCGGCCGCCGAAGCCCGAGATGCGCCCGGTCTGCTCGGCGGTGGAGCGCTCCCACAGCACGTTTCCCTCGGGATCGAACGCAATTACCATGCCCTCGATGCCGTTCGCGAAGACATTGCCGGTGCCCGGGTCGCCGACTAGGCTGGCCCAGCCAACGCGGTGGTGCGGAATGTCGGTTTGGAACACATTGAAGCGGTACTCCCAGACCAGTTCGCCCGAATCGGCGTCGAGGCAGGCGACCTGCTCCTGCCAGCGTGTATGCGCGTCCGGCTCGGCCAGCCGGATCACGCAGACCCGTCCGTCGAGCACGACTGGCGTCGAGCGACTGCCGTAGGGCACCTTCCACAGCAGGTTTTGGCCGTCCGCAGACCAAGCTTCCGGCAAGCCGCTATCAGGCGAGACTCCGTCGGATGCCGGGCCGCGCCAGGAGGCCCACGAGTCCGCCGCCGACAGGTTGGGGCTCAACGCCAATGCCAGGGCAAGCGGGAGCAGGGACACGTGTGGCCAAGACTTTCGCGCTCTCATGGGTTCACAGAATGCATCACAGGCCCTCGGCCGAGAGCCAATGTTCCATTATAGGCTTGGGGACACATTATCGGCCGGGGCCTAAGGCGGCACGGCTCTGGCGGTTGCAGGCGTGCCTGCGTGCAGCAAGTTGCCAAGCGGGAGCGGGCGGCGAGCACGCGCCGGAAGCTCGCAGTTTGCAAGTGTTGGCGCCGCGAGCGGCGGGCTCGTTGCGCGAGGCAAGCATCTTTCCACGAATGCTGGCGGCCACTGCTTGAGGCTGGCACAAGACAAGTTCCATTGACTAAGATGGCCACGATGCCTCCAAGTGGGTCCGTGCCGCCCGTTCGCGTCCTTGTCGCCAAGCCAGGATTGGACGGCCACGACCGCGGTGCCAAGATCATCGCCCGCGCATTGCGCGACGCGGGCATGGAGGTCGTCTACACGGGGCTGCGCCAGACGCCGGAGCAGATCGTCGGCGCGGCAGTGCAGGAAGACGTCGAGTTCATCGGCCTATCGATCCTTTCGGGCGCGCACATGGCGATCGTGCCCCGCGTGCTGGCGTTGCTCGAAGAAGCCGACGCAGCCGATATCCGCGTGCTTGTCGGCGGTATCATTCCCGATACTGACGCAGAGACGTTGCTAGGCATGGGCGTGGCGCGCGTGTTCCAGCCGGGAGCTTCTCTGGAATCCATCGTGGACTTCTTGCGAGACAACCGACCATCGCGCGAATTCGCCTAGCGCGC
This sequence comes from Bryobacterales bacterium, assembly GCA_022826925.1. GTDB lineage: Bacteria > Acidobacteriota > Terriglobia > Bryobacterales > UBA6623 > VXMF01. The sequence continues at coordinate 46,383 of JAJDTX010000105.1, forward strand.
CGGGCGTCCGTCCACGCGGACTCGGCAGTGTGGCGCGAATCGAGCGCAAAGACTCGGCCAAGCGGCATAATGGCCCGTTGTGTCCCAAGGCTTGACCGTAGGAATCGTCGGCGCGGGCAGCGTCGGCCAGTCGCTGGCCCGCTTGCTGGCGGCCGAGTTCGACGTGATCGTCACGTCTCGCAGCCTCGCTCGTGCAGCGGCCGCCGTGGCCGGTATCGAAGCCCAGGCCGCGACCCTCGAAGCACTCGTTTCCAGCAGCGATTGCGTGATCGTCGCCGTGCCTGACAGGGCTGCCTCCGAGGTCGCCGCGGCTCTGGCGCGGTTCGATCTCGCGGCGGTTCTCCAGACCAGCGGAGCGCTGGGGCCGGCCAGCTTGGCGCCGCTTCGGGAGCGCGGTGTTCCGTGCGCCATGTTCCATCCGCTGCAGACGTTTCCGACGCCAGACGCGGGAGCCCGGCGGCTGCCCGGTTCCTTGGTCGGAGTCTGCGGCGATGACAGCGCCCTAGCTTGGTGTGAGCGCTTGGCAGCTGCGCTGCGATGCACCACGCTCAGGGTCTCTGAGGATCGATTGGCGCAGTACCACGCGGCAGCCGTCACGGCCAGCAACTGTGTCGTCGGCTTGGTCGACGCGGCGGCGACGCTCATGGAAGGTGCGGGCGTCGAGCGCACGGCTGCGCTGCGCGCCTTGCGCCCGTTGCTGGATGCCAGCCTTGAGAATGCATCTACAATGGAAGCGAACCAAGCGTTGACCGGCCCCATCGCGCGGGGAGATGCGGTTACAGTGCGGCGCCACCTAGGCTCGATGCGGAATTCCCCGGCACCGCTTGTCGGCCTCTACCGGGCATTCGGGGAGTACCTGTTGGATCTGGCCCAGAGGCGCGGCCTGTCGGACTCCGAAGCGGCCGCGGTGCGATCCGCGCTTAGCGAGGAATGCTGACCGTGCGCAATACCTACCAAGTTGTCAGAGCCCCTGACCTGCTGCGCATGAAGCGCGCCGGCGACAGGATAGCGATGCTGACCGCGTACGACTTCACCATGGCGCGGCACTTGGACCGCGCCGGGGTCGACGTGCTCTTGGTGGGCGACTCGCTCGGCATGGTCGTGCTGGGGCAGCCCAACACGCTGTCGGTCACGCTGGACATGATCGCGCATCACACCGCGGCCGTCTCTCGCGCCGTTTCCAGGGCATTGGTCGTTGCCGACATGCCCTTCCTCAGCTGCCACGTCGGCGTTGCCGAGGCCGTGCGCGCCGCCGGGCGGCTCGTGAGCGAGTCCGGCGCCAACGCAGTCAAGGTCGAGGGCGGCCACCAGGTGTTGGAAGTGGTGCAGCGGTTGGCGGAAGCGGGTATCCCGGTCATGGGGCACTTGGGTCTCACGCCGCAGTCCATTCACCAGATCGGCGGCTTTCGCAAGCAGGCGCGCGACGCGGACGAGGCGAGGAAACTGCTCGAAAGCGCCCACGCCTTGCAGGCGGCTGGCGCCTTTGCACTTGTGCTCGAGATGATCCCGGACAAGGTTGCAGCGGACGTGACCCAGTCGCTGGAGATCCCGACCATCGGCATCGGGGCTGGCCCGTACTGCGACGGGCAAGTGCTGGTCAGCCACGATGCATTCGGACTCTACGACGAATTCACGCCGCGCTTTGTCAAGCGCTTCGCGGAATTGGGCCGGCAACTGGAGTCTGCCGCCGAAGACTATGTCCGCGAAGTTCGCCAGGGCGAGTTCCCTGTCTCCGAAAAGAAGGTCCTCAGCGGCCACTATTCGGACTGAGCGGGATGGCAACCGAGCGCATCGAGCGCATCGCCCAGGTTCGCGAGCGCGTCGCGGCCGCCAAGCGCCGCGGCTTGCGCGTGGGTTGCGTGCCCACCATGGGCGCGCTTCACGCCGCCCATACCGCCATGTTCGATCGGGCCCGCGGGGAGTGCGATCTGGTGGTCGCCACGATCTTCGTCAATCCGCTCCAGTTCGACCGCAAGGACGACTTGCGCAGCTATCCCAGAGACGTCAATTCCGACTTGATTGTCTGCGAGCGCCACGGCGTGGACGTGGCGTTCGTGCCGGCCGTTGCGGAAATGTACCCGCGGCCTCCCGCGATGACCGTCGAGGTCGAGGGCCTTGCCGACGGCTTGTGCGGCGCGAGCCGCCCGGGGCATTTTCGCGGCGTCGCCACGGTTGTTCTCAAGCTGCTCAACTCCGTGCAGCCTGATATCGCGTACTTCGGCGAGAAGGATTACCAGCAGCTTGCCATAGTGAGGCGGCTCGCCGAAGACGCCTGCCTGCCTGTCGAGATCGCGAGCGTGGAAACGGTGCGGGAACCCGACGGCCTCGCGCTGAGCTCGCGCAACGTCCTGCTCAGTCGCGCTGAGCGGTCGTCGGCTCCAGCGATCTTCCGCGCGCTACAGCGCGCGCGGGACGCGGTGGAGTCCGGCCAGCAAGACGCTGGGAAGGTGGTGGCGCTAGCTAGGCAGGTTCTCGACGGAGAGCCGCTGCTCCGGCTGGACTATCTCGAGATCGTCGACCCGGGAACGCTCGAGCCAGTGCGATCGATCCATGGCCCGGTTCGCATCGCAGCTGCTGCGTTTCTTGGCTCGACGCGTCTGATCGACAACATTCATGCAGTTCCGCTGAAGGCGCGATAATGGCGCCAGTGCCCCGGATCGCTTCCCTCTTCGCTTGTTCGCTGCTGTGCTGCTGGTCGACCGCATCGGCCGCGCCAAACATTGTCTTGTTGTTTGCCGACGACCTCGGCTACGGAGACCTCGGCGTTTACGGCAACCCTACGATCCGCACACCCAACCTCGACAGGCTCGCGGCCCAGGGGCTGCGGATGACGGCGTTCTACTCGGCACCGTCCTGCGTGCCTGCCCGCACGCAGCTGCTATTGGGGCGCTACCCGAGCCGAACGAGCGTTAGAGGCACTTCGGTGGGGGGCGATGGCGGGATTCCGGACGAATACGTGACCCTGGCCCAAGCCCTCGGCGCGGTCGGCTACCGGACCGCAATGGCGGGCAAGTGGCACCTCGGCTACGCCCGCGCCGAGTACCTGCCGGTCGGAAAGGGCTTCGACAGCTGGTTCGGCCTGCCCTACTCCAACGACATGATCAAGCCGTGGGTCCAAACTGACGAGCCCCTATGGCTGTACCGTGATGCCGAGCGTGTCGAGCATCCGGTCGACCAAGACCAGCTCACCTTGCGCTACACGGCGGAAGTGGTGGACGTGATCCGCGAAAGGTCCGGCCAGCCGTTCTTCGTATACCTGGCCTACAGCATGCCTCACTTGCCGCTTCGCACTGCCGGACGCTTTCGCGGCACGTCGCGATCGGGGCTCTACGGCGATGTGATCGAGGCCATCGACTGGTCGGCTGGTCAGATCTCCCAGGCCTTGGATGAGACCGGACAATCCGACGACACGATCGTGATCTTCACCAGCGACAACGGCCCGTGGCTGAACTTGCCCGACCGCATGCTCTCGGGCGGTGTTGTGCCGTGGCACGCTGGCTCGCCAGGGCCTCTCAGGGGGGCCAAGCACACCACTTACGAAGGCGGAGTGCGGGTCCCATTCATCGTCCGTTGGCCAGGCATCGTGCAGCCGGGCACGGTAACCGCGGAGATGGGAGCGACGTTGGACCTGTACGCCACCTTGCTGGCGGCTGGCGGCGGGGAGGTGCCCGCCGACTCCGACGGGCACGACCTCAGAGCGCTGTGGGCTGGGCGCACAGCGCAGTCGCCGCGCCGGGAGTTCATCTATCACCGGGGAGGCAACGTGCAGGGCATTCGAGCGGGACCCTGGAAGTTGCGTATCATCGAGGGCGAGGAACTATTCCACCTCGACCGGGATCCTTCCGAGCGTTACAACGTTGCCGCCGAGCATCCCGAGATCGTCGCCCGACTGCGACAGCGAATCGACGAGTACACGTCGCGCGTCGCCGAAGAGATGGGCCAAGCACCCTGAGCCGGACGCTAATCCCGAGCGGGTGCGGGCAGCGGCAGTTGCACGGGGCGCTGCTCGCTCGCCGATATCTTGGCGGCTTCCAGAATCTGCACCGCGTCCACGTTGAGGTCGAGCGCCACGATGTGCTCGAGCGGCTGGCGGCTTGTCACGCGGTCGATCATGTACCGCACCGGATGCTGGTCGGAGGGTGCCAGCGCCGCGCTCTCTACCGGCGTCGCGGCCCCCCTTCTTGCTTGGATGGTCAGCGAGTCGCGCGCTAGCGAGAGGCTCCCCTCGTGGCCGAAGACTTCCAGGTGCTGGAAGCCGCGCGGCAGATCCCAGCTTGCTTCGAATATGCCCACCGCTTCTGGGTAGGTGAGCACGAACACGGCATTGTCCTCGACCTTGGGGAAGCGATCAGGCTGCAAGTGGCTGACCGTGGCATAGACCTGCTGGGGCAGGCCCAAATGCCAAATCGCCCAGGTCGCGCTGTAGATCCCGAAATCGACCAGCGCACCTGCCCCGTTAGCATCGGGATCGGTCAGCCAGTCAAAGAACACCTTGCGCCGCAGATCCCTGGGTGCTGGGCCCGAGTTGCCGACAACGCCGTGCAGCCGCCACACCTTGCCAATGGAACCGTCTGATGCCATGCGGCGGAGTTGGTGGTTCGCAGCCCACCACGCCATTTGGTAGTTGGTCATGACATTGATGCCGTGCCGGGTGGCGAGTTCGCGAATGCCCACAGCGTCGGCGTAGCTCCCCGCGAGGGGCTTTTCGAAGATCACGTGGATCCCAAGCGGGGCCAGGAACTCCACGATTTCGAGGTGACGGTTGTTCTCGACGAAGGCCCACACGATTTCCGGCCGCGTCTCATTGACGAAGGCGCGATAGTCCGCCGCATAGCGAGCGTCGGGCTGGATCTTCTTGGCAGCCTCAACCAAGCCCGGGATGGATTCGGCGACGCCGACGAAGTCTGCTCCGTCGATGTCCGAGATTTCGCTCAGCTGGCGCCACGCGTGGCCGTGCCGCAGGCCGATGAAACCGACCTTGGTCGCAGCCGCGACGGATTCGCTCAACAGGAGCGCCATGCAGGCGACCGCGGCGACGGGGCGCAAGTCTATAGAGGGAACGCGATGGCGTAGCACGAGAGCCATTTTGGCAGAGTGTCGCGGCCCGTGCTCCGAGATGCTTGAAGTCTCGCATGGGCCCCGTCGACCTCAGGCCGGATCGGGCGCGTCAGAGAGGTTGCGGTCGCATGCGAGGGAAGGGACAGGGCAGGACTCGGCCGCATGGCTGGCGTCGACGGTTGCGATGGCTCTGAGCAAGCCGTGCTGGGCCAAAGACGGCACTCTAGCCTCTGGCGTGCCGCGACAAATCTGACCAGCATCATGCCCAAGTAGAATGGAATTCTGTGTCAGCCGTCCGCGTGGGAATCATAGGGCTGGGCAACGTGGGCGGCGGTACCCTGCGTCTGCTGCGCAACAATGCCTCGGAGATCGAGGGCAAGCTTGGCTTTGCGCTGGAAGTCTCCGCGGTGTGCTCGCGTAGCGTGCTGACGAACCCGAGCGAGGCTGTGAGCCTGCATCCGCAGGCGCTGCGGACTCCCGACTGGAGGGAGGTCGTGGAGAGCCCTGATGTCGATATCGTCGCCGAGTTGATTGGCGGCACCGAGAGTGCCAAGCAAATCGTCGAGACTGCCCTGGCGGTCGGCAAGCCGGTGGTCACCGCGAACAAGGAGCTGCTGGCGGAACAGGGTCCCGAGATTTGGCAGCGTGCGGCCGGCAACGGCGCCACGCTCGGCATGGAAGCGGCGGTGGCGGGCGGAATTCCCGTCTTGAGCGTATTGCGCGAAGGTATCGCGGGCGATGGCATTGACGCCCTGATCGGAATCCTGAACGGGACCTCGAATTACATCCTCACCGAGATCGAGCGGACCGGCGCGGCCTTCGACCAAGTGCTCAAGGAGGCCCAGGACCTCGGTTACGCCGAAGCCGATCCCAGCGCCGACATTGACGGCTACGACGCGCGATCCAAGCTGGCGATCTTGGCAGCCATGGCATTTGGCGAGCAGGTGTCCCCCGGAGACATCCCGCTACAAGGGATCCGGCGCATCCGCACCATCGACTTCGCCTATGCGGGGCGGCTCGGGCACACGATTCGCCTGCTGGCAACCGCTCGCCGGGAACCAAACGGATTGCGCTTGGCGGTGCGTCCCGCGCTGGTTGAGAGGAACACCATCATGGCGGGCGTCACGGGCTCGTACAACGCCCTGTGGGTGCACGGCCGGGGCGGTGACACCTTCTATTACGGCAAGGGTGCGGGACCGGATCCGACCGGCGTGGCCGTGGTGAGCGATTTAATGGCAGCCGCTCGAGATCTGCGCCAGGCCGGAGGCTCGGCCCAGCGCGTCCAGCCGTTCGGGCACACCAAGCTGTCACCCCATCGCCCCGTCTCCAGCGGCACGGAGGAGCGCCAGTTCTATCTGCGCTTTCGCGTTCGCGACCGGCCCGGAATCCTCGCAGCGCTGGCATCCAAGCTGGCCGAGCAGGGCGTCGGTATCGAGGCAGTGCTGCAGGAACCCTACTTTGACAAGCAAGACCTGCCCTTTGTAGCGACCTTGGAGCCGGCGAGGCGAGCGGCTGTCGAGAAGGCGGTCGAGACTATCAAGGGATTGGATTTCTTGGTGGACGAGCCACTCGCGCTGCCTCTGGAGCCAACCTTGGCGGCGGCCTGAGCGGGGCTTCGTACACGTATGACTGCGCCCATCGCAGCCTGAACCGCTCGAAGGCAGGAGATGAGGAAACATGCCCACAAGATCTATCGGAAAGAGCCTGCGCCTGCGGCGCATCCTAAGGCGCGGACGCGCGGTCGTTGTCGCGATGGACCATGGCAACGCCGCGGGCGCGGTGCCGGGCCTCGAACGGCCGCCCGAGCTTGTGAGGCAGCTCGAGTCCGCCGGTGCGGACGCCATCTTGGTCACGCCCGGCATGCTAGAGCAGGTTTGCGAGCATGTCGGCGACCTAGCCATCCTGCTGCGCATCGATGGCTGCGTGAGCTCGCTGGGCGGCGGACCGATGCTCGTCTACGTCGATGTCGAGCAAGCCGTTTCGCTCGGAGCCGATGCCGTGGTGGTGAATGCCACGCTCGGAGCGGACTTCGAGAGCGATGAGCTCGAAAAGGTCGGTTCGATCGCCAGCGAGAGTCGTTGCTGGGGCATGCCCTTGGTCGCCGAGATGCTCAGCCAAGGCATGATGGCCAATCACATGGACATGTCCGGCCAGGGCGGCGACACTCTGCCGCCCGACATCGACGACGACGTCACGCTGGCATGCCGCATGGGGGCAGAGCTCGGTTCGGACGTGATCAAGACGCGCTACTCGGGCAGCGTCCGCGGCTTCCGCAAGAGCATTGATGCTTGCGGGGTGCCCGTGTTGGTGGCCGGCGGGCCTCGCCGCGGGCCGGGACTGGACGGCACTTTGGAAACGGTCTCCGAAGTCATGGAAGCAGGTGCTTCCGGTGTCATATTCGGTCGACAGATCTGGCAGTATGCCGATCCTGCGGCGGCCGTTGCCGCGGTCGCGCGCCTCGTGCACTCGGAATAGAGTAAGCGACGATGGCGGCCCCGGACCGGCGGGCGCTAGAATCTCGAATCGTGCCTGCGAGCCTCCTAAGCCGACGCGAACTGGCCGCCTTGGTGGCCTCCGGCGGGCTCGTGCCGGCGGCCGGACAGTCGCAGTTCGGCTGGATGCTTTGGGAGTTTGTCCGGGAGTACCTGCGGCTGCTAGACGAGCGTCGCTCGGACCAACTGGCCCGCTTGGAATCGGCAGGGGAATTCGCAGCCCTGGGCGGCAAGGTGCGCACCGAGCTGGGGCGGATGTGGGGGCCGTTTCCCGCTCGCACGCCCCTGAACGCAAAGCGGATCGGAACCATCGATGCCGGCGACCACCGGATAGAGCGGATTGTCTTCGAGAGCCGTCCGGACTTCCACGTCACGGCGAACCTGTATCGCCCGAACGGGCCGTCCGCGAAGGTGCCCGCGATCATTTTCCCGTGTGGTCATGGCAGCGCCGGCAAGGCGTCAGAGACCTACCAGCTGTTCTCTGCCCTCATGGCGCGCAATGGCATCGCTGTGCTCACTTGGGACCCACTTGGCCAGGGCGAGCGCCACCAGTACGTGGACGCCGCAACTGGCCGGACTCGCTTCCGGGCAGGCTCGGGGGAGCACCGGATCTTGGGAGACCGCTGCTACTTGGTCGGAGAGAACCTGATGCAGTACAGGGTGTGGGACTGCATCCGTGCCCTAGACTACCTTGAGTCGCGCCAAGAGATCGAGTCCGAGCGCATCGGCATCGCCGGCCAGTCCGGCGGGGGGATGGTAACCCTGCAATTCGCCGGCTTCGAGGACCGCCTCAAGGCGGCTTTCGTCAGTTGCGCGGTCGCCAGTTTCCGAGCCAAGAGCGAGGCCCTGTTGATCGCGGACCCCGAACAGGTGCTGTACGGGACCCTCAGGGCCGGTATCGATCATCCCGAGCTGTTGGCGGCGTTCGCCCCGAGACCGCTGATGATCGGGGCTGCCAAGCGCGACTACGTTCCCATCGAGGGCGCGCGGCGCACGCATGCCGAGTTGACAGGCGTGTACGAGAAGCTCGCCGCTCCCGAGCAACTGCACTTGGTAGAGACAGACGACGCGCACGGAATGAACCGCGAGCTGCGCGAAGCGGCCGCGTCGTTCTTCCTCGCGACGTTGGCGGGAGAGGAGCGGGCTGTTTCCGAGGGAGACTCCCGGCCGCGCCAGCCGGCCGAGCTGGCCTGCACGGAATCGGGGCAGGTCGCGGTCTCACTGCAGTCGAAGAGCGTAGCCGATCTCTGCGCGGCTAAGGCGGATGCCATCGAGCCCAGTTTCGAACTGCCGCGCAGCGACAGCGAATTCGGTGTCTACCAGAGCCTCATCGCCAACCGCATCAAGGATGTGACCCGAGTGGGCTCGTTCAAGGCCGAGTTTGGGATCGAAGTGCCGACGCGGTTCCTTGACGCCGGCGTTTACGCCAAGGGCGCGGTGTTCTTGGTCGCGGAGCAGGGCAAAGACCACCCGATTGTGCAACGTTACCTGATCGACGCCGTGGTGGCCGCGAACCACAGCGTGTACGGCTTGGATTTGCGTGGTTGGGGTGCCAGCAGACCAGTCATGCCGGAATTGGAAGTGGGCTTCGAATGGGACGACTTCCTCGCCTACCGGAGCTTGGAACTGGGTCGTCCGCTGTTCGGGCAGCGCATAAAGGACCTCTTGGCTACCGCGCCGAGACTGACCAAGCGGCGCGAGTGGATCGTGATCGGGGTCGGGATCGGAGGCCTTGTCGCGGCGCACGCCGCGGTTCTTGACCCCCGCATCTCAGGCGTGGTGAGCGTCCAAGCGCCAATCTCGTATCGGTCTATGCTGGACGACCCCGAATCCACCCTGCCGGTGAGCAGCCTGCTGCCGGGGGTATTGGGGCAGTACGAAGTGCGCGATGTCTATGCCGCGGTTGCGCCGCGCCCGCTGCTGATCGTGAATCCGCAGGATCCGCGCCGTCGAACGGTCGCGCGCGAGCAAGCCCAAGCCGAGTGCGCTTGGGTCAGCGATGTCTACGATGCGCTGGAGTCCGTCGGGTCGCTGCGCATCGAATCCGGCCTGGGCCGGACGGAAGTGCGCGCGCTGGTCGGGGATTGGCTGGGTTCGCTGGCCGGCTGAATGCAGCGGGGCCGTTCATTCCCACTCGATCGTCGATGGCGGCTTGTGCGACACGTCGTACACGACGGCGTGGATCCCGTCGATCGCGGCCAGGCGGTCGGCCAAGGCCAACAGGCCACGTATAGGAAGTTCGGCGACCGAAGCGGTCATGCCGTCGACCGACACGACTGGTCGCAGGGCTACCGTCTCCCCGTCGCCTTGCCCCCAAGGCAAGAGTACGACCGGACACTGCCAGACTTGGTCGTAGAGGCCCTCGCTGCGCAGGTATTCCGTGACGGCACGGTCCGCAGCCTGTAGCAGTCTGACCCGCTCGGGCGTCAAACTCGCCGGCCGAATGCCCCACTGCCGGGGCTCGATCTCGCGCGGCGCCAGGTAGGCTACGACACGGTTCGTGTGGCGAAACTCGTTCGTGATGGCGGTGGAGAGCGGCAGCAGCCGCGCGAAGTCAATCTCGCCTCCGTGCAGGACGGTGAGCTGTGCGTAGCTCCGGCTGTCGCCTTGGACTCCCACGCTCCGAATCGGAAGCAGGAAGGCAGAGTAGCCTGCTTGCTCCGCAACCACGGCGATGCCCGGATCCGGCACCGCTCCCCCTGCGGCGGAAGCGCATAGGCAGCGGATGGCCAAGCCGGGCCCCGGGAAGGGATGCCGGTCGAGCAGCCTGGCCGGCAGGCCCAGGGCGCGACCGATCTCGCGAACCTCGTCCTTGTAGAATTCGCTCAACGGTTCGAGCACGCGCCCTTGCAGGAGCAGTTCTTGAATGCGCTCCACGCGGTTGTGATGCGTCTTGATCACGTCGGCGGCCTGCGTGCCGCCGGACTCGATGGTGTCGGGATAGATGGTGCCTTGCCCGAGCATCCAGTCTTGGCTGGCATAGCGGTCGTCTCTCAGGATCTGGTCCTGGACATCTACGAATGCCTGTCCAATGATCGCCCGCTTGGTCTCGGGATCGGTAACGCCCTCAAGTCGCCCCATGAACAGGTCCGCGGCACGAAACACGCGCAACTCTCCGAGCTCCAGATCCCGGAAGGCAGCCTCGATCTCGTCTGTCTCGCGGTCACGCATGAAGCCGGTGTCGACGTACACCGCTTCGACCCGCTCGGGGCCCAAGGACCGAACGACAAGCGCGTAAGCGACCGTGGAGTCCACTCCGCCGCTTAGAAATAGCAGGACCCGTCGGTCCCCGGCAGTTTCCTTGATCTTCTGCAGCAACGCCTGCACGCGGTTCTGAGGCTCCCAGTCCATCGCGCAATCGCAGGCGTTGCGCAAGAAGTTGCGCAGCATCGCGGAGCCGTTGTGCGTGTGGACGACCTCGGGGTGGAACTGCAGCCCATAGACGCGAAGCGCTTCGTGCCCCATCGCCGCGACCTCGCATTCGTCCGTGCCGGCCAGTATGGCGAAGCCATCCGGCGGGAGGGCGACGTGGTCGCCATGGCTCATCCACACCCGCTGCTCAGGGCGCATCCCTTCGAACAGCGCGCTATCGACGCGAAGCTGCAGCGTTGCACTGCCGAACTCATGCGTATCGCCGCGCTCGACGGAGCCGCCGAGATAGCGGGCGATCAGTTGATGGCCGTAGCAGATGCCGAGCATCGGCTTGCGGAGCGCGAACAGCCCTGCCTGAGGCTGCGGGCTGGCCTCGTCGAACACGCTGGAGGGACCGCCGGAGAGAATGATCCCGGCGTGCTCACGCAACAAATCAGGATCTACGCCTACTGGGAAGATCTCGGCATAGACACCGAGCTCCCGCACCTTCCGCGCGATCAGGTGGCAATACTGCCCGCCTGAGTCAAGGACCGCGATTCGCCCCATATTCCGCAGGGTCACGGGCCCGTTAGGATCACAGTCGGAAACCGGGCCGCTCCAAGAATCCATTGTTGCACCCTTGGCCGTCGCACCCGTCGCGGCCATTGCCGTCAGCGACGCTTGCCGATGGGGTTGGGGCGGTGCCGGATCGGCACGTTGGCTTCGATCCACGCGTTCAGCTTGCCCCGCAGGCTCTCGGCGGTGGCGGCCTCCCGGCGCACTAGGTCTTCGTTCTCGCCGAGATCGTCCTGAAGTCTGTACAACTCCAGGCGGGGCGGGTCGTAGAACTCGAGCAACTTGTAGTCTCCCGAGAGAATCGCCGCTCCGGGCGCTTGCGCCTGAGGGCTGTAGTGCGGGTAATACCAGACCAACTCGCGAGGTGCCCACTCGCCGCCATCGATGAGCGGGCCGAGGCTGCGTCCGTCAAGATGGTCGAAGCTGCTGGGCGCGAGCCCTGCAACTTCCGCCATGAACGGGAAAAGATCCGCGTTGGTAACGGGCGTGCGCACCACACTGCCCGGAGTTCCGTGTCCGGGCCACCGCACGATGAGCGGCACGCGAATCCCGCCCTCGTACAGATGCCCTTTGCCGGCCCGCAGGGGAGCGTTCGAGGTGACAGAATCGAGGCCACCGTTGTCGGATGCCAAGATCACCACGGTGCGGTCCGCGACACCCGCTGCCTCGAGGCGGTCGAGGATCCGGCCGACACTTGTATCGACGGACTCGACCATGGCGGCGTAGACAGCATTGCCGCCCGATGGGGACGCGGCGATCTTGCGCTGGTACTTGCGCACCAGCTGGTCCGGCGCCTGCAGGGGGGTGTGGACCGCGTAGTGGGAAAGGTACAGAAAGAAGGGCCGATCGCGGTTGCGTTCGACGAACTGCAGCGCTTCGTCGGTCAGCCGGCTGGTCAGGTACTCGCCCTCTTCACTGGCCGACAGATCGAGGTTGGGCATGTCGGGATTCCACGCTTGGCCGGGCTTGCGGTACGGGAAGAAATAGCTAGCCGGGCTGCCATGAGTGTGCCCGGCGACGTTCAGATCGAAGCCTTGCGAGAGCGGCCAATGAGCTTCGGCACCCAGGTGCCACTTGCCGATGCTAGCCGACACGTATCCGGCAGTCCCGAGCGCCTCGGCGATCGTGACGAGTTCGTGTCTGAGGTACATCAAGTCCGCAGGCGGCAAGATGGCGCTATCGGCGGGATGGCGGTGGCGTCCAATCGCGGTGATATGCCCGGTGAAGCCGACGCGTCCGGGTTGTTGGCCGGTCAAGAGCGCGGCTCGGCTCGGAGAGCAGACCGGGCAGTTGGAATATGCTTGGGTGAAGCGCACGCCTTCAGCCGCCAGGGCGTCGATCCGAGGCGTCTCGTAGAGATCGGACCCTTGGCAGCCAAGGTCTCGCCAGCCTAGGTCGTCGACCAACACCAACACAACGTTGAGCGGCGAGGCGGAAGCTGCGGGCCCCGCGCCGCCGGCTGCCGCGGCCGCAAGCAGTGCGCAGCCGATGAGCGTTGCGACCCCTGCCCAGTGCGTGCGGACTCCGACTCCCCGGCGGGCGCGCGGCATGTTGACCGGTCCTTGGTGTGCGGCTAGCGTGCCGGGCTCAGGCATTGCATCGCTCCTGCTGATTCCGCTATCATAGGGGCATCGGGGCGCATGCTCCGACGTGCCTTGGTTGCGTCGGCCGAACGCATAGCTCCGCTGGCGCCACCCCCTCTTCACAACGAACAGGGAATCGCATCACTTGCTGCGCGGGATCCGTGTCTAGACACCGGATCGCGCTACCTACGAAAGACGGAGGAACCATAACACTGTGACAATCCAACCCCTAGGCAACCGCCTCGTTGCTGAGCGCATTTCAGCAGAAGAGCAGATCGTCGGCGGAATCATCATTCCCGACTCCGCCAAGGAGAAGGGCCAGACCGCCAAGGTCATCGCCGCCGGGCCGGGCACCAAGAAGGATGACGGGAGCGTCGTGCCCCTCGACGTGAAAGCCGGCGACACGGTCATGATCGGCAAGTACGCGGGTAACGAGGTCAGCGTTGACGGTACGGAGTACCTGATCCTGACCGAAGACGATGTCCTCGGCGTGGTCGAGGACTAGCGACTGGCGATCAGCCGCGCCGCGAGCGGCCGCCATCCAAATCAGATTCAGGAGGACACAAATTCAATCATGCCAGGCAAGGAAATCGTTTACGGAGAGGACTCGCGTCAAGGCATCTTGGCCGGAGTGAACAAGCTAGCCGACACTGTCAAGGTCACGCTCGGCCCTAAGGGCCGCAACGTGGTGCTCGAGAAGAAATTCGGCGGCCCGACTGTCACCAAGGACGGCGTGACCGTTGCCAAAGAGGTCGATCTCGGGGACCAGCTCGAGAACATGGGCGCCCAGATGGTGCGCGAGGTTGCATCCAAGACGTCTGACGTGGCCGGTGACGGCACGACCACCGCGACCGTGCTGGCGCAAGCGCTGTACGCGGCGGGCGTGAAGAGCGTGGCGGCCGGGGCCAACCCGATGGCCATCAAGCGCGGCATCGAGCAGGCCACCGGCTTGGTCGTCGACGCGATTGGCGCGATGGCGCGCCCGGTCGAAAGCAATGCCGTATCGCAGGTTGCAGCGATCTCGGCCAACAACGACTCGGAGATTGGCGAGATCATCGCCCAGGCGATGGAAAAGGTCGGCAAGGACGGCGTGATCACGGTCGAGGAAGGCAAGACGATCGACACCGAGCTGGACGTGGTCGAGGGCATGCAGTTCGACCGCGGCTACGCCTCGCCCTACTTCGTGACCGACCAGGACTCGATGGAGTGCGTGCTGGAAAACGCCCTGATCCTGATCCACGAGAAGAAGATCAGCAGCATGAAGGACCTGCTGCCGGTGCTGGAGACGGTCTCGCGGCAGGGCCGCCCATTGCTGATCATCTCCGAGGAGACCGAGGGCGAGGCGCTGGCCACGCTGGTGGTGAACAAGCTGCGCGGCACGCTGAACGTGGCGGCGGTGAAGGCGCCGGGCTTCGGCGACCGGCGCAAGGCCATGCTGGAGGACATCGCGATCCTGACAGGCGGCCGGGCGCTGATGGAAGAGACCGGGATCAAGCTGGAAGGGGTGCAGGTGGAAGACCTGGGCCAGGCCAGCCGGATCGTGATCGACAAGGACAACACGACGATCGTGGAGGGCGCGGGCAGCAGCGACGCGATCCAGGGACGGGTCAAGCAGTTGCGGGCGCAGATCGAGGAGACGACGTCAGACTACGACCGGGAGAAGCTGCAGGAGCGGCTGGCGAAGCTGGTCGGGGGCGTGGCGGTGATCAAGGTTGGCGCGGCGACGGAGACGGAGATGAAGGAGAAGAAGGCGCGCGTGGAGGACGCCATGCACGCCACGCGAGCGGCCGTCGAGGAAGGCATCGTGCCGGGCGGCGGCGTCGCCTTGGTGCGCGGCGGGTCCGCGCTCGACGGCGTCAGCTTGGAGGATGCCGACGAGCAGACGGGTGTCAACATCGTCAGACGCTCGCTGGAGGCGCCCCTGCGCTGGATCGCCCAGAACGCGGGCCAAGAAGGCGCCATTGTGATGGAGCGCGTGCGCAACGAGGAAGGCAACACGGGCTATGACGCCAATGCCGACCGCTACTGCGATCTGGTGGAGGCCGGCATCATCGACCCGGCCAAGGTCACCCGCAATGCCCTGCAGAACGCGGCTTCGATCGCTGGCCTGATGCTCACCACGGAAGCGACCGTGCATGAGATACCCGAGGAGCAGCCGGCCGCTCCTGCCGGGCCTCCGGACCACGACTTCTAGGTCATTGGTCACAAGCGGGTGCAGCCGCGACAGCGGATCGCGGCGCACCCGCTTGACACTTAGGTCCCAAGAAGAGCGGCTAGAGCCCTCCGCTGCTGTATGTAAATAACGGTTGCTCTCAGAGATTCTTCAGGAACTCGAGCACGCTTGGGCCTTTCCTCCAAGGCTTGGCTTCTGGCTCGCCACCCGGGCTACAACACCCAGGGGTCCTCTGCTTGGCACCAGCATCGATCTCGACGTAAACGCCGGCGAGTGGTTCGTCCGGGCCCGAAGCCTCACCAAAGAGTGAGCGCAGGATACGCCTGAACCTGGGGATCGGGCGTGACCAGCGTCAGGCCATGAACAATTGCCTGCGCAACCAACCCCCGGTCGAACGGGTCACTGTGATACGGAGGAAGGCGGGCATCGTGCGCCGCGCAGGCCTCGTCGAACGCGAGCGGTTCGATGCCGAGCCACTTCCGGCGGCTAACGACGTAGACATGGGTCGGCACGGGCAGGCGCAGCCGCCCGAGCCGATGCTTCATTGCGATCTCCTAAGCAGACAGCGCGCTGAGATAGACCGTGTTGGCCGAGTCGGCGCAGTTCTCTCTCGCCGCGTTCGACAGTCTGGCGTCATCCGTCGCCAGCCAAAGGAAGGTGCAGGTGTCGAGCAATAGTCTCCCTCCGTCGCGGCCCCACCCTCGAAAGCCTCAATCAGTTCAACGTTCAACCGGCAGTGGTTCGAAGAAGCTGTCGGGAATCTTCATTCCACGATCAATTCCGGTCCGACGCGGGGCCTTCCGTTCCAAGGGAAGAGGCCGCAGTTCGGCGACTGGAATGTTGCGCCTGCAGATAACAACTGCCTCGCCGCTCTGCGCTTGGTCCAGTAGAGACGAGAGGCGGGCCTTCGCCTCTGCAATGTTGACCTTGGTCATACTCCAATAATTGATCATGTACCTGAACATGGCCAAGTCTAATACCACGAATCCGTGAGCGCGGCCACCGCACCGACCCTCTTGAATCAGAACACTGGTCCTCTTCAATCAGAGCGCTGATTCTGTTCGCTCAGAATAAGCAGCAGGACTGAAGCCGGCGATTCCCCTCCTTGGCATCGCAACGCTTCGCGAACGTGCACTCCGGCGCCGACCTACAAGTGGTATACCGCCTCGCGGACTGGCTGGAGGGGGCTCTACAAGGATTTCTTCCGTGCTGAAATGAGGATATGGCGAAGGTCACGAGCAAGCTGCAGGTGACGATCCCACAATCGCTCGCCCTTCAATACTCCATTCGGCCTGGGGATTCGATCTTGTTTCGAGCGGCTGGCGAGGTCATCCAACTGCTGCCTCCCGGTGCGGCCACTCGTCCCCAACTTGACCGACGCGAGCGACTAGCATTGTTCGATGCGGGAACGGAGCGGCAGCGAGCCCGCGAGTCCAGCGCCAAGCGCCCGGGAGCCAAGAGGCGAGGATGGACACGCGAGGCACTCTACCAGCGCGGCACCGCTGATTGATGGATGCGTATTCGGGTACCGCTAAGACGCTCGCTTCCGCCGGAAGCAAGCGATCGCCAACGGTATTTTCCGCTCGGCAATTGATGCAGCGGACGCTAGGGTCTGGCATCAGGTGGTCGCCGAGTTCATGGCGGCGACGACACGGGGCAAACCCGGCCCCCAACTGCTCAGCGCTCCAGGAGCCCTGCGCGAGGCGGATGAAATCTGGGCTCAGTTTCCGATCATCCATCCGAACGAGGTCGACGGAGCGGACGAGACTGCGGGCTAGGGAGTCGCTCCTTCGGCAAGGGATTTCTATACTTGACGGTACGCGGCGAGGCTCCGTCGCGAATGCGCCATGCCTCTCCCGCCACATTGGGATGAACTCAAGGCGGCAGCTTGGGAGTTGCCTGCCGCGCCCGGGATCTACCAGTTCATCGGGCGGGACCGCAAAGTCTTGTACATCGGCAAGGCCAAGAGCCTGCGCGACCGGGTCCGCAACTATTTCTCGAACGAAGCCCTAGCCGATGCCAAGCGCGGCGGCCTGCTGTCCGAATCCCGCTCCATCGGCAACATTCTCGTCAGTAACGAGAAAGAGGCGCTTGCTCTTGAGAACAACCTGATCAAGCAGCACAAGCCGAAGTACAACATCCTGCTGCGCGACGACAAGACCTATCCCTACATCAAGCTGACCAAGGAGAAGTATCCGCGAGTGTACGTCACGCGGCGGCTCAAGAAGGACGGCTCGACCTATTTCGGGCCGTACTTCCCCGGTAATCTCGCCCACCGCTTGGTGCGCTTCATCCACCGGCATTTCAAGCTGCCGTCGTGCAGCATCGACCTGACGCGAGCCCACCCGCGGCCCTGCCTCGAGTACCACATTCACCGCTGCTGGGGGCCGTGCGTGAAAGGCTTGGTCTCGGACGACACATACCAGCGAGCCGCCGAGGATGTAAGGGCATTCCTAGGTGGGCGGCGGCACCAGTTGGTGCGCGACCTGCGAGAAAGGATGCTTCGGGCGTCCGAAGACCTGGAGTTCGAGAAGGCTGCCAGCCTGCGCAACCTGATCACGACCGTGGAAGAGATCACCGAGCGCCAGCGCATGGCGGCCGCCGAAGGGCGAGACATCGACATATTCGGCGTCCACGCGGAGCCCCCGCTGGTCGCCGCCAACATCTTCCATGTCCGCAACGGCCGGGTAGTCGATCGCCGCGAGTTCTATTGGGAGGACGCGGCCGACTACGACGAGGCCGAGTTCCTCGCGAGCCTGCTCCCGCAGGTCTATCTCGGCCAGAGGCACGTTCCCGCCTTGGTACGGGTGCAGCGGGAATTCGAGGGGATGGCGGCCTTGGCGGAGCTTCTGGCAGAGAACCGCGGGGCCAAGGTGGAGATCGCCGTGCCGCTGCGGGGCTCGAACCGCGCACTGTTGGACCTTGTCGTCACGAATGCCCGCAGTTGTTTCGAGCAACGCTTCAGGGTGCGCAAGCCGACCGCGGTCCAGATGGCCGAGGCATGGCGCGACGCCCTCAACCTCCCGCCTGCCGAGGAGGGCGAGAAGTCCAACAACCGCATCGAGTGCTTCGACATCTCGCACACGCAAGGCACCGAAGTTGTCGCCTCGATGGTTGTGTGGGAAAACGGCCGCATGAAGAAGAGCGCCTATCGAAAGTTCATCGTCAGCAGGCAAGCCAACGATGACTTCGCCGCCATGAGGGAAGTCGTCCGGCGGCGCTACTCCCGCCTGCAGGTGGAAAGGAAAGGACTTCCACTGTTCGTGCTGGTGGATGGCGGCATCGGCCAGTTACACGCGGCGGCCGAGGCGCTCGAAGAACTCGGTGCCGCCGCGCTGCCGCTCGCCGCGATCGCCAAGCGGGAGGAAGTTCTCTATGTATTCGGGCAGGAAGACGAGCCACTCATCCTCGACCGCTTCAGCCCGATACTGCACGCCGTCCAGCAGATCCGCGACGAAGCCCATCGCTTTGCGATCACGTTCCATCGGCAGCGCCGCTCCAAGCGGGCGCTGCACTCGGAGCTTCTGGACATTCCCGGAGTTGGCGAAACCACCGCGCGGAAGTTGCTGACGCAGTTCGGTAGTGTCGCCGGAATCCGCGAGAGCGGCTTCGAAGATCTGTCGGCTGCCGTCGGCCGTCAGCGCGCCGCCGCTATCCGCGCCCACTTCGCCGGGGTGACTGACGGTCAAGCCCAGCAGTTGTAGTAGCCGTCCTTGGTCTCGACCTCGATCGCAGTGCCGTAGACGTCTGAGAGAACATCGTTGGCCAGCAATCGCTCCTTCGGGCCGTCCGCGTGGAGACGCCCGTTCTTCAACAGAATGACTCGCGACACCTCGGGAATGATGTCGGGAAGGTGGTGGGTCACATAGATCAGGCTGGTGCCCAACGCTGCAACGCGGCGCAACGTATCGCGCAGCTCGATGGCGGCGCGGAGGTCCAGTCCGTTGGAAGGTTCGTCGAGCAGCAGGGCGCGCGGCTCGTTGACGAGCGCGCGGCCGATCACCACGCGCTTGGCTTCGCCCGTGGACATGGCGTTGACCGGCTTGTCTCTCAGATGCTCGGCATGCATCAGCCGCAGCACTTCCTCTCCGCGGGCTTCCATGGCGTCGGTGACGGGGTGCTGGGGCCATAGCTCGAAGCTGGAGTAGTAACCGGACAAGACCACGCTGCGGCCGGTGGCACTCTTGGAACACGCTTGGACCATTTCGTTGGAGACGACCGCGATCAGCTTGCGCATGTCGTGGACGTGCCAGTCGGAGCGGCCGAACACCTTCATTACCGGGCCGTAGCGGCGGACCGGATGGTCGTAACGCATCATCGTGCGGATCAGCGTAGACTTGCCCGAGCCGTTCGGGCCAATGATGGCCAAGTGCTGGGCACAAGGAATAGTGAGCGACAGGCCGTCTAGGGCCAAGGTCTCGCCGCGATAGACGGTGATGTTGCGGAACTCGAGGAGCGGCGGATCTGGCGCTGCTTCAATCATCTGGGTTTCTGTCGGATGGCGCCTTGGGTGCAACCGGCCTATGTGAGCTTGCAGACCCCACGCAGTCGCGCAGAAGCGTTGGTCGTTGCGCCACGCGATGCCGTGCAGGCTGGCGCTGCCTCGCGATTGATCCAGTGGGTGCTCCTGTCTGACACCGTCGCCATTAGACGCCCATTATGGGCAGACGGCCGCCGACTCGCGCCATGACGTTGCGGAGTCACACCCCTCGAACGATTATTCACTCTCGCTTGCTGGCACGACTACGAATGTGACCGGGATCGACGCAAGGGTGTCATGAGTCCGATCATTCGTCGTGGAGTGTAGGATCTTCAGGTGGCCATTGTGGGTGTCAGGGTCCATGCCAGCACTGCGCGGGCTAACCCGGATCTCGGCAGCGGCTCCGCTCGCAATGCTGCTCTGCGGCGGATTCGTGAAGAGCCAGACCCTGTCCCCAAGGAAAGTGAACACTGCAGTGGCGTTCCCGCTATTGGTGATTCGAACGATTTGGGCTGCGGGGTCCGAACCGAGCGGCGCCACGAACGTGAGTGCCTGCGGTCTTGGGGTGACTAGCAACCGGGCCGACGCCTCGGTCTCGACTTCTGCGGTCAGTGTGCCTCGGATCCTGGTCCGAGGCGAATAGCCGACAAGGCTGACGAAATAGGTGCTGGACGAGTTGAGGGGTGGATTCGAGTCGCGGCTGATGACGACCGTCTCGGTACTGCCCGGCCGATTCGATTGGAATTCGGCATCGAACGCAGGAGTCTGCCCGTCTGCGCCGTACTCCCAGCGAACACGGTCCCGGTCTGCATGGACCAGTAGGTCGACTTCCACCCCGCGAGTAGCGGGTTCGAAGCTGAACCGAACTTCACTGGCGTCGGACGGAGGCTCGAAGCGAAACGACGCCTCCTCGTCATGGACAAAGAGCCTGTAATTGTTTTCGGCGAGGTCTACGGCGATAGGTTCCCCAGCCTGAATTCGCTGGGCTTGCGAGAAGAGTGCCTCGACATATGTCGGCCGCTCCATCGCGATCGTAAGGTCTGATTCCCGGCTCTCGATGTCACCCGACCAGCGCACAAACTCCCAATCCGGCTGTGGAACCGCCGTCACGCGGACGGTCGCCCCGTCGCTGTAGTACCCGTCGCCTGATGAAGGCTGAACGTTTATCGAACCGCTTTCTGATCTCGCGACCCACGTTGACAGCGGATGCTCATAGACGAAATTGGCTGTGATCCCACCGCCTTCTCGTGGGAGGGCTAGGCTTTGAGTGCGTGCCCCGCCATTGCTCCAGCTCTCGAAACGGTAGCGACGCCGCCCGCCGTGTGGAACGGAGCGGACTTCATCTGTGGCTAGTCTGATCAGGGTGTCCTCGACATCGGTCAGGACCGCCGCCGGGCCATAGGTCCAGTACTCGGGCTGCGAGTCATAGTAGCCATGGATGCTAACGAAGAACGGCTCAACGTTTGCATCGATACGGAAGATCGGACGATTCGTGAAGTAGGCCGCGAAAACCTTCCCCGTCCGGTCAACGGTCCATGATGCTGGATTCGACGCCTGTCCGTGCTGACCCCACAGCACGCCCTGCCAATGCAAGAACTGATAGGTGGGATCCGTTCCGGGAAAAGCCTGGGCTTGGACCTCCGAGCGCTCTGTGTAGTAGCCATCCGGTGAATGAGGTCGCAGTTCGACACTGCCTCGATTGGCTGGATAGACCGCCGTCCCGACCCGATGCTGCACGATGAAGTTCGCCTCCAGCCATGTCCGGTCGGCCGTAGCGGTCACGTCGCGCGAGCGGGCACTCCCGTCGCTCCAGCGGCCGAACAAGTAACGGCTATCTCCGTTTGTCTGGGACACCGGTGCCTCGACAGAATGGTTGCTTCCGTTCATCCAGTCGAAGCGCGCCGGTGTAGCTACTTGCACACCGTCAACGACAATTTCCAGGCCGGGTGGGTTCGTCGAGATCACTGTCGTGGTCGGCAGTGTCCCGTACAGTCGTGCTACGCCATCGATGTCCCCCGGGGAGAGTCCTGCCGAGGGAATGTTCATCCCGGGTGGCACGGTCTCAAGCACGCGACCGCCGTTCGAAGAGTAGCCTCCAATTCGGTAGTGCATCACGGAGGAGTAGTTGTATGGGCCCGACGCCGGATGCACCGCCGGATACGCGGCTTGGCCGCTCTTGTCGAGATTCTCATAGAGCACCGTCACGTACGCGTCACGGTCCTCGCGTTGGTGCTCGTGCCACAATCCCACCGCATGGCCAATCTCATGTGCAACGGCATCGGCGTCGCATCCGTACGGCGGTAAAGAAATCTGCTGTTCCCCGCCGACCATCCCAACCGTTGACCGGCAATTGCCTGACGAAACGTTCACGAACCGTACATAGTTCTCTTCCGTCGTACGCGCAATCAAGGAAACCTCAGTCTTGTCGTTCCACTCTCCAATCGCCGCAAGGACGTTCTGGCGCTGCTCGCCGGACACTAGGTCGTCGATCACATACGGGACGACACCTCCGGGCCAAAGGTATGTCGAGCTTCGTGCGGAGAGATCCCGCCGACGAAGACCCGGCAGCTGACGGCTCTTATCCGATCTCGGGGCGGGTGCTCTCGGCCCCAACTCGTCAACTCTGCCAAGAACAATGTCACCAGCATGGACGGCGACACCGTCGATCACGGTATAGGGAAGCGCCATTCCGCGAAAATTCGCGATTCCGGACCCTTCCGGCGGCGCGCCCTGCGGGGCAGGAAAGGGAACCGCCTGCAGGGGGTCCGCCTGGGGTGGCCTATTTGCGCCTCCCCGCGGTTGTGCGCCCGCAACCAAGCACGAGACCGCGATCAGGAAGACAGATCGGATGGATGCACCGCTATGGCAAGCCCAGGCCAAGGCTCATGATATGGGAAGCCGTCGGCCCACTTGTGGCCCTCGACGGTTCAGTCGGAGTCCGATTTTGCTGATTCGGCCGCTGATCGCACGGCCCGCCGACCTCGATATAGACGGGCGCCTGCCACCCCAGCCGCGACCAATGCAGCCCACGCCAGCACCGCGGGCAGCCACTCCGCCCAGCCGACATCGTACTGCCCCAGGACGTCTCCTCTCTCCATCGTCCAGTGCCATGCTTCGTGCACCGCGAATGCTGAAAGGATGATCGTGCCCAGCCTCTCGGCGACCACGTAACGGAAGAGCAGCGCTAGCGCCGGCACCAGCAGCGCCAGCGCGAACAACTGCCCCAGTTCGACCCCGACGTTGAAGGCGACCAGAGACGTGATCAAATGCCCTCCGGCGAACTGCAGGGTCTCTCGCAGAGCGAAGGAGAAGCCGAAACCGTGGATCAGGCCGAACCCGAGCGCGACCAGCCAGCGGTGTCGCGCGGTGCCGACGATGTTCTCCAATGCCATGTAGACAATCGAGACGGCGATCAGGGCCTCGACCAGAGGCGGGAACCACAGCGCATCGGGCGCGAAGTCCAGGGCGCTGCCGATCAGAGTGATCGAGTGCGCGACGGTGAAGGCAGTCACGATCAGAACCAAGGGCTTGAAGCGGCGCAGCGGAATGACCAAGCAGAACAGGAACAGCAGGTGATCCGGGCCATCGAGGATGTGGACAAAACCCAGCTGGACGAAATGCCAGGCGGCTTGGAACCAACTCGGATCCAGGATCACCAGTCCGGGGTCTTCCGAAAACTGATAGGCCCGGGTCGTGCCATCGGCCAGATAGAACTGCAGGGTGAGCGAGACCCGCTCCGCGAGGTGGCCCAGTCCGGCCCGGAGCGAGAATTCCGACTCCGCTGATGCGATGGGGAAGTCCAGATGCACGTCGAACATCACCTGATCCCAGACGAGCCTTTCGGCATTGGCGGGATTGGCTTCGGCAATGTGCGCGATCGCGCGGTCGATGTCCGTGAAGGACTTATCGGACGGAAGCGAAATCTGGGTTCCCGAAACGACTGGCGGTGGCAGACGCCCGCCGTTTTCGTAGACTTCCACGAACGGCACGATCCACTGTGCGGCCAGATCGGCCAAGCGCGGCTCCAGCGCAGCGACATCTAGGTAGCCAGGCCCGAACTCCGGAACTTCGACGTCCCGCATCGAGTTCAGCGGCAAGCGCATCACGAGTTGGAAGCTGTCGCCATCCGCCCTGACCAGAGTGCGCGCAACCACTTCGCTGGGGATTTCGTGGGCCGCAGCGGAACTGGCGAGCACCAGGCCAAGGCCGCAAAGCACAGATTTCGCGCGAATCATACAGAGCTGCTTGCCTACCATTACTTAAGCAAGTATGATGGCCTAGGCCCAAACGGGCCGGACAAGACCAATGACAACTGCACTTCGCTCGACACTTGCCGCAGTGGCCCTGCTGGCCCTGCTCGCAACCTGCACCACTCCATCCGAAGAGCCGATGGCCGCTGCGGACGGCCCAATGGCTCCCGTCTTCGAGGTCGATCCTCTGTGGCCCAAGCCGCTTCCCAACCATTGGTTGCTCGGAACGGTCATCGGGGTGGACGTCGACGACCAAGACAATGTCTGGATCGTCCATCGCGGCAGTTCGCTGGAACGCAAGGAACTCTACGCGACTTGGGATCCGCCGGCGTCCTATTGCTGCTTCGCCGCACCGCCGGTCCTCGCTTTCAACCAGGAGGGCGATCTGATCGAGCACTGGGGCGGCCCTGGCGATGGCTATGACTGGCCGACCTCCAATCACGGCGTTGATGTCGACCACAAAGGCAACGTCTGGATCGGTGGCAACGGCCGCGGCCCATCCAAGGAGGCCGCGGCGCTGCCGCACCACGAAGACGCGATGGGCAAGGGACGCGTCCACGACAGCATGGTGCTGAAATTCACGCGCACCGGCGAGTTTCTGATGCAGATCGGCAAGCCGTTCGCGGGCGAGGGCAGCCACGACCTGAAGAACTTCAAACTGCCTGCCAAGACACTGGTCGACCCGAACACGAACGAGCTGTACATTGCCGATGGCTACGGCAACCGGCGGGTGATCGTGCTCGACGCGGACACCGGCGAGTACAAGCGGCACTGGGGGGCCTATGGCAATGAGCCGGACGACACGCAGCTGCCTGCCTACACGCCCGGCGACAAGCCGGATCAGTTCCGCACGCCCGTGCATGGGATCGCGCTCGCGGACGACGGCATGGTCTATGTGTGCGACCGCACCAACGACCGCATCCAAGCGTTTACAGCGGACGGAAAGTTCGTGAAAGAGACGTGGGTCGAACCTGACACGCTCGGCGACGGATCGACCTTCGATGTCGCACTCTCGCGGGATCCAGAGCAGAAGTACCTGTACGTCGCAGACGGAGCGAACCAGCGCATCCACATCCTCGACCGCGAGTCGCTGGAGACGCTGACAAGCTTCGGCGACGGCGGCCGGCAGCCCGGCCAGTTCTACGCGGTCCACAGCGTGGCGACCGACTCGATGGGCAACCTCTACACCACCGAGACCTACCGCGGCCAACGCGTTCAGCGGTTCTTGTACAAAGGGCTGGCCCCGGTCACGGAGGAGCAGCAGGGTGTAGTCTGGCCGACCGACTGACTCGCGACTGTCTGTTCATGGGCCGACTGCCGCAGCGTGCTGCGCGGACGGCTACGGGTCCTCTCCGGCTGCGTGGCCCCTTGCTATCGGCCGGCCGGGTGCTGGTTCAATGGCGGGTCCTGCCGAGCAGGCCTGCAGCAGGGCTTGCCTCGATTGCGCGAGCTCCTGCGGTTGAGCTGGTGAACTCGTCTAGGCAACGGTCGAGTCGACGGGTGCCGATCGCACCCCGGCGGTTTCCCGCGCGTCAGCGCCGGAACAGCGATGCTGTCCGACGGACATGTGGCAGCAACTGCCCGGCCAACTTGGGATTCCCCATTCCGGCCGCCTCGCACGGGCAGTGCAGTCCCACCCTTTGAACCCTTTACACTTAGGCAGGCGTAAACGACTACAGGGAGGGCGGCCGCTCGGTCGGCTACATCTCTTCGCCTGCTGCACGGATGGACATCGCCCCGCGCAAATTGCTCGATGCTGCGCTCGCTGATTCGGAGGCGTTCGCGCGTATCGTCGACCACACGCAGGGGATGGTGTACGGGGTGGCCTTCGGGTTCTTCTCCAACCGTGCCATCGCGGAAGATTTGGCGCAAGAAGCGTACTTGGAGCTATTCCGCAACCTCGGCAGGCTTCAATCGGACATGCACCTCGTAAACTGGCTGCGGCAGACCACGGTGCGCAAGTGCATCGACTACTCTCGGCGCAAGAAGCATGCTCCACACGCGAGTCTGGATTCCATACCGGAGCGCTCAGTCGACCCGGTCGAGCCTGACCCCCGCCTGTCCGCCGAGCTTGGTCGCAAGGTCGCTGACCTTCCTACGAAGATGCGCATGGTGATCGTGCTGCGCTTTCAAGAGGACCTGAAGCTCCACGAGATCGCCGAGGCGTTGGACATCCCGGTTAACACCGTCAAGACCCTGCTGCGACGAGCGCTCATCAGGCTCAGGCCCAAGGTCGCCCACCTACGACAGGAGGTTTCCTATGTCCCTGTGGGACGATAGCCGCCATCTCGAGCAAGAGCTTCGCCGCGTGATGGCGCGGCCGCAAGCGCCGTCCGGGCTTGGCCTCCGCGTCATGGCGCGGATTCGCGACGAGGCTCGTCGGCCGGCGGAGGATTCGCTACGGGCGGCCTCGTCCGGCAAGATCTGGTTCCGTGGCGGGTGGGCGCTCGCCGCATGCGCATGCGTCGCCTTGCTAGTGACGATCTTCGCTTGGCCTAGAGAAGAAGAGGGGTTGCAAGCCAACGCGGCGGACATGGCCGAGGTCGAACGAGAACTCGCCGAGGTCCTGCAACTGGCGGGTAGCCAGTGGAACCGCGCGCAGGAGCTGGCATTCCCAATCGGACAGGACAAAGAACATGACTAAGACTTACCCACTCCACGTCGTTGTCGGCATCGTCGCTACGCTGCTGGTGCTCGGTGCCCCAGCCTCGTTGCGGGCGCAGAGCCAGTCCGCTGACGCCGCCTTGGAATTCTCCGCCTTGGAGGCGAAGGCTGACGAAGTCGTGAAGGTGAATCTTTGGGGACGCCCGCTCGAGCAGGCCAAGAAGCTGCTCGGATTGCGCAAGAACGTCACCGCATCGGTGCGCAGTTTCATGAGCGGCCTGACTGCGGTATACCGGCGAACCTACCGCTTTCGCAAGGGCCGAGCCAGCGAGGACGATGTCAGGCCCGTGCACGAGCAACTAGCCGAAGATGGCTGGGTGCCCTTGATCGAGGCCGCTGACCGCGACAAGCCGCAATCGCTGTCCGTCTACTCGTACTACGACAACGAACAAGTCGCGGGTATGACTGTGGTCTCAACGGATTCCGACGAGGTGACGGTTCTGAAAATCATCGGACCGGTAGACTTCGAGGCCCTCTCGGAGATCGGCAGCGGCCTTGGCCTGCCCGTGATGAACGTGGCCACCTCTGAAATCCGAAAGCTGTCGGGCCAGACTACCGGCAGGTGAGTCTCAATCCAGCAGCGTCCCTTCTGGGCTGAGCCTGCGGATGTCGGCGAAGCCCAGCTCCCGCACGCCGGCTTCGATCTCGGCCAGGTCCCCGACCACTACCCAGACAACGCTATCCGGTTGCACGATCTGCTTGGCCGCGGCCTCGACATCGTCCAAGCTCACCGCGCGCACGCGATCGGCATACGTCTCGAAGTAGTCTTCGGGCAGGCCGTGCTTGAGGATCTTGACTAGCGCGCCCAACACTGCGCGCTTCGTCTCGTACTGTCCAGGCAGCCGCAGGGTCCGGTTCCTCTGCGCTTTCTCCAGCTCCTCGGCGTCGGGAGGACGCGGCCCCAAGATGTCCCGCAGCTCCCGGTCCATTTCGATCATCGATTCCTTGGTCTTGTCGGTCTGAACCGGAGCGTACGCCATGAACAACCTCGGTCCAACCGCATCGATCAGGGTGCTCCTGGCGCCGTAGGCCCAGTGCTTGTCCTCGCGGAGGTTCATATTGATCCGGGAGGTAAAGCTCCCGCCGAGGATCGAATTCATCGTCTCGATGGAGATCTCGTCAGGATTGTTGGTCGGCGGCGCGGGCAGGCCAGCCAGGATCACCGACTGCAGCGCGCCCGGCTTGTCGACCAAGTAAACGCTTCGCCCATCGGCAGCCGCTACCTTCCCGATGTCGAGCTTCGGCAGCTCTCCGTCGCCCTTCCAGCTGCCGAAGCGTCCCTCCAGCATCGGCTGGAGCGTCGCCAGCGGAACATCGCCGACTACGACGACAGTGGCGTTGCTGGGGCGATACCACGTGCGGTGAAACGACACCACGTCGTCGCGGGTCAAGGAGGTCACGGACTCGACAGTGCCGCTTCCAGTCATGGGAGCCGCGTAGGCATGATCGTCGCCGAAGATCAGGCCGGGCAAGAGACGCAGGCCGACTGTGAACGGCTGCGCGAGTTCTTGCTGGATGCCCGCCACACGCAGGCGCTTGAGTCGATCGAGCTCTTGCTGCGGAAATGACGGGCGCAGCACAACCTCGGCCAACAGATCGAGCGATTCCTGCAAGCGCTCCGACAGCGCGGAGAGGGAAACGCTCGCCGTGTCCAATGAGGCGGAGGAGGAAATCCGCGCGCCGATGCGGGTCGCCTCATCGCTGATCTGCAGTGATGACAGGCCCTCCGTGCCCTCATCCAGCATCTCCGCAGTCATCTTGGCGAGGCCCAGCTTTCCGAGCCGGTCCGCCGCGAAACCGGCGTCGAAGATGAGCGCCATCTCGACGGTGGGGATCGAGCGCACGCGGGCGTGCACTACCTTCAATCCGTTCGAAAGCTCGGTCTCGCTTGTGGCGGGAAACGTGAATTCCGGAAAGCCGGAGGCCGACGGCAGCTGGGAACGATCCACTTTGCTCTCGGAAACGCGACGTTCGGGGGCCGGGTGAATCTCGAGCACGTAGACCCCGTCGGAGAGATACTCCGCAGCGGTCGAGCGAATGTCCTCGGCGGCGGCATCTTCGGCCCACGCCAGCATCTTCTTGTAGTGGGAGGGATCGCCCACGTACACCTCGTTGCGTGCGAGGATGTCGGACTTGCCGCCGAATCCGCCGATCCGCTCGGCGCCGCGAATGAAGCGAGCCTTGTGGTCCATCTTGGCCCGTGCCAGCTCGTCGTCGGTAGGCCCCGACTGCAGGAACTCGCGGAGTTCCTCGTCCAGGGTGGCCTCGACCTCGGCAAGCTTCCCGTCACGATGAGCGGTGGCTTGGACGACGACCTGCCCGGCGATCTCTTGGGCTTGGATATAGGCCGTGGCGCTGGTGGCGATCTGGTCCTCGTAGACCAAGCGCTTGTACAGCCGGGAACTCTTGCCGGCGGCGAGCACATCCGTTGCCAGATCGAGCAGCACGGCTTCGCGCGTGCCCCACTCGGGCACGTTCCAGACCTTCATGACACGCGCCTGCGGCACCCGGTCTTCGACCTTCTGCCTGTGCTCGCCGGTGCGGCGGGCGATCCAAGACTGCTGCCGGGCGACGGGCGGTCCGCTGGGGATGCTGCCGAAGTAGCGCTCCACCAATTCGCGCGCCTCTTCCGGAGCGATGTCACCGGCGATCGAGATCACTGCGTTGGCCGCGCCGTAGTAGGTGCGAAACCACTCGTGGACATCCTCCAGCGAAGCGGCATCGAGGTCTTCCATCTCTCCGATCACGGTCCACGAGTACGGATGGCCCTGCGGGAACGTGTTCTTGGTGATCAGTTCGTAGGAGACAGCGTAGGGCTGGTTCTCGCCTTGGCGCTTCTCGTTCTGGACCACGCCGCGCTGTTCGTCCAGCTTGGCCTGGTCCACCGCGCCCAGCATGTGCCCCATGCGGTCGGATTCCATCCACAGGGCCACGTCCAGCGCCGGCCGCGGCACGTCTTGGAAGTAGTTGGTGCGGTCTTCGTTGGTCGTGCCGTTGAGATTGGTCGCGCCGACGCGCTCCATGGCTTGGAAGTAGTCGTCGTTGAAGTTCTCCGAACCGTTGAACATCAGGTGCTCGAACAGGTGGGCGAAGCCAGTCTTGCCGGGCTTCTCGTTCTTCGATCCCACGTGGTACCAGACGTTGACCGAGACGATCGGCGCCTTGCGGTCCTCATGAACCAGCAGCGTCAGTCCGTTGTCCAAGACGTACTTCGTATAGGGGATGTCGATGTCCGCCTTGAGCGGCATGGCCAGCGCGCCGGCCATGCAGGCGAGCCCTAGGATCTGGAGCATCGGGAGCTTGCATTGAAGTGCGAATTCCATTGCGGTACCTCGGATTGTCCTTAGTTCAACATAGCTTCCGGAGAAGCGTCCGTGCAGAGCCCGCCCGGAGCTGGGCTAGGCGGCGGGTGGGCGCGGAGACGCTCGCTGTGCCCGGCGAGAGGCGTCAAGGGGACCGTTGCGTTTCGCGCGCGGATGCGTATCGACGAAGCATTTGCAGCCAACGCCGTCAAGGTCTGGCGGGTCCTGGGCGGACAGGCCGGGGCCAGCGTCAGGTCTCGACTTGGTAGTTGGGGGCCTCGGTTGTGATCAGCACATCGTGCACGTGCGCCTCGCGGAGCCCGGCGGGCGAAATCCGCACGAACCGCGTTTCGCTACGCATGGCCTCGATCGTGGGGCAGCCGCAATAGCCCATGCCCGCCCGCAGGCCGCCGACGAGCTGGTGGACGAGATCTCCCAGCATCCCTTTGTGCGGAACTCGGCCTTCCACTCCCTCCGGAACCAGCTTGCCGTCTCTGGAGGCTTGATCGTATCGGTCGCTGCCTTGATTCATCGCGCCCAGCGACCCCATGCCCCGGTAGGTCTTGTACGTGCGGCCCTGAAACAGCACGGTCTGTCCGGGGCTCTCTTCCGTGCCTGCCAAGAGGCTGCCGAGCATTACGCTGTGCGCACCGGCGGCGATGGCTTTCGAGATATCGCCGGAGTACTTGATCCCTCCATCAGAGATGATCGGGACACCGCTGGCACTCGCAGCAGCGACGCACTCCGCGACGGCCGTGACCTGCGGGACGCCCGCCCCTGACACGATGCGCGTGGTGCAGATGGAACCGGGTCCGATGCCGACCTTGACGCCATCGACGTCCAATTTGATCAGATCGCGAGTTGCTTCGCCGGTGGCGACATTGCCCGCGACCAGTTGGACGTCCGGCAGGGCGCGACGCAGGTTCTTCACGGCATCAGCCACGCTCTTGGTATGTCCGTGGGCCGTGTCGACGACGATTACGTCGACCTTCTTTGCGAAGAGCTGCTGTGCGCGCTCAAGATAGTCTCCCTTCGCGCCCACCGCCGCCCCGACGCGCAGACGCCCTTGATCGTCTTTCGTTGCGTTGGGATATTCCCTCTTCTTTTCGATGTCCTTGACCGTGATCAGCCCCTTGAGGATGCCGCCCTCATCGACTACCAGCAGTTTTTCGATCCGATGCTTGTGCAGCAGACGCTCCGCGTCTTCCAGTGTTGTGCCAACCGGGACCGTGACGAGTTCGTCCTTGGTCATCACTTCCCTGACCGGCAAGTCCTCGCGCTTCTCGAAGCGCAGATCGCGATTGGTGAGAATGCCCACCAGCTTCGAGTCCTGCGTCACCGGCACTCCGGAAATCCGAAAGCTCTTCATCAGTGCCCGGGCGTCAAGGATCCGGTCGTCGGGAGAGATCGTGATCGGGTCGACGATCATGCCGGATTCGCTGCGCTTGACGCGGTCCACTGCTTCGGCCTGCCGCTCGATGGACATGTTGCGGTGGATAATGCCCATTCCCCCTTGGCGGGCCAGCGCGATCGCCAGCTTAGACTCGGTCACCGTATCCATCGCGGCGCTGAGGAGCGGGATGTTGATCGAGATGCCGCGCGTGACGCGCGTGACCGTTGACACCTCCGACGGCAGGATCTCGCTGTAGGCGGGGAGCAGGAGTACGTCGTCGAAGGTTAGGGCTAGCGGCGGCGATTCCAAGACCATGCAATATTCTAGCTTGCGGGGGCCTGGCTGCTGCGGGGCGCGACTGTACCGCGATGCGAGGCGATCGAAAAGGCCGGCATCGCCCAGCAGGCGGTCGCCGCGGCTCAGCGGGCCGCGGCCAGCGCTCTGCCAAGGCGAAGACTGTTTGCTAGCACAGATAGGCTCGAAAGGGCCATGGCTGCCGAAGCGAGTACCGGGGACAGCAGCAGTCCTGTCCACGGGTACAGGACGCCCGCTGCGATAGGAACGCCCAGCAGGTTGTAGCCGAAGGCCCAGACGTAGTTCTGAGTGATCGCGCGCTGCGTGCGTCTGGCCAGATCAATCGCTCGGTCCACGTCTGCCGGGCTGTCGCGGACGAGAATGATGCCTGCCGACTCCACCGCGACGTCGCTGCCAGCGCCTATTGCGATGCCCAGATCGGCCTGCGCCAGCGCCGGCGCGTCGTTGATGCCGTCTCCCACCATCGCAACTCTCTCTCCATCGGACTGAAGCCGCTCGATGGCGGATGCCTTGTCCAGCGGCAGCACGGGTGCCAGCACGCGGTCAATGCCCGCAAGCGTGGCCGTGGCCTGCGCGACCCTGGCACTGTCGCCGCTGATCATCAGGGTCTTGATGCCGCGTCTCCGCAGAGCGGACGTTGCTTCGGCGGCATCGTCGTGAAGCGAGTCGCGCAACGCGAACGCGCCTGCCAACGCCCGGCCCCGCGCCACCAGGACGGTAGTCTTGCCCTCCTCGGAAAGACGGTCTAGGCTCGTCCGGGCTTCCGTGATGGCGATGCCCCTGTCTGCTAGCAGTTCCGGCCTGCCGATGAGCCACTCTTGGCCGGCAGACTCAGCACTGGTGCCCGCCCCGGGTAGGGTCCTGAAGTTGCTGACGGATTCGTCAGAAGTCGGATCGAGGGCCGCGATGGCCTGAGCGATTGGGTGCTCGCTGCGACGCTCGATGGCACAAGTCACTCGCATGAGGTCGTCTTCGCCGACACCTCCGTATGTCTCGATGTCGGTCACTTCGAAGTTGCCGAGCGTCAGGGTCCCGGTCTTGTCGAACACGACGGTATCGAGATCGCGCGCGGCTTCCAGGGCCTCTCCATCGCGCACCAAGATGCCGTGTTCGGCAGCCCTGCCGATTCCTACCGCCAGAGCTGCGGGCGTGGCTAGGCCCAATGCGCACGGGCACGCGATGATCAGCACGCTGACAGCACTGTTCGCAGCCAGGCGCAAGCGATCCTCCGACGGTGCCAGCAGGAGCCATGCCAAGAACGTCAATGCGGCCAGCGCCAAGATCGCCGGCACGAATACAGCGGCGATCCGGTCGGCCAGGCGCGAAGCCGGTGATTTCGAGTTCTGCGCGCGGCGCACGAACGCAATCATTCTGGACAATGACGTCTCGCTTCCGACGCTCTCGGCGCGGACCACCAGGTATCCTTCCTTGGCTAGGGAGCCGCTGAGTACTCCGCTGCCGGGAGCCTTGTCGGCTGGCAGGCTCTCTCCGGTAAGCGGCGATTCGTCTATCGCCCCTGCGCCTTCGATGACCCTGCCATCGATCGGCACCCGTTCGCCAGCGCGGACCACTACGGCATCGCCGATCGCAAGCTGGGTCGCGGGAATCTCGGTTTCTTCTCCCCCGCGCAGGACGCGAACTGTTTCCGGCCGCAGTTCCATCAGCCTTCGGATCGCGTTCGATGTCTTGCGTCGCGCCCGCGCTTCGAGCATCCGCCCCAGCAAGACCAGCGTCAGAATTGCGGCGGCTGTCTCGAAATACACCGGAGCCGAGCTGTGTCGCTCGACCCACTCGGGCATGACCGTTGCCACCAAGCTGTATGCGAAGGCAGTCCCTGTTCCTACCGCGATGAGTGTGTTCATGTCGCTGCGAAGGTGCCTTGCGGCGTTCCAAGCGGCCGAATAGAACGGCGCACCGCCGTAGACGACCACCGGCAGCGCCAGCGCAAGCTGTAGCCAGCCCGAGTCGCCGCCGAGCCTCCCATGCGACATGGCGAGCACCAGCAGCGGAATCGTGAAGATCGCCGAAACGACCAGTCTGCGCCGCAACCCACTCGTTGACGGTTCGCCGCGGAGCCTGTCAGAGTCGTCCCGGTCGACAGTTGCGCCGTAGCCGGCGCCTTCGACGCTTCTCAGCAGGTCTGTGGTGCTGGCAC
The DNA here is from genome assembly GCA_022826925.1 of Bryobacterales bacterium. Taxonomy (GTDB): domain Bacteria; phylum Acidobacteriota; class Terriglobia; order Bryobacterales; family UBA6623; genus VXMF01. The sequence goes on from JAJDTX010000105.1 coordinate 80,175, forward strand.
GAGCCGGATCGAGAGTCACGTGCGCGCTCGCTTCGGCAAGGCTGACCTCGCATGCCTCGACCCCTGGCGTCTTCAGGACGGCCTGCTCGACCGACTGGACGCAGCTCGCGCACGTCATGCCCTCGATGCTCAGCCAGATTGAACTCGATCTGCGGGTTCCTGGCTGCTGCAGTGCCGAGGGCGCAGACGGCACTGCAGCGGCAGGCGAGGTGGCAATGGACAGGAGTTCATCGGAGGGTCCGGGTAGGTAGCCCGTCGCCTTGACGGCTTGCCGGATCGCCGGGAGGTCCGTCAAGAGGGGATCGAATGCGACCTCGGCGGTCTGAGTAGCCAGCGCAGCGCTTGCAGAACGCACTCCGTCAACGCCCAACAGGGCTTTCTCGACAGTTGCGACGCAATGGTCGCAGGTCATGCCTGCAAGCCCTACAGTTGTCGTCTCGACACTTGCTCGGCTCACTCGGCTCTCCCGCCATCCCGCGCGCCGTTCGCACCGACCTCCTCCGCCCCATCCTGAACGTGGTCGGGACGCTCTCGACCGGGCGGATATCGCCGGACTTCCTTCATGGTAGGGCGGGAGCGCAAATCAGCCAAGAGATGGATATCACGCAAGGGCGTCCGCTGGCCGCCGTTCTGCGGGTTCGCGCCCCGGCGATGGGCGATTCCGGGCACTCCACGGCGTCGTTCCGGGCCGGGCTCTGGCTGTTTTCCCGAAACTTCCGGGGCTGAGCTCCTCAGCTGTTGGACGAATCGGTCAAGGCGTGCTAGCTTGAAGTTACGGCTAAGCTTTGATCCCGGCAATCAGTTGGGTTCTGCGCAGCTGTTGGACAACCGCATTTCAATCCGCAGCGTGTCCGGCAGAAGCCTTCCGTGATCGGCAAGCGTATTCCGCGTAGTCACGCTCTTCGTGATGCGGTTCTGATAGGATTTTCTATCCAAGGGAAGGTTCATGATCATTTCGATGAAGCCGGGCGCGACGCGCGAACAGGTTGACCGCGTCTGTAACCGAATCCAAGAGATGGACTTTGCGGTCCGCTCCATCCAAGGTGACGAACGCGTCGTGATCGCGGCGGTGGGCTTAGGGGACGTGACCCACGCGATCGAGGTGCTGCGATCCGTCGAAGGTGTCGAAAACGGTGTGCCGATCAGCGCGCCTTACAAACTCGTGAGCAAACAGGTCAAGAGCGACCGCACCGTGGTGCAAGCCGGCGATGCTTCGATCGGCGGCGACGAGTTCGCCATCATCGCCGGTCCGTGCTCGGTCGAGACTGAAGGGCAGATCATGGCTTGCGCAGAAGCCGTCGCCACGGCCGGAGGCCGCTTCCTGCGAGGCGGCGCGTACAAGCCCCGCACCAGCCCGTACAGCTTCCAAGGCTTGGAGGAGGAGGGCCTGCGCCTGCTGCGCAAGGCCGGTGACAGTCACGGGCTGAAGGTGGTCACCGAAGTCATGACCGTGACCAACGTCCAGCTCGTAGCCGACTATGCCGACGTGCTCCAGATCGGTGCTCGCAACGTGCAGAACTTCCCTCTTCTCAAAGAAGTTGGCGCGTTGACCAGCTGTCCGGTCATGCTCAAGCGCGGGCAAAGCGCAACCATCGAGGAATTCCTGCTCTCGGCCGAGTACATTGTCACGAACGGCAACCCGAATGTCTTTCTCTGCGAGCGCGGCATTCGCACCTTCGAGTCGGCCACCCGCAACACCCTCGACATCAACGCGGTGCCGGTCCTTAACCAGCTGACGCACCTGCCTGTGATCCTCGATCCGGCGCACGCAACAGGCAAGCGCGCTCTGATTCCGCCACTGATGCGGGCCGCCGTCGCAGTCGGCGCCGATGGTGCCATGGTTGAGATCCATCCTGATCCAGAGCGGGCGTGGAGCGACGGGGCGCAGTCGATGACGTTCAGCTCGTTCGGCGAGATGATGCGGGAAATCGCGCCGTACGTCGAGCTTTGGAAAGCTACGCGGCTGCAGGCGGCTTGCGTGCCTGCGTGAGGGCGCAGGTTTCGTGCCGGGCGAGAGCGGCCGAACCGTCGGCGAGGTCGGCTCAATCAAGCTGACGCTGCCACGGTGCCAGCCCGGGCTGGGCGATTTGATCGTAAGCCCGGATGCGCCTGAGTTGATCGATGGCGTCCAGGTCGCGGACTTCTCGCTCTGGCCGGACGACCGGGGGTATTTCCTCGAGGTCGCACGGTTGGGGCAGGGGCTTCCCGCTGGGTTTCCCGGCGCTACCACGCAGGTGTCGGCGGCGCTCAGCTATCCGGGCACGGTCAAGGCGTTTCACTATCACACCCGGCAGAGCGACCTGTGGGTTCCGTGCCTCGGCATGCTGCAGGTCGCCCTCTGTGACTTGCGCCAAGGCTCTCCGACACATGGGACGCGCAACACGCTCTATATCGGGCAATTCCGTCCGTGGCAGCTGCTGATTCCCCCGGGAGTTGCGCACGGCTACAAGGTGATCGGCGATTCGGAGGCGCTGCTGGTGTACCTCACCGACCGGCATTACGACCCGTCCGACGAGGGCCGCCTGCCCCATGACAGCCCAGAGATCGCCTACGACTGGGAGACTCAGCGCAAGTGAGGTTGCTGGTCACCGGCGGAGCCGGCTTCATAGGCTCGAACTTTGTCCGCCAGGCCTTGCGACGCAGTCGGCAGGTGGAGATTCTCGTCTTGGATCTCCTCACCTATGCTGGCAACCTGGAGAATCTGGCACCGGTCGCTGATCTTCCGACCTTTCGCTTCAGCCGGGTGGACATTCGCGATGCGGCTGCGGTGCGCGACGCATTCAGGAGCTTCCGTCCCGAGGCAGTCGTGCATTTCGCGGCCGAGTCGCACGTGGATCGCAGCATCCACTCGCCGGCGGAGTTTGTCTCGACGAACGTAACGGGCACCGGCGTGCTCCTCGAGGCAGCGCGCGAGTGGCCGGTAGGGCGATTCCTTCACGTGTCCACGGATGAAGTCTACGGGAGCGTTCCAGCGCCGCATGCCGCCGATGAAGAACGGCCGCTGAGTCCGTCGAATCCCTATTCCGCGTCCAAGGCCGGTGCCGACCTCTTGGTGTCGGCATACGCGAAGACCCATTCGCTTCCAGTGCTCATCACGCGAGCATCCAACAACTACGGGCCGTATCAGTTTCCCGAAAAGCTCATACCGCTGATGATCACCAATGCCCTCGCGGACAAGCCGTTGCCCGTTTATGGCGATGGGCTTCAGGTGAGGGACTGGTTGCACGTCAACGACCACTGCCGAGCGATCGAAGCGGTTCTCGCCGCAGGCCGTGCCGGTGAGACGTACAACATCGGCGGCGGGTGCTCGATGCAGAACATCGAGGTGGTTCGGCGCGTGCTGGACTGCTGCCGCAAGCCAGAGTCCCTGATCGAATACGTTCCGGATCGCCCCGGCCACGACCGTCGTTACGCGCTCGACTCGAAGAAGGTCAAGAGCGACACGGGCTGGGAGCCTAGTACAAGCTTCGATTCCGGATTGTGGGAGACGGTGCGATGGTTCCGCGACAACCCGGAATGGTCTGCGCGAGTGCACTCGGGAGAGTCCCGGACGTTCCATGACCTGAACTACTCCCAACGCGGCGAGTTCCCATCCGTCTGACCTCGCGGCCGCTAGCGTTCTTAGCCTAAGCGCTCGGAGCTCTGAGGCAAGGTGACAGAAGAATCGAATTCTGTCGACGTCACGCTCCACGTCGAGTGCGGTCGCGATTCTCTCGGATGGGTCCGCAGGGCGCGGTCAATGCACGAGAAGCGAGGCCGGGGGCCGCAGCGGACACTTGCGGATTCAGTGAAAGTGTTGCAAGACCACCGGGGATCTGCCCAGTTTGTCCAAGTGCCCTTGCAACGCTCGCTGTGCGGGCCGACTGCGGGATTCCATTGGTGGTGTCTCGGAGGCTCTGCGATCTAGAACGTCACCCTGAATCCCAGCAAGCCCGAGATCCATCAGGTCGCCGAGACTGGTTCCGCAGCGTGCATCTGTCTGGCCTGCGGAACAGGCAGCGAGACTACCGAGTAGATGAATATGTAGTTCATAATTATGTTTGATACGATAATGATTAGTTCTATAATGAGGGCATGGAGTTCATTGACCGCGACAGCGAGATTCGCCGGCTAGACCGCGGGCTGGCCCGAACGGGCTCGTTTTCTGTGATCTGGGGGCGGCGTCGGGTCGGAAAGTCGCGTCTCCTAATTGAGTGGTGTGGGCGATGCAACGGACTCTACACAGTCGCGGAGAATTCCGCGCCTGAGGTTCAGCGCCGCTACTTGGCGTCCGCGATAGCCGAGCGGTTTCCCGGCTTCGCGGATGTCGAGTATCCCACTTGGCGGGCGCTCTTCGCGCGACTCGCGGCCGAGGCTGATCAGATCGGCTGGCCGGGGCCATTCGTCCTGGACGAGCTTCCGTACCTGATCGCAGCGGATCGGGGCTTTCCCAGCGAGTTCCAAAACTGGCTGGACGAACCTGGCAGGCGACTGCGAGTCGTAGCCAGCGGATCGAGTCAGAGCATGATGCATCGCGCTGTCCTAGACGCAAGTGCGCCGCTTTTCGGAAGAGCAGTTGAATCGTTTGCGTTGCGTCCCCTGAGCGCCGGCTTCCTTGCGGACGCGTTCGAGTTCAGCCGGCTCAGCGACTTGGTGGAGACTCACGCTATCTGGGGCGGGATGCCGCGCTATTGGGAACTGGCCTCCCCATACGGCACGAATCTCGATGAAGCGGTCGATTCCCTCGTTCTCGATCCGTCCGGTCCGCTCCATCACGAGCCGGAGCGACTGCTCCGGGAAGAGATTCCCCCGGCGACCTCCCTGCGTCCACTTCTCGACGTAGTCGGTTCAGGCGCGCACCGCCTGAGTGATATCGGCGGCAGACTCGGCCGCCCGGCGACAAGCCTCGCCGCGCCGATTGCCACGCTCATGGAGATGGGATTTGTTCGTCGGGAACTCCCGTTCGGCAGCGATCCGCGCTCGGGCAAGCGCAGTCTGTACCGCATTGACGATCCGTTCTTGCGCATGTGGTTTCGCGTGGTAGCCCCACACCGCGCCGCACTTACCGCCTCCCCGCCCGAATCACGCCTCCGCTACTGGCATCGTTACAAGCACGACTTGGAAGCCAGAGCTTGGGAGGAGCTGTGTAGCGCTGCCGTGCCGATGCTGCATCGGTCCGACCATCCTTTCGCCGGACTCGGCCCTTTCGAGCCCGCGCAACGATTCTGGCACGGAAGCATGCCCGAGCGGGACATGGTCGCGCGTTCCGTCGACGGAAGGCACGTGCTAGTGGGCGAAGCAAAGCGTTCACCGGACTCCAAGAATGTCGGAAGATTGCTCGCGGCGCTTGCCCACGCCGACCTGCCGGGCGTGAGCGATTGCGACATCGTTCCCGTGCTCTTCGTCCCCGAGGCGGAAGATGTACCCCGTCAGCATGAACTCGGATTCGTGGTGGATGCCGAGTCCGTGTTCACTGCTCTGCGGTGACTTGCCGGGCTGTGCACCGAGAGACAGCGCTTGGGGCGCTAGCCTCGGACGGCGATCGGCGCGGACCGTCAGAACCACCGCTGCTTGTCAACCACGTTGCGCAAGGGCTCTCCCCGGACAAACCTGCCCGCGTTGTCTAGCAAGACTTCGAGGTGTCTCTCGGCGATGGCTGGGGAGTGCCCCGCGATATGCGGCGTGAGGATGACGTTCTCGTGGTTCCAGAGGGGATGCTCTGCCGGAAGCGGCTCAACCTCGTATACGTCCAGCGCCGCACCCCCGATCTCGCCCTCGTCCAAGGCGCTGCACAGATCGTCAAGGTTCACGATCACGCCGCGCCCGATGTTGATCAGCACGCCGCTGGACTTCATCAGGGCAAACTTGTCGCTGCGAAACAAACCCGCGGTGTCCGGGGTATGCGGGGCGGCGATCACGACATAGTCGCTCTCGGCCAGGAGGTCGTCCAACCGGTCTGTGTTCCAAGGACCGGTGACGCCCGCAGGCGCATGGCGGGGGTCGGAATCGACCGCTACAACTCGCATCCCGAAGCACACGCCCCTGCGAGCGATCTCGCTCCCGATCGATCCCAGTCCGACCACGCCCAGCGTAGACCCGGCCAGCGTCGTGTGGGAGAGATCGATGCCGGTTGTCACCGCCGGGCCGCTGCGGAACGACTGGCCCTCCTTGCGCCCGCCATAGGGCTTCCATTGCCTTTGCTGCTGTTGGCGGATGTAGATGTGCAGGTTGCGCGCGAAGCACAGCATGCAACCGAACACGTGGTCTGCGATGTTGTCGTGGAACAGGCCGCGCATGTTGGTCAGTTGCAGGGGATGCTCGGCCAGCGCCGGAAATATGTAGTGTTCGAGACTGGCGGTCGGCGATTGCACCCACCGCAGCTGCCGCGCCGCCGCTAGCATCGACGGGGTGAGCTTGCCGAAGAATCCGTCGGCGTCCGCAATCTCGGCCTCGGCCTCGGCCTCGCTCGCGCAGTTCACGACTCGCATGGGTGCGCTGGCCGCCGCGAGCCGCGCGAGCCGCGTAGCCTCGACTTCGGGGTGGAGCACGAGCTTCATCGAACCTCCTCGCTCACGACTTCACCTTCGATGATGACAGCCACGCAATGGGTCGAATACTCGAACGGATCTCCGTCGTACAGGGCGATGTCCCCGTCCTTGCCGACTTCGATGGACCCAATCCGATCGTCCACCCCGAGCACGCGCGCGGCGTTGATCGTGATACTGCGCAGCGCATCGTCGAATCCGAGCCCGTGGGCGGCTGCCACGCCGGCCTCGAACAGAACCAAGCGGCTCTTCGGCACGTACGCCTCGTAGCCGCCTTGTAGCGCCACCGGGATCCCCGCGTCACGCAGCCTTGCGGCGGTCTCGAAACTCAGGTTCTCCGTCTCGCCCTGGGCCCGCATCATGGTGGGATGCACGATGACCGATACGCCGGAGTCACGGATTTGGTCCAGGACATCGTACGCTTCGGCGACCCCGTCCAGCACGACTGGAATGTCGAACTCCTCGCGAATGCGCAGCACGGTCAGGATGTCTTGGGTTCGTTGCGCGGTGACGAGCAAAGGAACGTTGCCCTCTAGGACCTCGCCGAGCGCATCGAGCCGCAGGTCGCGATCCGGGCGTCTGTCCTCGTCTTCCGCCGAGCGCCGGTCAACGTACTCCCGCGTTTTGATCAGCTCCGCGCGCAGCATGGCGGCCATCTTCGCCCGAGTCCCCGGCGCCTTGTTTCCACGCTCGCGCGCTCCGTCGCCGACGGTCGCCGCGATCATGGCCAAGGGCTTGACCACAGCCTCTTCCACGGTCGCGCCGCGCGTCTTCATGACTGCTGTCTGGCCGCTCACAAGTGAGCGCGGGGCATGGCCCGTGTGGACAGTCGTCACGCCGTACCCGCGCACCCACTCCACCAGCGCTTCGCGGGGATTGTAGGCGTCGATGGCGCGCAGTTCGGGCTGCATCGGAGCGGAAGCCTCGACCTGCTCTTGATCGTGCTCTTGGTTCAAGTACCCGCTAAGGCCGATCGTCGAGCGGGCATCGATCAGCCCCGGCGTAACCACGGCTGCGGCCATGGTGCGAAAACCGTCTGGGATCTCGATCTCGCTGGCCGGCCCCACTTGGCTGATCTTGCCGTCCTCGATGACCACCACGGCGTTCGTGAGCGGCTCGCCCGCGGCCGTGTGAACGGTCGCGCCGGTGACGGCGATCTGGCCGAATGCGGCCCCCGACGAGGCGATGCCCGCGACCAGTGCCGCGAGTCGCTGCCGGCGGGTCATTCGTGCTCTCCCTGGGCGATTCCGTGAATGTGGTGGCCTTGGTCGTGGCTTGCCCCGAAACCGCCTTCTGCGTAGAGACGGTCTTGAGGATCGCCGCGGTCGAACACTTTCGCGCCATCCACCCATGTCTGCAGCACCTGCGTGTACACGCTGAGCGGGTCCCCGGAAAGCACCACGAGGTCTGCATCCTTGCCCACTTCCAAGGAACCGACGCGGTCTTCCAGGCCGAGCATCCGGGCCCCGGCCATTGTGAGGCCGTACAGCGCGCCCTCCCGCGACATTCCGGCCCGCACGGCCAGTGCGGCCATCCTGTTGAACAGTCTTGAATCCGTGATCGGATCGTCGGTGTGGAATCCCGTCACCACGCCGGCCTGCTCCAAGATCGACCCGGTAGCTAGTTGGTTGTCCTTGGCTTCGAGCTTTCCGCCGGGACTGTCGATCAGAATGAGCGAGGCGCCCAGCACTTGCTCGGATGCGGCGATCTCGTCCGCCACCGCCCAGCCGTCGCTCACGTGCTGCAGGACGACCTTGAACCCAAACTCGTCGGCCAGGCGGAGGACGGTCAGGATGTCATCGTGCCTGTGGGTATGGAAATGCACCACGCGCTCGCCCGCTAGGATTTCTCCCAATGTCTCCAGGCCTAGGTCCCGCGGCGGCAGCTTGTCCGCGTCGCCGGCCGCCTGCGCCACCCTGTCGCGGTACTCGATGGCCTCTTGGAACCTCTCTCGCACAAGCGCGGCAGACTTAGCTCGCGAGCCGGGAAACGGTGGATCCTTGCGCGAGTTGGTTCCGTTGGCCATCTTGATTCCGTACGCAAGCGACCCGTCTGGCCGGCGGATCAGCAGATCGTCGATCACCTTGCTGTCGCGGTGCTTCACATAGAGCGTCTGTCCGCTTAGCAGGTGTCCCGAGCCCGGCATGATGTTGGCCGTGGTGATGCCCCCGGCTTGGGCCTTCTGGATCCGTGCGTCACGCACGTTGACCGAGTCGAGGGCGCGTGCATCGGGGTGCATGGGGCCGCTGCCGTCTCCGCCTTCCACGCTGCCAGCGTGGCTGTGCGTATCCACGAAGCCCGGCAAGACCACCGAGCCGCTAACGTCGTGCTGCACGGCACCTGCTGGAATCTGCACTGCGGATACTGGGCCCAAGGCGACGATCTTTCCGTCATGGATGACGAGGGTGCCGCTTTCGATAGAAGGCCCGGAGATCGGGTACAGGGACGCGCCAACGAACGCCTGGGGCGTCTCTTGGGCACCCGCCGCCGCCACAAGCAGCGCGCTGAGAAGCAAGCTTCGGAGCATATCAAGATTCTAAGGTCTCGCTAGCAACCGCTCGCGTGCTCGCCCGGGCCGCTGAACCGGGACGCGCTCTTTATCACTACGCTAAGAAGGGGTCGGGCATGCAACGTCTGCTTGTACGCGCCACGAACTGGATCGGCGATGCCATCATGTCGATCCCCGCCCTGAGAGCGATCCGGCGAGCGCACGCGGGCTGGCAGATCACGATCCTGGCTCTGCCGTGGGTGGCGGGCCTTTACGAGGGAGAGGGGTTCTGCGACGAGGTCTTGGCCTATGACAGGGACGGCGACCATCGCGGGCTTCGGGGCAGGGCAAGGCTTGCGGAAGAGCTGCGATCCCGCCGCTTTGACCGCGCCATTCTCCTGCAGAACGCATTCGACGCGGCCTGGCTGGCCTGGCGGGCGCGAGTGCCCGAGCGAATCGGATACGACAGGGACGGTCGCGGGCTGTTGCTAACCGACAGGGTTCCAGTTCCCTCTCTCGGGGAAATACCCGAGCACCAGCGGTACTACTACTTGGAATTGCTGCGCAGGGCGCGCCTGATCGAGCGCGTGCCGGCGGACACCGCTGCACGCTTCGACAGGATCGATGAGCTTCGCCGCAACGGTGCGGAACGGTGGGAAGGCCGGGGCCTGTCTTCAGGGCCGTGGATCGGAGTCAGCCCGGGAGCGGCGTTTGGCTCCGCCAAGCGCTGGCCCTCCGAGCGCTTCGCTAGCGCCGCCGCGGATCTGGCAGAGGAGCTTGGCACAGGCGTTGCCGTGTTCGGATCCGAAGCTGAGCTGCCTTTGGCCGCCGAAGTTGCCGCCAAGGCCGGGAAGCGATCCGTCTGCTTGGCCGGCCAGACAAGCCTGGCGGAGTTCTTGGAACTTGCCTCGACCTGTCGGCTCTTCCTAACCAACGATTCGGGTGCGATGCACGTGGCTGCCGCGCTAGGCGTGCCGACAGTGGCCGTTTTTGGCGCCACCAACGCTGATGCCACTGGTCCCGCCGCGCCGTGGGCGCGGATTGTCCGGCACCCTGTCGACTGTGCCCCGTGCCTGCTGCGGGAGTGCCCTATCGAGGGGCATCCATGCATGGCCGGAGTCGAGCCCAAGATGGTCGTCTCCGAGGCTCGGTCCTTGCTGGCCGGCTTGGGCGACGCTGCGTAGCGGGTTCGCGTCGTGGAGCTTTCCCGCCCGTCGCCGAGTCCGGTTCCGGCATGACCACCGATTCCGGGCCGTCTCTAGAATGGGCTAGATGGATGGCGCCATCGTATTGGACAAGCCTGCGGGGATGACCTCCTTTGCGGCCGTGCGCACGGTCCGCCGCCTCGTCGGCGGGGCGAAGGTCGGCCACCTAGGCACGTTGGATCCTGCGGCCACCGGCGTGTTGCCCGTCGTGGTGGGCCGCGCGACCCGGCTGGCGCGCTTCTATCTGGACCACCGTCGCGAGTACGTGGCCCGCATCCGGTTTGGCTGGTCGACGTCCACATACGACGCCGAAGGCAGGCAGGTGGGCGAAGCCACGCAGGTCGAGTTGGACGAGCCGGCTTTGGAGGCCGCGCTCGAGGCGTTTCGCGGCCGCATCAGCCAGATGCCGCCTCCGGTCTCCGCCAAGAAGGTCGACGGAGTCCGGGCGTACAAGCTGGCACGCAATGACGAGCCTGTCGAACTAGAACCGGCAGAGATCGAAATCCACGCACTCGAGTTGTTGGAGGTGGATGGGCCTTTCGCCACGGTTCGCTGCCTGTGTTCTGCGGGGACGTACATTCGGTCCCTGGCCCACGATTTGGGAACTGCCTTGGGCTGCGGGGCGCACGTGTGCGGATTGAACCGCACGAAGGTGGGGGAATTCGAGCTAGGCGATGCGCATCCCCTTGAACATCTGGAAGAGTTGCACGCCGAGGATCGGCTCGAAGATGCCGTCCGGCCTCCTGCGTCTTTAGTGCCGAGCCTCCCGGTCGAGCGCGTGGATGCCGCGACCGCGGCCCGGATCAGGCATGGCCAAGACTTTAGCGTGAGCGCGTTTGGCGAATGCGCAACGGCGCCGCTGGTGAAGGCCGTCGATCCACAGGGCCACCTTCTCTGCATAGGCGAGGCGATCGCACCTAGGTGTTTCCACCCAGTGGTGGTTTTGTAGGCAGCCGCTCAAGAGATCTTGGATCTGGCGTCCCTTTCAATCTTGCAGTAACCTCACTACAGATGTCCCTGAAGCCACCCGCGGCCACTACAACGCTAACGAGCCGCCAACTCAACCAAGACATCGCGCGCGTAAAGAGGGCCGCGAAGTCGGGACCCGTGTTCATTACCCACCGCGGCGCGCCCGCGTACGTGCTCCTCAGCATCGAGGCCTACCGGCGGCTGGTGGGAGAGCGCCGTAGTCTGGCGCAGGCGCTGTCCATGGCAGGTTTGGCAGATATCGACTTCCAGCCGCAGCGCATCCGCGTCGCAGCCATTCCGCCCGATCTCCGCTGATGTAGTTGCTTGATACGAACGTGATCTTGGCAACTGCATCTAGTGTCCTAGCCTCGCTGGAAGCCAAGCGCGATCGATCTCGGACTTGGAGCAGAAGGCGTGGCTGTGGCGGGACGCAGCTCCCTCCCTCAGGCGCTTGAACCAGCCGCTAACGGCGGGAACCATAGGGTGCCCAGGACCAGCAAAGCGATCGCGAACAGGTACACCGAGAATCGCTTGCGAATCGTCTCTGGCTTGGAGCGCAGCGCGATCCTCGGCCCGATCTGGGAGCCTACTAGCACGAACGCCCCGAGCAGCAACGGATGGTGCCACTGCACAGCTCCCGTCGCCACGTGGCCGAGCAGCCCGCCCGAAGCTGTCAGGCTCACCATGAATGCCGACGAGCCAAAGGCAACCTTGATCGGAACGCCGAACAGCCGCACGAGCATGGGGATCTTCAGGAAGCCGCCGGCTGCCCCGGTAAGGCCCGACATGATGCCGATCAGAAACGACAGGGGCAATCCCTTGCCGAGATGAATGCGATACGCCTGCCCGGCGCGATGCCTGACCCACTCGAGGCGCGAGCGTCGGCCGGAGCTGGTTGTCTGCGGGCTCAGGTCCGCCAGCATGACGATTCCTGACGCGATCAGCAGAATGGCAAGCCCTATGGACAGCGTTGTCGGAGAGAACAGCCGCGCGAAGTATCCGCTGCCGAATGCTCCGACAAAACTGGAAGACTCCAGCACGACCGACAGCTTCCAGTCGACCTGCTGCTCCTTGCGGAACAGCAGCACCGCCGACAGCGCGGTGAGGATCGTCAGCCACAGACTCTGTACGGCCGCTACATGGAACGGGACTCCGAACAGGAGCTGGAGCGGCGTGTAGAGCACGCCGCCGCCCTGGCCGTGCATGGAGAACCCCACGGCTCCAACGCCTACGATCGAGGCCAGGATGAGCGAGCGGGGATTCACAGGACGACCGGGATAGGCGGCTGATGCCACGCGACTGCGGTCGCGCTTAATCGCCGCTGTGGCCGCCCAGTATCAAGGGGTGCGCGGGAGTGCCGGGCTGACGACCTAGCTGTCACTCTCGCCCGACCCCGGATCAGATCTCGGCCCGGAAGCAACCGCGCGCCAGCGCCTCCGCAGGCACGTCTCGGTAGGCTGTTTCACCGGCCGGCGGGCCGACGTCCTCGGGATATTCGCCGCTGAGGGCCTCCATGAATGCGATCAGGTCGGCGCGTTCCTGGGCGCTGAGATGGTCCAGTTCGTGGATCTCCTCGTCGCGAAAGTCGTTCGAGTTGCCCGCGCCCACGTAGAAGTCCACCACCTCCTTCAGCGTCCTCAGGTGCCCGTCGTGCATGTACGGCGCGCTGTCGGCGATGTTGCGCAGGTGCGGTGTCTTGAATGCGCCCTTGTCAGTGTCGACTTGGCTGACTTCAAAGCGCCCGATATCTGCCATCGAACCGTCGAGTTCGGCGCCGACGCCGAGATTGTGGAACTTGTTGTCCGTGAACAGGGCATAGCCCTCCTCTTCGTTGATCTCGTGGCAGACTTCGCAATTGCCCTTCTCCGGGTCCGTGAATACATCGAGTCCGCGGATGGCGTCTTCGCTCATGGCCTCCTTGTCGCCGCCGAACATGTAGCGGTCGAACGGGGAATTGCCAACCAGCACGGTGCGCTCGAAGCTGGCGATGGACTTGGCCACCATTTCGAAGGCGATCGGGCCTTCGCCCCACGCTTCCTCGAATAGTTCCGTGTACACCGGGTCTTCGGACAGGCGCTCGACGACGCCCTCGTGCGTGAAGGCCATTTCAATGGGGTTCTCGACCGGTCCGCCAGCCTGCTCTTCGAGGCTCGCCGCCCGGCCGTCCCAAAACTGGGTGGTGAAGTATGCGGCGTTCATGACCGGCGGCGCCTGCCGCCCGCCGAACTTGCCGCCGACACCCTCCGAGAACTGGTTCGGGTCTGCGAATCCGGCCTCCGGGTCGTGGCAGCTCGCGCACGCGATCGAGTTGTCCACCGAGAGCGCCTTGTCGTAGTACAGCTTACGTCCGAGCGCGACGGTTTGGGCGGTCGCCGGGTTGTCCGCCGGGGCCACCACGGCCGGCAACCCCAGCGGCGGCTCGATCGCGAGGCTCTCGCCCACCGGCATGACCGGTCCGCTTGGTGGTTCCGGCCCGCTACAGCCGACCGCGGCCAAGACCGCGATCAGCGGCAGTGCCTGACGACACAGATTTCTCATGTTCCTGGATGCTCCTTGGATTCGTCGCGGCGCGAACGCAGCCGAGGCTGGAATGACCACGGTTGCTTCGCAGCGATCGGGGGCCTCGCAGGCCATCCGGACACGCCTGCTGAGCGACAGCCTCCCTCTTTCAGGATAAGAAACCGAGGCGGCTAGCCGCAACGGATTCCCGCCCCGGTGCCGATCCGGAGCATGTTCACTAGCTCGGCGGCGCGACGGGCAGCGACTGTCGGCAAACCCCTTCTGATCCGCTCGAGCCGGCGGAGTGCCGGGCCGTTGGCGAGCGCAGCTGGCGCTTAGAATGGCAAGTGATGACCTCACATTCTCGAACAGCGCTGCAAGCTTGCGTAGGTGCCGTCGCCCTTGTGCTTGTCGGCGGCTGCTCCCCGAGTCCGCAATCCGAAGCCGACAGGTTCCTGGCGACCTACGAGCAGCTCCTGGGAGGGCTGTACCCCATCGTGGCCGAGTCGTTTTGGAAGTCGTCCACCGACGTGACGGACCTTCACGTGGGCGAGCGCATCGGCGCGGAGCAGGTCATGGCCTCCGTCACCGGCAATCCTTGGGTGATCGAGACGGTCAAGCAGTTGCTCGAGCGCGAGGAGCAGCTCGATGACGCGACCAAGCGTCAGCTGCGCAAGGTGCTGATGGCCGCCGCCGAATATCCTGGCACGATCCCGGAGGTCGTCGCTGCGCGCGTGTCAGCGGAAGCGGAGCAGAGCGCGATCCTGGACTCGTTCGAGTTCTGCGCCGAGCGCTCTGGCGAGCGCTGCGTCGAGGTCGTGACGCCCAACCAGATCGACCAAGTGCTGGTCACATCCGAGGACGAACCTGAGCGGCGCAAGATATGGGAGGTTGCGAAACAGACAGGGCCGGCGTTGAAACAAGGCATCGGAGAGCTGCGCGACCTGCGCAACCAGGTCGCCCAGGAGATGGGCTACGACTCGTTCTTCGCGCTGCAAGTTGACGACTACGGCATGACCGTGAACGAAATGATGGCCATGATGGAGCGCTTCAACGAAGACCTCAGGCCGCTCTACGAGCAGCTCCACACTTGGACCAAGCACGAGCTGGCAGAACGCTACGGCCAGCCGGTCCCGGAAAAGATTCCCGCCCATTGGATCGGCAATCGCTGGGCGCAAGCCTGGCCGGGGCTCGCCAGCGGCATTGACCTCGACGAGCTGGTCAAGGCGCAGGAACCGGAGTGGATTGTCCGCCAGTCCGAGATGTTCTATACGTCTCTGGGAATGCCCTCGCTGCCGCAGTCGTTCTACGAACGGTCAGACCTCTACCCCTTGCCGCCCGGCGCCGAGCGCAAGAAGAACACCCACGCATCGGCTTGGCACATGGACCTAGAGACCGACGTGCGCTCGCTGATGAGCGTCGAGAATAACTGGCGCTGGTTCGAGACATCGCACCACGAGTTGGGACACGTTTACTACTACATGGCGTATAGCAGCGGCGACGTGCCGTTGACGCTGCGGGAAGGTGCCAACCGGGCCTTTCACGAAGCGGTCGGGGACCTGATCGGGATCGCCGCTCGCCAGCCTGCGTACCTGAAGGAGATCGGGCTGCTTGAGCAAGATGCGGAAATCGACGAGATTGCCTGGCTGCTGGACGAGGCCTTGGACCAGGCTGTGGTGTTCATTCCCTTCGCTGCCGGGACGATGTCGTTCTTCGAGCACGACCTGTATGAGGAGGATCTGCCGGTCGGGGAGTTCAACCAGCGCTGGTGGGAGCACGCCGGGCGGTTCCAAGGGATCCAGCCACCGGACCCGCGGGGCGAGGAGTATTGCGACGCTTGCACCAAGACCCACATCACCGACGACCCGGCGCAGTACTACGACTACGCGATGGCGTTCGTGATCAAGTACCAGCTGCACACCTACATCGCCAACAACATCCTCAAGCAGGATCCGCGAAACTGCAACTACTACGGCAACGAGCAGGTCGGTGACTTCCTCTGGGATCTGCTCAGTCTGGGCGCAACGCGTGATTGGCGCGAAGTGATGCTGGAAAAGACTGGCAGCGAGGTCTCCACCAAGGCGATGCTGGATTATTTCTCCCCGCTCGTGGACTATCTGGAGCGGGCCAACGAGGGCAGGCAGATCGGCTGGTAGGGCCCGGTTCCCGGCGCGAAGCGCTACGCTGAGAGCAGTGCCGGACTCTCTCGTGGCGGTGGCTATGAGCGGCGGAGTGGATTCCTCCGCCGTTGCCGCGTTGTTGCACAGCCGGCGTCAGCCCATCGTGGGCATGACCATGCAGCTGTGGGACCAGCAGCGCATGCCGCAACTGGTTCCCGAGGATGGCACCTCCGGCAGGTGCTGCTCCTTGGACGATGTGTACGACGCCCGCTGGGTGGCGCAACGGCTGGGGATTCCCTACTACGTCGTCAATTTCGAGGAGAGTTTCGAGCGGCAGGTCGTCCAGCCGTTCGTGGCGGACTACCTAGCCGGGCGGACGCCGATCCCATGCACGCTGTGCAACAACTTCCTGAAGTTCGACCGCTTCTTGGAGACCGCCAGCCAAGTCGGGGCAGACACGGTGGCCACGGGACACTACGCGCGGATCGAGTACGACCGAGAATCCGGAAGGCACCTCCTGCTCGCCGGCGTTGACGAGTCGCGCGACCAGTCCTATTTCCTCTTCGGCCTGACGCAACAGCAGCTTGCGCGCACCATGTTTCCGCTTGGATCCATGGGCAAGGCCGAGGTGCGCGAGCTGGCCCGGGACCTCGGCCTCGACGTCGCCGGCAAGGCGGAGAGCCGCGAGATCTGCTTCGTGCCCAACGGCGACTACGCCAGTTTCGTCGAAGCGTACCGCGAGCAGGACGCCGAGCTGGGCGAGGCCGAGCCGGGCGAGGTGGTATCCGAGGACGGCGCGGTGCTGGGGGAGCACGGGGGCGTCCACAACTTCACGGTGGGCCAGCGCCGGGGACTGGGCATCGCCGTCGGCCGGCCGGTCTATGTGACCGAAATCCAAGCCGCCGATCGCAAGGTAGTGGTTGGGCCCAAGGAGTCCCTGCTGCGCGAGGCCTGCCGGATTCGCGACCCCAATTGGATCCGTTTCGATGCGCTGCGAGAGCCGGTGCGGGCGCAGGCCAAGATCCGCTATCGCGCACCCCTGGCCTGGGCCGAGGTCCGGCCGGTAGTTGGCGCGCCAGACCAGGCCGAAGTCGTCTTTGACGAGCCGCAATGCGCAGTCACTCCAGGCCAGGCCGCGGTCTTCTATGCCGATGACTACGTGCTGGGAGGCGGCTGGATCGTATGACACGGAGTGTCGACCGACTCGGCTAACGATTCGGCCGTTCGGTGCGTCCAACCATGAGGAAGGACAGTGCAAAAGTGCAGGCAGCCAAGGCGGAGAGTCTACACTTCGGATTGAGCCCGGCCCGCGACGACCTCACCGAGCGGCGGCTGGTGGAGGCCGCCCAAGACGGAGACCAAGGGGCGTTTAGCGAGTTGGTGCGGCGCTACGACCGCAGCGTGCTGCGGATCGCCCTGCGGCTACTGCCATCGAGGGAGGACGCCCAGGACGCCTATCAGGACGCATTCATCAAGGCCTATCGCAGGCTGGACACGTTCCGCTTCCAGTGCCGCTTCCATACCTGGCTCTATCGCATCGCAACCAACGTGTGCTTGGACCACTTGCGGCGGCGCAAGGCGCGTCCCGAATTCGGCGTTTTCGAGGCCGACCACGAGACGGGCCGTTCCCCACTGCAGCTCGCCGCTGATCCGCGCCCTTCCAGCTCCCCGGAGCAGATGCTGGGGAGCGACGAGATTTCCCGCCGCATCAAGCTCGCGCTCGACACGCTCTCGGATCGAGAGCGCTTGGTATTCACGCTGCGCCACCACGAGGGCATGCGACTGCGCCAGATAGGCGAGACTTGCTCGATGAGCGAGGAGTCTGCCAAGCAGTGCTTGTTCCGCGCCACCAAGAAACTGCGCAAGGAGTTGCAGGATGTCCGCGCCTGACGATCGCGCCGCCCTCGAGAGCGAGCTGTTGCGGCAGCGCATCCGCTTGTACCTCTACGGCGAGCTGGGCTTGGCCGAGCGCAAGGAGGTCGAGCGATTCCGCGACGAGATGCCCGAGTTCCGGGCCTTGTTCGAGGAGGAACAGGCGTTCTTGCTCTCGCTCAGCGATTCCGATGTCGACGCCGAGGCGGAATCTCTATTGGACGATTGCCGCCACGATCTAGCGCTGGCAGTTGCCGCCGAAGGAAGCTTGGGCCGGACCTCTTCGCTCTGGCGCGGCCTGGGTCGGCGCTTGCGCAGCCTGGGCTCGGCGCTCGCTGCCCGCCCGTTGGTCTGGCAGCCCGCCGCGGCGGCTGTCCTGGTGTTTGTTGGGTTCGTGGCCGGCCGCGATGTCCGGTCGGTCAGATTTCTCGCTCCGGAGCCTGTGGACGGAGCCAGCCTGATCGAGTCATTCTCCCTTGATGCCAACCGCACCCTGACAGGGATCGAGACCGTCCAGCTCGACCCTGTCGGGGGCCAAGTCCGGATAGTCCTGGAAGAGCGCAGGGTCGTCAGCGGCGAGTCGTCGGATCCGCTGATCCGCGGAATGCTCATGGACACGGTGCGGGAATCGCACGCGGGGGCGCGCCTGTCGTCGCTCGAAGCCCTGCAGGGGCACGCGTCCGACCGCGAAGTGCGCAGCATCTTGCTGCGCTCCATGCTGGAGGACCAGAACCCCGGCATCAGACTCCAGGCGCTAGAAGCGGTCAGAGGGCAGATTGACGAGCCGGACGTGCGGGCTGCGCTTGTCGAGACGTTGCGCTCGGACCCGCTCGATGGCATGCGGATCCATGCGATCCAGCTCCTCGGCCAGCGTCCAGGCCGGGAATTGGTGGGCGCGCTGCAGGAATTGGTGGAGCGCGAACAAAACCCATTCGTGCTGCACGAGAGCGAGCGCATCTTGGACGTGCTCGACGCGTCAATGGAGCGTTTCTGAAGCCATGCCGATTCGGAGGTGCAGGCCTGCCTTCAGCGCGGTTGGCGCGGGCCTGGCTCTGGTCGCCGCCCTGGCGGCGCAGCCGCAGCGGGACGGGCGGTATTGGACGCAGGAGTGGACCGGCGAGGAGCCCGCGGCAGAGCGGATTGAAGTTCGCGCCAGCGGCCCCGTGGTGGTGCGCGGCACGGATCGCGACAACGTGCGCTATACCCTGACCAGCCGCGGCAGGGCCGAGCGCAGCGGCACGTGGGTGCCGGTTGTGTTTCAGGAGTCCGGGGTAGTTTCCGAGCGCCTGGGAGACCGCACCCTGGCCATCAATCTCCGGGACCCGGTCTGCGGCAATTGCAGGGTTGGCTTCCGGCTCGATGTCGAAGTCCCCAGGGCGACTGCCGAGATCGACTTGGTGACGCGAGCGGGCGGCATTGTCGTCCAAGGCATCGCCGGCTCGGTCACCGCCCACACCGTTGGCGGCTCGATCGCGGTCGACCAGGTGCAGGGTGGCGTGACCGCGACCACCGAGGGCGGCAGCGTGCGGTTGGGCAGCATTGGAGGCCCGGTGAACTGCGAGACCGCCGGGGGCAGCATTGTGCTGGCCCGCGCCGGCGGGCAAGCCCGCCTCGTCACTCGTGGCGGCATGATCGAAGCGGCCTCGGTGGCGGGTGATCTCCGAGCGGAGACGGGCGCCGGCAGCATCGAGATCGGGCGCGTGGATGGGACCGTGCAGGCCAGGACGGGCGGCGGAGTGATCCGTGCGGCTGACGTGCGAAAGGGCATGCAGGCCGAGGCGGGAGCCGGCGACATCCGCATCGGCAAGGTGCGCGGGACGCTCGTATTGACCAGCGGAGCGGGAGACATTGTGGCCGCGCTGCACGAGGGTGCGAGTTTGAGCCACTCCGAGATCACCACGTCCGTGGGCACGATCGTGCTGTCGCTGCCGGAATCGCTGGCACTGACGCTGGAGGCGAGCATTGAGCTGGCCCGGGGCCGGCACGGGATCGTCAGCGAGTTCCCCTCCATTCAAGTCCAGCGCTCGTCGCGCCTGTTCGGACCCGTGAGCGAGCAGGCCGCCGGCGAGATCAACGGCGGGGGATCGGTGGTGAGGATCCGCAACGGCTTGGGACGGATCGAAATCAGGAAGAACCGCTAGAGGCCATTGTGTGACAGGAGGAATGATCGTGCATACGCAAATTCGGAAGACCCTGATCGTTTGCGCCGCCCTCGCGTGCGCAGCGCCTGCCGGAGCGGCGCCCAGCGTTCACGGCCACTTCGCTTTCGCTCCGGCCAGCTACGTCGGCATTGGAGTGATGGATATCAACGACGAAACCGCGCGCGAGATCGGCCTGGTCGAGGCACACGGGATCGAGATCAGCAGCGTCGCTGCTGACAGTCCCGCCGAGCGCGCCGGCCTGCGCGAGGGCGACTTCGTCGTGACCTACCGCGGCGAGCGCGTGCACGGCTACCAGCACTTCGCCCGGCTAGTCCGCGAGACTCCGGTCGGCCGCACCGTCGAACTCGGTGTCGTGCGGGACGGTGAACGCACGACGCTGGCAGTGGAGATCGGAGAGCGGGAGGGGCTGGGCGCGACGAAGGAGACGATCGAGGCGGTCAAGCAACAGTTGGAGTCGGTCAAGGACAAGCTCGGCTCTGCCCGTCTGCGTCTTGAGGCAGACGGACCTCCGTGGCGGTCGGAGTTCACGTGGGACTTCGATGTCCCGCAGGTACACATGATCGCCAAGAACCGGCGTTTGGGCACGGAACTGGAGGGCTTGGACGGCCAGCTTGCGGAGTTCTTCGGCGTTGAGCGAGGCGTGCTCGTGCGCCACGTGCAGTCCGGTTCCACCGCAGAGATGGCCGACCTGCGGGCCGGTGACGTGATCGTCTCGGTTGATGGGGAGCCGGTAAATCGCCCGGCGGAAGTAGGCAAGCTGGCGGCGGCTTCCGAGGACCGCTTGGTAGACGTGGAGATCATCCGCGACCGGAATCGAAAGACGCTTCGCTTCGATGTCGCTTCAGAAGCGGCGCCGCATCCCGCCAATGCGGTTTCGGACCCGAATTAGCCCTGGCCGCCGTGCGCGTCGCGCCAGAGTTCGCGCAGGGCTTGGACTCCGCGAAGCTGCAGCTCGACTTGGGCTTGGGTGCGCTGTAGCAGGAACCGCTGGAGCGCGAAGCCCGACGGCTCTTGCCACAGGGAGGCATCCAACCTGTCCAGCCGTTGCTTGAGCATGGCCGCGGCCAGCGCGCGCGCTTCGTGCGGGAGCGCCCAGGAGTTGGAATCCTTGAATTCGGCGCGAAACAGCCCTTCCCGATCGGCCCCGAAATAGGCGGGTTCATCTTCCGCGAAGGCCTGGTTCGATTCAATGCACTGTCCCAGGGGCGGAAGCCAGCCGCCCAGGCGCGCCGACCAAAGCAGGTAGTACGCCAAGGCGCGGTGCGCCCAGGGCTGCACCCTGTCGCTGGAGTCGCCCTCCTCGATACCCCGCCGGAATTCCTCGACTACCAGCCGCAGCAAGCGGAATTGGGCGTCGTTGGGCTCTTGCTCTGGTAGCAGCAGGTCCGAGGTCTCGGCAATCACGTCCAACACGATGCTCGTCGGGTACGTCGCTTTCCACAGGTTCGACGGGCCGGCCAGCTCGGCTTTCTGGACCGTGACCAGATCTCGGTTTTCCTTCTGCAAGTAGTAGACATGGGAGAAGGCCAAGCGTTCCAACCCAACGCCGAACTTGTTGTTCTTGGGGCGGCGCACTCCGCTCGCCACGCCGCGGAGCTTGCCTCGCTCGCGGGTGAAGAAGCTGACGATGAGATCGGCGTCGCGGTACGGGTAATTGCGCAGTATCAATGCCTCGCTCTCTCTGGATGGCATGAACTACGAGATCTGCTGCCGAGGCACGAGCGAACGCGTCGGTGCCGCCCGGAGTCGCGTGGCCGGGGGCGCTGCTAGAATACCAGCGTCATGATAGCGCAACCCTCTCGCAGAGACGTGCTCCGGGCCTTGACCGTGGCGGGGGCTTCCTCGGCCGCCGCGCAACAGCCGCGCAAGCCCAATGTGCTGTTCATATTCAGCGACCAGCACCGGGCCTGCACCATGCCGGGCGAGCCCTACAACGATGCCGAGACTCCCGCTCTGGCCCGTCTCGCATCGCAGGGCACGACGTTTTCACATTGCGTGTCGAACTATCCTGTCTGCTCGCCCTACAGGGGCATACTCATGACCGGCCGCTGGCCGTACCAGACCGGCGTCATCGACAACGCGTATCCGCTGCGGAGGTCCGAATACAGCCTCGGCGAGGCCTTCCGCGACGCCGGCTACCACACCGGCTATGTCGGGAAGTGGCACTTGGATGCGCGCGGGGCGGAAGGGCACGCGCTCAAGCCAGAGGGCGAGGCGCGCCACGGGTTTGCGGAGTGGCGGGCATGGTACAACACCAACCCGCACTTCGACCGCTCCCACACGTATGACCAGACCACGGGCCGGCAGCAGGTGCCCGCCGGGTATAACGCGACTGGGATGACGGACGACGCCATCAGCTTTATCGAGCGCAACAAGGAGCGCCCGTGGATGCTGGTGCTGTCGCTGAATCCCCCGCATCCGCCCTTCGACGACGCTCCGCCCGAGCTGATGCGAAAATACCGCGGCGGGGATCTGCGTTTGCGCCCGAACACAGTAGAGGCCGTGACCCGCGGCGTTGGGGGACGCGGGCGCGACGTACAAACGGACACTGCGGGCTATTGCGCCCACGTCGAAGGCGTGGACATCGAAATCGGACGGCTGATGGAATGCTTGGACCGCACCGGCCTGACCGACAATTCGATCGTGGTCTACACCTCGGACCACGGCGAGATGCTCGGCGCTCACAACCGCACAGGCAAGCGGCTGCCGCACGAGGAGTCGTGCCGCGTGCCGTTCGTGGTGCGCGGCCCGGGGGTGTTGGAGGGCCATCGTAGCAGCGCGCTGCTCGGAGCGATCGACCTGTATCCGACGCTGTGCGGCATGGCGGGGATTGCGGCGCCCGACGCTTGCGTCGGACGGGACCTGTCAGCCCTGTCGCGCGGCGGGGCCGTGGACGGACCCGAGCACCAGTTCCTGATGCACATCTCCAAGTCGCATGCCAGCAGCGGAGTGAACCACACGTCCCCGATCTTTCGCGGGATCCGCACCGATCGCTACACCTACGCCTGCGGCGAGATCGGACGCTGGTGCCTCTATGACAATCAAGAAGACCCGTACCAGTTGCACAATCTGGCCGATGACGCCGCGAGGGCGGCGCTGATGAGCGAGCTCGACGGCGAGATATTGGACTACCTCCGACGGGCGGAAGACCGGTTTCCGTATCGGGTGGAGCGCGGCTAGCCGGCCGCATGGAGCGTCGCGCCCGCGACGTGCCCGAAGCGGCTCACGTCGGCGATCGATCGTCAGTTTTTCGCAACTGACTGCTCTGGCCGATGTGCTGCTACACCCTCGTGAGGTAGTCTTGGCGGCCGCCATCGGCCATCATGAATTGTCCGGTGATGAACCCGCTCGCCGGGGAGCACAGAAAGCCCGTCAGGTGCGCAATGTCCTCGGGTTCTCCGGTCCGTCCGACCAGCGAACGCTCGGCGACGTTCTCAAGCAGCCGGTCGAGCTCGTCTTGGGTCTTGCCCGACATAACCATGTCGGTCTTCGTGAATCCCGGCAGCACGGCGTTCACCGTGATGCCTTTCGGAGACAGCTCGAAGGCCATGCGCTTCGTGAGCGTGAGCACCGCTCCCTTGGTCACCGCGTACAGCGTGGTGCCTGCCATCGCCGTCCCGATGGCCGCGTTGGAAGCCAGGTTCACGATCCGGCCCCAGCCCCGCCGGATCATCTCGGGCGCCACTGCCTCCGAGCAGTATAGGACTCCCTTGACGTTGGTCCGCCACATGCTGTCGAACTCGTCCTCGCTGTAGGCCAGCAACTCTCCGCTGTGCAGCAGTCCGGCGTTATTGACCAAGATGTCGGGCGCGCCCAGATCAGCCTCCACCTGTTTCGCCATCGCGATGACTTCCGAGCGCCTTGAGACATCAGCCTGGATCGTTGTGGCGGACATCCCGAGGTCGCGCACCGCGGCTGCTGTTGCTTCCGCCTCCGTCGCGCGGCTTCGGTAATTCACCGCCACGCGGGCTCCGCGATGGGCCAGTTCCAGGCAGACCGCGCGGCCAATACCGCGCGACCCGCCGGTAACCAGAGCCGTCTTGCCCTCCAGATCTTGCATGCGTATCGGCCCGACCCGAGCGAGTGGCGGCTTTCGAATTCCCAGCGGCCCAGCCTACGGTTCCCTATTCTCCGTAGCTACTGTCGTCATCGTCGTCGCCGTACTGTGAGTATCTCGGCCTGGGGCGATCCCGTTCGAAGCCGCGGTCCCGGTCGCGGTCGTACGGCCCGCGACCGCGGTTGCCGAACGCCGGGCGGCCCCTGTCCTCGAACGAACGGCCGCGCCCTTCGAACGGTCGTGACCCTCGATCCTCGTATTGCCGAGGTGCCCGGTCGAACTGCGGCCGGCCCCGGTCTCCATAGGGCGGGCGCGAGCCTCGGTCGAACTGCGGCCGGCCCCGATCCTCGTAGGATGGCCGGGGGCCGCGGTCGAATGTCGGCCGCGGACGCATCTGCGTCTTGCGCAGCTTCGCCTCCGACTCGCGCATGCGCCCCTCGATGGAGTGGTTCTCCTCGGTGAGGGATTGCTGGATCTCTAGGGCGAGCTTGAGCTCGTCGCGAAGCATCGCCACATGCCGGCTCGAAGCGGCCAGCTGATCGGCTGCGCTAGCATCGTTCTCGGCCAGGGTCGCGCTCTCAAGTTCAATGCAGGGAAGCATCGCCGACACGAAGGGGATCACGTCGTGGCCCAGCCGCCAGCCCCGCAGGCTTTCGCGTGCTGCCATCCAGCGCAGCAGAGAGCCCAGCTTGGCCGCGGTCTCGGGCGTATCCATTCGATGCGGCATGAACAAGTCGTGGCCGCCTTCCGGATCGGCCCTGTCGTTGAAGCCAGACAAGTACACTCGCATGGCTCCGCGATAGACCGACAGACGCTTCCCGAAGCGGTTGGTGAGCTTCCACGTGTACTCGGCAGGCAGCACGATCACCTTTGCGATGCCCAGCGTGTCCGCCGTGAGCGGCATTGGGTCCAGCAACGGGCGTACGGGATCCTCCGCTTCTTCCGGCACCGTCAGCACGAAGGCCGGCGTGCGCCGGTCGGGATCGACCAAGAACTCGGCCAGGTTCGCCGCGTCGTACTCGGACTCGACGACCCACGGCTCCTTCTCGATCTTGGCGGCACCCTGTTCCATGGTGCATTCCTTAACCACATGCTCGAGGAATCCTGGCACCCTCGGTTGCACCCGCATCTTCGTTTCGGTGGATTTCGCCAGCGTGCGCAGGCAGAACTCGGCATCCTCCCCGGGCCGCTCGCGGATTGCGACCTCGGTGGTCCACTCTCTCTCGATGTCACCCTCTTCGGGCTCTACGAAGCGCAGAGCCCACGTATCCGAGCCGTCCTCTTTCGCGTGGACGGCCGCAAATGTCCGCCTGTCGGCTTCGTGGTGGAAGGCATCGCCGGACCACGCCTCGTCCGGCAGCTCGGTCTTGGAAGCGCTCTCCAGCCACTCCAAGGTGATCTCGCGGGCGGTGTCGGTCTTGTCCAGATGAGCCGCGATGCGCAGGATCTCGCGTGTCCGAGGGGCTACTCTTGTCCGGCTCTGGTCGTAGGTTGGTTTATCGTGGTGAAGCATAGCGTTCTCTTGATTCCAGTACTGCTCTTTGCGCCCGCCCCAGGCGGGCGTTCCCGGGATACCGTTCTCGCCGCCACGTCCAAGCGCACCCGGCTGCGCCCGAAGCGACGCTCGTCCGCCACTGGCCCTAATCACCTGCCTTGGCGACTTGCGGGGACTGTGCGCCGGCTCACTTCCGAAACTTCCGCATTTCTAGAAGAATAGCTGCGAAAAATATACCAGATTAGCGTAGCACCTAGCGGGATTTCGTGCTCAGCCGCCGAATCTAGGCGGTCTCGGGCGGAAGCCTGCGGTCGCCCTGAGCTGTGGAAGCCGGGGGAGCTTTGGCCATGGCGGAGGGCAGGCAGGCGCCCGCGCGTTGCCTTCCTTGCCGCGGCGATTTCTTCGCTGCCGCACCGAGGCCGGGCCGATTCTGCTACCCTTCGGTGCAGCCCCGCCGCTGACGAGCAGCCGCGGGCTTGATGACGATATCAGGAACGGCGGGAAGCGGGCCGCCGAAAGGAAATGAGATGAGCGAAACCATCCCAGGGGCCAAGTGGCACCAGCAGCTGCATTGGCGCATCGCCATTGCAATGGTGCTCGGCGTGATCGCGGGCTTGATCGGAGGCGAACCGTTTGCCGACGCAGTCGGCTGGCTCGGGACGCTGTTCATCAAGCTGCTCAAGATGATCATCGTGCCCTTGGTGGTGACCTCGATCGTCACGGGCGTTGCATCGGTGGGCGCGGGAGCTGGGCTGGGGCGTCTGTTTGGCAAGACGATGGGTTACTACATGCTCACTAGCGCCTTCGCGTGCATCGTGGGGCTGCTGATGGTCAACATGATCCAGCCCGGCGTCGGCGCGGACCTCGGCGCGGCCGAAACCGAGGATATGCCGAACCTGACCGTGATTCAGTCACCGGTGGATCTGATTCTCGACATTGTGCCGGAGAACGTCTTCGCGGCGGCCGCTGAGGCGAAGATGCTGGCGATCATCTTCTTCTCCATCGTTCTGGGCATCACCATCAGCACGTTGCAGCGGACGCATCGCGAGCCGCTGCTGGGCTTCTTCGAAGCGGCTTTCGAGACGATGATGCGCCTGACCGGCGGCATCATCCGCCTGGTCGCGCCGATCGGGGTGTTCGCCCTGATCGCCAAGCTGATGGGAACGACGGGCCTGGCGGCCTTCAAGGCGCTGGGCTTGTACGCCCTGATGCTGGTCGCGGGCCTGACTGTTCACCTGCTAGTGACGCTGCCGCTGATCTTGCGCTTCTTGGGCGGCATCAACCCGATCAGGCACTTCCGCAACATGGTGCAGCCGATCGTCATGGCCTTCTCCACGAGTTCTTCCGGCGCGACCCTGCCTGTCACGATCGATGCGGTCGAGAACAAGGTCGGCGCTTCCAACCGCGTCACTTCTTTCGTGCTGCCGATGGGGGCGACCGTCAACATGGACGGAACGGCTCTCTACGAGTGTGCCGGGGTGATGTTCATCGCACAGGTGCTCGGCGTCCAACTTGGCATCGAGCAGCAGCTATTGGTGGTATTCACCGCCTTGCTGGCATCCATCGGCGCCGCGGCCGTTCCGTCAGCAGGACTGGTTGTGATCTTTATCGTGCTCGAGGCGGTGAACCTGACCGGGCCACAGGTGGAGCTGATCGTCGGAGCGATGCTAGCGGTCGATCGCCCGCTGGACATGTATCGCACGGTCATCAATGTCTTCAGCGACTCTTGCGGCGCGGCGATCATCGCCAAGTCAGAGGGCGAGGAAGGCATTGACGAGGATGTACAGGCGGCATAGCCTGGCGACCGTTCGGATACCATGCACGACATGCCGGATCATTCCAATTCACCCAGGGCCCAGTGGAACTCAAGGACCGGGTTCATTCTCGCCGCCGCCGGCTCCGCCGTGGGGCTAGGCAACATATGGAAGTTCCCGTACATCACCGGCGAAAACGGCGGCGGGGCGTTCGTGTTGGTCTACCTGGCTTGCATTCTGGCAGTCGGCGTGCCCGTGATGATGGCCGAGGTCATGCTTGGACGAGCCTCGCGGTCATCGTCCGTCACTGCCTACCGCACGCTGTCGGATCCGAAGTCCAAGTGGGTGGTTTTCGGGATTCTGGCCGTCGTGGCCGCCTTCCTGCTGCTGTCGTACTATTCCACGGTTGCGGGCTGGGCCTTGCACTACACCTACCTCTCGCTGACCAATGCCATCGCCGGAATTGACGCCGGTCAGGCCGAGGGGCTATTCGGCCAATTGACAGGCTCTCCGCTAATCGGCCTCGGCTGGCAGTTCGCCTTCTTGGTCTTCACGATGTGTGTCGTGGCGGCGGGAGTGTCGCATGGCATCGAGCGCTGGGCGCGGATCATGATGCCCGGGCTGTTCGTGATGATCCTGATCCTGCTGGGCAAGGCAATGACGATGTCGGGCTGGGGCGAGGCGATGGACTTCCTGTTCGGCATGAACTGGGACAAGCTGACCGCTGCCGGCGTGCTGGAGGCTCTTGGCCATTCGTTCTTCACCCTCAGCCTGGGCATGGGCAGCATGATCGCCTACGGCAGCTACCTGCGGTCGCAGGATGACCTCGCTTCTGCCTCGCTCGCCACCGCGGGCGCTGACACGCTGGTCGCCCTGGCCGCGTCCCTGGTGATCTTCCCCATCGTCTTCACGTTCGGCATGGAGCCGGGAGCGGGGCCAGGATTGCTCTTCGTGACCCTGCCCACCGCGCTCGCCCAGATGACAGGCGGGGCGTTCTTGTCCGTGGTCTTCTTCGTGATGCTCGTTTTCGCCGCTCTGACAAGCGCGATCGCGATTCTCGAAGTCATTGCGGCGTATCTGCTGGACAACCACGGAATCTCCCGGGTCAAGGCATGCGTTTCCGGCACGGTCGTGGTGGCACTGTTCGGCGTTCCGGCCACGACAAGCGGCGGTTGGTTCAACGCCGTGGATCACTTCGTGTCGAACTGGGCATTGCCGCTGGGCGGCCTCGGCATCGCCTTGTTCGTTGCCTGGCGCATGGACGGCGCCCTGAGGCGCAAAGAGTTCGAGTCCGGCAGTGCTTTGGCCAGATTCTACGGCTCGTG
Source organism: Bryobacterales bacterium (assembly GCA_022826925.1). GTDB lineage: Bacteria > Acidobacteriota > Terriglobia > Bryobacterales > UBA6623 > VXMF01. The sequence continues at coordinate 108,645 of JAJDTX010000105.1, forward strand.
GCTGTGGATTCTGAAGTATCCCGTGCCGGTCTGCATCCTGATTGTCTTCTTGCACGCCATAGGCGCGCTCTCCTGGATCGGCGGGCTCTTGGCCTAGAAGCGGACGGGCGCGCTACAGGTCGACGATCTTCGACCCGGGAGGTGCCGCGACCGGGCTCTCTTCGTCCTCGCGCCTGGCTCGCATCGGCATGCGGGCCCTGACCGGTATCAGCGCGTTGGAAATCGGGTCTTCGCTGTCTTCTGCAAGGTCCATGGAACTGTTGACGTAGCTGACGAACTCGCGCATCTGCCGCTGCATGGCGTCCATCTTGCTGCGCATGTTCAAGATGATCTCCACACCCGCGAGATTGACGCCCAGATCGCGCGTCAGCGACAGGATCACATCGAGTCGGTCGATATCCTCGTCGGTGTAGAGCCGCGTGTTGCCGTCGGTCCGGGATGGCTGCAGGAGGCCCTCCCGCTCGTACATGCGGAGGGTCTGCGGGTGCACGTCGAAACGTTCCGCCACCACCGAGATGGTGTAGCTGCCCTTGGTCTTTCGCTGCCTCGCCATGGTCAGACGCCGCCGAGCGAGTCGCGCGGGTTCTCGGGATTGCGCTCCGCGTAGCGCCGCATCAGGTCCTTGGTGGACTCGTCCGGAACCTTGGGCACGACAATCGAGATTCTAACGAACTGATCCCCGCGCTTGTCGCTGCGCGGGTCGATGACGCCCCGCCCGCGCATGCGGAAAGTCTTTCCCGAGTTCGTCGCCGGCGGAATCCGCATCAAGGCCGTGCCGTCGATCGTTGGCACTTCGATCTTGGCACCGAGCACTGCCTCGGCCGGCGTGATCGGCACCTCGATGCGAATGTCGAAGTTGTCGCGCTCGAAGAACGGGTGCTTGCCAACGTGCACGAGGATGTACAAGTCGCCGGCCGGACCGCCGAGGATCCCGGCGTTGCCCTTGCCTTGCAGCCGGAGCCTTGCGTTCTCCCGCGTGCCCGGAGGAATCCGCACATCGATGGTGTTGGTGGCCAGCATCCGCCCCTCGCCGGCACATGGCGGGCACGGCGTGCGGACCTGCCCGGTCTGCCCGCATTCCGAGCAGGGAACGCTGAAGCGCATGTTGCCGGCCATGCGCTGCAACTGGCCGCTGCCGCCGCAGGACTTGCAGACGCTTGGCGGCTCTCCCTTTGCGTTTCCCGATCCGGAGCACGGGGCGCACCGGGCCTGGCGGCTGATCTTGAGGCGTTCGGTCGTGCCGCGAATCGCTTCGTCGAAGCCGATCTCCATCTCGTACTCGAGATCCTCGCCCTGCCTGCGCGTGGCCTGGCCTCGACCGCGGCCCCGGCCGCCGAACATTCCCTCGAACAGGTCGCCGAAATTCGTCCCGGCGGCTTGGCGCCCTAGGTCGCTGAAGTCAAAGCCATCGAATCCGAAACCGTGGCCCTGGCCGGAAGCGGCCTGCTGGCGGGCTTGCTCGGAGTAGAAACCGTAGCGGTCGTAGATGCCCCGCTTCTCCTCGTCGCTGAGGATGTCGTAAGCCTCTTGGACATCCTTGAAGCGCTCTTCCGCGGCCTTGTCACCGGGATTGACGTCGGGATGCAGCTTGCGCGCCAAGTGCCGATAGGCTGTGCGGATCGCATCCCCCTTAGCGTTGCGGGGCACTCCCAGCGTCGCGTAGTAGTCTTTGCTGCGGTTGGCCGCCATGCCCATCTAGCCTAGACGGTGGCGCGGCGCTGCCGCCCGTGCGGCACTGCCGCCTCACGACTTCGGCTTCTCGTCCGCGTCTTCGAACTCCGCCTCCACTACGTCGTCTGGGGCGCTTGTGGTCTCCGCTCCGCCGGTGCCATCCGTGGGAGCGTCCGAGCCCTCGCCGCCTTGCTGCGCCGCGTACATCGCCGTGGCCAGCGCGTGAGAGGCCTGGTTCAGATCCGACACGGCCTTGTTGATCTGCTCCGTGCTGCCGCTCTTGACTGCCTCGCGGGCGGCCTCGATGGCCTGCTCGATCTTCTTGGCCTCGGCCTCGTCGACCTTGTCGCGGTGTTCGCCGAGGGTCTTCTCGGTGGAGTAGATCACTGCCTCGGCTTGGTTGCGGGCCTCGATCTCTTCCTTGCGCTTCTGGTCCTCGGCCGCGTGCTCTTCCGCATCGCGCGCCATCTTCTCGATCTCGTCCTGGGACAGGCCCGAGGAGCTGGTGATGGTGATCTGCTGCTGCTTGCTGGTTGCCTTGTCCTTGGCCGAGACGTTGAGGATGCCGTTGGCGTCGATGTCGAAGGTGACCTCGATCTGCGGCACTCCGCGCGGCGCGGGCGGAATTCCGACCAGCTGGAACACGCCCAGCAAGCGGTTGTCTCCCGCCATGGACCTCTCGCCTTGGAAGACCTTGATCTCGACCGAGGTCTGGCTGTCCGCCGCGGTCGAGAAGACCTCGGACTTGCGCGTCGGGATCGTGGTGTTGCGCTCGATCAGCTTGGTGAACACGCCGCCCAGGGTCTCGATGCCGAGCGACAGCGGCGTGACGTCGAGCAGCAGCACGTCCTTGACCTCGCCGCCCAGGACGCCGCCCTGCACGGCGGCGCCGGTGGCCACGACTTCGTCGGGGTTGACGCCCTTGTGGGGTTCCCGCCCGAATAGCTCCTGTACCCGCTTCTGGACCATCGGAATGCGCGTCGAGCCGCCGACCATCACCACCTCGTCGATGTCCGACGGCGACAGTCCCGCGTCTGTCAGGGCCTTCTTGCAGGGCTCGAGCGTGCGGCGCACCAGCGGGTCGATCATCTGCTCGAGGTGGGCCCTGGTGAGCTTGCGGGCGAGGTGTTTCGGGCCGGTCTCGTTGGCGGTGATGAAGGGCAGGTTGATTTCTGTCTCCATCAGTGTCGACAGGTCTCGCTTGCTCTTCTCGGCCGCTTCGCGCAGCCGCTGCAGGGCCATGGTGTCCTTGGACAGGTCGATACCCTGCTCCTTGCGAAACTCGTCGACCAGCCAGTCGATCAGAACGCTGTCGATGTTGTCCCCGCCGAGGTGGGTGTCGCCGTTGGTCGCCTTGACTTCGACGACTCCCTCGTCGACCTCGAGAATCGAGATGTCGAACGTGCCCCCGCCGAAGTCGTAGACGGCAATGGTCTCGTTCTGTTTCTTGTCCAATCCGTAGGCCAGGGCCGCCGCGGTCGGCTCGTTGATGATGCGGCGCACGTCCAGTCCCGCGATCTTGCCCGCGTCCTTGGTGGCCTGGCGCTGGGCGTCGTTGAAGTACGCCGGCACCGTGATGACCGCCTCGGTGACCTTCTCGCCGAGATAGGCCTCGGCCGCTTCCTTGAGCTTTCCCAGCACCATGGCCGAGATTTCCTGCGGCGAATAGCTGTTCTCTCCGACGGTGACCTTGAGCAGATCCCCCGCGGCGCTGATCTTGTACGCCACGTTCTTCGTCTCTTCGCTGACTTCGGAGCTGCGGCGGCCCATGAAGCGCTTGATCGACGAGACCGTGGCATCGGGATTGGTGACGGCCTGCCGCTTGGCTGTCTCGCCCACCAAGCGGTCGCCATTCTTGCTGAATGCAACGACAGACGGTGTGGTGCGCTCCCCTTCCTGGTTAGCGACGACTTGGGACTGCCCCGCTTGCATTACGGCTACGACCGAATTCGTGGTCCCAAGGTCGATACCGATGACCTTTCCCATCTGTGCCCCTCCAAATCTCAGGATGCTCTGCAGCGGATCCTGCCACCCGCAGCGCGCTTGCTGACGCGCGGCGACTGCATGAACTCTTAGTATACTATCATGACTTTACTTTAGTCAGCCACTGTCAACATTGCGGAGCCGGCCGTGCGACGTGGAACGGGCAATGAGGCGCTATTACATCACCGATCGCAGAACCTGCCCTGGCGGCTTGCTTGACTGCATCGAGGTGAACGCCAGGCGCGGCTGCTCTTGGATCCAGCTCCGCGAGAAGGACCTGGCCCCCCGGGATCTGCTCGAACTGGCGCGCGCCGCCTTGGCCCGCGTCCGTCCCCACGGGACCGCGATCCTCGTCAACAGCCGCTTGGACGTCGCGCTCGCCGCAGGCGCGCACGGAGTCCACCTGCCGGCTGGCTCGCCCGCTCCTTGCGATCTCAGGCCTGTCGTGCCATCCGGCTTCCTGATCGCGGTGTCCGCGCATACCGTCGACGAAGTCCGCCGGGCGGAACGGGAGGGGGCCGATCTTGCGGTCTTTGGCCCGGTGTTTCCGACGCGGTCCAAACCGGGCCGGAGCGAGATCCCCGGCCTCGGAGGGCTGCGCGAGGCGTGCGCGGCGACCTCGTTGCCGGTGGCCGCTCTGGGAGGCATCACAGCGGAACGAATCGCCGCCTGCACGGACGCCGGCGCGGCGGGCATCGCCGGAATCAGCATGTTCCAGTCCCTCTGCGGCCCTGCCGGCACTCATGGGGAGGGCTGACCGGGCCCGCGCCGCGCCGTTCGGCGTTTCGGCCGCAGCTTTACCGCCCAGCGCAGCGGCGGTATCGGCTCGCCGCGCAAGCTGCACTCAATCAGGGTCTCGAGCCTCTTCTGGCGGGTCTGTTCTCGTTTCGCGCTGACGATCCAGTGTGCGCAATGCTTGCGGTAGGATGGCGTCGCGCCGGCGAAGCACTCCCACGCCTCCAGTACCGCCTTGATCTTGCGCTCGTATTCCTCGGGCAAGGCCGCAGCCGCGGGCTCCCGTGCAGCTGGCGCCCGGCGCAGGCTGCCTGCTGATTCGAACGTCGCCCGCGCGGCCTCTTCGACCAGCCCGGCCTTGATCAGAGCCCGCATGCGCTCGATGTTCCTGGCGCTCCAGCTGCTGCCGGGACGACGGGGGGTAAAGCGCACCCGGTAGCTGCGCTCGTCGATCCTCTGGCGAAGCCCGTCAATCCAGCCGAAGCACAGCGCCACGTCGACCGATTGCGGCCAAGTCACGCTAGGCTCGCCGGTGGCAACCTTGTAGTAGCCGATCCATTGCTCGTCAGCCGTCTCGTGGTTGTCGCGAAACCACTTCCTGAGCTCGTCTGCGTCGGAGAAGAACAGTACCGGCATGCTGCTGCGGCTCCCCTCGGACTCGCGCCGGCGCGGGCAGCGATCCGGCCGACCGCCACTATAGCGCGCGTCGGGATTGCCATCCCGGGGGCGCGACCGGGCCGACGCTTGGACGGCCCGCCGCGCGCGGCCAGAATCCCCAGTTCATTGACAGAGAATAGGGCGATTGCTAGCATCAAGAGCAGCAGGGGCATGGCTAAGATTCTCATCCCAACACCTCTCCGGCAGTTCGTCGACGGCCATGACACCGTTGATGTGAATTCCGGTACCGTGGGCGGTGCGTTGCGCGAGCTGGTGGCCGTGCATCCGCAGGTCGAGCGCAACCTTTTCAACGACCAGGGCAAGCTGCGCAGCTTTGTCAACGTCTACGTTGATGACGAGGACATCCGCTACTTGGATCGCGAAGACACCGCTCTCAGCGATGCCAGCACCATCAGCATCGTGCCCTCGATTGCCGGCGGCGCGACACTGGCCCCGGTGATTGACGTAGCCGAGCCTGAGCTGCCGGAGCTGTCCAACGAGGAGATCCTGCGCTACAGCCGCCACCTGATCCTGCCGGAGGTCGGACTGGAAGGGCAGCGCAGGCTCAAGGGTGCCAGCGTGCTGATGATCGGAACCGGCGGCCTCGGCGCGCCGCTGGGCCTGTACCTGGCTGCCGCGGGCATTGGCAGGATCGGCATCGTGGACTTCGATGTCGTCGACGAGACCAACTTGCAGCGCCAGGTGATTCACGGCTCGAAAGACGTCGGCCGCCCCAAGATCGACTCGGCCGCCGAGACGATGCAGGACATCAATCCCCGCCTGGCGGTCGACAAGCACTCGACTGCGTTGACCAGCGACAACGCGCTCGAGATCCTGGCTGACTACGATGTGGTCGTCGACGGCACCGATAACTTTCCCACGCGCTACTTGGTCAACGATGCCTGCGTGCTGTTGGGCAAGCCAAATGCCTATGGCTCGATCTTCCGCTTCGAGGGCCAGGCCACGGTATTCAACCACCGGGGCGGCCCGTGCTACCGCTGCCTGTACCCGGAGCCGCCGCCGCCAGGGCTGGTTCCCAGCTGCGCCGAGGGAGGCGTGCTGGGCATTCTGCCCGCTGTGGTTGGCAGCATCCAGGCCACAGAGGTCGTCAAGATCATCCTCGGCAAGGGCGATACCCTCAGCGGCAGGCTGCTCCTCTACGATGCCCTGAACATGCGCTTCCGGGAACTGCGGCTGCGGCGGAATCCCGATTGCCCGGTCTGCGGTGACAAGCCCACCGTCCGGGAGTTGATCGACTACCAGCAGTTCTGCGGGATCCCGCAGCAGGCTGCCGAGGCCGCGGCGCAGGAGAGGCTGCCCGAGATTTCGCCGTCAGACCTGAAGTTCCGGCTGGACAGGGGGGACGACGTCTTCGTATTGGACGTCCGCGAGCCCCACGAGTTCGAGATCGCTAAGATTCCCGGGACCACGTTGATCCCCTTGGGCACGCTGCCGAAGCATATTCACGAACTCGATTCCACGGCCGACATCGTGGTCCACTGCAAGAGCGGAGTGCGCAGCGGCAAGGCCCAGCGGCTGCTCAAAGAGATGGGATTCAGCCGCGTCACCAACCTGGCCGGCGGCATACTCCGCTGGAGCGACGAAGTCGATCCCAGCATCCCCAAGTACTGAAGGCAGGCCGCAACTGCGAACCCGGCCGGTCAGTAGGTGCGCTCTTTGGCACGCGTTCGCCGGTAGGGGCTGGCAAGGTACTTGCTGGCCTCGTTCTGGGCGTTTTGGGTGTCGTCCCGCGTCCTGACGGCCAGCTGGTACTCGTTGACGGCGCGCTCGCGCTGCCCGGTGATGTCGAAGATCTTGCCGAGGTTGATGTGCGACCAGACCTCGACCCAAGCGGGGTCGCGGTCGCCGTTGAGGGCCTCGCGAAACTCATTGGCTGCCGACTGGAAGTTGCTCTGCAGGAAGAACACCTCGCCCGTGCGATAGTGCGCCAGCGAGCTGAAGCGATTGATGTCCAAGGCCTGCTGGTACTCGAGCAGGGCTTCTTGGTAATACCCCAGTTCGACCAGCTGCTCGCCGCGCCGGATCGCGACGCGCACGCGCGTGTCGTCATCCAGCCTCAAGATGCGGTGGTTGGGGTCCAAGATGACCTCCCTGGGCTTTCCGAAGGTCTCCAGCCTGTAGTCCGAGGCCTCGCCCGCCACTTCGACCACGAAGAACTCGGGCTCGCCCTCGGTCTCGATCTTGAGTTCGACCGGCATGCTGAAGGTGTCCATGTCTTGGTTGATCTTGCCGATCACGCGAAACCCCTCGTTGCCGCCCAGCCTGTAGATGGTGTACTCCTGCTGGAACTCCGGCGTGATGTTGGATTCGGTCCACTGCAGGAAGAACCCATCGAGGTCCTTGCCGGTCGCGTCTTCGAACATCACGCGGAAATCGTCGGTCGTGAGGGTTCCCCAAGTGTGCCCGCTGATCAGTTCTTGCAGGATCTCGAAGAACGGCTCGTCGCCCACGCGCCAGCGGAGCATGTGCAGCACCATCGCCCCGCGAGCTGACGTGAGCGCCTTCATCTGTGGTGAGAAGTCGCCCACGCGGCCGGACTCTCGCAGGGGCACCTCGTCGAACGTGAGAGCTTCGATGCGGGTGTTCTTGAGCGCTTCCGTGAAGGCTTCCTCGCCCTCGGACTCCTCGATCTCCAACAGCGCGGAGTAGTGCGCCGTGCCGTCGACCAGCCAGAGGTGGTTGCTGTTGCCAGCGCCCACGATAGCGCCCCACCACTGGTTGGCGACCAGTTTGCCGAGCAATTGGCGGTTAAGCGCCTCCCGCCGGGCGTAGGGGCTCAGCAGCACCATGCCCGGCGCCCAGTAGCCGTCAGGGGCGTATTCGCCCATCTCGACGATGGAAAGCGACTTCGAGTAGGGCGCGCCGAAAGTGTCGGAGTAGAACTCGACCATCTCGGCGGCAGCCTCGCCGTATTCCGATGCGAGATTCTCCGACGCTCCGGGCATGTACACGGAACTCGAGGCGGAGCCGCTGGAGGCTCTCACGGGCTCTTCGGCAACCACCGCGATAGTGCCCGGGAAGGACGGGTAGTTGAATTCGAAGACGTGCTCGACACCCTCCAACGCCTCGGTGCGGGTGCGGGTGCCGCTGCCCAGCACCTCGAGTCCGTCCGGCACCGTGATGCGAATCTCGGACGTGAAGCGGTCCGCCCCGTAGCCGTTGACCGGAAACCAGCGCCCGGCATATAGCAGGATGGCGCGGTCGGGCATGATCTCGGCCAGACTGTAGCCTTCGGCGGGGGATTCCTCGTAGCTGATCAGGCGCCCGCCATAGCGGAACCTGATCACTTGGGGCTGGTCGACCGGAAGCGTCTCTGGAAAGCTGACATGCACGGTCGAGTCGGCGCGATAGCGGATAGGGTCCAAGTTCGTGCCGTCCTCCATCTCGGCGAAGTCGACATTGAGCGCGTTGTGCAATTCGAAGAATGCATTGCCGGCCGGGTCGCGCGGAGTGAAGTGCACCTCCGCGGTGGCCTCGAGCAATTGCGCGTCCATGTTCAACCTGGCGTCGATCTTGTAATGCTGCACGTCTAGCAGGGGACCGACGGCCGCGTCCTGTGCGCGGAGCTGGGTGTTTGGCCCGACCGCCGCAATCATGGCGATCAGAGTCGCGGTGGCTAGCTGATGGAGAATCGTTCGCATATCGCTGCTGCGGCCCTCGATGCCGCTGGCGTACTGGATTGGAGTCTGCTGCGAAGGCTCGAGAACTCCGCGATCATGCGGCAGCGCTCGCCTTCCTGTTGTAGGAGACGAATGGCCTCGCTCGCTAGTTTCGCACCGGTGCATTCGTGCTGAATGCACTCGACAATGACCTGCTTGCCCGCAAGCAGGTTAACCATCGTGTAGTATTGCACGTCAACCAAGAGCCGGGCCAGGTAGTAGCTCGACCACGACAGCCTGTAGAAACTTACCATCGGCGTTCCGAGCAGCGCCGTTTCCACGGTCGCGCTGCCACTTGCCACCAAGGCCACGTCCGCGTGTCCTATGCAGTCTTGGGAGCGGTTCTCCACGATTCGAATCTCAGGCCCCCGCCAGCGCTCGGCGAAGAACTGCTTGCCGGTTGTCGCCGAAGCCGGCATCAGGAACTGTCGAACTCCGGACTCGGTGAGCCGGCGCGCGGCGTCCTCCAAGGCGGGCAGGTGCCTCAGCGATTCGCCCTTGCGGCTGCCGGGCAGCAGGGCGACGAGAGGCTCGGACGGGTCCAACGAGTGCCGCGAGAGAAAGTCGGCCCGATTCGCGCTGACCTCCGCCAGGTCGCATAGCGGGTGCCCCACGAAGCGGGCGTCCACGCCGCGCTCGCGGAAGTAGCTTTCCTCGAATGGGAAGATCACGAGCAGCAGGTCGACCAATTCTCGAATTCGGCGAATGCGCCGCTTGCGCCAGGCCCACACCTGGGGGGCGACATAGTACACGACCGGGATGCCTGCCCTCCGAAGCCGCGCCGCGAGCCGAAGATTGAAGTCCGGGGCGTCCGTTAGGATCGCAAGATCTGGCGCCAATGCCGCGGCGGAGCGATCAAGCTTCCGGTACAGGCCGTAGATCCGGGGGATATGGCGGGCCACCTCAAACAGGCCGACAACCGCGAGGTCCTCCGTGCGCACGATGGCTTCGACGCCGCGGGCCCGCATGTTCGGCCCGGCACAGCCGAAGAAACGCGCATCGGGCAGGCGAGCCGAAAGCGCTTCTACCAGGCCTGCCGCATAGCGGTCGCCGGACGTTTCCCCGGCCGAGACAAGAATTCGCATCGGTGCTGCCGGCCCAGCCCTGTGCCGAGCGCGTCGAGGAGCGCCGTAAGCAGCGAAACGGGACGCCTCCGCGCGTGCCTTAGTCTAGCGCGGGCAGTCAGTTGGGCCCTCTGCAAGGGCTCGGCGAGCCACCCCTTGCCAGCCGCGGGCATCCTTGGCCGAGCAGCTTGCGAGCTCCGGCGGGCCGGCGGCGAGAAGCTCGCGGAGAGGCTGCTGCCCGTGCAACCCCCCGCGGGACGGCTCGGCTCCGCCCGCGAGGTGTCTTCGCCCGGCTCGCTGGGGCGGACACATCGATGCCGGGCGGCGATACAGCTTTTCCCGGTTACGGCTTGTTGCGGACAAGTCGGAGCGGTTCCGTTTGCTGGCGCTATAATGTGCAGTGTCGGCAGCCCCAGCTGCCTGCCGGATTCCTCCCATGCAGACTCGATTTCTCGGCAAAACTGTGCTCGTCACCGGCGCCTCGGCGGGCATCGGAGAGGCGATCGCTGTCCGCTTCGCTCAAGAGGGCGGTAGCGTCGTGGTCAACTACAGCCGCAACGACGCGGGCGCGGCCGATACTGCCGAGCAGGTGCGTCAGGCGCACCAAGCCGGCGGCTTCCGAGACGCCAAGGTGCTGGTGCACAAGGCGGACGTTGCAGACGAGGCGGCGGTCTCTGCGATGTTCGACATCGTGGTGCGCGAGTGGGGCCGCTTGGACGTGATGATCAACAACGCCGGCATCCAGAAGCCCGCGCCGAGCCACGAGAGCGCGGCCGAGGACTTCGACAGGATTCTCGGCGTCAACCTGCGCGGTTGCTATCTCTGCTGCCGGGCGGCGATCAAGCATTTCTTGTCCCGCGAGGGCGGGGGAGTGATCGTCAACAATTCCAGCGTCCACGAGATTATCCCGAAGCCCGAGTATCTGCCCTACTCGGTCTCCAAGGGCGGGATGGAAAACCTCACCAAGACGCTGGCGCTGGAATACGCCGACCGGGGCATCCGGGTCAATGCGGTCGGGCCGGGCGCGATTGTCACTCCGATCAACATGAACTGGATCAACGATCCTGTGGCCAAGGGCGTTGTCGAGTCCCACATTCCCATGGGCCGGGCGGGTGAATCGGCCGAGATCGCGGCGGTATTCGCGTTCCTGGCATCGGACGAAGCGTCCTACATCACGGGGCAGACGCTGTTCGCGTGCGGCGGCTTGACGTTGTTCCCGGAGTTCCGGACCACGTGGTCCTCGTAACGGTTCGCCTCCCCAACAGACCTGTCCCGGCATGAGGCGCATCCCTGCCATAGCGGCGCTCGCGCTTTGTGTGGCGGCCATCTTCTGGCGGCTGGACGGCGTTCCCCTGTGGCGCGACGAAGCGACCACGGCCGTTTGGGGGCGCTTGATGGCGCAGAGCGGCGATTGGCTGCCCTACGCCTTTGATCGCGAACTCGGCCAGCTGCTGGTCCAAGACGACGACGGGCATGACATCAATTCGCACCTGTTGCCGGCGATGCAGAGCTACCTGCAGTTCTATGTCTCGGCCGCAGGGCACTGGCTGCTCGGCAGCGGAACGCTGCCAGCGAGGCTGCCGTTCGCACTGTTCGGGCTAGGATGCCTGGCGCTTCTGTGGTCGCTCGGCCGACGGCTCGGAGGGCCCCGCTGGCTGCCTCTGGCGCTGCCGGTCATTGCAAGCGGTTCCATCTACTTCCTGCACGCGGCCCGGCAGGGCCGCTACTACGTCTTGGTGGTCTTTGCCACCTTGCTGCTGTTGGTGCAAGTGGCGCGCTACCTGCGCGATCCTGCCTTGGGCAGAAAGTGGTCGTTTCACTGCCAGCTTTGCTTGGCTGGATGCTTGCTCTACGCGGGAAACTACGTTAGCTTCGCGGCGACGTGGCTAGCGCTGGGGGTGTTCCTGCTCCTGACGGACCGGCCGGCCTTGGTCCGGCTGTGCGGGGCTTCGGCCGTGCTCGCGGTTGTCCTCGGCGCCGAGTTTTGGCTCCTGCACGCGGAATACCTCACGGAGTGGCGGCCTGGTAGCGAGAACTCCTTCTGGGAGAACTTCCGCTACGTGGTCTCGCGGCGCGGCGCCGACTATTGGCGCTGGGTGCCATTCGTGGTGTTGGCGCCCGCGATGGCCCTGATCGGCCGCTGGTCCAAGATTGATATTCCGCGGGCCGGCTGGGTGTTGGCTGCTGCCGGCGCGGCGGTCCCGCTGCTTGGATTCGTGATCGAAGAGCCATGGCTGCGGCGCACGCCAGACTTGACGTTCGTGCTGTTCGGGCTGGTCTTTCTTTGCGTGCCTGCGGCGGGAATCTACCTCTGGAGCAGGGTCGAGAAGCCGGGCGTGCATGCCAAGATGGCCCTGCTGGCCGGACTCATCGTGACGGTCTGCCCGCTGTTCACGATCGCGCTGGCAGGTCGGGCTACGCTGCCGCGCTATTACTATCAGGCATGCCCCGCGGCCATTGTGTTGGTCGGCTTGGCCGCCGCGGGCCTCGATCGGGCCGGCCGCCGCCGGGCAGCCCTGGCCTGCTTGGTCGGGGCCAGCCTCTGGCCGAACCTCGAGCTGGCCGGCGGCGGGACGGAGCAAGTCGTCCTGCGTCAGTTTCTGCGCTACGACGATCACAACGGCCCGCTGCTGGAGTTCTTGGGATCCAACACCAGACCCGGGCAGACCATTGCCTACTTGCGAAACGTCAAGGGAATGGTGGGCAACTACTATCTGCCCGACCGGCGCTGGGTGAACCTGCTCGACTCAGAGATTGCGTACAACCAGCGCTTCCGAGACTTGCTCCCGGCGGATCAATTCGACGACTCGCCCGATCCCGACTGGATCGTGGTTTGGGATGCCAAGGGCAAACAACCAAAGGCCTTGGACAGCCGGTATGACCTTGTGTGGGAGCGTTCCTATCGCGAGCTACGCAGCTACTGGGATCTCGATAGCGAGCCGCGCGAGCGCGGGTACGCCATCCATCGGCTCAACCGCGGCACTTCAAGTGCGCGTGGCGATGCCGAGTCTGGATTGCAGCCGTGAGCGGACCTCGGCGGCGAATTCGTTGACTTCCTCATCGGTCAGGCTCTCGTCCAAGCGTTGCCACCACGCTCGCAAGAGCAGGCTATAGCTGCCTTCGGGCACGTTCTTGCCCCGGAACACCTCCACGGGCTCCACGCCGTCCAGGTCAGGCATCTCGCCGACCGCCTCGGTGATGCTTGCGAAGTCTACGGCGTCCGGCACGAGCAATGAGAAGTCGCGGCTCACGGCCGGAACCCTGGCCAGCTTCCGATGGGTGGGTCGGCGCAAGCCCCTGCCGTACACCTTGTCGAGAAAGATCTCGGCCACCCAGACCGGTTGGCGAATCTTGCGCTCGCGGGCAAGTTCAGGGTCGAGTTCGCCGAACCAAGCCAACACGTCGCCTTCGGACGTCAGTCCGGCAGCATGCTTCTTGCGGTAGTAAGACGGCACGCCCTTGGTCACGATGCTGGGGGCATCCGGCACGAACGGTGCCAGCAGGGCCGCGACATCTGCCTTGACGTCGTAAAAGCCGACCTCGCGAGCGGGCTCGGCCCAGGATGCTTGGCGGGCCGTGCCGCTCGCACCCAGGGTCAGCACGCTGGGCTCTTCGTAGCTGGCCTCCGACCGCCGGTAGACGCGGCCGAACTCGGCCAGCCGCACGAAGGGCTGATTGCGGCGCAGGTTCCATTCCAGGGCCCGCACCATCGTCGGAACCGCGCTGTTGCGCATGACGTCCCAGAGCTGCGAGAGCGGGTTGCGGAGGCTGACCGGATCGCCCGACCCGAAGCGTTCGGCTTCGTCCGAGGAGATGAACGCGAAGCCGATCGTCTCGTCGTAGCCGAGTCCCCGCACCGCCGCGCGCATGCGGGCGTCCTCTGCCGCTAGCGGAGTTAGCTCGGGTGCCGCCCCCAGCGACGGCAATGTGGCCGGGATGTTGGCGAAGCCGTGGATCCGCGCCACTTCTTCGACTAGATCGATCCCGCGCTCCACGTCCAGGCGATGGCTCACGGCCGGGACGGACCATCCCGAGCTGTCTGAGGACGGCTCGAACCCCAGCGCTGACAAGATCCCTTCCACTTCCGCATCGTCCAGTTGGATTCCGAGGTGCCTGCGAATGTCGGCGCGCTCGAGCCTGATCGGGCTCAGTCCCGGCTGCTGCGGAAAGCAGTCGACCTGTCCGGGCAAGACCTGCCCGGGCCCTGTCCGGGCCAGCAGGGCCGCTATGCGATCGGCGGCCTGCGGCGCCGCGTTCCAATCGGCGCCGCGTTCGAAGCGATGGGACGCCTCGGTGAACAGCTTGAAGCGGCGCGCGGCGTTCCGGATCACGCTGGGCCGGAACCAGGCCGCTTCCAGCAGCACGTTGCGCGTCTCGGCCGTGATCTCGGTCGCCTGTCCGCCCATTACCCCGGCCAGCGCGACCGGCCTTTCCGCGTCGCAGATCGCCAGGTGCCCGCCTGTCAGATCTCGGTCCTCGCCGTCTAGGGTTACGAGCTTCTCCCCGTTGCGAGCACGGCGGACGACGATGGCCGCGCCTGCGAGCCTGTCCAGGTCGAAGGCGTGCGTGGGCTGGCCGATTTCCAGCAGGACGTAGTTGGTCAGGTCCGCCAGATTGTTGATCGAGCGGATTCCGCACAGCTCGAGCCGGCGGCGCATCCAGTCGGGCGATGGACGCACCTCCACCTCGGTGAACACCCGCCCCACGTAGCGGACGCACGCGTCGGGAGCTTGGATCTCCACGCTTGCCTTGGAGGCTGCGGGCGGGCCGGATTCGGCGCAGGCCGTGGAAGGCGCTCGCAGGGGGCGGCGGTAGATCGCAGCCACCTCGCGCGCCATGCCGAGGTGGTTCATCGCGTCCGGGCGGTTGCTGGTGATGTCGAACTCGAAGACGGTCTCGCCGGCCTCGCTCTCGACGGCGTCGACGGCCATGCCCGCCATCGTGAGCGCGTCGGCGAGTTCGCGCGGAGACTCCTTGATCTCCACGAAGTCTTCCAGCCAGCTGAGCAGGATGCGCATCTATCGAAACTGCCTCAGGAAGCGGGCATCGCCCTGGTACATCAGCAGGATGTCGTCGATGCTGTACTTCAGCATCGCGAAGCGGTCCAGGCCGAAACCCGCCGCGAATCCTTGGTAGCGCTGTGGATCGAGTCCGGCATTGCGCAGCACGTTCGGGTCGATCATCCCGCAGCCCAAGACCTCGATGAAGCCGGTCTGCTTGCAAATGCGGCACTTGCCGTCCGAGCAGAACGGGCAGGTGATGTCGACCTCCGCGCTGGGCTCGGTAAACGGAAAGAAGCTCGGCCGGAAGCGGGCCTGTGTCCGAGGGCCGAAGAAGCAGCGCACGAAGTGCTCCAAGGTGCCCTTGAGGTCGCCGAACGTAATGCCCTCGTCCACGGCGAACATTTCCAGCTGGTGGAACATCGGGCTGTGGGTGGCGTCCGGCGTGTCGTTGCGGTAGACCTTGCCGTGCACCACGTACCGCAATGGCGGGCTCTTGGACTCCATGATGCGGATCTGGCACGGCGACGTGTGCGTCCTCAGCAGGGCTCCGTCCTTGAGAAAGAGGGTGTCCATCTCGTCCACCGCTGGGTGGTCCGGCGGGAAGTTGAGCGCCTCGAAGTTGTAGAAGAACGTCTCGATCTCCGGTCCCTCCGCCACGGTGTAGCCAAGCGGGCGGAAGATATCCAAGACCTCCTCCAAAGCCAGGCGAACGGGGTGGACGGCGCCGCGGGCGCGTTCCGGCCCCGGCAGGGTCGCGTCCAAGTCCGGCTCGGCCTGGGCCTGCTCTTGGACCGCGGCTTCGGCGACCGCCTTGACAGCGGCCTCGAGGTCGCGGCGCAGCAGGTTCTGGAGCTTGCCCACTACCGGCTTGAGCTCGCGCGGGGCGGCCTTGAGCCAGTGATCGTTGGTGGCCGAGAGCAGGCCGCTGCGGCGTCCCAGCCAGCGGTCCCGCAGGGCCTGCCCCTGTTGCGGGGTCGACGCCTTGCTGCGTTCCTGCTCGAAGGCGGCGCGCAGCTCTTCGTAGAGTAGCTCGGGGTCCTCGCCCTCGCGGATCAACTCGTCGATCGGCCGACCCGTCTTGTGTTCGATCGACACGGTAGCTTGCGCTGGCGGGATCCGCGTGTCGACGCTAGGCGCTCGCAGTCGGCTGCTCGGCGAGGGCCGCCTTGGCCTTGGCGACGAGCTGCCCGAAGCCCTCGGGGTCGCGCACGGCGATGTCGGCCAGCATCTTGCGGTTGAGGTCGATACCGGCGTCCTTGAGACCGCGGATGAACGTACTGTAGTTGATATCGTTGGCACGGGCGGCCGCGCTGATCCGCGTGATCCACAGCGCACGGAAGTCGCGCTTCTTCAGCCTGCGGCCGATGTACGCGAACTGGTCGGCACGGTTGACCGCTTCGCGGGCGTAGCGGTGAAGCTTGCTCTTGCCGAGGAAATAGCCCTTGGCCTTTGCCAGTACGCGCTTGCGCTTCTGGGCACGGCGGGTGCCTCGCTTGACTCTTGCCACGATTTCCTCCTGAGGGCCGCCGCGAGGACGGTCCCGATACGTTGCTCTGACCTAGCTGGCGCTCGCAATACCTACGTGGAGATCATTCTGCGCACGGACTTCTCAAAGGCCGAGCTGACCATGGTGCCCTTGCGGAGGCGGCGCTTCCGCTTGCGGGTCTTCTTGGTCAGGATGTGATTCATGCTGGCATGCCTGCGCCTGACCTTGCCCGTGCCGGTCAGTTTGAAGCGTTTCGCTGCACCGCGATGTGTCTTGAGTTTGGGCACGGTTAGTCTCCCCGGAGGCGCTGCCTGCTACCGCGGCCTTGCTCTTCGAGGTCGGCTGCCCGGCGTGGCCGCGCGGTCTAGGCGTGAGGGCCTGACGCCCTCACCTTCCTATTATGCACGAAAGTGACGGCGCGACAGGGCGCGCGCGCCGTCGCTTCGCGCCCTATTCCTCCTCGCCATCGAGCGACAGCCTGCCCTTGGCCTCGCTGACGGCGTAAGAGAACTCCACCAGCGGCATCGAGCCGGCCCTGAGGGCCTTGCCGTGAAAGGAGGTCAGGCTGAAGTCCTGGGTGGTCTCCTGGTAGTGGGCTCGCAGCAACTGCCAGTTCTTCCAGCCAAAGTAGGCGGTTGCAGCCTGCGCCGGGTTCACTTCCAGCGAACGGAGCAGCGCACGGGCGGCGCTGCTTTCCATGTAGGATCGCCGCGTGAGGAACTCCTGCGCGTCGTCCATGGTCAGGTCCTTGGCGTGCAATTGGATGTCGACCAGGGCCGCGGCGATGGTCTGCAGCTTGTACTTGCGCCAGATGAAGTCGACGTCGCCGGTGTAGTGGGTCCCGACCGTGGTCTCGGTGATGTAGATCGGCCAGCCGTGGATGAATCCCGGCAGGGGCTCCACCATGTGTGTCAGCTTGTCCTGGTCGCTTTCCATGTCCGAGGCGAGCGAGCCGATCAAGGCGTAGCCGGGGATCCCGTAGCGCATGGCCAGCAGCTTGAGCTGGTAGATGTTGTTGGTAGTCAGGCGCGAGCGCAGCTCGGCCCGGGACGCGTCGGCCGGCGCGGGGGTGAGCCAGACCACGGCGGTGTTGTCCGAGGCCGCGGCGCTGGGGCCGAGGCTTCCGCCCAAGGGGACGGACACGCGCATGAACTCTGGAGTCTCTACCACGCGCAGCTGCAGCCTCTCCGGCACGGGCGCGATCTCCTCCTCGTTGCAGATCTCGCGCGCCTCGTCTGTGTCCTCGGCCATCTGCTGCAGCATGCCGGCGGTGCTGCGGGCGCGGTTCTCGCCTTCCAGCACCTCCAGCACGTCGTTGATCAGCCGATAGTCGTCGCGCGGACGGCTGCCGCCGTAGATGCGCCGGTTGATCGGCTCGGCCGCCGACACGAGCGACGAGTGCGCGGTCTCGAAGTCCGCCGTGATCTCCTCGATCAATGTGTCGATGGGGGCGAGCGGGCGTCCGCTGTCGAGTTCGAGCTTGCGATGCATGAGCTGCGCCCCGGCACGCCAATCGTCAGTGGACGGCAGGTCGGCCAGCGAGTTGCGGTACGCCTCCAGGGCCGCAATGGCACTGTCGGCTGCGCTCTCGAAGTTGGCCTTCATCCCCGACGGCATCCCGTCGGCGATTTCGCCGCGAATCAGATTGATGACACCGTTGGTCGCCTCGCGCGCCGCCTCGATGCGGGCGTTCGAGGCTGATTGGAGGTTGGACGTTGCCACTTGCAGGTAGCCGGGCGTCTCGTTCAGGCGCTGCACGATAGCTGCGGCGCGATCCGCCTGGGGCGCGAAGTTGAGCTGCAGGGGGGCGTAGAGCAGCAGGCCGAGCCGTTCTATGTACTTCAGCGGGTTGGTTGCCGGTTCCCTCTCGTCGCGAATGCGGAACAGCATGCGCTCGGCGCGGTTGAGCAGGGTCCCGTGCTCGGTCCACAGGACAGGCGGAAGCTTGCTGCTGTCGAATCCGATGTCCGACTCGATCGGGGCGGTGAACGCCCCGATCAAGCTGTCGTAGACCTGCTCTTGGCTGGCCAAGGCATCGGAACCGAACTCGGGCAGCGCGCTGAGCAGCTGCACTTCCGTGCCGCCTTCCAGCACGCCATCGGAGAGGTTGAATACTTGGCCGGTCTTCACGCTCGTCGTGCCTGCCATCAGCACTCCGAAGGGGTCGAGTGCGGCGCTGTCGTGGATGAACGGCTTGGCCAGCTTGTTGTGCTCGTCAGGCGGATAGCTGCCGACGGTGCAACCCGCCGCGGCCAGAATCGCGGCCGCCAGCGCGGCCGCTGCAGTCTGCGTGTTGTGGCGATGTCTCATTGCGAATCTTGTTGCCTTGGTGGTGAGTTTACGTCCTGCTGGCGACGCGAATGAAACGAGACGTGCTGCCGTTGCAGCGGTGATTCGCGAAGCCGGCATCATTGGTTCACTGCGAGCGGGCGGAGACCGAATCGATCAGCGCCCACATGTCCGTATGCGTCAGCGTCCGCGAGGCCACGGTCTGCTGCGAGATTTCGGTGTCGTAGTCTCGGCCATGGGCCTCTTGGAACAGCTCCGGGTAGTGCAGTTCGTCCATTGCCTGCAGCGAGGGGAACTCAGTTACCGTGACGTACTGGTAGTCGCTCTCGCCGCCGGGGAAGTGGTGGCCGTACAGCCGCCACGAAGTGATATAGCCCTTGTCTACGCGCAGTTGGTGCACGGGCTTCCACAACTCGGTCTCCAGATTGCGGTAGCGCAGGGCTTGACCTTCGGGGATCTTCATGTAATCGATCCGCAGGAAGTGACGGCCGCTCTGTGTCTCGGCCGTGGGTACCATCGTACCGGCTAGGAACGCTGCGGCTAGGGCTAGCGACAGCGCCATTGCTCGAAGAATCATTCGTGTGCCTCCAATCACAGAATATAACCCAAGTGGGCACCCTTCCACCAATCCGCTCGCCGCTTTCGCTTTCGGTGTAGCATAGCCGCATGACATATGGAAGACGCCAGTTCGTAAGTCTGGCAGCGATGGCCGCGACTGCGGCGGGATGCAGTCGGCAAGGCCGCGCGCCCTCCTTCAACGCCGATCCGTTCACGCTGGGCGTGGCATCGGGCGATCCGAGCGCGGACGGGTTCGTGCTCTGGACGCGCCTTGCGCCGGATCCGCTGAACGGCGGAGGGATCGCGGACGACGTCGGCGTGCGCTGGGAGATCGCCAGCGACGACGCGTTCCGCCAAGTCGTGCGGTCCGGCACGGCCGCAGCCTCCGCCGAGCTGGCTCATTCGGTGCATGTCGAGATCAGCGGGCTTGAAGCTGACCGCTGGTATTGGTATCGCTTTTCCGCAGGGGACGCGCAGAGCCCTGCGGGCCGGGCCCGCACCATGCCGGCCCCCGAATCCAGCCCGGACCGGCTGTCGCTCGCGTTTGCCTCGTGCCAACACTACGAGACAGGCTTCTACACGGCTTACGAGCACATGGCTGCCGAGCACCCGGACCTGGTGTTCCATCTCGGCGACTACATCTATGAAGGCCCCGCCCAGCCCCGCATTCGGGCCCACCGCGGCGAGGAACTCGCTTCGCTGGAAGACTACCGCAACCGCTATGCGCTGTATCGAACCGATCCAGATCTCCAACGCGCCCACGCCGCCTGCCCATGGGCAGTCACATGGGACGACCACGAAGTGGACAACAACTACGCCGCCGACGTGTCCGAGCAACCCGACGTTCGCCGGGAAGCCTTTTTGGAGCGGCGTGCTGCCGCTTACCAGGCGTATTACGAGCACATGCCGCTGCGGGCGTCGCAAATCCCCCAGGGGCCGTCGATGCGGCTCTATCGCAAGCTGTCCTACGGGCGCTTGGCACAGTTCACTGTGCTGGATACCCGGCAGTACCGCACGGACCAGCCGTGCGGCGACAGGACCCAGCCCCCTTGCGAAGGAGCATCCGATCCGGCTGCGACACTGCTGGGCGATGACCAGAGGCGCTGGCTGTTCGACGCGCTCGGCGGATCGTCGGCCGAGTGGAACGTGATACCGCAACAGGTGATGATGGCCCAGGTTGACCGGGCGCCCGGTTCCGACGTGCGCTTCAGCATGGACCAGTGGCCGGGCTACGCTGCCTCTCGCGACAGGCTGCTGAGTTTCTTGGCCGAGAGCCGCGCGCGCAACCCCGTCGTCCTCACCGGCGACATCCACAGCAATTGGGTCAACGACCTGCTGCTCGACTTTGCCGATCCCTCCTCGCCCGTGGTGGCGACGGAGTTCGTCGGCACGTCTATCAGTTCGAGCGGTGACGGCGGCCCGAATACCGAGTACGCTGAGGGCGTAATGCGCGATAATCCTTTCGTCAAGCTGCAGAACGCCCAGCGAGGCTACGTCATTTGCGAGGTGACTCCGGGCCGCTGGACTGCGCGCTACCGCGTGCTCGACCGCGTTTCCGTTCGCGGCGCGGCGCGCCAGACGCTAGCGGAATTCGCCGTGGAGGCGGGTCGTCCCGGAGCGCAACGGGTCTAAGCCGGGCCGCAAAGAAGTAGCCATCATGCCGATTCGCTCCATTTCGCTCGATGACAAGTACGCCCTTGAAGCCGGCTCGGCCTATATGTCGGGCATCCAGGCGCTTGTCCGCCTGCCGATCGAGCAGATGCGCCGGGACCGCGGCCAAGGCCTGCGGACAGGCTGCTTGATCTCAGGCTACGAGGGATCGCCCTTGGGCGGTTACGACCTGGCGTTGGAGCGAGCCGGAAGCTTCCTCGCTGAGCACGAGATCCGATTCGTGCCCGGCGTCAACGAAGAGCTTGCGCTTGCGGCGGTCATGGGCAGCCAGCTCTTCCAGGCTTTTCCGGACCCGCTCTACGATGGCGCGGTTGGCATCTGGTACGGCAAGGGGCCCGGCTTGGACCGCAGCGGCGATGCAATGCGCCATGCCAATTTCGCGGGCACGGGCGAGCATTGCGGAGCAGTGGCTCTGGCCGGCGACGATCACATTTCCAAGAGTTCTTCGATCCCGCACCAGAGCGAATTCTCCCTGTACAACAGCGCCGTTCCGGTGCTCAATCCGTCCTGCACCCAGGAAGTCCTCGACTTTGGCCTGTACGGCATTGCTCTGTCCCGCTTTGGCGGCTCTTGGGCCGGACTGAAGCTGTCGACCGACATCTGCGACGGAGGCGGGATCGTGAGCTTCGGCCCGGAACGCTGTCCGGTCGAGATTCCCGCGCTGGAAATCGATGGCGAGCCCTATCGCAAGGCCATGGGCCTGATGCTGGTGGTGCCCTATAGCCTCCAGCTTGAGGCCGAGGTGCTGGAGCATCGCCTTGAGGCGGCGCGGGTGTTTGCCCGCGCCAACGGCCTGAACGAGATCACCGTGCGGCACGGGGCGGACCGTCTGGGCATTGTCACGACTGGCAAGAGCTACGCCGATCTAATGTCAGCCCTGAGGATGCTCCGCGTTGGCGAGCGCGAACTGGCGCGCGCCGGCGTGCGGATCCTCAAGCTCGGGATGGCCTTTCCGCTCGAGCCCGGCGTCATCTCGGAATTCGCCCGCGACCTCGAGTCCATCGTGGTGGTCGAAGAGAAGCGCTCGTTCGTCGAATTGCAGCTGCGGGAGCTGCTCTACAACAGCCCGCATCGTCCCAGCGTATACGGCAAGCGGGACGCCGAAGGCAAGACCCTGCTGCCCGCTCCCGGGGAGCTCGACGCGGAGATGATCGCGCTGGCGCTCAGCCGGTTCCTCCCGGAGGTGGCCGTGCTGCCCGAGCGGCCGCCGCGGCAGGACTCGCCTCCGGCAGGCTTGCTCCCGGCTCGGGGCGCCCGCACTCCGAGCTACTGTTCCGGCTGTCCGCACAACCGGTCGACCTTGCTGCTAGAGGGGCAGCTCGCCGGCGGCGGAATCGGCTGCCACGGAATGGCTGGACTGATGCGCGATGTCGGGCGAGGCGTCGAGTTCCTGTTCCAGATGGGCTCGGAGGGCGCGTCGTGGATCGGCGTGTCCCCGTTCACCGGCACCCAGCACCTGTTCCAGAATCTCGGTGACGGCACCTACTTTCACTCTGGACGCCTGGCGGTGCAGGCCGCGATCGCCTCCGGGGTCAACATCACGTTCAAGATCCTGTACAACGATGCTGTGGCCATGACCGGCGGCCAGCACGCCGCCGGATCGATTCCTGTGCCCGCGCTTACGCGCGAGCTCGAGGCTCAGGGAATCGCCAAGATCGTCGTGCTCAGCGAGGATCCCGCCAGGCTTGGCCAAGGGGCGGGCCTGGCCAAGTCCGCCGAACTCCGCCCGCGGGAGGACCTAGAGGAGGTGCTTGCCGAACTGGCCGCCACCAAGGGCGTGTCGGTCATGATCTACGACCAGCTCTGCGCGGCCGAGAAGCGGCGGCGGCGCAATCGCGGAATCCTGCCGCAGCCCACGCGCCGCATCATGATCAACGAGCGCGTTTGCGAGGGCTGCGGCGATTGCGTGCAGCAGGCGAATTGCGTCTCGCTTCTCCCGGTGGACACCGAGTTCGGTGCCAAGACTCGCGTCCACCAGTCGTCGTGCAACTCCGACTACACGTGCACTTGGGGCGATTGCCCGTCGTTTGTCTCGGTGGAGATCGAGGCCGGCAGCGGCCTGCGGCGACAGCCGCTGCCCGCCCTGCCCGCCCTGGCCTTGCCCGAGCCCGCCCGCAAGGTCGCCGCCGGCGATGGCTTTCACATTCTGATGCCCGGAGTGGGCGGCACGGGCGTGGTGACGATCAACGCCCTGCTTGCCACCGCAGCCCACATCGACGGCTTGCAGGCAATCACGCTCGACCAGACTGGCGTCGCCCAGAAGGGCGGCGCGGTGGTTGCGCATCTCACGATCAGCGAGTCTCCGATGGAGGCCTCGCAGAGGATTCCGGCCGGCAGTGCAGACCTGTTGCTCGGCTTCGATCTGGTCGGTGCCGCGTACCCGAAGAACTTGCAGTGCTGCGATTCCGAGCGGACTGTCGCCCTGGTGAACTCCAAGGAGATCCTGACCGGCGAGGCGATCCGCAAGGGCCTCACGGTGCTGTCTCCGGACGGGGGATTCATCGAGGCGATCCGCAAGGCGACCCGACGCGCCGACAGCGAGTTCGTCGACGCTTCCACTTTGGCCGAGACGCTCTTCGGCGGCCACATTTTCAGCAACATGATGCTGCTGGGCGCGGCCTACCAGAAGGGCTTGCTGCCGCTTTCGGCCGAGGCGATCGAGAGCGCGATACGGCTCAACGGCGTTGCGGTCGACCGCAATCTGGAAGTGTTCGCGTGGGGCCGCCAGTATGTCTGCGATCCAGCGGCGCTAGGCCCGTACCTGCCTGCCTCGTCCGCAGCCTCCGTGCCGCAGTCGCTGGACGCCTTGATCGAGAGTCGCGAGAGCGAGCTGACCGCCTATCAGAGCGCCTCGTATGCCGGCGCATACCGCGCCTACGTGGAAAAGGTGCGGCAAGTCGAGGCTCGCGTGCGGCCCGGCAGCGAGAGCTTGACCCGAGCGGTGGCGTGGAACCTGCACAAGCTCATGGCCTACAAGGACGAGTACGAGGTAGCCCGCCTTCTGACCGACCCGGCCTTCGATGCCGAGATTGGCGAGACGTTCGAGAAGCCGCGCCGTTTGGTCTACCACTTGCATCCGCCGTTGCTGCGCCGCCTCGGCGTCCAGCGCAAGCTGGCCTTCGGGCCCTGGTTGCGGCCGCTGCTGCGCGTTCTGGCTCGCGGAAAGGCCTTGCGCGGCACGCCCCTGGATCCGTTCGGCTGGCTAGCCAGCCGACGCCAGGAGCGCGAGCTGATTTCGTGGTACCGCGAACTCGTCGACGGCCTGCTGGCGGGCTTGGACGCGCGATCGCTCGCCACGGCTACCGAGATTGCCGAGGTGGCGCGCGAGATTCGCGGCTACGAGGGTGTGAAGGCGGCCTCGGTCGAACGCGCCAAGGAGTGGGTTGCCGAGCGCTTGGCCTCTGTGCCAGTGCGCGAAGCCGCCTGATACCCCTAGCTCACCTCAGCCTTCGCGCAATGGGCTTGGTAGGCCTCTTGGAGCGACCGCG
Organism: Bryobacterales bacterium; assembly: GCA_022826925.1. Taxonomy (GTDB): domain Bacteria; phylum Acidobacteriota; class Terriglobia; order Bryobacterales; family UBA6623; genus VXMF01. Next base: position 132,930 of record JAJDTX010000105.1, read on the forward strand.
CGATCGAATCGGCCTCGCGGCCCTCGATTTCGTGCCGGTGCATCATGTACACCGGCTCGCCATCGCGGAAGAGGGCGAATGACGGCGAGGATGGCGGGTACATGGACAGTCTCTGGCGAAGGTGGGCGGTAGCTGCGATGTCGGCGCCGGCAAACACCGTGGCGACCTTGCTCGGACGCACCGCTCCCTGCAAGGAGAGCGCCAATCCGGGACGCGCGCAGCCGGCGGCACAGCCACAGACCGAGTTGACGACCATGAGGACGTCTCCGCTGCCCGGTGCGAGGATGCGGTCCACGTCTTCCGGGGTCCGTGCCTCTTCGACTCCGTGGCGCGTGAGTTCCTCGCGCATCGGATGGATCATGAGTTCTGGATAGGGCATGGCTGTGTCTGTCTCCCTCTCTACAGTAGCGCGGATGCGCCGTCAGCGGCGGCTTGGCCGGCAACGGTGCCGATCTACCTAGGAGGCCGGCCCTCGGCCACGCCGAACGCCAGAAACACATTTCCCGGCATCGATCCGAACTGGCCGTACCCCGAGTTCACATACAGCATGCCGTCAACGACAACCGCGCCGGGTCCGTTCAGGGAGCCCCCTTTCGCGGCGATGCCGTTGACCGTGTCGTCATAGTCGCGGACGGTGTCAGAGTCCCACAGGATGGAGCCGTCCGCCGTCGAATAGGCGCGCAGATGACCATCGAGCGAGCCCGAGAACACAACGCCATCGATCGCCGTGACAGCCGCTGAGTGGGCCGGCGAGCATTTGGGACGACCGGGAGGGCAGGGTGCGCTGGGTACATTCCAGAGTTCCTCTCCGTCGGCAAGCCTGTAGGCGACCAGACCGCCCACCGAAGTGGGTCGCGGCCCGCGAAAGTCCGAGACGGCCACGTACACGTTGCGGCCGTCGGTAGCCGAGCCGTATTGGATTCCCCCCAGCTTTCCGCCCGTGCCTGCGCGCCTCTGCCACAGGACTGCTCCGTCTCGATCGGGATCGATGGCATGGACCATGCCGGATTTCTGGCCGGCCACCAGAGCGCGTCTGCCGTTGTCCAGTTCGACTAGGATCGCCGAGGAGCCGAAATCGAAGTCAGGCCCGTCGGCCTGCGGACAGTTCACTCCGTCGGCCTTGGAATTGCAGGCCATGTTGTAAGCATCGCCCTCGGTGAATTGCCGCGACCAGAGCCGCTTGCCGGAATCGAGGTCGTAGGCGATGATCGCGTCGCTGTCGTCTGTCGGCGGATCGGAGTAGTTGTCTCCAGTGGTGACGTACAAGCGTCGTAGCTTGGCGTCGATAGTTGGCGCGGACCAGATGCCCGCTCCGGCGGGCCCAAGCTGGATGACTCCCTTGGCGTTGCGCCACCGCGGCCGTGGCTCTTCCGGAATCGTGTGGGTCTTCCAGATTCTCTCCCCGTTGGAGGCGTCGATGGCTTGGACACTTCCGCGAAAGCTGCAGCAGGAATATTCCGCGAACGATCCGGTGAACTCTTCGATCGAACTGACCCCGAGATAGAGTCGGCCCTCGAAGAGCACGGGCGAACCTGTGAGTGTCGCCGACTGGTGCTCGTCGACCCTCGTCCTCCAGACCTGCGCTCCAGTGGCGGCGTCGATCCCGTAGAGGTTTGCTTTGGTGTCGCCGAAGAAGAGCAGGGTGCGACCTGCGTGGTCGGGAGGGGAGACCAGGATGGCCGTGCGGACCTCGGATCGCGCGGCGAAATCCCACACCGTGCATCCGGACTTGGCATCCAACGCATAGAGGCGGCCGCTGCGCGAACCCACGAACACCCTTCCCCCAGCGACCGTAGGGTGGCCGCGGGCACGGGTGGCGTCGGGCAGGCCGAAGGCCCAGCGGAGTTCCAGTTGCGGCACGTCCGCAGCGGTCAGGCCGGCCAGCCCTGCCGGCTGATAGCGCGAATTGCTCAGGTCTGCGCCCCAGCCGATCCAGCGCGGACCGCGCAAGGGGTTGCTCCATGCAGCGTCCGGGCAGCTTCGCCGCGTCAAGCTTGGCAGTTCCGCTGTGCCTTGGCCCAAGTACAGCGCAACCGATTCGACCTGGCCACCCGCAAGCGTCTGGCCCACGTACGCCATGACGCCATCGCGCAGCGATTCAAGGATTGCGTCGGACGACAGCTGGCGTAGCACGTCGAAAGTCGGAGCGCGGCTCTCGCCGCCATCGTGGCAACTGCTGCAGGCCTGCTCGTAGATCTGCTCGCCCGTCGGCTCGACTGCCTGCAGGCAAATGGCCCAGCCCAGAACAGCGGCTGCGACCCGAACGGACATGGCAGATATGATGAACCTCTGCACCAAGTTTCCCAGACCGCTCAATCCGGCCACGCTCATTGTCGCAGCTTCCGTTTCCCAGTCGCCTAGGTGCCGGCGGAATGCTCCTGCGCGAGAGAGCTATCGGGTGGATTGCGGGCGCGGGGTTCTTGCTTGGCTTGCCTCCAGCGCTGCACATGAGCTTTCTGGACCACCGGGATTGGGCCTGGGGCGTCGTGCTGATGCTCTCTGGACTCTTCTACTCCCTGGCCGGGGGGCGCTACGGGGCGGCCAAGTCAGGATCCTCGTCGTGATTCTTGCGGTTTGCAATCGAGGGTTGGCTGCAGCCACAGCCAAGCATTCCCAATGAGGGCGATCGGATCGGAAGAGATCATCCGCGCCTTGCCCATGGGCAAGGCCATTGCCGCAATGCGGGAGGCCTTTGCTGCTCGTGTTGAAGGCAGGGTCGACGAGCCGCCTAGAACGGTCCTGCACACTGGTGCCTCGCGCGGCGCGACTCTCGTGATGCCGGCCGCGCTAGCTGTTGGCGACGTTCCCCTGTTGGTCGTCAAGGTCGTGTCGGTCTTCCCAGCGAACAGAGAGAAGGGCATGGACTCGATACACGGCACGGTGATCGCCGTCGAGGCCGAGACCGGATTGCCGATCGCGATGCTGGACGGGGCCTCGCTCACGGCCATTCGGACCGCCGCTGCGTGCGGCTTGGCGACCGACCTGCTGGCCCGCAGGGACAGCGCAGTGCTGGCTGTCTTCGGCAGCGGCGTGCACGCGCGCACGCAAGTGCAGGCGATGCGCGAGGTGCGGTCCATCAATGAGGTTCGGATCTACAACCCCAACACGGAGTCTGCCGCGGCGATGGCGGCAGGGTTGGCCGCCGGCGGGGCCTCGGCGTGCCGCTTTCGCGTTGCGGATTCCCCTGCGTCCGCTTTGGCCGGCGCCGACATCGCTTGTGCTGCCACCACATCCCGCGTTCCGGTGTTTGAAGACTGCGCCGTGCCGGCCGGCCTGCACATCAACGCGATCGGGTCGTTCCATGCCACGGACCGGGAGGTTCCAGGGGCGACTGTTGCTCGGTCCGCCGTTTTCGTGGACGACCGCGAAGCTGCTCTTGAAGAGGCGGGTGACTTGATCATGGCGATCGGCGAAGGGCTCGTTGAGGCGGATCACGTCCGCTCGGATCTGGGCAGCCTGGTGCTCGGCAGAGCCGACGGCCGCCGATCCGACGATGAAGTGACGTTTTTCAAGTCCGTGGGATTGGCGGTGCAAGACGCCGCGGCTACGCAGGCGGTCTTGCGGGCGGTGCGCTGATCGCTAGGATGGATGCGGGCTATTCGATCACTAGGACCGGCTCGCCCAGAACGGCCGGATCGGGCTGCAATCCAAGGCCCGGCCCGGTCGGTGCGGCCAAGCGGCCCCCGTGGCGGAGTGGCGGATTGCGGGCCGTGCTGACGGTGACGTAGCTGTTGAAGTCGGTCGAGGTAAACAGCGCTCGCGGCGGCGTGCTGTGCGCTAGGTGGGCGATCGCCGCGGTCGTGAAGTCGCCGCCCCAGGTGTCCTCGATCGTCATGCCAATGCCCAGGCTCACGCACAGGTCGCGCATCTGCTTGGCCTTGGTCAACCCTCCTAGTTTGCTGATCTTGAGGTTGATCACGTCCATCGCGCGATCGCCATTGGCCCGCAACAGGGCGCGAATGCTGTCGATTGACTCGTCGAGCACGAACGGGTGGTCCGTTTGCCGGCGGATCGAGAGGCATTCCTCGTAAGAAGCGCAGGGTTGTTCGATGTATACGTCGAGATCTCGCACCGCGCGCACGACCCTCATCGCATCGTGCATCAGCCAGCCCGTGTTGGCATCCGCGACCAGGCGGTCGCCATCGCCGACCACCTCGGAGGCGAAGCGGATCCGCTGGATATCTGTGGTGGCGTCCGAGCCGACCTTGAGTTGGAATCGCGTGTAGCCTGCGGCGCGGTGGGTCGAGACGAGTTCGGCCATGCGCTCTGGCGTCTCCTGCGAGATTGCCCGGTAGAGGACAAAGTCATCGCCGTAGCGGCCGCCCAGCATCTCGCATAGCGGCAGGCCTGCCGCTTGCCCCAAAATGTCCCAGCAGGCCACGTCGATGGGAGATTTGACATAGGGGTGTCCCTTAAGCGCCGCGTCCATCGTCTCGTTGAGCGGCCCCAGCGCTCTGGGATCCAAGCCGAGCAGGGCGGGGCCGATCTCTGCGATCCCTGTCCGTGCGCCTGCGGCATAGGCGGGCAGGTAGGCTGGCCCGAGCGGGCAGACCTCGCCGTAGCCGCTCAGGCCCTCGTCAGTGTCGATCCGCACTATGGTGCTGTCGAAGACGGTTACCGTGTTGCCTCCCGACCAGTTGTACGGTCCCTCGACCAGCGGCAGGTCCGCTTGGTAGGCGCTGATCCTGCCGATCTTCACGGCTGTGCTGCCTCCGTCGCGACGGCGTCGCGCTTGGAGCGTTCGCGGAGAGTGAAGAAGATCGTTCCCGCGACGAAATACAGCAGGGTCGGGATCGGCAGTTGCGTATGCAGCTTGGCCAGCATCGACCGGTAACTCTCCACCGGAGCGGTCAGCGTGCAGTACCCCAGCCAGACGCAGGCTGCCAGTGCCAGCGCGGCAACGATTCCCGAGACGGCCATCCGTCGGTCGACAGGTGTGCGCCGCGTCACGGGTGCGTCGGGGACTGCCGGGGACTCTCCGGGCGCCGGATCGCTCTCGGCGATGTCGCTCGCTCCCGCTCCCATCGCCTTGGCCAGCAGCCAGTACGAGACCATGCCGCAGGCGTACACCGGCAGGAACAGGTAGAACAGGTGCATTGTTCCGGTGCGTTCCAGCACGACGGCTAGGGCCACCGAGATGGCCCACGCCAGCAGCGCGGCCCAGTTGATCGCTTGGCCGGCATGGCTGGACCAATAGCGCCGCAGCCCGGTGCGCGGAAAAATCCAGTGCTCGGTCACCACGATCGCTCCAATCGGCGAAATCAGCAGGCCGTAGACAGCGACGTAGTCCAGCAGGCCAGTAAACACGAACGGGAAGCAGGCCACGACGGTTGTGACCACCCCGGCCACCAGAGTGATCTTGGCGCGGGACCAGTTGGGCGTGACCGCTTGAAGCGCCAGCCCTACGCGGTACAGGGTGGGGTTCGAGGTTGTCCAACCGGCGATCACCACCGCCAGCGCTCCGGCCCAGCCCAGCGCCTGGAAGCCGACCTCGCCGGCGTCCAGTTGTACCAGCGGGCTTCCCAGCAACACGGCGGCGCCGGCTCCCATCACGCCGGCGCAGATCCATGCGAGGTAGTGCCCGAGAAACATCCCGAACGAGGAGAACAGGCCGTACGACTTCTTCCGCGCAAAGCGGAACAGCGCCATGTCCGACAGGGCCCCGTGCATGCCGAGGTTGCAGATCCACGCAAAGGCGGCGACCTTCCAGAAGCCCATCGGCTCGCTGCCGTCGGGGGTCTGGCCAGTCCAGACGGACGTCCGGGCCATCTCGAAGAAGCCTTGCTCGCCCGAAGAGGCGAACAGCTCGGGCAGGACCGCCAGAGCGCCGACGACGAACATCAGGAACATCCACGGCGAGCACACCGTGGCGAAGGTGGCCAGCCTCTGGAAGCCGAGGACCGCCAGAGTTACCACCACGGCTCCCACGGCGAGCACCACGAGAACGAAGCGGAAATCTGTCGGATACCAGTCGAGCTGCGGTGGGATTCCGAACGGGATGCGCACCGCCGAAGCTGAGACCGTGATCATGCAGCCGGCCATGATCGAGTACAGGCAGGCGTTGACAACGCTGTAGATCGAGTTCAGCCGAGGCCCGCCGATCTTGCGCAGATACCAGTACAGCGTCAGGCGCGTGTCGACCGCGATCGGCGCGCAAACCAGAGTCCAGGTCAGCACTGCCATCAAGTTGCCGACGATCAAGCCGAAGAAGATGTCTTGGACGCTCGCTCCCCAGTTCACGAAGGTGACCCCGATGACGAATTCCGTCGCCGCGACATGTTCGCCGGCATATGCGCCGGCAAAGTAGCCCGGTCCCAGCAGCCGCGATCTGGGAATCGGCTCCCTGTCGAATTCGTACAAGAATTCCGGGTCGTGGCTGGCGGCAGTGGTCGCTGTGGTATCGCTCATGGTTTCTCGTTCTGGCTCGCGCTAGGTCTCTAGGTCTGGCGCTGGCTCAAGACCTCGGATTCGTACGTGCGGATCTCGTCCAGCCACGACGATTCCGAGGGGACGCCGCTGGTCTCGCAGAATCGATCCCAGACTGCCCCGGACGGCATCGTGCGCAGCAGTTCCAGCAGCGCTAGCCGGCCCGTGAAGTCCCCGTCCCGCTCCAGCTGGCGCAGACGCTCGGCCGGCTCTAGCAGGGCCAGCAGCAGCGCCTTCTGGACAGCCCGCGCGCCGATTACCCACGCCGCGACACGGTTGATGCTGGCGTCGAAGAAGTCGAGCCCGATATGCACCCGCCCCAAGTAGTCACCGCGCACGAGTTCCTTGGCGATTTCCCGCACCTCGTCGGATAGGATCACCACGTGGTCGCTGTCCCAGCGCACGCCCCGGCTGATATGCAGCAGCAAGCGGTCCAGCCATAGCAGCACCGCTGAGATCTTGTCGGAGACCACTTCGGTCGGGTGGAAGTGCCCCGCGTCCAGGCAGAGCAGCTTGCGGCGGGTAATCGCGTAGCCGAGGTAGAACTCGTGCGAGCCAGCCACGTAGGACTCCGAACCGAGCCCGAACAGCTTGCATTCCACCGCATCGAGGTTGCAGGCGGGATCCAGCGGCTCCGCGAACACCTGATCGAGCGCCTCCACCAAGCGCTCGCGCGGGATCTTCCGGTCGGCCGGCAGGTCCTTGTAGCCGTCCGGAATCCACACGTTCGTCACGCAGGGCGATCCCAGCGCCTGTCCGAAGGCCGCGCCGATCTTCCGGCAGGCGCGGCCGTGCTCGATCCAGAAGCGACGTACGCCCTCGTCTGGGTGCGCGAGAGTGAACCCGTCTTCGGCAAGCGGATGGGCGAAGAAGGTCGGGTTGAAGTCGACGCCCAGGCCGGACTCGCGGGCCCAATCGATCCAGCCCGCGAAATGCTCGGGCCGGATCTCGTCCCGATCGACCCGCAGGCCGCCGGACTCGGCGTAGATCGCGTGGAGGTTGATGCGGTGCCTGCCGGGGATTAGCGAGACGGCTTTCTCGAAGTCGGTGCGCAGCTCGCCTGGCGTGCGCGCCCGGCCGGGGTAGTTGCCCGTAATCGCCAGTCCCCCGCCGATGTCGCCGGATTGGCCCTCGAAGCCCCCGATGTCGTCGCCCTGCCAGCAATGCAGCGAGATCTGGACAGACGCGAGGCGTCCAATCGCAGCATCGCAGTCAACCCCTATCTCTGCATAGCGCTCTTGCGCTTGGGCATATCCCGTGGATGCGGGCAAAGTGGAATCAAGGATACCCGATCCATCGTGGCCCTGCCGCTGGCTGCCCAGCGCCCGGACAGACCTAGCGCAGGGCAAGGGCTTTGTGTAGGACCAGGGCGTAGGGATTGGGCTCCGCATCTTGAAGCCGGAGACGATGCAGTGGCTGCGACGGCAGTCTCAGCGGGGCGAGGTGCAGCTGGGCCCGCGCAACCGGCGTCTGGGCCGGGACGAGCGCACCCGCGGGGGTGACGTCCGGTGGATCGCCGGCAATGACCGGTTCCTCCTCGGCGGCCGCGGCCAGCGGCAGAGCGAGAGCGATCTGGCGCGGGTCCGGTATCCTCAAGCGGACTCGTCTCCCCGTCGCACCGAAGCGGCGATCCGCTTGTTGCACAGGAAGAGAACAACCGCCACGATACCGAGTTGGACGAGCACAGTACCCACGCTGAACACGTGGTCCGCGCCGAACGGGACCAGCCAGCCCTGGGGATCGTCCTGCCACGCTTGGTAGAGCAGCCAGACGGTTAGGACTACGGCTTCGAACGGAACCACGGTACGGATCACGAAGTCCCACCAAGAGCCGATCCTGATGTCCGAGTGTTCGTGGTTGAGCGTCTCGTCGCGGAACTTCCGCGCACCGTAGCGCCCGACAGCGAGCGCAAAGAACAGGCCCGACAGGATCAGGGCCACGCCCCAGACCCAGTCTTGATTATCAAGGACGTTCATGTTGAGCGCTGATGGCAGCCCGAGCAGGAACCCGGCGGAAACAATGCCATAGAGAGCTTTCCGGCGGTCGAATCCCGCGTCCTCGAACGTGCGGGTCGCGACCTCGACCATTGCGATCAAACTGGTGAACGCGGCGAACGCAAGCGCGATGAAGAACAGCGCCATGAAGAAGCCGCCCTGGGGCATCGAGCGGAACAACTCGGGCATCCAAATGAACGTGATACCTGTGTTGCCTTCGGAGAAGACGGTGTCTTGCACCAGTTGCTCCGAGAACGGCTGCCCGTCGCGGACAGCTTGCTCGAGTGAGCCCAGCCCCCGCAGCTGGTCGGGATCCGTGGCAGCCCGGTCGATCAGCGCCGGCACTGCCGAGAAGACCGTGCAGAAGACCATGATCCCGGCCAGCAGGCTGATGGCGTTGTTAGCGGCCGGGAGCACGAAGCTGTTGAGCGCAGTATCCTCCCGCTCCCGCTGGTAGGCGGCGTAGCAGATCACCAGTCCCCAGCCAGCACCTGTGTCCCAAGCATTCTGGGTCAGGGCCTCGATCCATATCCGCGCCCTGGTCAGCTCGCTCCAGTCGATTCCGAACAGGTACGCGATGCCGTCCGACGCCCCTGGCAGCGTCACCGCCCGGGCAACGAGCACGAGTACCAGGACGATCAGCGCGGGCATGAGGACTGTCGCGACCCGCTCGATCGCCGAAACCCCCTTGGCCACGACGAGCACGGCTAGCCCGAGCATTATGGCGTGGCAGACAGCGGGAAGAGCCGAAGACGTGAAGTCGCTCCAGAATGCGCCTGGAACCGGAGACGACAGGCTGCCCCCGATCGCGGCGACCGCGTAGCGAACCGTCCAGCCCGCCACCACGGAGTAGTAGCAGAGGATTCCGGAGCAGACGCAGACCACCATCGCTCCGGTCCATGCCCATCTGGGCCCCGCGAGGCTCACGAATGCCCGGACAGGGCCGGAACGCGTCTTTCGGCCCATGCCGAATTCCAAGAGAATCAGCGGAATCGACCAAAGGAACAGGAAGACGATCCAAGCTACGAGGAATTCCCCACCTCCGTTCTTGGCGGCGATCCGCGGGAACCGCCAGATGTTGCCTGTGCCGACTGCCATGCCAAGCATGGCCAGCATCATGGTCCACCGGGACCCGAACCGCCTTGATCCCATGGAAGTACCGCCGGGTCTGGCTGCGCTTGCAGGCCTCGCATGGCCTGCGATGCAGCGCGAGGGTTCCCCAATTCTTGCATAGCGGGACTCCGGCAGTGCGCCACCGGCTGGACGTGCCTGCGGCAGCCAGCTCGGCTGCGAGAATGCTGGTGGCAGCGTTTACGTCAAGGTCTATAGCCAAGCCGCACGCCCTGCAGCGGTAGGTTTGGGACGCAACGCGGAACCTGTCATTGGAAGACGGGTACGCTTGCACTCCGCTTAGCTCGCCCTTGCGGACGGGCTACGAGGGCGACCATCTCTCACCTGCCCCCGCTCTGGAAACGAGCGCGGGCGACTCGATCAGAACACGAACCTCAGTCTGAATTGCAACAGGCGCTACGTGCGTTGGAACCGGTTCTCGCTGCCGGCCCTGGTGATCCGCCCCACGGCGGGCGATCTGATGTTCGCAGCCGGGTTGTTGAATTGCGGTGTGTTCGTCACGTTGAAGAACTCCGCCCGAAACTGGAGTCGTTTCCCCTCTCCGACGCTGAAGTTCTTGTGCGTTGAAACGTTCGCCAGCTTCGTGCCCGGGCGCCAGGCTGGCTGGGCGAGCGCGAAATCAGTCGTTGCGAATCTGCTGCGCTAGGTAGAGGCCGAGGCCAGCGTCCTTGATGATCTGCAACTGCGACTCAAGCCAGTCGATACGGTCTTCTTCTCGTGTCAGGATGCTCTCTATCAACTCGCGAGAGGCATCGTCTCCCCGTTCAGTGCAGGTGCTGACGCCCGCGTTCGCGCAGTCGGCGGTCTTCTTGGCGAGCTTCCGGTCGTGGCTGTGCATCTCGGCGACATCCGAACCAACCTTGACCGAGTAGGTGTCGCGCAGGTTCGGCATGCCCTCGAGGAACAGAATCCTGTCGATCAACTGCTCGGCGAAGACCATGTTCGCAATCGAGTCCTTGCGAATCCTCTTGGCCAAGCTGTCGTAGCCCCAGTCCAAGCACATGCGGGCGTGGAGGAACGACTGGTTGATCGCCGTCAATTCATACTTCAGCAGTTGGCGCAGGACCGTTAGGACTTGTGGATCGCCACGCATTGATGTAAAAGCTCCCCTTAGATCCGTGGGCTGACAGTTCCGCGGCCCGATCTTTTGGCAATCATAGCCTACTCAGTTCGGCGTCCCGCCTTGGCGTGGCTTCGCTTGCTGCGTTCAGGCTCGAGCACAAACAAGAAGGCGGGCACCCGTCGGGGTGCCCGCCGGTTAAGTCTCTCCAGTGTCTAGGCTAGAAGATCCACTTGAGGCCGAACTGGATGCGACGCGGCTCCGACGCCGTTACGATCCGTCCAGCTGTCGGTCTGCCGACCCGCGTGTCCGGGCGCCCGAACACCGGGGTGTTCGTGAAGTTGAACGACTCGAAGCGGAACTGCAGGTAGTCGCCCTCCCACGGCAGGTTGAACCTGCGCGACAGCGAGAAGTCCAGCGCCCGCGTTCCGGGGCCCCAGATCAGGTTCCGTCCGGCATCGTCGAGCACTCCGTCGCCGCCGGGCCCGATCGCATCGGTGTTGAACCAGCGGTCGATGGTCCTCTGCGACTTGGGGAGGTTGAGTTCGCCTATCAGGTTGCCGCGCGTTGCGCCGCCCACGTTGGTGGTGTCTTGGTTGAACGAATGGCTGTCCGGCGTGCCCCCCAGCAAGTTGAGGATACCGCCGACCTGCCAACCGCCCAGGATCCATGCCCCGGGGCCGCTCGTGAGCGCCTTCTTGCCGGGGCCGAAAGGCAGCTCGTAGACGAAGCTGGTGACCCAGGCCAAGCGGCGGTCGAGCGATGCGTTGCCGCGCTCGATGCCTTGGTTGTACGTGAACCGCTGCTGCGAGGTCGTGCCAGTGGTCAGGTTCTCGTTCACCACGTCAATGTTGTGGGCCCACGTGAACGAACTCAAGAAGGTGAAGCCCCCCGTGAACCGCTTCTCGCCCTTGACCGTGAGTGAGTTGTAGTTTTGGTTCAGGAAGTTCACACCGCGTAGGTTGATGTTGTTGAAGAAGGGGCGAATCTTGCGAGCCTGCCAGCGTAGCGTTGGGTGCGGCGTGAGAGGCTGGTTGATTCTGACCGAGCCGTGGATCTGCGAAGTGGAGGAACCGTTGTAGCCGATGGTCAGCAGCGTATCGCCGGGCAGCTCGCGCTGGATGTCGAAGAACCACTGCGCCGCGTAGAAGCTCGGCCAAACGCCATCCTTCTTCACGTTGACGTTCAGTCCGGCCCGCGGAAGGCCAGCACGCGTCGATGGCGGGAAGCCTTCCCTTGTGAAGAACGTGCTGTGCGTGCGGGGCTGGTTGTTGTCGAACTCGTTGGACTGCGGGGCGCCGGTGTTGAAGCGGGCCGCCTCGCCGCCCGTATTGTCATGTTCGCCATAGAACATACCGATGCCGACACGTACGACGGTGGCGTCGTTCACACGGTAGGCAAGGCCGACACGCGGCGCGAAATTGTTCATGTCGTTCTCGCAAGCGCAGTCGGAGCCGCTCGATGGCGTTTGGAAGTGCGGCAGGTATTCTGCTTCGCCCCAGCCGCCATCGCGCACAGACAGGCGCTCGCCGGGGTCGATGGCGCGCCCGTTGACCTCGCCGATGAAGCGCACGACCGTGCTGTTAAGCGTATGGTTCTGCGGGTCGGGGAAGGTCGGCGTCAAGAAGAGCTCGTAACGCAGGCCCAAGTTCAGCGTCAGCCGCGAGGTGATCTTCCAATCGTCTTGGATGAAGGCTCCCCAATACGGAATGACCTGCTCTTCGCCGTTGGGCCAGCCCCAGCGACCGTTCCTGTTCCAACCCAGCAGGCCATCCGCGAGGGCATTGCCCGTCGCCCCACGGCTGGCGGCAACGAGCGGCATTTCGGCCGTGTAGTCACCCGTGTACTGGAACCGGCCTCGCCGGAAACGCGACGGCGAGCGCGGAATCTGCGTCCGGCGGTACTCGGCGCCAAACTTGATCGTGTGGCTGCCCTTGACCAACGTGAAGTTGTCGGAAATCTGGAGGTTGTCCATCTTGTTCACGTTCGGCCAGAAGGCGCGCGGGCCAACGGATTGGAAGCCGCTCACAGTCGAGAGCGCGTAGCCGTGGTTCAGCCCGTCGTCGATGGAATCGCCGGGAGCGCCCAAGACGCCGAACGTCGGGTTAAGCTGTTCGGTGAACGGGATGTCAAAGCGAGTCGGGAAGAATGTATAGCCGAAGCGCAGCTCGTTGAACATTGTCGGACTGATCGTTGTATTGAGAGCGGAAGCCCAGTTTTGCCCGGGCAGGTCGATCGTCTGGCCGTTGCCGCCGTTGGCGGGTAGGGGCAGGCTGCCGTTTTGCAGCACGAACTCATCTCTGATCGAATAGCGCGCAAACCAGCGATTGTTGTTGTTGATGTTGTAGTCGAAGCGCATGTCGTACTGGTTGTGATCGATCGTGTCCGCGGGCGAGAAGAAGTGGTTGTTGCGCAGGTTCTCGCGGCCCGAGATGTTGGGTGCCGGGTAGTTTCCAAAGAGCGCTGTCGCAACGGGGTCAAAGCGATCTCTCGGAATCATGTTGTTCGGGAACTGGCTGCGGACGTTGTTGTCGTCTAGCGTTAGCGGATCAAAGATGTCGCGATCCGGGTGGGGCTGCTGGGAGAAGTCGCCGCCCAGCGCAGCCGCGCTCGGGACCGAAGCGGTGAAGCTCTGGCCCGCGCGGTCCTTGGTGCCTTGGAAGCTGAAGAAGCCGAACAGCGTGTTCCGTACGAGCGGGCCTCCGGCAGTGAAGCCGTACTGGTTGCGTCGCAGCGTCGGCTTGGCCGCGCCGACTCGGTTGGCGAAGAAGTTGGTCCCGTCCAGCTTGTCGTTGCGAATGAACTCGTAGACCGAGCCGTGGAACTCGTTCGTGCCGGACTTGGTGCTCACGAGGACCTTGGCGCCCATGCGGTAGCCGTACTCGGCAGACATGTTGTTGGTCACGACCTTGAACTCGCCGACGGCATCTACGGACGGCTTCGTGGCCTGGGCTTGGAAGCCCAGCGCGCCGCCGGAGTTGCGGGACGAGTTGTCGGCGCCATCGAGCAGCACGTTGGTTTGGGCAGCGTGCATGCCGACCGCCAAGATGCCGCCCTCGCCGCCGCGCACGCCGTCGTGGCGCGTGCCCTTGCCCATTTCGCGGGACGGCAGCACGCCGACGGAGAACTTCGCCAGCTCGAGGTAGTTGCGCCCGTTGAGCGGCATTTCAAGAATGCGCTTGGAGTCGATGACTTGGCCGACTTCGGTCTTCTCGGATTGGATCAGAATGGCCGCCGCGTTGACCTCCACGGTCTCGGTGACGGAGCCGACCGTCAGCGCACAATCGATGCGCATAGTCTGCTGCACCTCGAGTCGGACCTCCGGGAACTCCTTGGTCGAGAACCCATCCGACGCGCACGAGACTGAGTACAGTCCTTGGTTCAGGCCGGGAATCGTGAAGAACCCGACCTCGTTCGTAGAAACGGAACTTTCCGCGCCGGTATCAAGACTTGAGACCAAGACTTGTGCGCCAGGAATGACGGCACCGGAATCGTCGGTGACAGTTCCTTGGATCGTGCCGCTGGTCTGGCCCAAGGCCAGCGCGGCCATCAGCGTGCCTGCTGTCAGCAGGCGGATTACCAATCGCATGAATAACTCCCCTGATTGCCTGGCCGAGCCCGCGTCCGCGACCCCTCGCAAGCGCGTCTCGGCCCGCACCTAAGCGTACCGCCATCTGACGCCACGGTCAACTGCGCTTGGCTGGCAACGACTTGGGCTGATTCCGCGCGGCGGTTCGTGACTGTGAACAGCGTGCGCCAAGACACCCGGCTCTGCGGGTCTGGCCGACTGCCACGTTAGACTCGCAGCCGCCCGCCGTCGAGGCCGACGCCACGAGGTTGCGCTGCCGAGCCGACCCAACAGCCGCGGCCGCTCAAGTGCAATTCCAAGACCATAACGGTTGGGATAATCGAGTGGGACGGTCGCGCTAGCGCCCAAGGGCTCGTTCCCCATCGAATTGGTACGGAACAGTGGGACGTCGATTGGCAAGGGACCTCGCGCGCGCGGCCATCGCCAGAGGGGAGCCCCTGGCTTGGTTCGAGGAGTTGTACGCCCGCGTGGAATCCTCCGGCCCTTCTGTCGTTCCGTGGGCTGACTTGGAGGCGAATCCCAACCTCGTCGCCTGGCTCGATCGGGAACACGTCGAGGGCACGGGGAAGAGCGCTCTGGTCGTAGGCTGCGGGCTGGGCGACGATGCCGAGGAACTGAGGCGGCGGGGCTTTCGGGTGACCGCATTCGATGTTTCGGCCTCCGCCATAGCGACGGCGGCCAGACGCTTCCCGGAATCGGCGGTCGAGTACGTGGCCGCCGACCTATTCCAGCCGCCCGCAAACTGGACGCGGAAGTATGACTTGATTCACGAAGCTTACACGCTGCAGGTGCTCCCTCGTGGGCTGCGATCGAAGGCGCTAAGCCAATTGGCATCGTTCGTTTCGCCGGACGGGATCCTGCTAGTGATCGCGAGAGCGAGGGACGAAGCCGACGACCCTGGCGAGATGCCGTGGCCGTTGACCTGCACCGAACTTGAGATGGCGACTCGCTCGGGTCTCGAGAGAGTCTCGTTTGAGGACTACCTCGATGACGAGCGGCCGCGGGTGCGACGCTTCCGGGCCGCGTACAAGCGCCCTTGAACCCTTAGCGCTTGCGTTCCTCGACAGGGAACACGCTGTCCGGGCCGGTCGTGACTCAATCCCCCAAAGTGATCTGTCGTTTTCACCCCCAGCTCCCCCGCTAGCTTGGGATAGGTGCCAGGTGAGCCGACTTCGGGTCCGAAGGCGAACGTGTTGTTGCCGTGCCAGCCAGAACTTCGGCTGGCAGCCGAAACCCGCTGCTCGAGTGCCCGCGGTCTCGACGCGGCGCAGCGTTACTCGGCGAGCTCGCGAAATCGGTCCATGGCTGCCTCGGCGTCACCCTCTCGGCCGAGGCGTCGGTAGACCGAGACCAGGCTGTACTGGACGCTCGCATCGAGCGGCGACAGCTGCGCGGCGCTCTCCAGCGCTTCCGCTGCGAGGCGGAGCTTGTTCGACTTCGCGTACACGATGCCCAGTTCGCGTTGGGCGGGGGCATGGCTGCGGTCCGCTGCCAACGCGGCGGCGAGCGCAGTCTCAGCCGCCTCCAAGTCGCCGAGGTCGTGTAACAGGCTGCCTAGATGGTAGTGCGGCCAAGCAGACACTGCAGCTGCGCTGCGGTTGAGCGAAATCGCCCGCTCTAATGCCGTGATCGCGGCTCTAGGCCGGCCTAGCCCCTCTAGGCACTGCCCGCGCAGATCGTGCGCCGCCGCCAATTCAGGCGTGCTTTCGAGGATCTGATCCAGCTGTGACAGTGCTGCGGAAAACTGCCCTTGGTCGTAGTGAACCTGAGCTAGGGCTAGCCTGTAGCGGTTTGAGTCCCCATGCTGCGCGACCAGCCGATCCAGTTCCGCTCGGGCCCAGTGTCGTCGCTCTAGGCGAATAAACGAACCGGCGAGTAGGAATCGCGCATCGGGCTCCAGCGGCGCGAGCGCGTCGGATCTCTTCAGGGCCGAGGCGGCCGAGAAGTAGCGGCCCACTTGGTAGTGCGCGATGCCGAGGGCACGCAGCAGCGTTGCGGGCTGCGGACTGCTGCTTGCCGCCTTGATGAGGATGCCCTCCACAGCTGGCCACTGTTCGACGGCGATGGCGGCCCGTAGTCGCTCGGTGGTGGCGGGCTGTAGGCCGAGTTCCTCGGTCCGCAGCGACACTGCGTTCTCAACCCCAAGTGCGCGCGGAGTGAATTGTAGTGCAACCGCAGCCAGGGCTAGCGGGCCGACCAACAAACGCACTCGTCCGTTCAAGCGGCTAGCCTCCCTTGCAGTCCGGGGGCAGGGCCGGGTTGATCCGGCGCAATCTTGTGCAAGCCGTTGCTGCGCCCGCCGCGTCGCCGGTCGACTCCAACAGTAGGATCAGAGGTTCGTAGGGGCTCACGAACCACGGGTCGGCTTGCACGCTCTGCTGAAACGCTTGGAGCGCACTGGATGCATCGCCAAGTGCCAGGTGCAGCCTGCCAATTTCGAACCAAGCCTGTGCGTAGCCGGGGTAGGCTTGGGTCGCGCGCTGAAGATGGGCGAGAGCCTTATCGATCTCGCCGCTTGATCCGCGTTCCAGTTCCCTCACTGCCGCGTGGAAGTGTCTTGTCGCGTCGGCTGGAGCGGCGAGGTGCGACACGCTGATGCTCTCGCCGTGGTGCTTGCCCAAGCGGTGCAGGACAACCCCAGGAATGAGCGGATCCACCGGGAGCTCGGCCAACTCAACGCTGGCCGTCCTGTAGCCCCGTGCTGTGACGGTCGCCGAGCAGCCTAGCAGATCGGAGAGACTTGAGAACTCGAACCAGCCCTCCGGATCTACGCCCACCTCGGACTGTGCCGCAGCGCCGCAGCGCACGGCCACTTGCGTGGACCCCGGCAGGGGCATTCCGTCGTCGGTGATGATGCGCCCCCGCACGGAGCCGCTAAGCGCCGACGCGGCCGCGAGGCCCAGCAGCACCACTAGCTTCGCGCCCATGCGGCACCATGATACTGGGGTGTCGATGCTGCCGGTGCGGATCATGGCCTGCCTGCTGGCTCTAGCCACTGGTATGGCAGTGGCGCAGCGATTCGAGGATGTCCTCGCGCGCACTGGAATCGATTTCGTGCACGCCCCGTCGAAGACACCGCGCAAGTATCTGCCGGAGACCATGGGTGGCGGAGTCGCCCTGTTAGACGCCGATCTTGACGGGCGCCTAGACGTATTTTTCGTCAATGGTGCCGGCCTCTCATTTCCGCACACCGAAGGTGTCGAACCGGACAAGTCCGATCCCAAGTATTGGAATCGCCTCTACATCAACCGCGGCGACTGGCGCTTTGAAGATGTCACCGAGACCTACGCACTGCAGGGGCGAGGCTACGGCATGGGTGCGGCTGTGGGCGACTATGACAACGATGGCGACCCCGACCTATTGGTGACGAGTTTGGGCACCGGGGACTCGCCCGCGGCCCAGCTCTACCGCAATGACGCCGGGCGCCGCTTTGTTGAGGTCACGCGGGAGGCGGGTCTTGATGTACAGGGCTGGGCCACGAGCGCGGGGTTTTTCGACGCCGACAACGATGGGGACTTGGACCTGCTGATCCTGCGCTACATGCGGTGGGGATTTGATGTCGACCACCGTTGCGGCATGGAAGCCAGCCACGGCCGCTCGTACTGCCACCCGGATCTGTTCCCGCCGGAATCGAACGTGTTCTACCGCAACAACGGGGATGGCACCTTCCGCGATGCCAGCGCTTCCTCGGGTATTGCCGACCATGCCGGCAAGGGCTTGGGGCTCGCCTTCGCGGACTACGACCTAGATGGCTGGACGGACATCGCCATTGCGAATGACTCGCACCGGCAGTTCTTGTTCCGCAATCTTGGGAATGGCAAGTTCTCCGAAGAGGCGCTCATGGCGGGCACCGCCTTCGACGACCACGGCGCGGAATTCGCCGGCATGGGCATCCTATTTCAGGATCTGGATGACGACGGCCGTGCAGACTTGGTCGTTACGACGCTCTCGCAGGAGCGCTATGCGCTCTTCTTTAATGCCGGCGGCGGTTTGTTCGACTACTCCACCGGGCGCTCGGGGCTTGGCAGCGCGACGCAGCTATTCGCGGGCTGGGGCCTCGCCGCCTTTGATACAGATGCCGATGGACGGCGCGAGATCTTCTTCGCCAACGGGCATGTGATGGACAACATCGAGCAGTCCCAGCCGCACATCAGCTACCTGCAGCCGCCGCTGCTGTTTAGACTCGACGGGCGCACGCTCACGGATGTGTCCGACTCCGCAGGGGCTCTGTTTTCAACCGCCTGGGCGAGTCGAGGCGCTGCTGTCGGGGACATGGACGACAACGGCTTGCCGGACCTTGTCGTGGCGAACCTCGGCGGCGTGCCGTACGTTGCGCGCAACGTATCTGGCGGAGACAACGGCTGGATCGGGGTGCGACTCCAAGGCTGCGCGAGCAACCGCGACGGTCTCGGTGCCAGTGTCGTGCTAGAGGGCGAGGATGGACCGGCCCAGCGCCGGACAGTGACTCGTAGCGGTAGTTACTTGGCTGCCCGGGATCCTCGTGTATTCTTCGGAACCGGCCAGCGGCAGACGCTGGCTAGCCTCACTGTGATCTGGCCGAGCGGAGCTGTGTCGACGCATGAGAATCTGCAAGCCAACGCGGTGAACGTGATCCAAGAGACGCCCGGCTGTAGCCCGGATCCGCGGTGAATGCACATTTGCTCCGTTGCGGGCGCGCGCGGAGCCTTCGCTTTCGCCGAGCCGCAGCCAGCTTGCTAGACTCGGTTTCGCTCCGCGAATCGCGAGTTGAACGACCATGCAGTTGACTGTCCGATGTGCCATCGTCGCCGGAATTCTCGCCAGCCTGCTCCCGGCTGCTTCTCCCCCGCCTAACGTGATCGTGGTTCTGGTGGACGACTTGGGCTGGATGGACTTGGGTTGCCAGGGCTCGGACTTCTACCGCACCCCGAACATCGACCGCTTGGCTGCAACGGGCATGCGGTTTACCGATGGCTACGCCTCGTGTGCGGTCTGTTCGCCGACGCGGGCCGCCTTGATGACCGGACGGTCGCCAGCCAGGCTTGGCATTACTGACTGGATCCGCGCCGAGTTCCAGCTCACCGCGCGCCAGTGGCCGAACGTCCGGGACAGGTTCGGCTACCACCGCACGGGCAGCGCTGATCGTGAATTGCTCACTCCCGTGAACGAGCTGCAGCTGCCACACAGCGAGATCACGCTGGCTGAGCTGCTCAAGCCGATCGGGTATGCCAGCGCCTTCATCGGGAAGTGGCACTTGGGAGGACGGGGCCACTTGCCGGTCGACCAGGGCTTCGACGAGAACTATGGCGGATGGGACTATGGACAGCCGCCTTCGTACTTCGACCCGTTCGTGGAGCTTCCCCGGTTGCCGATGGGCATCCCAACGCTCGCGCCGCGGCAGCCTGGAGAGTATCTGACGGATCGCGAGGCAGACGAGGCTGTCGGGTTCATCGAGCGCAACAGGGACCGGCCGTTCCTGCTGTACCTGTCGCACTACGCGGTGCATACGCCGATTCAGGCCAAGAAGGATCTGATCGCCCGCTACGAGCCTCGGCGCGATGGGCAAGGGCAGGACGACCCCGTCTACGCGGCTATGGTGCACAGCGTCGATGACGCCATGGGGAGGCTGCTCGAGACTCTCGACCGGACCGGCCTCACGGATCGCACGTTGATCGTGTTCACGGGTGACAACGGCGGGCTCGACCGTCAAGGCCGCCCGACCGAGAACGCGCCCTTGCGCAGCGGCAAGGGCTATGCCTACGAAGGTGGGCTGCGGACGCCTTGGATCGTGCGCTGGCCGGGTGTCACCGAGGCCGCGGCGGTTTCCCGGGAGCCGGTTGCCAGCATTGATCTATTGCCCACGATTGCCGCCGCTGTCGGAACCAGGCCACCCGCCGACCGGGAAATCGATGGCATTGACTTGGGCCCGGCCCTGCGGGGCGGCAACCTCCCTGAGCGGGCGCTCTTTTGGCACTTCCCGCACTACCGGCACGGCCCGGGCCACGATCCGTACTCAGTGGTGCGCAAGGGAGACTGGAAGCTGATCCGCTTCTACGATCCGGCCAAGACCGAACTCTACAATCTTGCCGACGACCTCGGCGAAGCCAACGATCTGGCAGCCGCAGAACAGGATCGGGCCGACCAGCTCTCAGCCCTGTTGGACGAGGGCTTGCAGGATGTCGGCGCGCGCTTGCCGATTGCGCCAGAGTAGGCCCGCCGATTCAGTCTCGCTCCGCCTGTCCGAGCAGCTCTAGGAAGCGGGCCGTCGAGGCGATGCCCATATGAAAATTCCGCAGGCTGAACTTCTCGTTGGGCGCGTGTAGCGCGTCATCAGGCAGTCCGTAGCCCATCAGCGCAGTCGGTATGCCCAAGTGCTCCTGGAAGTCGCCCACCACGGGGATGGACCCGCCGGAGCGGATGAACACTGTCTCGCTCCCCCACACCTCTCCCAGCGCTCGGGCAGCGGTCGTAATGGCCGGGTGATCCGTCGGAGCGAGTGTGGCCGGGGCCGTGTGGATCAGGCGCACCTTGACCTCGATGCCCGCCGGGGCGTTTGCGGCGGCGAAGTCTTGCATGAGACCCAGGATCTCTTCCGGATTCTGGTCGGGGACCAGCCTCGCGCTGACCTTGGCCGTTGCGCTGGCAGGGATCACCGTCTTGGCGCCCGGTCCCATGAATCCCCCCGGAATGCCGTGAACCTCGAACGTAGGCCTTGCGCCGACGCGCTCGAATACGCTGTAGCCGGGCTCGCCGGTAAGCGTCGAAGCGCCGACCTCCGTGCGCCTGTAGCTGTCTTCGTCGAACGGGATGCGGTCCCAGCTGGCCTTCTCTGCTGCCGAAGGCTCTTGAACCCGGTCATAGAAGCCCGGAATCAGCACGCGGCCGCTTGCGTCCTTGCACTTGGCCAGCAGCTCGACGAGTCCGAAGACGGCGTTTGGAGCGACCCCGCCGAAGAGGCCCGAGTGCAGGTCGCTCTCGGCACCCTTGGCGAGCCACTCGGTATAGACCATGCCGCGCAGACCCGTGCAGATGGTCGGGGTTTCCGGCGCATACATCGCCGTGTCGGAGACCAGGGCCGCGTCTGCGGCCAGCCGTTCTTTGTTGGAAGCGACGTAATTGGCTATCATTTCGCCCCCGACCTCTTCTTCGCCCTCGATCAAGAACTTCACGTTGACCGGGAACTCCCCGTGAGCCTGACGAAGCGCTTCCAGCGCCTTGATGTTGGCCAAGACCTGGCCTTTGTCGTCGGAGGCGCCACGAGCATACACTTGGCCGTTGCGTACCGTGGGTTCGAACGGGGGCGAGTCCCACTCATCCAACGGGTCGACCGGCTGGACGTCGTAGTGGCCGTATAGCAGGATGGTGGGCTTGCCCGTGGCGCCAAGCCATTCGCCGTACACCAGAGGGTGCCCGCTGCCCTCGATCAATTCCACCGATTCGAGGCCCGCTTGACAGAGTTGCTGCTTGGCGAATTCGGCGGCCCGAGCAATGTCGGGCTTGTGCTCAGGCAGGGTGCTGATACTGGGGATGCGAACGAAATCGAACAGCTCGTCCTCAAAGCGCGAGCGTTGCTGATCCGCGATGTCTAAGAAGGATGGCATGAATCCTCAGGATACCGGTCGTTCCGATTCAAGCCGCGTTCGACGGGGCTCGAGCTGCGCAGTCTTGGTGTGCCCAGGGCTGCCGATCTGCGCTTGACCAGCTTCATCGCTCCATAGACCGCTCAACTCGGCCCGTGCTAGGTGAAGGCCATCTCGAAGAGAGGCGGCACGGTGCCGCTCCCGGCGGGCGTGCCAAGATGGGACTCGTACCTGCATGAAGACCGCCATCATTGGCTTGCCCCAAGTCGGCAAGACATCGCTGTTCAAGATTCTTACCGGCGTTGCGGCAGAGAGCAGGGTAGGAGCTACCAAGGTCCAGCTTGGGATCGCTAGGGTGCCGGACGCCCGGCTTGACGCCTTAGCCGAGACGTTCGAGCCTCGCAAGGTCACGCCCGCCACGGTGGAATACGCCGATATGCCGGGGCTCTCGCGAGAGGCGCTGCGCGAGCCGAGCTACATCGGCAGCCTGCGCACGGTCGATGCTTTCGCCCATGTCCTGCGGCTGTTTGACGATGACACCGTCATGCATGTCGAGGGCAGTCTGGACCCATTGCGAGATTGGGCCAACATCGACCTCGAACTCGTGTTGAATGATCTACAGGTGGTGGAAAACCGCCTCGCGCGTTTGACCAAGGATCTCAAGCGGGGCAGAGATGCGAACCTGCAGGCAGAACAGGACCTGCTACAGCAGTGCCGCGCATGGCTGGAACAGGAACAGCCGCTCCGCCAAATGGAACTAGGCTCCGATCAGTCCAAGCTCCTAAAGGGCTTTCAGTTCCTGTCGGAGAAGCCGATGCTGCTCGTGCTCAATATTGGCGAGGAGCGGACGGACGAAATGGAGCAATTGCAAGCCCGGTACGAGGCCGAACTTGTGCAGGGGCGCAAGAACCTGGCGCTCTCTACCGTTTGTGGCAGTGTCGAATCGGAGCTCGTGGATCTCGACGAGGACGACCGCCAAGAGTATCTCGACAGCTACGGACTCGCGAGTTCGGGCATCGAACGTCTCGTGGCGGCGACCTACGATCTGCTGGGGCTGATGTCGTTTCTCACGGCCGGAGAAACCGAGTGTCGCGCTTGGACCATTCGGCGGGGGGCCACGGCCGTCTCGGCCGCAGGAACCGTCCATACCGATTTCGCCAAGCGCTTCATAAGGGCGGAGACGATCCAGTGGGACGCTCTCGTCTCGCACGGCGGCTATACAAAGGCCAAGGAAAGCGGTGAGTTACGCCTTGAGGGCAAGGACTATGTCGTCCAAGACGGGGACGTTCTGGTGTTCCGGCACGGTTGACCCGGTTGTCAACCGCGCAGCTCAGCGCGGATCGCGGACGAACCCTTCCCGATTCGGCATCACGACCTGGGGCAGGCTCTCGCGATCCAATACATCGTCCTCGCCCACTAACCCGTTCAAGTACAGGACGTATGCGGTCACGGCGTAGACTTGGTCCGCGGTCAACGTCCCGGGCTCTTCGAACGGCATTGCCCGGCGCGTGTAGTCGAACAACGTTGTAGCGTACGGCCAGTAGCTGCCAACCGTCTTGACCGGCGGAGTCTCCTTGAGCTGTGCAGGATTGCCTATCAGTGCGGCATGGTCGCCACCCACGCCTTCTTCGCCGTGGCATTCCTTGCAGCGCACTTCGTAAACCTGTGCGCCGTCCTTTGCTGTGCCGCTGCCCTCAGGCAGCTCGTGCCCTTCCGGGCCAATCGTCACATCCCAAGCGGCAACTTCTTCCGCACTGGCCGAGCGTCCCACTCCGTAGGACTGGGCTGAGACCACAGCCGCTCCCAGGCCGAGCAGAATCGAGACCGACAGCAAACTAGGCTTCAGCATTGGTCACGCTCCCATCGGCGGCGATCCGCCAGGCCTTGATCCGATTGCAGTGGTAGGCGGACTTCCGGCCGCGTTCTTCGATCAGCTCGGCCCGTCCGGGTTGCAGGTAGCCGGACTCGTCGCGGCAGCGCGACAACAGGACGGTCTCGCTTCCATCCCATTCCCACGGCAGCCGAAAGCGCGTGAACGCCTTCGAGTAGACCGGAGTCTGCAGTTCCGCTTCAGCCCAGGTCTGACCGGCGTCGGTAGAGACTTCCGCCTGCGTGATCTTGCCCCGTCCAGACCAAGCCAGCCCGGAGATCTCCAAGAATCCCGGTCCGTCTATCGTGTGTCCGCCCGAGGGTGCCGTGATGACGGACTTGGCGTCCATCTCGAACGTAAAGATCCAGGCTGTGCCGTCTTCCATCAGCTCGGTGTACTTGGAGGTCTCGTCCTTGACGTACTGCGGCCCCGCGGTCAACTTGATGCGTCGCAGCCACTTGACGTTGGTATTGCCCTCCCAGCCGGGCAGGATCAGCCGCATCGGGTAACCCTGCTCCGGACGGATCGCCTCGCCGTTCTGGCCGTAGGCCACGAGGCCCTCTTCCAGGGCCTTTTCGAGGGTGGCGCTGCGCTGCATCAGGCATGCATCGGCGCCTTCGGCGAGAATCCACTTCGCTTCGGGCTGGATGCCGGCCTCTTCCAGCAGGATGCGGAGGGGGACGCCGGTCCACTCGCTGCAACTGGCCAACCCGTGGCTGAGTGCGACCGTGGGCGCTCCAGCCGGACTCCACTCGCCGCCGCTGTTGCCGGAACACTCGACGAAGTGGACCCTTGAAACGGATGGCAGGCGCTTGATGTCGTCCACGCTGAATGCCATCGGACGGTCCACCAGCCCATGGATGAGCAGCTTGTGCGTCGCCGGGTCGACTTCCGGCACGCCCGCATGGTGGCGTTCGAAGTGCAATGCCGAAGGCGTGATGATGCCGTAGGTCTGGTCCAGCGGCGTCCTTGACGATGCCGCCTCGGGAGTCTGGCTTTCGCGCACTCCCCGCGCGGCCTTCTCGTACGGGCTGCGCTGCCCGTAGCGACTCACGGGCGTGCCCAGCGACGATGGTTGGTCCGGCTCCGCCGGTGCCTCGGCCTCGGGCGCTGTGCAGGCGGTCCACGCCGCGCCCGCGAGCGCGCCGGTGCCGAGAAACGACCTACGGGTTGCGTCTCGTGGTTTCATGAGTGGCTTGATTCTAGCGCGGGCGGCCTGCCGGCGTCGGCCTTGCCGCGCCGCTAGGAGTATCGCCGCCGCCCACCTCAGGCTTCGCACGAGGCTGGCATTCGAACGGCTTCGCCTTCACCCTGGCGGAATTCGTCGGGGCGATTGCACGCTGTAGCCCGCAGATTCAGGTTTCCATCTGCAAGCGCGAAATGTAAGATGGACTTGGCAATGTCCCGTCCTCGCAGGTTTGGCCGGTCGCTCGTCGCTGTTGCGGCGTGGTGCCTCGCTATCAGCGCTCAGGGAGGGGACTTCGAGTCGACCGTGCGGCCGATCTTTGAGCGGCGCTGCGCGGCCTGTCACGGCGAACAGCCTCAAGGCGGGCTCAAGCTCGACACGCAGCGCCACGTCTTGGAGGGGGGGCAGTCAGGCGCGGCGGTCGTGCCCGGGTATCCCGATCGCAGCTTGCTGCTGGCCAAGGTGGTCTCGGGGCAGATGCCCATGGGGGGCGAGAAGCTGCCCGAGTCCGAGATCGACGCGATTCGCGCATGGATCGACGAGACGGGCCGCTCTGATGCTGCCGCTGCAGAGCTGCGCGTGACTGAATCCGACGTGCTGCCGATCTTCCAGATGCGGTGCCAGACCTGCCACGGCAAGCGACGGCAGGAAGGCGGCTTGGATCTACGCAGCTTGGACTCGCTGTTGGAAGGCGGGGATTCGGGTCCCGCTTTGGTGCCGGGCAAGCCTGACGACAGTCTCTTGCTGCAGCGCATCGTTCGCGGCGAAATGCCCCCGCCCGACATGCTCTTCGAAAACCACGTCAAGACACCGACCGACGCCGAGGTCGCGCTCTTGCGGAGGTGGGTCGCCGACGGTGCCCTGCCGTCCGAGAATGACGAACCGGTCGCAGACCGCCCGCTCAGCGACGAGGGGCTCTCCCACTGGGCGTTTCAGGCACCGGTGCACCCTGAGCCGCCCCGGGTGGAGAATGCCGCCCGGGTGCGCAATCCAATCGATGCGTTCCTGCTGCGAAGGCTGGAAGCCAAGGGTCTCTCCCTGTCGGCGGAAGCTAACCGCGACGCCCTGATGCGCCGCGCCTACCTAGGCCTAACGGGCGTGCCGCCGACCCCCGACCAGATTCGCGCCTATGCGCAGGACTCGCGGCCCGATGCATACGAGCGGCTGGTCGACCAGCTTCTCGATTCGCAGGAGTACGGCGAGCGCTGGGCGCAGGTGTGGTTGGACCTTGCGGGCTACGCCGATTCGGAGGGCGTTATCGACGAGGACAGGCTGCGGCTGCACGCTTGGCGCTACCGCGACTATGTGATCCGCGCTCTCAACAGCGACAAGCCCTACGACCGGTTCCTCGCCGAGCAATTGGCGGGCGATGAACTGCTGGACTACGCGGCGCTGGAGACCGTCACTGAAGAGCACGTGGACACATTGGCCGCCACCGGGTTCCTGCGCATGACGCCCGATGGCACGTACGGATCGGCCACTGGCTCGATTGCCGAGCGCTTTAACGTGGTCGCGGATGAGATCGAGGTGCTCAGTTCCGCTGTCATGGGGGTCACTGTCGGCTGCGCCCGCTGCCACGATCACAAGTACGACCCGCTGTCCCAACGGGAGTACTACAGCCTCGGAGCGGTGTTTCAGTCGGCCTTGGACCCGTACGACTGGCTCGACCCCACCGAGCGCTTCCTAGAAGTGGGCTTGGCCTCGGAGAAGGAGGCTGCGGCGGAGGCGAATGCTCCGCTGGAGGCCGAGATCGAGCTGTTGCAAGAGGAATTCGATGCATTGGTCACGCCGTTCTTCGAACGCGAGCTCGAGCGGCGGCTGGCAGAGCTTCCGGCGGAGCTGCGAGAGAGCTTGCGGACCGTCGCGCACACTCCGCGCAAGACGCGGACGGCCGCTCAGAAGAAGCTCGCTGGCGAGCACAAGGACCTGTTGCAGATTCCCAATGCCGATGGCGAATGGCACCAGATCGCCGAGGCATTTCCGGAACTCAAGGACACCGCCGGCCCGGTCAACACCAAGATCAGCGAACTCAAGGCCAAACTGATTCCGTCGCCGAAGATCCGGGCCGTCTACGATATGGGCGGGGAGCCGTCGCGCACTTACCTGTTGCAGCGCGGCGACGCGCAGGCTATCGGAGAGCGCGTCGGGCCCGGGGTGCCGCGCATGCTGGCCGCTCGCACCGCACCGTTCGAAGCGGTGCCCCCGAGGCAGGGCACGAGCGGCAACCGCCTGGCGTTCGCGCGCTGGCTCACCGATCCTCGGCACCCTCTGACTTCCCGCGTGATGGTCAACCGCATCTGGCTCGGCCACTTCGGACGCGGCATTGTCTCGACTCCCTCGAACTTCGGCCTCACCGGGGCCGCCCCGTCGCATCCCGAGCTGCTGGATTGGCTGGCCACCGAATTCGTGCGCCAGGGCTGGAGCATCAAGGCCATGCATCGGCTGATCATGACATCGAGCGCCTATCGGCAGACCTCCAGCGTGGCCGCGGAGGTTGCCGCGGCGGATCCGGAGAATATCCTCCTTTCCCGCATGCCGCTGCGCCGGATGGACGCCGAAGTGTTGCACGACTCGATCTTGCGGGCGACGGGAAGGTTGGATCCGACGCGCTTCGGGCGGCCGGTCAAGGTCACCAAGAAGGAGAACGGCGAGATCGTCCCCGAGGCGACCGACGCCGGCTGGCGGCGCGCGGTCTACGTGCTGCGCAAGCGCCGCACTCCCGTGACGCTGCTGGAGGTATTCGATGCCCCGAAGCCCGCGCCGAACTGCACCGAGCGCCGGGAGTCCAACGTGGCGCCCCAGGCGCTGCAGATGATGAACGGCGAGGCCGCCCACGAGCACGCCAGATTCTTGGCGGGCAGGCTGATCGACAAGCATCCTAACGATCGCGTGTCGCAGGTGGCCGAGGCGTACGAGCGCATCTTGTCGAGGCGGCCCACTGCCGCCGAATCGGAACTCGCCGTACAGGATTTGGAATCCATGGACCGGCACTGGCTAGCCCACCTTGACCAGACGAAGCATGCCGGGCCACGCCGCGACACGGCACGCTGGATGGCCTTGGGATCGTTCGCACACGCCCTGCTGAACTCCGCGGAGTTCCTGTACATCGATTGAGATCCGCCATGCAACGACCGAACCGCCGCGACTTCTTCTCCCGCATCGGAGACGGCCTCCACGGGGCCGCGCTGGCGTGGCTGTTGAACGGCGAACTCGCCGCCGGCGAGACCCGCAGCACCTATGACCAGAAGCCGCGACAGCCGCACTTCGCGCCTAGGGCGAAATCTGTCATCCACCTGTTCATGAACGGCGGGCCGAGCCAGGTCGACCTCTTCGACCACAAGCCGGAACTGGAGAAACATGCCGGGGCCGCGGCTCCGCGCGATATCGCCAACCAGCTCGAATTCACCGACGAAGTCGGAACGCTGATGCCATCCCCGTACGGCTTCAGCCGGCACGGCCAGTGCGGCATGGAGATTTCCGACCTGCTGCCGGGCCTCGGCGGCGTCGCGGACGACATCACGCTCGTCCGCTCGATGCACGGCGAGCATTTCAACCACGAACCCTCGCTGTACTTGATGCACTCCGGGCGCACCCTGCCGGGGCGCCCGGCCTTGGGCGCTTGGGCAGTCTACGGGCTGGGGACGGAGAACCAGAACCTGCCGGGCTATATCGTGCTCGATGACCCGCTGGGGTATCCGATCAACGATCTCCAGAATTGGCAGTCGGGATGGCTGCCGCAGGTTTACCAGGGCACGAAGTTCCGGGCCGAGGGCCCGCCGGTGCTGAACCTGCGCCGGGAGCAGGAACTGCCCAGCCCGCTGATGGAAGCCGAGCGTGCGCTCGTGCGGAGGCTGAACCTCGCCCATCGGGACGCCAGGCCCTTGCAGCCGCAGCTAGACGCCCGCATCGAGAGCTACGAGCTGGCGGCCCGCATGCAGATGGCAGCCACAGACGTCGCTGACCTTTCATCGGAGAGCGAGGCAACCAAGGACATGTACGGGATGAACGACGAGCGCACGCGGGCCTATGGGGCCCGGCTGCTGCTTGCCCGTCGCATGGTGGAGCGAGGTGTGCGCTTCGTGCAGGTCTTCATCGAGTACCAGATCTGGGACAACCACTTGAATCTGGACCGCGAGCTGGGCTATGCCTGCGCCAAGACCGACAAGCCGGTCGCGGCGCTGATCAAGGATCTCAAGCAGCGAGGCCTGCTGGACTCCACTCTAGTGATCTGGGGCGGGGAATTCGGGCGCATGCCGTTGGCACAAGTCGGTCAGGCCGGCACCACCGGTCGCGATCACGGCCCCGCCGGCTTCAGCATCTGGATGGCCGGCGGAGGTGTCAAGGGCGGGCACGTCCACGGCGCCACGGACGAGATCGGCCACAAGGCCGTGGAAGATCGCGTCAGCGTGCATGACTTCCACGCGACCATGCTGCATCTGCTGGGCCTCGACCCCGAGAAATTGGTCTATAACGTGCATGGCCTTGACGAGCGTCTGATCGGCCAGTATCCGGCCCGCGTGGTCAAAGAGATCTTGGCTTAGCGGCCTTGGTCTCCGTGCCAGAGCGTCAGGCTGGAGCCAGGGGTTGCTGGGCGACGAACCAAGGCCCCACGTTTGGTCGCTCCGCGATTGCCGGATACGCTGGCAGTACTCCTGCCATCGCCGCGTTCTCCGGGCAGGGGAACGCTCAGTTGAGAGTGCAGCTCACTCTCGAATCACTCAGCGTGGGAACTACCCTTGCAAGATTCGGCCTCGAGTGAGCAAATGCGACGCTTGGCCAGCTTGCGGAGTCCAGCCGAGGGCCTTGATTCCGAGCCCTCGACGATCTAACCGGGTCTGTATCCTAGTGCCGTGATTCGACGCGAATTCCTCCAGTCCTCTCTTGCCGCCGCTGGCTCCACGCTACTTCCGAGCTGTAGCGATTCCGAGCCAGAGCAGGGGGCGGCCAAGCGACCGAATGTCGTTTTCATCCTCACCGATGACCAGCGCTGGGACTGCCTCTCGGCAGCTGGCCATCCGTTCCTAAAAACGCCCAATCTCGACCGGCTCGCCAACGAGGGTGTGAGGTTTGCCAACGCGTTCGTCACTACCTCGCTCTGTTCCCCTTCGCGGGCCAGCTTCCTTTCGGGACTCTACGCGCACTCGCACGGTGTGAAGAACAACTTCACCGAGTACCCCGCTGACTTGGCGAGTTTCCCCGTCGCCCTGCAGGATGCCGGCTACGAGACCGCCTATATCGGCAAGTGGCACATGGGCGAGGACAACGACGAGAAGCGCCCTGGCTTCGACTACTGGATCAGCCACAAGGGCCAGGGCCAATACTGGGACACCACCTTCAACGTCAATGGCGAGCGTGGTGAGGTCAAGGGCTACTACTCGAACGTCGTCACGGACTTCGCCGTCGACTGGCTCGAACAGAAGCACGAAGAGCCGTTTCTTCTGTGTCTCGGCCACAAAGCGCCGCACGGCGTCTGGATTCCCGATACGCCCAACGAGCATGTCTACGACGACCTTGAAGTGACCGAGCCCGAGACCGGGCGCCTACTCGAACCGCTGCCTGATTGGGTCGGCGAGCGCATCGAGACGTGGCACGGAATCGATGGCAACCTCTACGGGCTGGAGGACTTCGGCAAGTTTATCCGCAACTACCATGCGACTATCCTCTCGGTTGATGACTCGGTCGGCCGCATCTATGACGCACTCGAGCGGACGGGCAAACTCGATGAGACGCTGATCGTATTTGCCGGCGACAATGGATTCCTGCTGGGCGAGCATGCCTCGATCGATAAGCGCACCATGTGGGAGGAGTCGATCCGCGTGCCGCTGCTGGTGCGCTACCCTCCACTGATCGATCAGCCGCGCGTCATCGAGCAGCAAGTGCTGAACCTAGACGTCGCGCCTTCGATTGTCGACATCTGCGGGCTACCGCCGCTTGGCGACATCCACGGTCGCAGCTTCAAGCAACTCGTCAGCACGGGTGAAGATCCGGGTTGGCGCAAGAGTTGGCTTTACGAGTACAACTTCGAGACCCAGTTCCCGTACACGCCAAACGTGCGCGGCGTGCGCACAGACGAGTGGAAGTACGTCCACTACCCCAACGGCGAAGGCCGACCCAATACCCACAAGGCCGAACTTTATCGCGTTGCTGACGACCCGCTCGAGAAGCGCAACCTCATTAACGATCCGGCGCATGCCGACAAGCTGGCCGAGCTTCAGGCTGAGCTTGAAAGGCTCAAGCGGGAGACCGGTGCGCTTCCGGATGAGATGCCTGTCGACCCGGAACTGCGGATGGAACTGCCCGACAAGGACATTCGTTAGCCCCAACGGCCCCGAACCAGCCTATGGCCAAGCGCAGTCTTGGGCTGCATGATTGAACTGAGGCAACTCTCCAGATTTCAATCATTTAAGCGATTTCGACAAGCTTCGGCTTGGTTCGCTCTTGGACGGTATCACGGCGTTTTCGTCGAGCCGCTACTGGCTAGGTTGACACCTTCGGCATACTGCCGACAGCCTCTTTGGGTTCGGTCGGCCACCGTGCTGGGCGTTTGGAACCCAGGCAACTCAAACACGCGCTCGTGCGGTGGCATCAGATGTCAAGAGTCTCTTTGCCTCAGGAATCTTCGGCTTGCGAATGCACTCGGTCCAGTTCGTCGAGCACCGCCAATCCGTGCTCGACTTTGCCGCGGGCCGCTCGCAACCGGAAGCGCATCTCGGTATCGTGCTCGGTCAACGCGCGGACGGAGAGTTCCTCCATCAGCTTGTTTACGCTCACACCGCGTTGAGCGGCCATCGCCGCCAAGCGATCGTGAAGGACATCAGGTACCCGAATCGTCAATGTTGCCATGTCAGTCCTCCTCCTTCAGCCAGTTGCCGAGCGAACCGAACCATTTCCAAGCCGGTTGCTCGATGCTACGATCCGATCGGCGGTACCGACAGCTGACGGCAGATCTTGCGGACCAGTGGTTTTGGGATCTCTGTATGGCGGGGTACAGCTTCAACTACGCCTGTTCTTGGATTCGACCAGAGCGAATGAGACGCACCTTCGCGCTTGAGCTAACAGCCATGCTTGCGCGGGTGTCGCAGAAGGCCGACACGCTTCATTGCACGACGATCGTGTCACGCTCGGCGTCGGCCGGTAATCCGCGAAGGCCTTCTTCATGCCGGTCCTCAAGAACCAACGCGATGGCTTGCGCAAGACTCTCTCTCGCTTCGTCCTTCGTTCGTCCCTGCCCGCTAGCGCCTGGGATTTCGGGGCAGTACACGATGATCCATTCCTTGTCACGCTCGAAGATTGCTGTGAATTCGTTTTGCATCCCCAGATATCGGCATTCTACCAGCGAATTTTGCCTCGAAGTTCCAATCGGCGAGAGAGGGGTTCTGTCAATAGATGGGCGACTAGTTCGAGGGTAGTCGCACCAAAAACGGCGTCGAGAGAGGGAGGTCGAACAGCCAAGCTGATTCCGGAGGTGTCGCGTCGTCTGTTCCACCTACCGGCAGTCGCCACTGATCAATGCCGCCGACAAGGCGCGTCGACGAGCGCCGGGCGGCGACAGCCGAATCGAGCGATGGATTCAGACATTCCAGTGCCGCCACCCCGATGCCATGAAGCGGGCCGATACGTGCTAAATTCTGGGTGGCCCCGGGGCCTGCGGGGCGACTTGAAGACTGGCCAGCGCGCTCTGCGCCAACACAACCATGAAGACTTCCCTTACTCACACGCTCGTCACAGTCACGCTCGCTGCCTTCGCCGCCTCCTGCACGTCGGATGTGACACCCGCAACCAAGGAGATCGCACTCGCTGAGCTGCGTGACAAGATCGCCGGCGGCTGGGCCGGCCAGATGATCGGGGTCACCTTTGGCGCTCCTACCGAATTTCGCCACCTCGAAAAGATCATCGCCGAAGAAGACCTGCCGCAGTGGGACCCGGCCATGGTGGAGAACTCGCTTCGCCAAGATGACCTCTACGTCGACATGACCTTTGCGCAGGTGCTGGACGATAAGGGGCTGGACGCGACCACAGAAGACTTCGGCGCCATGTTCGGGGATGCCAAGTACCGTCTCTGGCACGCCAACCTAGCTGCCCGCAGGGCGCTCAAGCGCGGTGTGCCGGCCACGCTCAGCGGCACGCCGAAATACAATGCGCACGCAAATGACATCGACTTCCAGATCGAGGCTGACTTTGTGGGATTGATGTGCCCCGGCCTGCCCCAAGCGTCCAATGACCTTTGCTATCGGGCCGGTCGCGTCATGAATCACGGTGACGGGATCTACGGCGGCATGTTCGTCAGCTGCATGTACGCGGCGGCCTTCTTCGAAAGCGACCCAGAACGACTGGTCGAGGCCGGGCTGGCCTGCCTTCCGCCCGAAAGCCCGTACGCAATGACGATCGCGGATGTGCTCGCCTGGTCGAACGAGCATCCCGACGACTGGATCGAGGTTTGGGGTCTGATCGAGGACAAGTGGAACGACCGCGAGCCCTGTCCGATCGGCGCCACCCAGCCTTTCAATATCGACGCCAAGATCAACGGGGCCTACGTGGCGCTGGGCATGCTGTATGGCGAGGGCGATTTCGGCAAGACAATGACCATCTCCACCCGTTGCGGGCAGGATTCAGACTGCAACCCAGCCAGCGCCCTCGGCATTCTCGGCGTGGTCATGGGCTACGAGGGTATCCCCGACGAGTTCAAGAGCGGCATCGAGAACATGGCAGATGAGAAGTTCAGCTATACCAACTACTCGTTCCGCACGATCGTGGATAGCACCTACGACCGCGCCATCTCCATGGCAGAGCGCCACGGAGGGCGTGTCGGCGGCGACCGGCTTGAGATCGCTGTCCAAGACGCCATCCCAGCCGCGCTTGACATCTGGGACGACTATGGGTCGCCGGTCGAACGCATCGCGGTTACCGACCCCCGTTGGTCTTGGAAGGGAGAGTGGACCGAGTCTACGACGAGAAGGCGCTCGGCGTATACCGTCAAGACCAGTTCGCAAGAAGGGTCCGAAGCGCTGATCGAGTTTGAGGGCACTGGCGCGATCATTACGGCATCCTTCGTGCCCACTGGCGGCCAAGCCGATGTCTACCTCGATGGCGAGTTCTCTCGCACCGTCGATACTTATCCGGATGAGGACTCGTTCAAGCGCTCTGACGCGCTGTGGCACGACTACTACCTTGAGGACGGCAAGCACACGTTGCGAGTCGTCGTGCGCGGCGAGCCCTATAACGGCTCAGCGGGCTCCGAGATCCAACTGCTTGATTTAGTGGTGTTCCGCGGAGCTCGGCAGCTTTAGTGTGGAGCGGCGACATTCAGGCCTAGCCGTACCGCTTCGGTGAGTGCCTCGCGGGAAGTCTCGTCTGCGGTTGCTCTGGGATCGTCTCGAATACACCATTCCACTGAATTCGCCTAACGCCAGCTCGTTGCCGCGCGCGCTGTAAGCGTTCGCGGGGGAGGTGGGGCTAGCCATTGAGAATCTGCTTCCAATTGGGGCAGGGTGCCCAGAGCAATCGAAACAACGCCGCCATCAGCCGCGGCTCTCTGTCAGTCGGCCACTCCACAAACGCTTGGCGAACTCTAGGGCAGGCAGGATCTCGATGCCGTCATCCGTGCGCCAGGGCCTGTGGTCCAGGCACACTACTACCCGCCGCGTCACGCGAGGTATTTCTTGAGCAAGCGCCTTCAGCCCTTTCAGGTGTCCGCTGTGGATGCGAGAACTAGCCTTGGCTTCGACGGCGAGATCGATGTCGTCGACCACGAAGTCGACTTCCAAGCCGCTTGGAAGGCGCCAGTACGCCAACGCGGAATTTGGCCTGGAGTATGCGAGGTAGCTCCGGAGCTCGTGGTGCACCCAGTTCTCGAACGCCCTTCCGAACAACTCTGACCCAGGACGCAACCGCCCGCGACGGGCGAGAGAGTTGACCACTCCCACATCGGCGAAGTAGAACTTCGGCGACATGGCGAGCCGCCGCTTGGCACGCTTGCGGTAGGCAGGCAGCCAGGACCCGAGCAAGGTGTCTTCGAGTATCTGGAAGTAGCCCTTTACGGTCTTGCTTGAGACCCCGCAATCTCGCGCAATGTTCGTGTAGCTGACGATGCCGCCATCGCTCAGGGAAGCCGCGTCGAGAAAATCCGAGAACGAGGGCAAGTTGCGAACCAAGCCCTCTGCGGCGATTTCCTCTCTCAGATAATCCGACACATAGGAGTCTAGGCGTGCTTCCGGTCGGCCTGACTCGTAGATCCGAGGCAGGTAGCCGTGGTTGAGGATCCGCTCCAAGTCGAATTCGGATCCTAGCTCATGCGCTGTTAGGCCGAGCAACTCGAACCGCAAGGCGCGGCCCCCAAGAAGGTTGGCCGCCCCTCCCCGGACCTTTCTGGCACTCGAGCCGCAAAGGGCGAAGCATAGTTTTCGATCTTCGATCAGCCCGTGAACTTCGTCCAAGAGGGCAGGCACCTTTTGGATTTCGTCGATAACAATTTGTCGAGCAGGGTCTGGAGGATCCGCCTCGATCTCTAGTCGGAGAAGCTCGGGGTGCGTAGCGTACCGTCTGAATTCCTCGCTCCTAAGCAGATTGATCCAACGACCTTGGGGGTAGCGCTGCTTCAGAAGCGTGGTCTTGCCGGTCTGACGGGGCCCCCAAAGGAAGAAGGTCTCGGTCCCAGCAGCGGGAAAATTCAGGGAACGGTTGAACATTAAGTGCAAAATATCATGAAATAATGCATCAGTACTCCCAAATTATTCGATTTCGGAACTGCTGATGGCCGCGCGAATCGACGAATTCTCGCCGACAGCCACATTGGTGAGGTCTCGAACGGCCGCATCGGCTACAATCGCCGCGGTGCCGCCGATCGATCGCAGAAGGTTCCTCCAGCAAACCGCGGCCGGGGTCGCGGCCGCGAACGTCGGCTGGGCGAGTTCGGCGGCGAGTGAGATTCCACCCCATGCGGAAATCTCCGTGCCCGGGGTGCATGCCTACGCACAGCGCAGTCTGGACGCGGGAGCGAGTGTCGACTTGCGGGTCAGCAGCGACACTCCCTATGAATTGACAGTCGGCCCGGCCGGCTCCGAGGAGACCATTGCCAGGCTGCGTGAGCCGCGCCCGTCAATGCAACCGATTCACGTGGGTTCGTACGCTCACGTGGAGGGTGGCTTGGCTGGAAGGACATTTGATGCGCTGACGATCGAGGTCTGGATCCGCAGCTGGTCGGCCGAACGCAGGCAGGGTATCGTCACTGCCTGTGATGGCGACCGGGGCATTGGATTGTTCGTGTCCGCGGGGGCGTGGGTCGAGTTTCTGCTCGGGGATCGGAACATCGCGCACGTGCCTCTGCATCGACGCCGCTGGCGCCACGTCGTGTTGGCTTGGGATGGAGCGTTGACGAGCCTGTACGTCGATGGCCTGTTCCAAGGCAGCTGGAAGCAGCCTGAGGCCATTGTGGCCGTGGAAGCGCCACTGCGTCTTGGAGCGTCCGGAGATAGCGGCCGGGCGGCCGAGTTCCTTGATGGCGACATCGCGATGCCGGCGATTTACAGCAGGGCGCTGTCGTCTCGGGAAGCAATGGAGCGTTTCAGATCCGGCGGGCTCGAGCCCCCCGCCAGGGATGTGCTGGCCTGCTGGCCTCTTGATGAAGAGCGCGGCGACAGGATTCGCGATATCGGCGGCGACGGTCTCCATGGAGTGATCATCAATCGCGCCACTTGGATGATCGGAGGGCCGTCGTTCGATGCTGGCTCGGTGCCGCGCTACGGCGACTACCGCCCAGCGGGCGATCCGAAGCGCGGGCACGGACTCCGATTCGCCTCGGACGATCTCTATGACTGCCGCTGGGAGCCGAGCCACAGCGTCAATATCCCCGCAAGCGCCAAGCCGGGGGTTTATGTCGGCCGGTTCGCCTTCCGCCGCGAGGGCAAGCCGCTCCGCTACGATGTCGCGTTCTTGGTGCGCCGCTCCCCCGCTCGTCCCAAGGCACCGATCCTTGTGATTTGCTCGACCAATACTTGGCAGGCCTACAGCGCGACGCCGTTCGCGGTGAACTCCTTGGAGCCGTTCTGGGAGACGACCGGCCAGGATAACGCCCACCCGGGCGCGCCGGCCTATTGCTGCTACCGCAATCACGCGCAGGGGCAGCCGACGTACGCCGTCGGGATGAGACTGCCGTGGCCGGTAGCGGGGCCGGAGGTGATCTTCAGCCAGCGGGATCTCAACTACAGCCACCTCATGCGCGGCGAGCTCTTCGCCCATCGCTGGCTGGAGCAGAACGGCTATGAGTTTGACGTGGCCAGCGATCACGATCTGCATCTCGACCCCGATCAACTCCGGGGCTACAGGGTCGTAGTGATCAACGGTCACAGCGAGTACTGGTCCGAGGAGTCCTATCGGGCTGTGGACCGCTTCCTACATTCGGGCGGCGCAGCGATTGTCATGAGCGGCAACACGATGTTCTGGAGGGTGTCCTACGATGCGGACGGCTCTGCGATGGAGTGCCGCAAGCACGGCATCGACATCGGGGGCAGGGAGGGTGCCGACATCGGAGAGATCTTCCACAGCCACGACGGCCGCCGCGGCAGCTTGATGCGATTCTGCGGCTTGCCCGCTTGGAAGGTGCTGGGCTTGGAGTGTATTGGCTGGTGGCCGATTACCGAGGCTCACTTCGGGGCCTACCAGGTGGTCCGTCCCGACCACTTCCTCTTCCACGAACCGGAAGCGGTCGGGCTGCAGGCGGGAGAGATGTTCGGGCAGGCCCCGGATGGGCAGCCGCCCCGCGTGGGCGGTCACGAGTCCGACGTGCGACCAAGCCTGATCCAGGCGATCACTCGACAGAACCCAACCGGCGCGTCGGTTCCCGACGATCCGGAGGGCATCGTGCCCTTGGCGCAGATCGTGGATCGCGAACGCCGGGGGATCGACTACTTCGGGCGCTGGGAACCGCTCGAGCACGGTGTATACGCCGAAATGACATATTGGGAGCGGCCACAGGGCGGAAAGGTGTTTCACACCGGCTGCATCGCCGGGGGCTGGGCGCTGTCAGCCGATTCCAAGATGCAGGCGCTGATGAGAAACGCACTGCACCACTTCGGAGTGAAGCGCGCCTAGCAAGATGCCTGGCCTGAGACCGTGCTCCAGTGCTCGCGCCTCAACCTCGACGCGTTGGAGGCACGAATCGACGCGCTGCCCTACCTCTAGCCGTGAGCTGACCTATCCAGCCGCAGACCGCCGCTTGCGAGCTCGCGCCAGATCGTAGCGGGCCTGACGCCATAGCCACGATTCCGTGCTGCCCCATCCCGCGGATTCCAATCGGACGGCCATGTATGGCGAGACCGCGCAATGGCCGTGGACGACGCGGGATAGTGTCTTG
The DNA here is from genome assembly GCA_022826925.1 of Bryobacterales bacterium. Taxonomy (GTDB): domain Bacteria; phylum Acidobacteriota; class Terriglobia; order Bryobacterales; family UBA6623; genus VXMF01. Next base: position 171,093 of record JAJDTX010000105.1, read on the forward strand.
CGATCCACGCCGAGCCGCTCAGCAGCCGCACTCACGGTCGCCTCGCCACCATGCTGTGCCGCTTTCGGCCCGATGCAGGCGTCCGCGATGGCCGCACCCGGATGCTGCGGATTCAGCCGATGCCACGCATCCTCTCGCGCTTCGATCTCGCCCATGAGGCCCTCCTGTCGGTGGCGGTAGTCTGACTTCAGCTCACGGCGGGCTCTCGCAGGTGGCGAGCCACATCCCACTAGACCCAACTTACCCCGACCACTTTTTGTGCTATGAGCCTTTGCGTGCCTGAAGCCCGGCACCTAACCTCTGCGCATTCAATAGCTTAGCCTCCGAGCACTACTGGCTATCCCTCCCAATGCGCCCAGAAGGGCCCCTCAAAAA